>CAWIRY010000097.1:0-31416 GCA_963838485.1 uncultured delta proteobacterium | reverse complement strand
CCTGGACGGTCAAACGGTTCTCGGCCTCCACATAGGGTATCCCGATTTTGAGGTTATAAAAGTCAGCCAGGTTGTTTGTGGTCCGATATTGATGGAGGATATCCCCCGGGTCCACAAAATGGGAAAAAAGCTGAGAATAGTGGTAGCCTCTTTTATCGGTGATCGATGGATGTTTTGCTATCCATTCCCCGAGGGATGGGTTTAACTTGGAACTGCATCTCATACAAGCCCGGATTACCCGGCCATCTGTCTCCAAAAGGCAATCCGGAAAGGTCTCCTCCAGGCAGGTATAGTACCCGCAGGCCGGGCACTTCAGGTGCCAGTACCTTTGATCCGTTTCCTGAAAGGCCTTGTCTATACCGTAATCCGGTAAGGTCGGGTTGGAGAGTTTAAGGGTTTCCCTGAACTCCGAATGGCCCATCCGCTCCATGGCCATATCAATCATATTCTGAGGCGCCTCGTCCAACTCATCAAAGATAACAAGGTCAACCGGGATAGACTTCAACCCAACCCGAGATTGCATCCCTCGAAGGTAAAGAAAGGTATTCCAGACCCGTTTGATCCCTGCGGCATCGGTCTCCTTGACCCATTGGCCGATCAAATCCGGGTTGTCTTCGATCAAGGGGGAGATCCGGCCCTTGGAAAAATCCAGGACATCGGACCGGGAGGGGAATAGGTATAGTATCCCCTTATAACCCTTGTATCTGGCCCCGTAGAGGGCCTTGAGCATGGCCTTGGAGGTCAGGCCAAGCTGAGCCGCCTTCATCTCCACTACGTCAGGATGGTCATCGTGAAAGGGTTCAATCAGGTACTCGTGACGGTCAAAGGTGAATGGCCTCCCATCAAGAATAACGCCTTTTACCCATTCATGGAACAAGGGCCTGTCCCCCCGGGGGCTGAACCGCTGGTCAAGCGACTGTAACAGATGCTCGTAAAGCTCGACCTTCTTTGAGCCGTTGGATAATGCGGTCCCGGACATCTTCGCTCACCTCCCCAATTATCGATAGAACTTCCTGTTGAAATTGTGCAATAGCCTCCACATCATAGAGGGTTTTAAAGATATCCAGTTGCAGGGATAACTGACCCCGGATCTCCTTCATGGCCTTTAAGGCAATATCCTGGGGCGCCTCGCTGGCCTGGGGATCGGCTACCGATTCTCCCCGGACAACCATCATGGCCCGGTCAAGTAATGAATTGGCGTGGTCGTTGATTTTCTGAAGTTGTTCGATCGAGTTTAAATTCTTGGTGACGACCCGGTGGGCATTTTCCAGGGCCACGCTCTTGACGACGTCGAGATTCAGTTCCTTTTTGACCTGGCTGACAGCGCTGCACTAACTCCAAAAATCTTGCAATTTCACGTTGAGTGGATTTACCTGACTAACCATTCGATTAAACTTAACTTTATCTATTTTACCTTGAGACATTACTAAGTCCTTCCTAAATTCACCTAAATTTTCACTAAATTTTACTAAAATTTGGCTGACGGTTAAGTCTTATTCGGTTCCCGGGACACTTAATCGGCATACTTGGGGTCAAATTGAGGTCCGGAGACCTTTCTAAGGTGAATAACCTGTGGCTTTTTCCGGTTCTGAAAAACGGTGTAACTGTAGCTAAAGTGTAACCGTCCTAACCGAAAATAACCCAAGATAACCCAAGCTATTCCAATTTGGTCTTTGTAACTGATTGATATTTAAGGGCTTGAAATTTGACGGGAAATCGCCTTAGAAGAGAATTGACTCAAAATCCCCCGACCATCGCGGTCATGTCGGTTCAATTCCGACCTCCGGCACCAATAAAAATTTATAAAATGAAGGACTTAAGACACTTAGAGGTTTTAGGTCCTTTTCTTTTTGTCCGGTTCCTTGGTCAGTTACCAGAATTGTCCGCACTCTGTCCGCATTTTTAAAAATACGGGGGCCTCTCCCGATTATCCCGGACCCGTAACCAAGGCCGGTCACATTCCCTACCGGCCCCTTTAAAACAGTTCCCGGCTAACTGTGCGGCCCTTGGTCCGATATTGTCGAATGGAATACCCCCATCGTTCGCGAAACTTAGAGCACTCCGATTTTAGGACCCTCAACCAGTCCTCAATCATAAACGAAAACCAGAACCCAATCCCCCAGGATGCCCCAGGATCAACGATCTATGAGTGAACTTGGGGTTACTTAATAAGGAGAGATTAGGGTGGGGGAAAGAGGGGGGGATAGTTGTTTGGGCGAAGGGGTATTTCCCCTCCCGGGAAGCCAGAGAGGAGGGTCTGTATCGGATAGAGGCGCTGTACTGATCAACTATAGGGGAAGTTTTCAATCTTTTAAGAGGTCATTTATGACCATCCGCGAGGGGCACTCTTTCTTCGTCACCCCCTTTGACTACTGTGAGCAAGAGGTATATTATTACTAACTGTAGTTTTGGGTAAAAACGCATGAACAGTGGGAGGTTACGAAGATGGATGAGGAACGTTCAATAAACAGGAGAGATTTATTGAAGATTGGGGTGTCCGGTGCTGCAGCTTTCGGTCTTATGGGTGTGGGCAACCTTTTCGGGGCCGAGCCAGCTGCAACGCTCGCCTACCGCACGCTAGGCCGAACTGGGCTCAAAGTCACAACCCTCAGCTTCGGTGCCATGCTCACACCGGAGCCTGAGGTGATAAGATTCGGTCTCGATATGGGCATCAACTACGTGGATACGGCACGGCGATATCTGAACGGAAGAAGCGAAGATGTCGTGTCGACGGCCCTCAAGGGGATACGCGACAAGGTATATGTGGCGACGAAAACCCAGCCGACCTCGAACACGAAGGAGGCTATCATGAAGGACGTGGAGACGAGCCTTATGAATCTCCAGACTGACCATATCGACGTGATCCAACTCCACAGTCTTGACAGTCCCCAACGGGCATTTATACCGGAGGTGAGGGAGGCCTACGTCAAGCTCAGGGAACAGGGAAAGGTCCGTTTCTTCGGCGTTACCACCCATACAAACCAGGCGGAGGTCATTGATGCGGTGGTGAACGACCTAGAGAAGTTTTTCGATACCGTCCTTGTGGCCTATAATTTCAAGACGGAAACGTCCGTGAAGGAGGCCATCGCCAGGGCGAAAGCGGCGGACATCGGCGTGATCGCCATGAAGATCCAGATGGGTGGTTACAGGACGAGGGAAGATGCCAAATCCATTACTCCCGAGCAGGCCGCTGCCAACCTGAAGTGGGTGCTCCAGGATACGAACGTGAGCAACGCAATTCCGGGGATAAGGACGGTCGAGCAGGTCACTCAGATGGTGTCTGTCATGGGAAAGAAACTGACGAAGGCTGATGAACGCATTCTTCGAAGCTACGCGCAGGCCATCGATCCTTACTACTGCAGGCTTTGTGGGCAATGCGAAAGCACCTGCCCCAACGGGGTAGGCATCAGCACAGTCAACCGTGCTCTCATGTATGCCCAAGGCTATAAAGAATACGCGCTGGCTAAGGCCACCTTCGATGAGGCACCTAAGGCGGCCCTATGTTCGACCTGCTCTGGATGTGTTGCCCGGTGCGTAAACGGGTTGAATGTCGCAGAAAAGATGCGCCAAGCGAGGAGCTTCTTTGTATGACCCGTTTCGTTCTGGTTTGTATTCTTTGCACGGTGGGAGACGATCGGTCCCTGGGTCTCCACCCGGCCTCTTTAAGCCGAGCCACATAATCCCCCAGGTGGTCCAGAATTTCAGGCAACTTGTCTTCCAGGGATTTTCGATCAGGGACCGTTGCCATAACCTTCAAAAGGTCGGCCTGAGCCTCTTTGATAAAGGGAGGGATATCGTGACGGGAGCAGGCAATCCCACGGGCCATAGGATTCCCTCCCTATCTTTTTTTCGGAGGATATCATAAGTCCATAAATAATCACATCCCATTCAATTTTTTACACCCCTTTTGACCTTATCTGACAAAACCCCGTGATAGACTCTCTCTAAAAATAAAAATCAAGGAGGGATCCAAATGGAGGAGATCTTAAAAAATTATCTGGACCAGATTAAAATTGGGGGGAAGCAGGCCTATAAAAACCTGGCCCTTTTTCCCATACTTTCCAACATGGCCATTCCCCTGGAGTATCTGACCTTAGATGAGGCCCTGGCTGGTGGATTGGTTGAAGTGACCGAGAAGGATCTCGGCGGGTCGGTCCCAGAACTCCAGCTGGTCAATAAAGCCTCCCAGATGGTTCTGATCCTGGACGGGGAAGAGCTGGTGGGGGGCCAAGCAGAACCGGATCGTCAACACTACCATCCTTGTCCAGGCTGGGATAACCCTGGTCATCCCAGTCAGTTGTGTGGAGCAGGGGCGGTGGTCCTACAATAATCCCAGGTTTGAAAGTAAGGAACGGATCATGCCGGCCAATATCAGGGCCAAGAAAGCTTATCAGGTACATGAAAACTTAAAGGCTTCCATAGGACCATAGGATATAAGTCTCAAAAAATTAGGTTTTGTAGATTTTCATCCGATAAAGACTGAGGGCGTAATTTCTACAAAGGATTTTTTCTTTTAAATTGACTTTAACTGTTTGTTATGGTTTAAATTATTAAAAATGCCTATTGACTTAGCTCATAAAAAAGATATGGACCTTATGGAATTTAGTTCTCGTCGTCAGGCTGATCTTTGTCCGACATCACTTGCAATCCGGAATAACTCTGTAGCGTATAAATCAGGCTTTAGCGCGTCAGAATCCGGCGGATTTGAATCCATGGAGCCTTCTTGGATCATGCAAATGCTTCGCGCAACCTTACTTTAGGGAGAAAGTCTTTCTGAAAATCAAGCCAGCTGCGATCGAAGTATCGTTTGTCCATTCCGTACCACAAGTGAGGGGGACGAACATTATCATTATGAACTAAGTCAATAGGCATTTATTAAATTTTATATAGCTTCGTAAAAGATGGTAACCCAAAACCTGAAAGGTTGGTCCATGAAGCAGTCCGACAAGACCCCATTTTTAAAAAGAAGATGGGGGTTTTTTATTCAGCGATATTTGAAAAAGAGTCGGGGGCGGGGTTATCGAAAGTTGAAATTTTAATTACTGAAATCGAGATAATATAATATATAATGAAAATGCAAACTTTAATCCTCGGAAAAATTATTGAAAACCATTCATAGAATAATAAACGGCGACAGCAGACAAAAGAATCTAATCCCAGATAAATCGATTTCATCTGGTCATAACCTCACCTCCATATTGGCAATTAAAAGACTATGGGACGGAAATTCAAATCGGATTCCCTGAAAACTATGAAAGTTATATAATAATTGTTGAACTTAGAAAATGACGATGGAGGCATCTCATGGAATGGAATTGGACTATCAGGGTTACTGACATAATCATGATTTTAGCTGTTGCCGCAGGTCCAATTATCGCTGTCCAAATTACCGAATATTTGAGGCATAAGAAAGACTCCCGTGATCGTAAGGTTCATATATTTAGAACCCTTATGGCCACTCGTTCAGCGCAACTCGCTCCAGCGCATATAGAAGCCTTGAATCTTGTTGAGCTTGAGTTTCAAGTCTCCCCACATAAAGCCCGACGCGTCGTTGACGCTGGCCGTTTATATATCGACCACCTGAAGGATCGTTTATACCCAAGAGAGGCATGGGTACCCCGTAAGGACGAATTACTTATTGACCTTCTATATGAGATGTCAACGGCTCTTGGATATAATTTTGATAAGGTACAAATAAAAGCTGGTTCATACTACCCATCCGGCTATCAAGAAACAGAAAACGATAATCTTCAAATACGAAAACTCTGGCTTGATATTCTCAAAGGTGATAAGAGGTTGCCTATAACTGCCGAGGCCCTCTCTTCCTTTGTCCCCGCCAGCAAAGAACAGAGTAAAGACACCGTATAACCAGTTAATTACGTTATTCGCTATGTAAATGAATAAGGATGGAAATCGGATGTCTGGTCTCGAATGGTTCGCGCTATTGTCAGGCGTTATCGGACTTGTTGCCGATTTCGTAACCATAGGATCCATGATCCATTTGGGCAGTCCATCTACAAAATATCCAACCGTCATCTGGTTTCTTGCATCCATTCTTATTGTCTACACAACGATCGTTTTGAGCTTCTATGCCCGGCGAATTGCTGTTGTCCGACATTTAAGCGCCCACGGAAAGCTATCGGAGGAAATATTCTGGAGGATCGAAAAAGGTAGCAATATGATAGCTAAGCTCATCGGAACTCCTTTGATATTGTTATTTGCGGTCTCGCTGGCTCTATCGTTTTGGAATACCCGAGATTCATTCCTGTTTGTCTTGAATCCAGTATCCATCATGGCTGCATGGTTATTCACAGATGGACTTGGCAATGCTGCTGGGGATATCTATGCTGCTTTTGACCCGAGCTATCACGTTACAAAGAAGCAGAAGGAATGAGCGAACAACACCATTCACCTGATCGCCCAAAGAACGGGCTTGGGAGCTAAAGCCGTGGTAGAGGCAAATGCCGACGAAAAAAGGCGAGGGCTTAGTGGCGGAAAAGGCATAGAATGATAAAGAGACCAACCCAACAAGCCAATGCGGCGCACGTTTTCCAGCCGTTGCTGATTTTGGTCTTAACAATTTTAACCTATATATAATCATTCGCTTTCAGTACGTCCTTGGATCAAAATTTGTAGGTACTCGTCTTAGGGCAAGGAGCAATAGAAGATGAAGGACCAGTACTACGCTGATCACCGCGATCTGGTGAAATGGAGCGTACTCATCCGACTGGCGGAGCAGTATGGGCTTTCCCAAATTATTCAAGTGGCATATCTGCGGCCCAGCATATTTTCCATGGTTGATATTGGCGGCCAAGAGATGGAATTGCCGTCCCAGGTCCTCTCACACTTCAGGAACATCCTTAACATTACAACCCTCCACCATGAACACATTTCGATAAACGTTTTCGACCATTTTTTTGACAACCGACAGGCCTATCATGATGCCGTAACTCAATACCTGACAGAATTTGAAGATGAACTCCGGCTTATTTTCCTCGATCCTGATACGGGTTTGGAACCATTAAGAAGGTATGACTTCAAACATGTACGGGGCCTTGAGGTACATTCGATTTGGTCCCAACTCAGACCAAATGAAGTCTTTGCATTCTATCAGCACAAGACCAACATGGCAGACATTCCTTGGATTGAAGAGAAACGGTCACAGCTTGCGAGCGCGATTGGAGTCGGAGAGAGCGGGGTCATGGTTGGGCAGAGCCGAGCCATAGCAAATGATGTCGTTATTTATTATGCAATCAAGCCCTAACTGCCAATAAGGATTGAGACAACCCCGAAAGGTCGTTTCAATCCACTCTTACTCTCTCTTTCAATTGGATAACATCAACCCTTTGCACTAGCTAATCACCCACGTTTGAAGGTTTATGCACCAATCATCATTCTGTCTAAAAGAGCAAGATCGCCGGGATTACTAAAAAACGATCAATAATTATTGCCCAATATTCCATACCCAAAAGCTCTCCCCAAAACCCGCCAAGACGGTCTCCTCCGGCCAATTTAACCGATCTCCCCAAAATCATCATTTTTTGTGTATATAGTACAGTATGGGGGAATAGACCTAACTCCATGGCTTCTTTAGGTCATTTCAAGCGCTCAAGCACGGTATAGATGCCTCATTTTTGGCCCTTAAAAATATTTTAGAGAAAAATCTTTTTTCTCTTTTCACCCAACCCTCAAGGAAGCTTTGAGGCCGATAAATTACATTGGGTCTAATTGGGAGGTGGGGTGAGGGAAGCGCCCTTGCGCCGCTCATCGGGTTGATTTAGAAATGAATCATATTTTCATGTAAAATTGAGCAGTTCTTCCTATATGTAACAAATCCTGCTTTGTTTTTTATTATTAGTTAGTTAAGCTATATTTTCCCTTTACTAATTTTTCCTTCACCTCATTTAAGTTTTGTACTTGTAATTTAAGAAATAGAACTTATATTGTCTTAGCACTATATCAAAGCGAGTGCTAAAAAAATTCGAAAATTTTAGAAGGGAGCAGGAATCTATGAAGATCAGACCGTTACATGATCGGGTAATTGTTCAAAGGATTGAAGAAGAAGAAAAGACCAAAGGCGGAATTATCATCCCGGATACCGCCAAGGAAAAACCCCAGGAAGGTAAAGTCATCGCCGTAGGGGCCGGGAAGATTTTGGAGAACGGGACCAAAGTCCCCCTGGATGTGAAGGTAGGGGATAAGATTTTATTTGGCAAATATTCCGGGACCGAGATCAAAATCGAAGGCGAAGAATTTTTAATGATGCGAGAAGACGATATCTTAGGCGTGATCGAATAAAAGGAGGAAGTAAAATATGTCAGCAAAAGAAATCAAGTATGATTCAAAGGCCCGCGAGGCTATGATGGTAGGAGTAGACACCTTGGCCAATGCAGTGAAAGTGACTTTAGGTCCCAAAGGCCGCAATGTAATATTAGATAAATCTTGGGGTTCCCCGACTATCACCAAGGACGGGGTAACTGTGGCCAAGGAGATCGAACTGGAAGACAAATTCGAAAATATGGGAGCCCAGATGGTCAAAGAAGTGGCTTCCAAGACCAGCGATGTGGCTGGGGACGGGACCACAACCGCAACACTTCTGGCCCAAGCCATTTATCGTGAGGGCTCCAAGCTGGTTGCCGCAGGAAGCAACCCTATGGCCATTAAAAGAGGCATCGAAAAAGGCGTTGAGGCCGTGGTCAAGGAACTGAAAAGCATCAGCAAACCCACCAAGGATCACAAAGAGATCGCCCAGGTTGGGACTATTTCCGCCAATAACGACACCACCATCGGGAACATCATTGCCGAGGCCATGGAAAAGGTCGGTAAAGAAGGAGTTATCACTGTTGAAGAGGCCAAGAGTATGGAGACGACCTTGGAAGTGGTGGAAGGAATGCAGTTTGACCGAGGATATATTTCTCCCTATTTTGTAACCGATCCGGAAAAGATGGAAGTGGTTTTAAATGATCCCTACATCCTGATCAATGAAAAAAAGATCAGCAATATGAAGGACCTCCTGCCGGTATTAGAGCAGATCGCCAAGATGGGCCGCCCTCTATTAATTATCGCTGAAGAGGTTGAGGGAGAAGCCTTGGCCACCCTGGTGGTCAACAAGCTCCGAGGGACCCTTTCCTGTGCGGCCGTCAAAGCCCCCGGCTTTGGGGATCGCCGCAAGGCCATGTTGGAAGATATTGCCGTTTTAACAGGCGGACAGATGATTTCAGAAGATTTGGGCATCAAATTGGAAAACGTCTCACTGAAAGATATGGGAACAGCCAAGACGGATCACCCTCGACAAAGACAATACAACCATCGTCGACGGCGGCGGTAAGAAATCAGCCCTGGAAGGTCGGGTCAAACAGATTCGTGCCCAGATTGATGAAACCACCTCGGATTACGACCGGGAGAAACTCCAGGAACGACTGGCCAAACTAATCGGCGGTGTGGCCGTAATCAATGTCGGAGCGGCTACTGAAACCGAAATGAAGGAGAAAAAGGCCCGCGTCGAAGACGCCCTGCATGCCACCCGCGCGGCTGTGGAAGAAGGTATTGTACCCGGTGGCGGAATTGCCCTTTTACGATGTCTACCCGCTTTAAACTGGTATAAAAACCGAGGGTGAGGAAGCCTTGGGGGTAAATATCATCCGAAGGGCCTTGGAAGAGCCGATACGCCAGATTGCCAATAATGCCGGATTTGAAGGCTCTGTAGTAGTAGAAAAAGTCAAAGCCGAAAAAGGTAGCTTCGGATTTAATGCCGATACCGGGACCTATGAAGACCTGATGAAGGCCGGGGTCGTCGATCCGACCAAGGTCACCCGCTTTGCCTTACAAAATGCCGCTTCGGTGGCCTCTCTTCTGTTGACTACCGAGGCCATGGTGGCTGAGAAACCCAAAGAAAAAGAACCTGCCATGCCGCCTATGCCGCCGGGTGGTGGGATGGGAGGGATGGACGAATTTCATATGTCAGAAGATGGACTTGAATTGACAATTAAGTAATAAAGGTGATCAGATACCTCCTGGATTGTTAGGCGACACGAAAAAACAGGGGGTATCTGACCACCCAAGAGAAGCTTTTTTAAAAGGGAGCAAATGTGGCCAGAGTAACTATTGAAGATTGCCTTGAGCAAGTACCCAACCCGTTTTTCCTTGATTCATTTGTCATTTCAAAGGATTAAGCAACTACGGGCCGGCGCCGCCCCATTGGTCCAATCGAAAAACAAGGAAGTGGTTGTAGCCCTCCGGGAAATCGCTGCCCGGAAAGTGAGTTTTCCTATCGAAAAGGAATTAAGCCCTGGAATAAGCGAAAAGGTAACGGATAGTGAAGAAAAGGGGGAAACCATTAACCTCATAAAACGGCGGAGGTCTCGATAAAAAACCCATCACCTTCTTTCTTCCTTCTCCTGGTATTTCCTTCATTCCTAATCAACCCTTCCACGTCCTACCCATTCAACCTGACCCTGACCAACACCCCCACCCAGGACTATTTCAGTCCAAATGGGTGCACTGAAGCTATTATACACTGGTAACCAGGGGATTAAAGGAAAAGACATAAAAGATTTAAATTCCCTGGTATTGGAATACCCTCTTCTATTTCAGCCCAAACGGGGTGCACTGAAGCTATTATACACTGGGTAACCAGGGGAAAAAGTTGGTAGTGCAGGTCGGAACGAAAAAGGCCTCGGCCATTGTCATCAGAAATAACAAGACAGAAAAGAGATATACCTCTTACAGCAAAGATTAAAGGCAAAATAGATTGATGGTCCAGAATGTACCGTTTTCCGACCAAGAAAAGAGAAAGAACTGGGGATCCATGGTCATGGGTCTTTCTTCCTCCTACTGTATCCACATTTGACATACCATGATTGAAGGTGTAGATTTCATTAATAATCGTTCATATGTTATTGAACCGCCAAGAAAATAAGCGGTAAGGAGAAGGTGAACCTATGAAGAATGTTGAAATGACAGTGGAACAAGGCATCCTTATTATCAAAGTCGATCTTTCCAAAGAGTTCGGTCCGTCGTCTTCGGGAAAGACCATTATTATTGCTTCCACTGAGGGGAATGTATCCATTCCAGATAGGGAAGAAAAGGTCGGACTGAACGTATACCGCAAGAAATGAGACTTGATTAAGCTGAAGATTGTTATTTAAAAAGTTCAAGAGATGGACCCTCTGACTGAAATGATAGTCTAATTTGCTGAGGATTTGATTCAGGAAATCCATTGAATCGTAGTTGTAGGATAGCTATAATCCCTGAATCAAGTGCCGCCTACAGATATCACGGTTTTTAAAATCCAGGAAGAGATAGGGGAGATTGGGATGGTCTATGGAGTCAATAAGAAAGGTAGATGATAAGGGAAAAATAGAAGCCCTTCAGAGAGCATTGGTGGGGGTCAAATCCTTCGAAGAGGAGGCACTTATACTGCTTAATGCATTGTCTGAGAATTATCGTCCGAAGGTGGTCAAGTATTTAAGGAGGCTTAACGGGTTAGATGCTCAGTTGTCCCCTTATACTCAGATTTGATGTCATTAGCGAGAATGGACCAAATATTTTCTAAAATTATCTCCGGTGGCCAGACCGGAGTTGATAGGGCGGCATTAGACGTCGCTTTAGAGTTGGGTATTCCTTGTGGGTGCTGGTGTCCCAAGGGCCGAAAGGCTGAGGATGGCCCAATTGACCCCAGGTATCCCCTTAAAGAAACGAGATCCCCAAATTACCCACTCAGGACAGAGAAGAATCTAAGGGAAGCTGATGGAACCCTTATTTTAACAAAGGGACCAGTAGAGGGGGGACCTTCCTTAACAGTATGGTTAGCCATTGAATGTAAAAACCTCACCTGATAATTGACTTATACAACAAAATAGATCCCTCTATTGTCTGGGAGTGGGGGGAGAAAAACAACATAAAAATTCTTAATGTGACAGGGCCAAAGGAAAGCGAGGTTCAGGGGATTTATGACCAAGCGGTCGATTTTCTAAGAAAGGTTTTAAATTTAAACGATTAATTTCTTTTAGGTAAACCCCCGGCTCTGCCGGGGACTCCCAGAGTTTGACAAATCCGGGAGAACGAGAAAGCCTCCAACCTGTGAACCGCTCAAAGTTTACAGAATAGGAGGCTTTCAATGGAACACTTACAAAGTCTAACCCATACCAAGTGGGAATGTAAATACCATATTGTTTGGATTCCGAAATATCGGAAAAAGAAACTATATGGACAGATACGGAAATTTTTGGGATCACTATTCAGGGAGTTAGCATCCCAGAAGGAGTGTACGATTATCGAAGGGCATTTACAACCGGACCATGTCCACATTTTGATCTCGATACCTCCGAAGTACGCCGTATCACAAGTAGTTGGGTTTCTCAAGGGCAAGAGCGCCATTTATATAGCCCGAGCCTATCTGGGGCGAAGAAAGAATTTCACCGGTCAAAATTTTTGGGCCCGAGGATATTTCGTTTCGACCGTAGGTAAGGATGAAGATGAAACCCGACAATATATAAAGAACCAGAAAAAGGAAGAACAACGTCTCGATCAACTCCAATTGTTTGATGAAGAGGAACCACCTTCAGGTGGTAAATAAATAATCCGCTTTGAGCGGTTCACATTTTCAAGCCTCCGGCTCTGCCGGAGGTTAGGTGACTTCATTAAATTATGAACCAATAAAACCATGTTTGAAATACCCTTACTCGACGACGAATACCGGGAAGCCTTCCTTTATCTGGTTGATGAAATCAACAACGCCGCGGCTTGTTCGGATAAGAAACGGCCCTGGTTTCCAAAAGATGAGGAGGAATTAGAGCAGGCCTTAAGGGTCTATCGGCGATGGCATCCGGATCCAGACAAGAACACCATCCTTAACTTCCCCTGGCCAAAACCTGGACGTATCCCTAAGGTCCCGCCCGATTATTTAGAACCCACCGATGAAGAGAAAGAGAAGGTCAAGAATTTTATTAAAAAGAATGATGGTTCTGATACGGACCCTTTTACAGAGGCAATCGTCCAGTTTGCCAAGGATTTAATTCGAGAAGTCCACTAAGGAAGATACATGGGGAGAAGTCATGAAACTTTATTTGGTTCAGCATGGAGAAGCTAAGACAGAGGCTGAAGATCCCAAGCGGGGTTTAACCCCAAAGGGAGAAAATGAAATCAGAATAATGGCTTACATAGCTCAAAAAATGGCCCTAAATCCTTCCAAAATTTATCACAGTGGAAAGCTGAGGGCCGAACAGACGGCTGAGATTATTGGAGGAGCCCTGGACAAACCGGTTGAAGCCGCCCAGGGTCTGAATCCAATGGATGATGTTCACCTCTGGGCAGATAAATTAAACCAAATTGACGCCGAATTGATGCTTATTGGACACCTCCCCTATATGGATAAACTGGCTTCCTATTTGATTACCGGAGATGAGGATATCCGTCCCGTACTATTTCGTTATGGGGCTATAAATTGCCTGGAGCAAAAAGAGAATAAGAAATGGGCGATCCGTTGGATTCTGACCCCTGAAATGGCTCAAAGTCAATCATGAATAATCTCAGGAAGGATTCAATTGAAGGAATTCATTTGGCATGACGAATGGAGTGCTTTTAAGTGAAAGAGGAAGGTGATATGGCCAATGGAACCTAAAAGGAAACAGATAGTATCGTTAAGGGAGGCTTTAATCGGAGTCAAAGATAAAAGGGAGGAGGCCTTCGTATTGCTGACCGCGATCCCGGAGAATTGTCTTCCCGAAGTAGTCCGGTATCTGAGGAAGCTTAACGGGTTGGGAGATCGAAATTCTTCGTCCTCCCTGCATTGATATTACAGCAAGAATGGGCATAATTGTTTCTAAAATTATTTCGGGTAACCAGGCAGAGGTTGATTGGGGTCAAGGATAAGAGGGAAGAGGCATTTATCCTTCTCAATGCGGTCCCGGAGGAATACTTGGAGGGTGTTCTGGAGTATTTCCGGATCTTGACGGGGATTAAAAGGAGTGGTGGTTCGGAATTAAATTAAACACTTTAATGGGGGTAATTTAAAATGAAAAAGACCGTTGGTGGAATCGACAAAGGAATAAGAATTATCATTGGACTCATCCTAATCCTTGGAGGAATATTTTTTTCAATGAGCACTGGATGGCGAGTGGTCATATTCGTTGTTGCTGGGTTAAGCCTAATAACGGCTTTCACCGGTCTTTGACCGCTTTATTCGGTGCTCGGGATCAGCACCCGTAAAGAAGAAAAATAGGAACAACTACGATGAAAATTATCCTCAATTCCTATTCCCTCAGTGAAAGGAGAGTCAGATGGCAAAAGGTTACTGGATCGGAAGGGTCGATGTCACTGACCCAGAGAAGTACAAGGACTACGTTGCGGCCAATGCCGAGCCGTTCAGGAAATTCGGCGCCCACTTCTTGGTGCGGGGCGGTCGTTTTAAAAACCCGGAGGGTACGGCTCGCTCTCGAAATGTCGTGATCGAGTTCCCCTCCTACCAAGCAGCACTCGATTGTTATAACTCGCCCGAATACCAAGAGGCAATTAAACTTAGGCAACCGGTGTCAACCGGAGATATCGTTATCATTGAAGGCTATGATGGTCCACAGCCTGAGTGACCTCAAATCAGGCTCAATGCCGAGGAGGGTTTCTGAAGGCCATTATGGCATAGGATCAGGGGATGTCTTATTCCCCAAAGTGATCGGCTTGATTGTTTGAGAAGGAGGAGAAAAATGAATCTTAAATCCAAAATCCTCATGTTATCCATCCTTATTCTCGTATTCGCGACCTCTGCTCTCGCCCAGGAGACCGTCACCCCTGAAGATGCCGCCAAATTCATCGGGCAGCAGAAGACAGTATGCGGCACCGTGGCCAGTGCCCATTATGCTGCCCGCAGCAAGGGGCAGCCCACCTTTTTAAACCTCAATAAGCCCTATCCCAATCAGGTTTTTACGGTGTTCATTTGGGGATCGGACCGGGGCAAGTTTGAAAAGCCACCTGAAACCCTTTCCGGGAAAGAAATATGTGTTTCCGGGGTAATTCAAAGCTACAAGGGAAGCCCCGAGATCATAGTGAAGGATCCCTCTCAGATTAAGGTGAAGTAGGCCGATGACCTCCAGGACTAAGCCCATGACTGTAAAAAATAGAATCCTTAGAACAATCGTCTTATCCGTTTCTCTCTTCCTCAGTCTTCCCGGTCTTTCCCAGGCCTGGTACGATAACACCCACTTAGCCATTGCCAAGGCGGCCGGGTATCCCCAATGGTACAATGCCGTTGGACCTGACATCGCTAAAATCAAGGCAGGAAATAAGGAAGCCCGTAACCATTACTCCAATAATCCGCCTGGTTCGGTTATTACCCCTCAGATGGTTTTAGACCAGGTAGCAAGGTACGATGATCCAAACGATGAGAAAGGGCACCTTTACGGGGCCATTGTCGCCTCACTACGAGACTATAAATCCGCCAAAGCTGCCGGTAAATACGCCGTCTATTATCTCTCCTACTGTGTTCATTACGTTGGCGACCTATCCATGCCGCTCCATAATACCCTCTTCGATTCTTTCAACCGGCAGTACCATTCATCCATGGATGGAGCCGTAGATAGTGAAGTCCTGGACAACCTGGAGCGGATCAGGATCTATCCCATAAGGATCCAGTCTGAAGACGATCTGATCAAGGAAATAGCACGAATAGCCAACCTATCGATGAAATTAGGCTATCAGCTTGAGGCAGAGAACCGCCCCCTGACCAAAGAGGAAGCATATATCCAGCTTGGGCATAGCACTTCCCTTTTCAAGGCTATTTTGGATCATCTCCAAGCATCCAGAACAAATGCCTACAAATAACCTCACCGACCTCCAGGGCCAAATTGAACGAGTAACCTATACGAACGATGAAAACGGGTATACCGTTGCCAAGGTGAAGGTCTATGGGCGACGGGACCTGGTAACGATTATTGGCAATATCATCAACCCCACCCCCGGTGAAGTCATCAAGATGAAGGGGGAGTGGGGCAATCACCCCAAATTCGGCGAACAATTCAAGATTGTCTTCTGCCAGACCACCACCCCGGCCACTGTATACGGCATCGAAAAATATCTGGGTTCAGGTCTGGTTAAGGGAATCGGCCCGGTCATGGCCAAGCGGATCGTCAAGATGTTCAAGGAAGAGACCTTGAATATCATTGAACTGGAAATCGATAAACTGGCTGAGGTTGAAGGGATCGGGAAAAAACGGATTGGGATGATCAAACATGCCTGGGAAGAGCAGAAAGAGATCCGGGCGGTAATGATCTTCCTCCAATCCCATGGTGTCAGTTCCGGATATGCGGCCAAAATATTCAAACAGTATGGTAATGAAGCCATTAAGATCGTCCAGGAGAACCCCTATCGGCTGGCCACCGATATTTTCGGGATAGGATTCATCACCGCTGACAAGATAGCCGAAAAACTTGGGTTTGCCAAAGATTCAGACTTGCGGGCCGGGGCCGGTATTCTCTACATACTCCACGAAATGACCGATGAAGGTCATGTCTACTATCCTTATGAACCCCTGATTGTGAAGTGCAAGGAGGTCCTTGACATTGACCGGGAGGTTATTGTCAAGGCTTTGGGAACCCTGGTGACAGACAAGGAAATCGTCATTGAGGACCTTAACCAGGATCTGGATGCCTTCCAGGAGAACAATAAGGCGGTTTACCTGATTGGTTATCATATAGCCGAGACCAACCTGGCCGCCCGGCTCAAGAGACTCCTGGCCACACCCCAGTCAACCAGAGAAATCGACTCAGCCAAGGCCATCCAGTGGGTTCAGGACAAGCTCTCCATCACCCTGGCCGAAAAACAGATCGAAGCCGTCCAGTCAGCCGCTGGGAATAAAGTCATGATAATTACCGGTGGACCGGGAACCGGCAAGACGACCATCATCAATGCCATTCTTAAGATATACTCGGCTCTCAAGACTAAGATCATGCTGGCGGCTCCCACCGGAAGGGCAGCCAAACGCATGAGCGAAGCCACTGGCCACGAAGCTAAGACCATTCACCGGCTCCTGGAATACAATATGCGGAAAAGGGCATTTGACAAGAACGATGAAAAACCCCTGGATTGTCAGCTTCTGATCATCGATGAAGCCTCCATGATCGATACCCTGCTCATGCATCATTTATTAAAGGCCATTCCCCTGACCGCCACCTTTATCCTGGTTGGAGATGTGAACCAGCTTCCATCTGTCGGGGCCGGGAACGTTCTAAGGGACATCATTGATTCAGGGGTGGCCCCGGTGGTCGAGTTGAATGAAATATTTCGCCAGGCCCAGGAAAGCTCGATCATCGTCAATGCTCATAAGATCAATCAAGGCCTTATCCCAAACCTGAAGTCCAACCAGGATAAACTGGAGGATTTCTATTTTATCGAACAGGAAGATCCCGAAAAGGTTCTTGAGTTGATCATCAGTCTGGTCAAAGACCGGATACCGCAAAGATTTGGCCTTAAGCATGGCACTGAGATACAGGTTCTCACCCCCATGCACCGGGGGATAGTCGGGGCTGGAAACCTGAATATAGAGCTTCAGAAGGCCCTTAACCCCAGGGAGGATGGCATACAACGCGGGGGTAGAACCTTCAAGGTCAACGATAGGGTCATGCAGATTGTCAATAACTATGATAAAGAGGTCTATAACGGAGACATTGGAAGGATCACCCAAATCGATGAAGAGGCCCAGGAAGTAACCGTGACCGTCGATGATCGCAAAATTATCTATGGCTATAGCGATCTGGATGAATTGGTCCACGCCTACGCCGTATCTATCCATAAGTCCCAAGGATCAGAATATCCGGCAGTGGTCATTCCCATTCTCATTCAGCACTATATTCTGCTTCAGAGGAATCTCCTTTATACCGGGGTAACCAGGGGGAAAAAGTTGGTGGTATTAGTAGGAACAAAAAAGGCCTTGGCCATTGCCGTCAGAAACAACAAGACAGAGAAGAGATATACGCTGTTGCGGCAAAGATTAGCAGCAAGGCAGAAGGTGGATTGATGACCCGGAATGGGTCCTTTCTTAACCAAGATAAAACAAAAAGTTGGGGGATCCATGGCCGTGTAGCTTTCTTTCTGTAATCTTCGTTTCTAAAAAGTTGAAAATAGTATAGATTCAAACCAAAATCGATGAAAGGTAAGATTGTCCATAAAGTAGGAGACAAGCTCCTCCATGACCAGGACTGAATACGCGCTATGCGACTATATCTGATTAATCCTTCAAACCCGCTGGTCGCCATCACCAAAGTCAAGGAGAGCCGCTGGAACCGTTACCGTGTGTGGAAACCCCTCGGCCTTATGGTTCTCGCGGGGCTGACCCCGCCGGAGTGGGAAATCTCGATTGTGGACGAGAACCTCGGTGCGCCGGACTATTCAACCATGCCGCGGCCAGACCTGGTGGGCATTACCGCTTTCACTTCCCAGGCGACCCGCGCCTATGAAGTGGCCGCTTACTTCCGGAGTCTGGGCGTGCCTATCGTCATGGGCGGTATTCACGCAACCATGTGCTTAGAGGAGGTCATGGAGCGTGTGGACTCGGTTGTCACGGGGGAAGCTGAGAGCATCTGGCCTGAGGTCCTGGAGGATGCCCGGCATGGGAGTCTGAAGCGCCGGTATGACGGAGGGCTCGCCGAGATCGACGATGTCCCCCTGGCCCGCCATGATTTGCTTAATACGGGATATGCCTTAGGAGCTATTCAGACCACACGGGGCTGCCCACTGAACTGCACCTTTTGTAGCGTGACAGCCTTTAACGGTGCCCACTACAGGCTGCGACCCATTCCGGATATCGTCCGGGAATTCCAGTTGATCCGCGAGAAACATGTTCTGGTGGTGGACGACAATCTCATCGGCATACTTCCTGAACATATCGCCCGCGCCAAGGACCTGTTCCGCGCCATGGCACAGGCGAACATTCGAAAGGAATGGGTTGCCCAAGCCACCATTAACTTCGCCGATGACGAAGAACTCCTGTCGTTGGCCGCGAAGGCCGGGTGCAGAGGCGTCTTTATCGGCTTTGAGTCCTTATCACCGGAAGGGCTTCGGGAAATCGGCAAAAAATTCAACCTGCTGAAGGGCCGGGACTTCCGCACCTCCGTACAGCGCATACAGCGGCACAAGATACTGGTCGTAGGTTCCTTTATCATCGGTCTGGACATAGACGAACAGGGCATCGGCGAACGTATCGCCGAGGTGGCCAGCCGGTATGGCGTAGACTATCTCAACACACTATTGCTGACGCCCTTGCCGGGCACGCGCCTGTGGGACCAGATGAAATCGGAGGACCGCATCGCCCTTAATAGGTTCCCGGAAGACTGGAAATATTACACGCTGACATTCCCGGTTGCCCGGTATAGGCATTTGTCTCTTGCCGGTGTGATTCAGGAAAAGATTACCTGCGACCGGGGTTTCTACTCCATGCCGCGCATCCTGCTCAGGGTGTGGAGTAACTTGTGGCGACGCCGCAAGCCGTGGATCAGTCTCGTGGGCAACCTTTCATACAGAAGGAATATCCAGTTGAATCGCAAGACATATGCGGACTTTAAGTATTACTCGGGCAATAGGCACAATTCTGTAAGGGACTCATGAATGAGAATGATGATCGGCTTTTTTGAAATCAATTGATTCGAGGGAGATAGCCTAACAATGGTATCAACGCCAACCGGGTATTAGCGCGCGGTTTTACCGAACGTCGATCCCCGACGGGTTATGCCTACCTTTTGCTAACTTTCAGCCCGTGATCAATCGCTTTCAATCCAGTTCCCGAGGAAGATTGATAAAAATACTCGATGAATTCGGTGAGGTAAGTCATGTTCAAGGAAACTTGAGGGCTTTTTCCTGTAATCAACAATCCGGCAAAGCCATGATAACCTGATCAGATGGCAATCAGTACCTTATAGTGAACAGGGAATAATCTTGCATTTCCGGAAAGAATTATTCATACTTGCCCCGACATTATAAATATCTCTACGGAGAAACCTAATACAAAGGAGAGTTAACGATGCCAGAAGGAAAAGTTAAGTGGTTCAATGATTCAAAGGGATTTGGTTTTATCGAGCAGGAGGGTGGCAAGGACCTATTCGTACATCATACCTCGATACAAGGAGAAGGTTATAAATCATTGGCCGAGGGTGATCGCGTCAGTTTCGATGTTGTCCAAGGCGCTAAGGGTCCAGCTGCTGCCAATGTTCGTAAGCTACAAAAATGATTATTGGGCTTTATTATTTTAGGCCCCGCCCTTGACATCAGTTGTGATCATAAATAGGCGAGGTACTGCGACGCACGTATTGAGTCTATTCAACTGGATGTTAACGCACCTATATTGACAGAAGCGGTAATCGAGAGAAGGAGGTTAATTATGGCAGAAAGGTCGATAGTGCCCTTTGAATACAAAAAACTGAATCCACGAATCGTTGGAATGCTCATTTTACTCATCATTATCCTTATCGTTCTTTGGGGCACCTTTGTCATCATCCCGGCAGGCAACAGGGGGGTTGTCCTCTGGTGGGGAAGTGTAGAGAAGAGAATCATGGGTGAGGGGCTCAACTTCAAGGTGCCCATTGCCGAAAGAGTCCTCAAGGTAGATGTCAAGATTCAACCCCATCCGTTCAGAGAGATCGATGCCTCATCAAAAGAATACCAGATGGTGAAAATGACGGGAATGATGAACTTCCATATTGATCCGGCTTATGTCAATGATCTTTACCAGAAAGTGGGGCTCGATTTTGCTGACAAAGTAATCGACCCGGCTTTCAACGATTTTGTCAAGGAGGTTGTGCCGACCTACCCGATCGGGGAGATTCTTCCCAAAAGGGAGGAGATCCGGAAGCGGGCGATGAGAAAATTGGGAGATAACCTATCGAGGTATCACATCATCGTCGATGATATCTACTTTGCCAACATCCGATTCTCTCCTGAATATGAAGGGGCCATCGAGGCCAAGCAAGTAGCCCAGCAACAGGTGGAAACGCAGAAACAGGTTTTGGCCCAACGCGAGATTGAAGCTCAGCAAAAAGTTGCTACCGCAAAAGGAGAGGCTGAATCCATTCAAGTGGTGGCCCAGGGGCAGGCCAAAGCCAATGACGCCCTATCACGATCGATCAGCCCGATCCTTGTTCAGTACAAGGGTATCGAGAAATGGAATGGAATTTTACCTCAAGTCTCTGGAGGAGCCATCCCCTTCATCGATTTGGGCAAGATGGGTGGCTTGTCTGGAGGATCGGAAAAAGGGAAAAAATAAACATCAGAGCAAAAAGCTTGATTTAAGCCACAGATAAACCTAATTCATGTCAAGGTTTGGCCCCTGACCGATCTATTCAGTGTAGGCTGACGAAATTTACTCTATCAAGGCTATAGGCGTGATTCTGGACGCTGGGCGGCTCATTCGATCAACAGGCTGCCCCTGCGTGTCACCCCTGTTACCCCGGAAGCCCATCTATCGGTTATGGTAGTTATCGTTAGGATAGATGCACCGGTCTTCCCCACTGTAGGAAAGGGTCAACAACTCCATTATCACTTTCGAGGCTACATCCAGGTTCGCTTGCGCTGCAACCCGCAGGCTTGCTCAACTCCCTTAAGGAGCTTTTGTCGGGAAACTTAGTGCTTCAGGTTACCCTTTACACCTCCCTCAAGCTACGTGGGCGAAGCTACCGAATTCCCACGGTCGGACTTTAACCGACAAGTTATACGTTTTACACGGCATACCCTACAAGTCCACAGAATTAAAGCGCTAAAAGTTTGTTGAGTTGAGTGGCGCAAGGGAATCTCACCCCTGCGGTCGAGTAGCCGCGCACCTTACAGTGCGCAGCCCTCACAGAAGCCCGCCTGCAGATTTCCCGCACGAGCCTCTTCAGCAGTTGATTCACAGTACGGCGAGGGGTTGCATCCTTACAAAAGGAATGTACAACCTCGAAGACCGTAATCTGCTATCCTCTCAAGTCCTGTTTGCATGGCTGGCTTGTTCCTTTCTTTGAATAAAGGGCCGAATCCTCCCTTTGCATGGAGCCCATGTTTCCCTCAAAAGGCTCAACTGCCGCTAACCGCTTCCCCATGTAGCAGGCTTTCCCTGCCTCAGAGTACTATCAGTTAGTCCGACTCCCGGCAAATCATCGAACCATCCTTGCTTCAAGGGCTTGTCTAGTTCTACAGCTTACTTGCTGAACTTGCCGGGTCTCCCGTGTTCACACAAAATCTCTTGTCAACATGCCGCAGGTGCTGGACCCCGGTGGCATCATAGCTACCTTGCCTATATCGGTAACTGTAATACTGCCTTCCCCGTTGAGAGACCGGGTTGGCTACCACACACCGTTCGATTTCGGGGCTACATATCCTTTCACTTGCGTTACGGCCTATTGCCTCCCTGTTTACGCTTCACAGTGCTTGTTCCCATCTTGTATAGATAGTCCGCCCACTGCGCAAAACTCGGTTCCTGGCTGTTGGCTAAACTTTGCCAGAGTGACTATCTCAAGTCACCAGACTCTGTGCGCCTCACGGCGCACCTCTCCGAGAACTGGACGTGACAGTCTCCCGTCATCCAGCTCCTATTGCCCAGCCTTAACCTGAGAAAGCTGCCAATGGGCAAAAAGTCCTGGTTGCCTATTCATTACGTCTTGCAACCATTGACGCGCCCTATGGTTATACCCTCTCAATCTTTTGTATTTTCGGGATGCCCACCGCACAAAAATATTGTTCAGGTGTTGAAAGACCCGGTAAAGGGCCGACCTGCGGTAACGTCCATAGTAGTTGATCCATCCCCTTAAAACGGGGTTGATCCTATGAGCCAGTTCGTCCAGTGATTTGTCCGTGCGCCGGTGCAATCTCCATTGCCTCATGGCATCGCATATCGATTTCTTGGCTTTGTTGCTGATTGCAGGATTGAATCCTACGAAAAATACACCCTGGGGGTTTTTCGCTTCCCGAGGCCGAAAGGTATAGCCCAGGAAATCAAATTTCTGCTCAGGATAATTTCCTCGCCGATCGTCATCCTTACAGTAGACTATCTTCGTCTTCTGTGAGTTTAACTCCAATCTACATTCCGCCAATCGCCCTTCAATCGACTTCCGAAGCCCTTCTGCTTTGTCTTTGCTCCGACAGTGGCAAATCACATCATCGGCATAACGCTCGAAAGGAATCCGAGGATTCTGCCTCTTCATCCACATATCGAACGTATAATGCAAAAAGAGATTCGCCAGCAAGGGACTAATCACTCCTCCTTGCGGCGTCCCCTTGTCCCGATAAATCAGGCTGCCATCTTCCAATTGCACCGGGGCCTTCAGCCACCTTTCGATGCCGAGAAGAACCCATTTGCAATCGGTATGTTTCCTTACCGCCCGCATCAAAAGACCATGGTCGATATTGTCAAAGAAACCCTTGATGTCGAGGTCAAGAACCCAGTCGTATCGCCAACACCGTTGACGTGCAACCCCTATGGCCTCAATCGCAGACTTCTTTGGCCGATACCCATACGAGTCCGGATGGAACTTTTCTTCCAAAATCGGTTCCAGGTGTCGTTTGACTACCGTCTGGGCAATGCGGTCTGCCACCGTTGGAATACCTAACGGCCGCGTCCCCCCATTATCCTTTGGTATATCAACCCGGCGTACAGGAGGTGGAAAATAGCTGCCCGAGGAAATCCGATTCCAGATCTTGAAAAGGTTGTCTTTCAATCCCACTTCAAACTCTGCAATGGATTGCCCATCTACTCCAGCCGCTCCTTGGTTCACCTTAACCCGTTTATAGGCCTCCCAGACCTCCCATTTTGAAATACAAAATGGCTTTGCTTTATCCACCAGGCTCCTCCCATTTCTGGTTGACCTGAGAATAAAGCCAGACAACGCAGCCCCTTTGGTCCAGTTCCATTACAGAACCTTCCTCCCTACTACAGGCTGCTCCGCCCCTGTGCCCCGCATCGGTACTCTCATTCTCGTGGTTTCCTCCACTTGAATTTCTCCCTTATCATCGGGACGACAGGTTCCCACGTTCCACTCAAGAGCCTGGATCAGGTTCGCGCTACCTTTATGCCGGATGTCGCTCAAGCAGTAAGCAGGTCACCCTTGAACTTGTCCTGGAGATTGGTAAGCCCTCCAGTTTTGACATCATCCATTCATTTCGACACCTCAGAAGTAGTTCGCTTGCGCTCGCCTCCCTGATCCTTACCTGACAGAGTCGTTGCCCTGCCTTTTCCTTAACGCTCGTCACACTGGCTCTTTACCAATGCAACTTAAGGTGGTTTGAAGCCTGCTCCTGTAAGCCGGCTTCGAGGGGCCTTCCCTCATCTCTTGTGCAGCTTCGTGGCACACTTACCAAAGGAAATATGCGAAAAAAGGCGGGACTACCCCAGCCTTGAACTTGAGGCGTCATCGCTCCTTTTTTGGCCGTAGCCGCCCTGATATTTGTTGTTTGGATACTCACTGGTAATCGTCACTTATTATATGTTCATGCGGATAGGCAGCACAACGGTCTGAAGGCCCAAGAACTGAAGTCGCCGCTCAATTGCATAGGCCGTATCGTTGTGCAGAAGATGATAATACAGGTTCTCTTTTTTGAAAATCAGATTGCCGAGATAGAAAGTAACGTGCGGAAACTCGGCAGCTACTTGAATACAAATTTGCTCAGCCTCTATTAGTATTTCTGTACCGATACTATACCGGTAGTCAGCATTTAAGCCCATACCTTGAGCGCACGCCACATACTGTTTCAGGTTCTCCTCCGTGCTTTGCTTTAGGGCCTGCACGTCGGACACTCCCTTGAAATGTCCGGAATCCACAGCACCGACCGAAAGGAACAGCATATTCTTGTACCAGCCGGGAAAGAGGCGGTGAACCGCAAGCAGCGAGTGCATACCCAGCCCACTATATCCCGAGACTAAAAGGGCCGCCACAGGCTTGGTCGGGTCTATTCTCGACCCGCCCTTGGGTTGTCCATCAGCAGGCAATTCACAAAGGATCGAGTCGAGCTTATGGATCTCATCACTGATTCCGGAATAGTGTTTCTTAATCATAAAACACAGGCCGATCGTCGCTATTGTGACCACGAGTGTAAGCCAGCCTCCTTCAGAGAACTTTTCAATTGTGATGATAATAAGGATAGTGAGACAAAGCGTAAGGCCGGTGAGGTGTACCAACAGGTTTCGAAACCAGTGTTTATGGTGGGTACGACCCTCGGTGATCCAGAAGCGGGACATACCCATTTCAGTGAGACTAAATGTCAGAAAAACGTTGATCGAGTAAAGCACCACGAGGAAGGAAACAGCTCCCCGGGTGTAGATAAGCAAGGCGGCAGCAAAAAAGCCCATAATAGCAATGCCGTTTTTCGTCACCAGACGCTCCGAGAGGTTCGTAAATCGATGGGGCATCCAGTGGTCCAAGGCCATGTTGGAAAGCACACGGGGGCCATCGATGAAACCCGTCTGGGCAGCCACAAAGAGCAAAGCGCCCTCAGAAAGCAGGCTAACGACTACCAACCAGGCGCCCACGTGCCACTGTCCAATCGTCCAGGAGGAATATACCCTCTCCAGAAGGACGGCGTTCATGGTCTTACCTGGTTCTGGCCAGGCCCGCCAGAGGAGGTAGCACAAGAGGATCCCGCCTGCGGTGAAGGCCAAGGAGCTGGCCATGTACAGCATGGTACGCTTTCCCGTTGCCACCCGAGGTTCCCGCAAGATTTGCAGACCGTTCGAGACTGCTTCAATGCCAGTATAGGTGCCGCCTCCGAGAGAAAAGGCCCGGAGGAAGATAAAAAGGAGGGGAAGGAAACCGAGCATATTAAGATCGGTACTCGTGCGGACGTGGACCATATGAAACACCGAGGGAATAGCTGATGAATGGGCACCGATTCCATAGGCGATAAGGAGAAAGTGGGTACCGACAAAGACGAGAAAAATCGGAAGCAGGACCTTGATTGATTCTTTCACCCCCCTTAGGTTGAGCAAGACCAGAATGGCGAGGGCTGCCAGATCTGTGGGCACCTTCAAAGCCTGCCAGGCAAGTGGCAGGAAACTGAAAATGGCGTCAACGCCCGAAGCGATGGAAATAGCGATTGTCAGCACGTAGTCGATTACCAGGGCCGATCCGGAGACTACCCCGAATTTCGGACCCAGGAGCTTTGTGGCCACAACATAGCCGCCACCACCAGTCGGAAAATGTTCAATAAGGAGGCTGTAGGCAAAGGAGATGATGCCCACGGTAAGCGCCATCATGAGCGCCAGGTACAGGGCCAGGTATTCATGGCCCAACATGGTACGGAAGGCTTCGTCAGGGCCATAGCAGGAAGAGGAAAGCCCGTCGGCCCCAAGTCCCACCCAGGCAAAAAAAGCCATGAGGGAAATTTTGTGGAACACCGAGGGATCCATAGGGTTGCGAGGCCTGCCAATTAAAATATGCCTAACGGTGCTAAAGATGCCATCGGGCTTTGAAGCACTTGTAGCGTTGTTTCCTAAACCTTGATTCGGGGAAAGTGAACCGGTATCGAGGCTTCCTGCGGCTTGGTTTACGGACCTTTCCATTTGAACTAATGATATAGAATTTCTCTGCGTTTATGATTTTCAATCTCGTTCATTATAAAAATCTCCAGTTGATGCATTCACAATAAAAAATCTCACCTCTCTTATTAGAAACGGGGATAATTCATTCCGTTGACTCTCCTTTGGTAAAGGCCAAGAGAAAACTTCGTTAATTTGGTTTAAATTTCCTACCCGTTATAAAGGAAAAAGTCAATAAATATGAAACACCTTTTCATTGAATAACGTTTGAACTCCTCCGTTTTATTCAAAATGAAGATTAGAGGAGTACAGGAAGAACTACTTAAATTTCCTTGAAAAATTGCCTTCTTCACCCGAATAACCTCTTACACCTACTAATGCTCAGCTGAGGTATGTACTTGAATTAGCGATTACCGTTGGAAGAACTAAACCGCTGCGCGGTGGTCCTTGGTTTGCCAATTTATGCTTGACAATCCTGCTTGTTATGCTATTCAGATAATAAAGAATTTTATGGGGAATGCCCCGATTGAAACCCCATAGGCATATTGAAACCCTATAAGATATTGTGATCCTTCCTCAGCGGCTCCGTTCTTCATGCGTCAATCCAAAATTGCTTTCAATGCTTTGAATATTTTCATATTTTCCCTTTGAGCAACTTCGGATTGACGCTTATTCGTAATGTGCATAAAAAAAAGGCAGAGCCAAATGACCCTGCCTTGAATTCACGGTGCCTGGTACCTTGGGCCATTAATATCTGATGTTACACACCATACAGTCAACAACCTTAAATTCCAAATTTTTCCATTGCTAATTGAAGATCTGCTTGTTCTGTACAAAAATCGACAATCCATTTTAATCCCGGTAGGTCTGGCAGGGTCAAATTCTGACCCGCCAGTCACAGCTTTTTCAATATTAATAATCTTATTTACCGGGAGGACTATAAATTAATTTCGCAGCTTTTTTAGTAATAGGTAACACTCCTGAAGAGGTAGAAACAGGATTGGCCTTGACTGGGCAAGGAAGACCGGGTTGCGATAGAGCTTTGAGGTTTTATGGTTTGGTGATTTGACTTTCTTGACCGCGGGAAGTTCAAAGACGGCTCGGAAGGTTCTACCTTTTAACTTGCTTGGGGGGCCAATCCGGATTCGAACCACAAAGTCGATGGTTAACAAAAATCATCCCCGCACCATTAAAAAACAGTGGTCACCAATTCTCAGAGATAACTATGTATAGGCAGATGCCTTGAACTTATAGACCGGTCCAAGTAAACCGATTGTGGAGTTGCCGGGTGTTCTCATACCCCTTGCAAATAATAACCATCCAGGGCTATTCTTTCCCTTATTTGGAAGGACATAATGAAAAATCCCATTACCCCTTTCTTCTCTTCTCCCGGTCTTCTTTTATTACTTATCCCTTCCACTCCCTCCCATCCAACCTAATCCTGGATATCTAACACGATAACAGGGTTCGAGGATTCACAGATTAAATGCTGCCTTTTTGGAATCTTTAGTTTTTTCATTTGTTTTTGACATTTATACATTCTTTCTGTATGATTTACCAAAACCATTGGAAATTTACATGTGACGGTAATTTAGAAAGGAAAGAGCATGAAGAAAAGCAACCTGAAACAATACCTGCAAGCTTGGCTGAAATACCTTAAAGGAAAAACAGAGATTAACTATAAAGAACTGGGAAAGCTGTTGGAAAAGAAGTTCAAAGACCAATATTCCGGCATAACCTTGAAACGGTATACCACCACCCTGAAAGGTAATCTTTTAGAAAATGGGTATATTTCAGGGAAAAAGGGCAAGGGGGTTAAGGTTGAGTCCTTTCCCATTGTTAAAGCAATTACCCTGCAGGTATTGGATAAGTGTCTTTCCCGTGATACTAAAAAGGTCCATTTTGAAGAAAAGGATTTAACTCCGGTAGTCGAGAAACAAGCCCCTCTTCTTCCTAAAAAAGCTCGGAAGAAAAGGGCTAAAGCACCGAAGAAGAAAATTAAGGTCTCAAGTGTTCGCAAGAAAGCACACAAAGGAATAAAAGTTAAGTTACCGGTTCTACGGGTCCCCAAAGGGAAACAGAGTGAATCCGAACAAACCGGATTTTATGTTGCCCAACAATTAGCCGAACACATAGGCGAACTGGAAAGTCGATTGGCGGCGTATGAACGGATTTTTGAGAACCTGAGAGGGTTATTCAGCATGGAGATTCTCGAAATGGAAGATTGGATGGTAAAGAATCTTTTTGAATAATTTGCGTCCGAAAAATAAAGGTTCCCAGATAGAGTTTTCAGTAGTTTTTAGTTTCCTTTCCCATAATTCGTAGTAATTTTCTCATGGTGGCTCTTCTTTGGTTGTTTGATTTTCCCCCTTTCAAATCTGACTACCCATAGTGGAGCCACCACTAAATTTCAACTAACTTTAGCACACCGCCGGGCGCGGGATCAGCTCTTATTTCTCTTTTATTTTTCTACTTCTAAAACAAAAAGGACATCCAGATCCATTGCTTCTGTTATGAATAGATGCTTTCCATTCATGACCTTTTGAACAGAACCACCAGACTTTTGTGGTAGAATGTGGAAAAACCTGATTTGGGGTTAATGACTTATTCTTGGTCGGATGCCATTCTTGGGCTAACTTCGGGTTTTTAGATAAAAGTGTTTCTTGAAGGTTTTTAGGTTTACGTGGACATTGAGGACAGACAGATCCAGCGGTTCTATAAACAATTTTCGCTTTCCAATTATGACCATTTGGGCATCTCCACCATACCTTTTTGTTTGATCCGGGAGTGACATTCTTAGGAGTTAAACTCTCATTCCTAGTGGGATGCCACTCCTTCGCTATTCCAGGGCTAACAGTTTCGAGACAATTTTCCTTACAAACTCTTTTACCTGAACAGAACGGACACCCCCAACCCCTAATAGTTCTATTATAAACCCAGGTTTCATATTCATGACTATTTGGACAGATCCACCAGACTGACTTGCAGGCATTTGGCTTAATATCCCTTGGGGACATTGGATTCTTTCCTGAATGCCATTCTTTCGCGACTGTTGGGTATAGATATTCAAGACTTTCTTCATTTGATTTTGTAATCCAGCGTGGCATTGTAATTTCTCCCCAAAGACTTTATATTTATTGGCTTTTTACCCATTAAAAGATATTAAATCAAGGATAAAGTGAAAAGGTATTCTTTTTGACAATCTCCTAATAGGGATAAGAAATGGCGAAGAAAAACATTCAAGACTATTATTGTAAGGTGGTCAGCGAAGATGTTAAGATTTCTCTAAAAAATAAAGCTAATATCGGACTTAAATATAAAAGAGACTATTTTGTTAAATGCAATCAGGAAGATTGTCAATACGTAGATAAAAATACATCGCCATGCCCTTTAAGGAGTGAAATGTTTGGTATACGTAGCGAAGTATAGATATTGTCAACCTTTTTGGATATGGTTCGGGTTGATAGCCATTTTTAATTTTTGTCCCGTATTGCTGGATCCACTGTGATTGCAATAGAAACCAAATTGTGAGACGATGTTTTGGACACCAAAAAAAGGAGAGGCGGAATGGGAGACAAGGGCGGCAAGAAAAATAAGGAAAAGGGTCAGAAACAAAACGCTGAAAAAGAGAGAAAAAAGTCAATAAAGAAGCTTGATAAGCAGCCAAAGAGAAAGCCCTAATAGAAATCACGGTCCGGAGATCTGTACACCAGCCTTGACCGCTTGAAGTGCAAGGACGACGTTATGGAACATCAAAATGAAAGTATCATATAAAGCCGCACTTCTATCCCTATTCGTCTTTCCTGGCGTTGGCCATCTCTATTTAAAAAGGTGTTGGAGGGGTCTGGTTATCCTGTTTTTATTCTTTGCCGGATCAGCCTACATGATCTGGTCCTTCACGGTATCTGTACTCAATCGCTTTGACGACGTTATGGTTATGATAGAGGGTAATGACAAGAACCTGCAAGACCTACCAGAACATTGTCGGATCAAAAATGTTTACCACAGGACTATATCAAGAAGTTGTTTTCTGTGGTATTATTTGTATTTGGATATTTGCCGTCTTAGATGCCTATAGAATCGGAAGGCAGAGAGAACTTCAAGACAAAGAGACTTCCCAATTATAATCCCTTCTTATCTTCTGGTAATAGATGCCTACCGATAATCTCACCGATCTCCAGGGTCAAATTGAACGAGTAACTTTTACCAACGAAGAAAACTGTTATACCGTTGCCAAGATAAAAGTTTATGGAAGACGGGAACTGGTAACAGTCATAGGGAATATCGTCAACCCCACTCCTGGGGAAGTTATTAAAATGAAAGGGGAGTGGGGGAACCACCCCAAATTTGGTGAACAATTCAAGATTGTCTTTTGCCAGACCACAACCCCGGCGACCGTCTATGGAATAGAAAAATACCTGGGCTCAGGACTGATCAAGGGTATCGGTCCAGTCATGGCCAAGCGAATCGTCAAAATGTTCAAAGAAGAGACCCTGAATATCATTGAAAGCGAAATTGAAAAACTGGCTGAAGTTGAAGGGATAGGGAAAAAACGAATTGGTATGATCAAGAAGGCCTGGGAAGAACAGAAAGAGATTCGGGCAGTAATGATCTTTCTTCAATCCCATGGGGTCAGTTCTGGGTATGCAGCTAAAATATTTAAACAATATGGTAACGGGGCTATTAAGATTGTCCAGGAGAACCCCTACCGTCTGGCCACTGATATCTTTGGGATAGGATTTGTCACCGCAGATAAAATAGCTGAAAAACTTGGTTTTGCTAAAGACTCTGACCTAAGAGCCGGGGCAGGTATCCTCTACGTACTCCATGAAATGACTGATGAAGGGCATGTCTATTATCCTTATGAACCTCTGATTGTCAAATGTAAGGAGGTCCTTGATATTGACCGAGAGATTATTGTCAAGGCGCTGGGAACC
>CAWIRY010000096.1:0-43183 GCA_963838485.1 uncultured delta proteobacterium | reverse complement strand
ATAGTACTAACGGACACCTTGAAGAGCATGGTAAAATAACCCAACATATGGAGGTGTCCCATGACCGAACAGAACAAAAAGACCTATACCCCGGAGTTTAAGAAGGAGGCCGTACGGCTGGTAACCGAGCAGGGCTACAAGGTAACCGAGGCCGCGCGGAACCTAGGCCTCCACCCCAGTGTATTGACCCGATGGAAAGGGCAGTTGTCCTCCGAAGGGACCAACGCCTTCCCGGGCAAGGGGCGTTTAACCCCTGAAAAAGAAGAACTACAGCGACTCCGCAAGGATAACCAGCGGCTGAAAATGGAGCGTGACATCTTAAAAAAAGCCGCGGCCTTCTTTGCCAACGAGTCGAAGTAAGATACGACTTTGTCCGGCAGCAACAGAAGGCCTATCCCATAACCGTTTTGTGCCGGGTTATGGAAGTCAGCCGGAGTGGGTACTATCATTACTTAAAAAAAGCCCAAACGCAACCGATAGATAAGGATTTTGAATTGTTGTCCCAAGTACTTCATGTTCATAAAGAAAACCGAGGAACCTATGGATCTCGTCGGATGTCAAAAGCGCTGAAGGCCACGGGCTACGCCGTGGGCCGCTTTCGGACCCGGAGTCTGATGAAGAAAGCCGGCCTGGAGGTCAAGCGACCCAAGCGATTCAAAAAAACCACGGACAGCCGTCATAAGCTGCCGGTGGCCCCCAACCGGTTGAACCAGCAGTTCCAGGTTGATCAGCCGAACAAGATCTGGTGTGGCGACATCACCTATCTCTGGACCCTGGAAGGCTGGCTGTATCTAGCCGTCATTATCGACCTGTATTCGCGTAAAGTGGTCGGGTGGGCCTTGGATCGCCAGCTAAAGACCTCTTTGGTCCTGGAGGCCCTGCGGATGGCCTATTGGCGCCAGAAACCGGCCCCGGGATTGATTTATCATTCCGATCGGGGCTCTCAATATGCCGCCGGTGACTATCAACGCCAACTGGAAACTTTCCACATGATCCCCAGTATGAGCCGCAAAGGAGACTGCTATGATAACGCGGTAGCGGAAAGTTTTTTTCATACCCTAAAAACCGAGGAGGTTGGAGATCAGGCATACTCGACCCGGGAAGAGGGCCGGCGTGCGGTTATCGATTACATCGAGATGTTTTATAACAGCCGCCGCCTTCACTCCTTCCTGGGGTATGTCTCCCCCAATGATTTTGAAAAGAAGTTAACCTTGACTATGGTTGCTTAACCGGGTGTCCGTTTTCCCTTGACCAGATCAATTGATGAGGCCATAGCAATCTATAACGCTACCCCGCATGAAGCATTGAACAACGTATCCCCCAATGATGTCTATGCGGGAAAAAAGGAGGCCATTCTAGAGAAGAGAAAAGAAAAAAAACAATTGACCATGCAACGGAGGAAACAGTACAATTTGTACGACAATGGGATTAACAATGATGGCTCAGATCAGTATCAAAGTGCAAACTCGCTATGACAAAATATGTCCAAAAAGGTCTGAAGTCATACATACTGTCCAAGCACCAGAGAAGGTCAGAAAGTATACAATTAAATGTGCTGAAATAATTCAGGCCTATAAAGAGGCAATGGAATACACTGAAACATACCAGAGCGAACCCAAAACCATATTAAGAGAAGAGTATGCAGCGTCAGTAAAAACAACATCACGGCAACACCCACCCGGTGTCTTCCTAAGAGCCTTCGGTGTTTTCATTCTCCTCTTGTTTGTCATCCCTTTTATTTTCATTATTGCGGAACTTTTAAGGATTTATCCAGCCTTTACCAAAAGTATGAGTTTTATATTTAATTCCTATAATTCCATGTCTCTTGAAAACCCTTTAAGAATGATAATATCGTTTCCCTTAGCACTTATACTTGGGGCAATGTTTTATAGCATGATTTCATTATTTACAACATTTCCCGTTCTCTATCTTTGGAATATTTTATCTGAAACAAAATATGAGAAATATATGTACAAAGTCGGGTTCGTTATACTCACAAGCTTAAATATTTTTGTCATTTATTATTTTACGAGTCTGCATTGGCCTTTTGAACACAGAGCGAATAGTTATTACAATTTTTTGTATCATTTATGTCGGTTCCTGTCATGGTCTTACGGACCAATTTACATGTTGTCTGGATGGGTAATGGATATCTTAAACTGATCTTCAACACTTGTAAAAAACAAACCTAGCAATAACGGGGACATAGAAGTCCTCAAAATGTTCTTGGCACTACATTTTGCTCTTTGAAAATCTTATAATTCACGGATAGTGGGAGGGATAGCCACCCCCACAGCCTGGAAGACCTTGCCGCAAGTCCTAAGGCATTCTGTGCGAATGGCGAACTGCTTGCCCTGGTCGGTAATGGTGACTTCCTGAAGGGCCTTTAAATCCTGTTTGATATCGGACCACTCGAAAGAGTATCCTGATTTCTCTAAACGGTTTTGCAATTCTTTCCTCAGGACCAAAGCCAGGAAACTGCAAAACACATGGCCCCGGATCGTTTCGTCTTTTTGATGAAAGATGGGTCGGGTTTCCAACACAGACTTTATATCCCGAAAGACTTGCTCGACCTGCCAAAGTTCCTTGTACTTCAGAGCCACCCTGGCCGCTGGCAGGTCGGTGTTGGTCTGGAGGACCCATTTGCCGTCAAAACGGGCCTCATCGTCTACTTTGTTTTGATTGATGGTCAGGAGATCCCGGTCCAGAGTGAGATACTTCCGGTATCCCTTATTGCCAATCAGGGCCTTGGGATTGTTTTTCAGCTTCTCTCCCAGGGCTTCTAAAATGACCTGGCGATCCCAGGCCTCCTTGCGGGCCTGTTTGGCATTAAGGCAGACGATATAGCGTTTGCCTTCCAGGAAAACTTCTTTGACTTTAAGCGGAGCCGGGTCTTTGGAAGAGATCCCTTCGGGAACGACTTCCTGATAGCGTCCCGCCCTGGAGAGGACCTCTTCCCTGATTTCCTTGACCAGACGCATTCGAGCGCCCAGGATATAGGGGAGCTTTCTATCTTCCAGTTCCTTCATCGTCTCCTGACTGATCATACCCCGATCAGCTACCAGGCAAAAAGAGCCGACCCCAAACCGATGGCGGACACGGTCGGCTACGGGGACCAAGGTCTTCACATCCGCCGTGTTTCCAGGCCAGATCTCACAGCAAACCGGCCTTCCCGTGTCGTCGATAAGGGTGCCAACCACCATCTGATTCAGATCTGGACGATGATCTTTACTGTGTCCCTTTTCACCCAGGGTCTGCCCCCCTTCCCCTTCAAAATAGAGGGAAGTAGTATCCAGAAAGAATAAGTCCAGGCCAGTGAAAAGAGTACGAGTGACCTGAAACAAATCTTCTTCCATCAAGTCCTTAATACAGCGGGGAGAAAAAGGGGTCCGGTCTTGCTGATCGGCCATCTCCTCCCCCAGAAAGGCCATGGCCCGGTATAAGTGATGCAAAGAAAGATGGTCTACTCCCTCTAAACGATAATCCCGATGCCACTTGTCGCAGAAACGATCAGAACCGGAAACCATTAAACGGTGGACAACGGTGAGGAAGATGGCCCGTTCCACTCTAAACTCAAACTTCCTCTCACCCAGATGGGACTTAATCACTTTCCCTATTTGGAGTTCTTTCCACAGCCGTTCAAAGATAAGACCGGGGCCAATCTTCTTCGCTGAGGCCTGGATATCCCCTTTGCCTGAGAGGATCAAAAGGGCTTTTTCCGAAAAACGGGATAGCGATCTAATCAAGGTCTCAATCTCACCCCGGGCTTGAAGCTGATCCATGCGGCCCAAGGTAACCAGGACCCGTTGGTGGATCTTCCGGCCTTCACGGCGATTCTCGACAATCTGGAGATATTGATTGTTCCCGGATTTTTTGACACGAGCAAACATAAGAAGTCTCCTTTATAGGACACTTCATTAATAACCATTATGTTCACTTCTGTCAAACAAAATACCATTTATCCGTGGCACTACGTTTTTGAGATTTTCAAAGAACGGCTCAATAATTACATGGGGTTACCTACTAAACCCTCGACGAACTGTAAAAGAAAAGTTAAAATATTTACGTATTAAAGACTCTCTGAAATCAGGAGAGCTTGTCGTGTATAACCCTGATTAGAAGAGATAAAGGAGATCTAACAAGAGGATGAAGGGAGGCCGGATAGATGGTCCAGAAAGATTACCTTCTAAAAAACATGTCTGAATTGGCTCAACTAGAGGCAAATAAACGCAGTTTGGATAAATATGCAACCGAAACCTTGGTTTCAGAGGCGGCAGATATAGTTAACGATTTTTTCATGGCCCTCACTTGGGAAAGTGAAAAGAGTGATGTGATAAAATCAATTGATCCGATTACCAGTTGGCGCCATCGAAATGCAAATGATATGGAAGGCGATTGGCGGTGTATGCATTTCTTGCGGGCTGATTTACAAAAAGCTGCAGAGAGATATTTACAAAGACCCTGGCTTCATAGTCGTGAATTTGACTGGTTAATTGTCAGTGTTCTAACCTATGCGGAGTGCCAGGCAACACTTGACTTTTTTCGATCTCGCACAATGCCATTCAGTCGCTATATACCAGAAAGGTTGGGCAAATTAAAATGGCAGATTTCATCCGTGGTCTGGCGATCGATTATCTTTCTGGTAAAATGGCTACTCTGGCTTTCTTGTTTCTTGATGAATCTCACAGTTCCCAATAGGTATTCCAATTGGTTGGTGTGTTACTATCTTGTGGCAATGGCGAAAATGGAGAACAAAAAGGAAACTTGATAAAATATGGGCGGCAATGATCACCACTTATGCGGCATTAAGCACTGTTAGTAATAGTTGGCAAGTAGTATGGGACGAATTAAAGAAAAGCAGAGAAGCTGGGGCTGTCTGGGATGGTATTGTATACAGGTTGGTTGAGGAAAGAATGCGAGCATGAAATTATAAATCAGAAATCAACCCATATATCGCTCGAAGGGAAACGACTACAGATGGAATACATACCCAAAGTCGATTTTGGGCTTTAACCAAAGGGGTTTGGACGATCCTCAAATAAGGGACTTCATAAATGTGTGCTCGATGGGCTCAGAATTACTACGAATCACCAGAACCTCCTATCGTTCAACAGACAATAATCGCATGTTGGTTGCCCTGTAAATACTATTTTGTTTCAACAATACAAATAGACACATCTTCTCCCTTATTGAAACTCACTCGATGTATTGAAAATGTATATCTTCAGACCTTTTTGGACAGATATTGTTATAGCGAGTTTGCACTTTGATACTGGTCTGAGCCATCATTGTTAATCCCATTGCCGTACAAATTGTACTGTTTCCTCCGCTGCATGGTCAATTGTTTTTTTTCTTTTCTCTTCTGTAGAATGGCCTCCTTTCTTCCCGCATAGACATCATTGGGGGATACGTTGTTCAATGCTTCATGCGGGGTAGCGTTATAGATTGCTATGGCCTCATCAATTGCCTTTTTGAGCTCATCGGGAGAGCAGTAAACCATAAGGCATAGCTTCTCCTTGATCCTCCGATTGAATCGCTCAATCTTCCCTCTGCCCTGAGGATGATATGGGGTGCCGAAGATATGTCTTATCCCATGGACGTCCAGATACCCGGCAAGGACCTTTGAGGCAAAGCCTGAGCCATTGTCTGTGTAAAGTTTCGGCATGGCGGCAACCAGATGCCCTTTTCTTCTGGCGTTCTCTATACCCATCTCCATTATGTCCGATACGCTGAATCCTGTCTCATCAGGCCGTAGGTCATGAGCTATTATTTTTCGTGAGTAATCATCCTCAACCGGGATGAGCTTGTAGTATCCCCATCCTATAACAAAGAGGTTTGTTCCGTCACACTGCCAAAGTTCATCAGGATGAGCGGTCTTATGCCTCCACTGTTTCTCAGCCGGCATCTCCGGAAGTGGACGGGGAGCTATCAGGTTATTGTCCCTCAGTATCCGATAGACCGTTGATTCTGACACTGAGAAGACCTCTTCATCGCTGATCTTCACAGCCAGAAGCCTTGGAGAAAGCTCTGGAGTAAGGCGAGCAATTTCAAGCACCTGCTCGACCTCAACCGCTCTCAGTCGGTTCCATATACGTTTGGCTGAGGGTTTTGTCTTGGTAACGCCTTCTATCCCCTGTGACTGATAAGCCTTCCGCCAGGTGTAATAGGTAGACCTTGGTATATCCAGGTCTCTGAGAGCCTCACTCTTCTTACCTTCCTGCTTCTCTATCTTCACGATCAGATCCTCTCTGCTCTGGCCATCCATCTTCCAGTACCAGCCTTCCGCTACTGATTCAGACTTTTTTTAAGAAGCTGCAGATGCAGGGCCTGTTCTCCTACCAGCTCTTTCAGCCTGCCGTTTTCTGACCGGAGTTCCTTGACCTCAATATTGTTTGCCTCTCTCAGGCTGTCACCCTTAAGGCGTCCCTTGCCTGCTTCCATGAAATCCTTGAGCCATGAATAGTAAAGGGCAGATGAAATGCCCTCTCTTCTACAAAGGTCTGAGATGGGTTGTTCCTTTCGGAATCCTTCAAGTACAATCCTGATCTTGTCTTCTGAGGAGAACTTCCTGCGGTTCTTAGTCCGAATTTCCCTGATGAGTTTTGCTGCACTTCCCTGCGGTGCTTTTTCTTCCTGTTCTACTTCCTGGGCAATTGCTGTTTCCATCGTCTTGTTCCTTTCTGGGGCTGTTTAAATTATAGCCACTTTTGCCCAGACCAGCTATCTAAATGCAAACTCCTTTAATGCTAACTTTGTCCAATCGTGGCTGAAGACGCACACTTCCAACGATTCCTAAGGCCGCTCTATCTGAAAAACTGGGTCGTCTATTGCAAGCCCCCTTTTAATGGAATTGAGGGAGTCCTTAACTATCTCAGCCGCTATACCCACCGGGTAGCCATCAGCAATGAGCGTATCCTCAAGCTGGAAAAGGACCAGATTTCCTTCCGCTGGCGTGACTACTCCGATGGCGATAAAGAAAAAATCATGACCGTGGCGGCTGAAGAATTTATCCGAAGATTCCTGCTCCATGTATTACCGACTGGCTTTGTCAAGATCCGTCACTATGGTCTGCTGGCCAACAGAAACCGTAAAAACAATATCACCTTGTGCCGAACCCTTCTCGGCTGCTGCACACCCGAAACCCAGAACAAAAAGATACCGGAAACCTGGCAGGAATCCCTGCTGAAGATCTCCGGTGTCGATGTTTCCCAATGTCCGGTCTGTAAAAAAGGCCGTCTGTTCAAGGTTGAAGCTTTGCGGCCTTTAAGATGTAATCGGCCCCCGTAGACTGCCGATGAACTCCGTTGCCATTACAAAAACCGTTTATCCTCTCTCAGACGAAAACAGCATCCCTTTTCGCCTTACCACACCCTTGTCTAAATTCTTGCTCCACCCGTTTGTTCTATCGATAGGGACCCGTTTACCCCCAACCATTTGCCTTCCCTTAGACCCTCTTCGATCAGCAAGAGATTATTTATCTCCAAAATCTTCTCCCATCTAGTAACTGAAGCAAACTCCTCTGGATTCATTCCCCATAGCCCTTTTGCCGCGGCTTAGTTCTTCAGGCTTCATTCTGCAACTCCGCAGCAGAATGAAGCTTTAGTGAACTCTTCACAAAAAAACAGGGCCTATGTGCGGAGAGATTTGGCTTGCCTTGTTTCAAAAAGCGGGTTTGCTCCCCAAAGGAGCCTTTGTCAGGAAACTTAGTGCTTCCGGTTACCCTTGACACCCCCTCAAGCTACGTGGGCGAACTGCCGAACTCACGGTCGGAAGCCAATTAATAAGTTAACTATTTGTATTTATAGCATATTATAAATGTGGTATTTTCGGGTTATACCTAAAGATGCACCAAAAAAACATTGGCTATCCCGCTTTTTATAGTCACTAGACTTGAAAAAAACTTGTCCCGGCAAAAGATCAGCTCAAGCATCTCTGGTCCTTTAAGTCTCGAACCTGGGCCACCAAAGCCTTAGATCAGTGGTGCTCTTTGGCCCGATCTCTTAAAAATCGGACGGTGACCAAGTTCGCTAACACCTTGGAACGGTACAGCTATGGCCTCCTCAATCACTGTGATTACCCACTCTCCTCCATACCAGATGACGCCTATCGTTGATTACAGGCCAACATGGGAGCCATGAAGGCCTGTTTTGTGGTTAAAATAACCGACATTAGAGAGCGATATTTGAATGACCCACCTCCAAAAGCCTGGATGGATTCCTTTCCGGATATGGGATTCTGATCCCGGTACCTACCCATGCAAAAACCAGTGTGGGGGGACCCGAAGGCCCCCCTTGGTTACTACTTTCTCCCTGCTTTGCAAAACAAAGAAAATGGTTGCGGATAGGTTGCAAATTGAGGTAAAATACAAACAATTTAACAATTTCGTTATCAATTAAATCAATAAGTTACGTTTTCCAATTGATTCCCCTCTTCGGCACCAGGGTGGTAGAAGCGGGCAAGTTTTCAACGACTTGCCCGCTTTTGTTTTGGGGCAGGGTTCTGATAGGGCGCGTAAAATCAAGCCGACTTACGAAATCTTATTTAATTCGCTCGGGAGGAACATAGCGCAGTTCCGCCTTTAAAACCTTGCCGGCTGGATTTCTGGGGAGGCTGTTCATAAATTCAACATATTTAGGTACCTTGAAATCGGCCAGACACCCGGCGCAGCATTGGATGATTTCTTCTTCCGTGGCCTGGAGCCCGGGTTTTAAGGCTATGCTGGCCTTGACCGCTTCACCCATAACCGGGTCGGGGACCCCGACCACGGCCACTTCCAAGACCTTCGGATGAGCGGATATGACGTTTTCTACCTCCAGAGAATAGATCTTTTCGCCCCCCCGGTTGATCATGTCTTTTTTGCGGTCCAGCAGGTAAATAAATCCCTCGGCATCGATTTTGCCGATATCCCCGGTATGGAGCCAGCCGTCAACGAGGGATGCCTCGGTGGCTTCCGGCTTTTTCCAGTAGCCTTTAAAGATTTTCGGACCCTTCAGCAGGATCTCGCCTGTGGCTTCCATGGGCAGTTCACGGCCTTCATCGTCGACTATCTTGGCTTCCATCAGGGGAAGCAGCCTGCCCACGGCCTTTATCTTGCGCAGGGCATCCTCAAAGGGGGTCGAGGTGACGATGGCGAAGCTCTCCGTCAGCCCGTAGCCCACACTGATCTGAAGTTGAGGCAGTTTTTTGAAGATACCCCTGACCATCTCCTCGGTGGCAAAAGAGCCTCCCAAGAGGGCCGTTTTAAAGGAAGAAAAATCATATTGATCGAAATCGGGGTGATTGACCATGAGCCAGATGACATTGACGACGCCGAGATAGTGGGTCACCTTTTCCCGGGAGAGGGTTTCCAAAAAATCCTTGGTCTTAAATTGTCTCAGATAGACGCAGGCCACTCCGCTGAAAATCGGGGGCAGCATAATACAGGCCAGGCCGGTAATATGGAAAAGGGGGATACAACAGACTATCTTGTCTTCCGGTTTAAAGAGAACAAAGTCGCTGACCAGCATGGCCGTCAGAGTCAGGCCCCGTTGATGGAGCAAGGCCCCCTTGGGTTTACCCGTGGTCCCCGAGGTATAGAGGATGGCGGCTTCATCCGATTCCGAAAGGGTGGCCCAGGTGAAAGCCTCTTCGTTTTCGGTTTCGAGTAAGGAGGAAAAAGGCTGAATGCCTTCGGGAGTCTGAGAACCGTTATAAAAAATTTTTTCCACCGTGGTCAGCCGGTCCTGCACGGACGATATAAAGGGCCAATAAACCTCATCAACGATCAGGACCCTGCTCTCCGAATCGTTTATTTCATAGGCCAATTCTTCGCCTTTGAATCTCGTATTAAGGGGGACGACCACGGCCCCGAGTTTCATCAAAGCAAAAAAACTCAAGGGAAACTCCAGTTGGGTGCCCAGGAGCAGGGCCGCATGGTCTCCCTGTTTTACCCCGTATTTTTCCAGTCCGGCGGCAATCCGGTTGACGAGGCCGTTGAATTCCCGGTAGGTCAAACGCTGGTTACCGGAGATAAAGCCTACTTTATCCGGATATTTTTTGACGGTCTCTTCCAGCAGTTCGACCACGTTTTTCGGCCTGTTCTTGAAGGTGGGATTTTTAAAGTCCGGCCCTTCCTCCTCGATAATTTCCCAGCCCATTTTGCTTTCTAAAGTTTCCATTCAATCCACCAGGCTATAACGTCAACCATTTTGCTTTTTAGGCGGAAGAATCATAAAATGGCAAAGGAATAAAGGTCAAGAAGAAAAAAAGCCTCAGATGAGGAGGTTGGAGGCGGATAGTTCGTGGCGAAAAAAATATTCACATAAGCCGACAAATCCTATATTATAAACAATATTCTACTGAAAAATATCAGGAAGGAAAATAGGATGGAACTTCAATTTATCAGGGCCCGGGATTTGCCCGATGCCTGGTTTCAGTGTGTCTATGAGATCTTGGATCATGGACAGAAATATAAGATCGACCGGGGTAGTTGTGCCGGGCAAAAACGGCTGGAATTTGATTATCTGACGGTGCACATCAAATATCCCGGGACCCGTCCTTTGATTCCGGACATCCCTCCGGCCCTCGGCATCCCCAATCCGGTGGCCGAAGGCTATGTGGAACAATATCTCCCCTACCTGATGACTTCGATCAAACAACCTAATGAAGATTATACCTATGGACAATATTTGGAGGCCCAGATCCAAGAAGTCATCCGCATGTATAAGGAAGAAGGATACGGGACCAACCAGGCCTTTATGACCGTGGGTGATCCTCAGACCATTTATTTGAACGACCCGCCGTGTTTGAGAGGCATCGATACCCGAATCCGCGATGGCCGTCTCCATTTCTTTGTCTACTTCCGGTCCTGGGATTTATGGAACGGCTTCCCGGCCAACCTGGCGGCCATCCAACACCTTAAGGAATACATGTCCCAGGAAATCGGGGTGGGGGACGGAGAGATCGTAGCGGCCAGCAAAGGGCTTCATCTTTATGATTATGCCTGGGAACTGGCCAGGCTCAGGGCGTTAAAGAAGGCGTGAGGCACGAGGCGCGAAAATGCCCCTCTCAAATAATTTGGGTTTTCCTGTCATTCCGCAATCCTCAATCGGCAATCCAATATGGTTATGGTTAATCCAAACAATCCTTACACTCCGCACTCCGCAATCGATTTACGATGTCATCGTCGTCGGTGCCGGAGCTTCGGGGATGATGGCCGCCGGACGGGCCGCCGAATTAGGGGCCCGGGTACTGGTGGTAGAAAGATGCCCGGGCCGGTTTGAAGCTGGGCATAACCGGAAAGGGGAGATGCAACCTGACCAACCTGGGGGATATCCAGACCTTTATGGAAAGTTATTCCCCGGACGGCCGGTTCCTGAGAAATTGTTTTGCCCGTTTTTTTAACCAGGACTTGATGGAATTTTTTGAAAAAAAGGGAGTTCTTTTAGCCGTGGAAAGGGGGCAAAGGGTATTCCCCAAATCGAACCGGGCACTGGACGTGGTTTCCGCCTTGATGGCTTTTATGAAGGAGAAGGGGGTTACCCTCATCAAAGGGCATGCGGTACAGGAGGTCCTGGTTCATGCCGGTCGAGTCGAAGGGGTCATAAGTCTTCATCAGATTTTTAAGGCACCATCCCTAATCCTGGCTTGCGGCGGGGCCTCTTATCCCAGTACCGGGTCCACCGGGGATGGTTACCTCCTGGCTCGGAAGGCGGGTCATAGCATAAACCCAATTCGTCCCTTTTTGATCCCCCTGGAGATCAAGGAATCTTGGGTCAAAGACCTGCAGGGTTTAGCTTTAAAGAATGTTTCGGCCACGGTGTACCTTAACGGCCGGAAAAAGGATTCTGAGTTCGGAGAGATGCTCTTTACCCACTTCGGGGTTTCAGGGCCGATTATCCTGACCTTGAGCGGAGGGGTGGCGGATTATCTAAGCCAGGGGAAAGTGGAAATCTCTATCAACCTTAAACCCGCCTTAAACCAGGACCAGTTGGACGGCCGGCTGCAAAGGGAGTTGAAGGCCCATCATTTAAGGGGATTATCCGGAATTTTGAAATTGTTATTACCCAATAAAATGATCCCGGTTTTTCTCGACCTGTTGAACATGGCCGGAGATAAAAAAGGAAATCAAATAACCGCCGAAGAACGTTCCCGTCTAAGGAGCTTGCTTACCGATTTAAGAATGACCATAACCGGCACCCGGCCTCTTGAAGAAGCGATTGTGACCGCCGGAGGGGTCTCCCTGAAAGAAGTCAATCCCAAGACCCTGGAATCTAAAATCGTTCAAGGCCTTTTCCTGTGTGGCGAAGTTCTGGATATCCAGGGGAAAACCGGGGGCTACAATCTCCAGGCCGCCTTTTCTACCGGCTGGATGGCCGGGGAGAGTGCGGCAAAAAAAGGTATGAGTGACGAGTTATGAGTGGCGAGTTAAAGACCCTTTAAAACTTCCGCTTCCCTTGCGAGCCTTGGCTACAATAGGTCAGGTATCCCGCCTGACAATTTGTTAAATCATTCGACTCCCAGCCGTGACGGCTGACCTATTGATTGTTTGTTTTGCAGAATTTGGAAGAGTTTCTGATTTATGTCGGATAAAATTGATTTAAGAAACCTTACTTTTGACGAATTAAGGGACTGGACCACCAATCTCGGGTTGGAGTCCTATCGGGCCGACCAGGTCTCTCGCTGGATTTTTCAACCGGACATTCAATCCTTCGATCAAATGACCAATTTGTCTAAAAAATGGAGGGACCTTTTTCAAGAGCAGGCCTGTTTGAGCCGATTGATCGTTAAAAAGATCGAGAAATCCGCCGATGGAACCCGAAAATTTCTATTCCAATTGGAGGATGGAGAGGGTATTGAAAGTGTCCTCATCCCCGAGCGGGGTCATTATACGCTGTGCATCTCTTCTCAGGTCGGCTGTGCTCAAAGATGCCGTTTTTGCTTTACCGGGAAGATGGGCCTGAAGAGAAACCTCAAGGCGTCGGAAATCATCAACCAAGTCCTGACCGTTCAAGGAACCTTGACCGCTGCCGACCCGCTGCTGACCAATATTGTCCTCATGGGCATGGGGGAACCCCTGGATAATTTTGAGAATGCGGTTCGGGCCTTAAAATCCCTGCTTTCCCCAAGGGGAATGGGGTTTTCTCATCGGCACGTGACCCTTTCGACAGCGGGGTTGCTTCCGGAGATGAAGGAGCTGGGTCAACTCCTTCCGGTAAACCTGGCGGTTTCCCTGAATGCCGCCGATGACGCAACCAGAAATCAACTGATGCCCATCAACCGGAAACATCCTTTGGACCCTTTGATTCAGGCTTGCCGGGAGTTCCCCTTACCCCATGGGAAAAGGATTACCTTTGAATACATCCTGATCAAAGGGGTCAATGATTCCCCTGAAGAGGCCAAGGCCCTGGCCAAGTTGTTAAGGGGAGTTAAGGCCAAGATCAACCTGATTCCTTTTAATGCCCATCCGGGCATCAGCTTTGAACCGCCTACGGAAAAGAGGCTTTTAACTTTTCAAAATATCCTGATCCGTTCTCAATATACTGCCATCATCCGCAGGAGCAAAGGGGCCGATATATCGGCGGCCTGCGGCCAGCTCCATGCCGAATGGACCAGGCCTGCGGTGTCCACCCTCCCTTGGTAGGTTAACCAGAATTTTTTTTGAGGACCGATCCAAACTCCGGGCGTCGAGCAAGTTAACAAGGCGGACCCTGTTTATCCTGTCAAAATAATTTTTCCTACTCTTGAGGAATTATCTCCTCAAATTCTCGATGACCGAGGCCACGCCGAGACCGCCGCCGCAGCAGGAAGAAAATAATCCGTATTTTCCTCCCCGCCGGGCCAGTTCCCGCATGGCAAACATGCATACTCTGGCCCCGGAGGCCCCGTTGGGATGACCGAAGGCTATGGCGCCCCCCAGGGGGTTCCAGTTATTCATATCGATTTTGGTCCCGAACTGATTTTCCAGCTCTTTGATCACCGCCAGGTTTTGAACGGCAAAGGCCTCATTGCATTCAAAGATGTCGATGTCGGAAAGCTTCAACCCGGCCCGCTTCATGGCCCTTGGTATGGCATAGGCCGGCGCGATGCCCATGATCTTGGGGTCCACGCCGTATTCGGCGCCGGCCAGCCATTTGGCAAAGGGTTGATAACCGTATTCCTTGGCCTTTTCAGCCGTCATCATGAGCACAAAGGCCGCACCGTCGTTTCGCCCGGAAGCATTTCCGGCCGTCACCGTCCCATCTTTTTTAAAGGCCGGGGCCAGCTTGGCCAGTCCTTCCAGTGTGGTATCCGGACGGACATGCTCGTCGATCTTAAAAACAACTTCCGGAGTCTTTTTGGTGGCCGGGAAAACAACCGAGATGATTTCGTCGTCGAATTTTCCGCTTTCCATGGCCGCTTTGGCCCTCATCTGGCTGTTGTAGGCGAATTCATCGGAGGCCTCCCTGGAGATGTTATACATGACCTGCAGGTTTTCTGCGGTCAGACCCATGGCCATATTGTCCTCCTTGACGGGGGAAAGCTGGGTCATGATGGGCATTGGGGGGATAAGTTTATAGGGCGGGTTGGCCATGGAAAATTTGACCCACATCTGGCTGTAGGATTCCATGCCCCCGGCGATCATGACATCGGCATGATCGGCCAGGATTTTCCAGGCAGCGTGGTTAATGGCATCGATGGCCGAGCCGCACTGCATCTCTACATAGGAGGCCGTGGTTTCATAGCCCAGCCCGGCGTCGAGTACGGCCCAGCGCGCCGGATTCAGGGCCGTCGAACAACTGGTGGCACTGCCCAAAAAGACGGATTCCACCACCACCCCTTTTTCCTTAACCTTGGCCTTTTCCACCAAACCCCTGAGGCCGATCCCGGCCAGTTTTGATGAAAAAATGTCTTTTAACGTTCCGCCCATACGGCCGAAGGCCGTGCGGGCGCCATCCACAAAAACGACTTCTCTTGCTGCCATAATTCTTTCTCCTTTAATTTATTATAAAAATCGGGATATTTTCCCCCTTAAAAAGAGGGACCATAAAAAATGTTCTATTTTAAGAGAACTGTTTGAAAAAATCAAGTAGAATTCAACTGAACATCGGGAATTGTTCCCCCTAATTAGTATCCGTCCGGAAACTATAACTTTCCGGACGGAGCGCTCAGCCATCAGCTTTTAGCTTTCAGCAAAACCTTTATCTTTGGGGAGTTGGGCCAAATGCTGACCGCTGACTGCTGAAAGCTATCCGGAAATCTTGGATTTCCGTATGAAAACTAATTAGTGCCCATCCGGAAAAGAGGTCTTCGGATGAGAGCGATCTGTTTTTAGAAAAATGATCAAAAACAGCGTATGCCGACGGCTATGGGCCGTTCGATCCATCGGGAAACCCGAATTTCCGGTTGGGTATTGATCATGTCGGGGCTTAAAAATTGAGAAAAGTATTTCGGGTGATCATGGCCACGGCCCCCCGTTGATTGGTAAAGGTCGTTTCTACGGTCGTTATAAGGCTGGGACCCATCTTGGTTTCTCGGCCTTCCAAATGGCTGATCCTGGAGAGGGCGCTTAAGACATCCCCGGCGCCGATGGGGGCGAGAAATTCATGTTCTACGCCTCCGTCGAGGTTCCCCCTGGGGGCACCGGCGGCGATGATTTTTTCAACCAGATGAAAAAGGTCATGGCCGGGGCTGACCGCCCAGCCGGCAAACCCGGGAGGGGCCATCAATCTCCCGAAGCGGCTCCGGGCGGCATATTCGACATCATTGTACAGGGGGTTTTCGTCTCCAACGGCCTTGGCATAGCGTTGGATGGCCCCTTCCTCAACCTTGAAAATGATCGGCCCGACGCTCGAGCCGATTAATTGTTTTAAAGATTCGGTTACGATAAAGGCACCCATGTTTCAATCTCCTTATTTTATCTTCAACGGCAATATGACCAGGGCGTTGCCGGTTGTGGTCTTCCCCCCCAAGCCGTTTTCAATCCAGATGGCACATTCGACAAGACCCTCGTCTCCCTCAAGGGCCTTCCGGGTCACTTTGCCCTTGCACCACCAGGTCTCGCCCTCATGAGGTTCACTGAAAGTCTTCATTTTGCGCGGATAGTCCATGCCCTGATAGCGGCAGGAAAATTTTTTCAACCGTCCTTTTTCTCCCACCCAATCGGTCAACAGATTGATGAGCCAGGCCTTCTTAAGGGCCCCATGGACGATTGGCATCCCGACCCCCAGGTTTTTGGCGAAGTCGTCTTCATAATGTAGGGGGTTGAAATCCCCCGTGGCCCCGGCCCATTGGACCAACATTCTGGAAGTGGCTATTTTTTTAAGGGGAGTCACTTCGCTCCCGACCTCAATATCTTCATAGTAAAGCTTCTCGGCCATTATCCCTCCTGAAACAGAAATTTAAAATTCATTGGGTTTGTTTTGGCGAGATGACTATAAAATAGGGGGTGAGGGGAGGTCAAGAAGAAAAAGGATTTCGCCAAGGTCTATACGGGCCAGAATACCAGCATCTTGGCCCGTGACTAGCCCACAATATCCTCCACCTCCATACCCCGATAACGGGTATTGACGGCAACGGCAATGGCCCCCAATCGGGCCAGGGCAAAGCAAAGCACCCGTATTTCCTCCTTGATAATGCCTTTTTCTTTCCTTATACTCTTCCCTGTAAAGAAGGAATTGGGGATATTTTTAAACGCCATGTTATGAAGGTCTGAAAGGGGATTTATGCGGATGAACACGGGTGACGCAGAACTGATCAAGACCATGTATAGGAAAATGGTCCTCATTCGAAAATTCGAAGAGAAACTGGTGGAGCTTTCCCAGGTCCGCGGGCGAGTACCTGGTATGCAGATTCTGGCTATCGGGCAGGAGGCCGTGGCTGTCGGGGTCGTTCAGGCCATGGACCCGAAAGATATCCTGGTCAGTAATCACCGGAGCCATGGCCATCTGTTGGCCAAGGGGGCCGATCCCGCCGCTCTTTTGGCCGAAATCATGGGTAAGAGTACCGGTGTCAATAAGGGGAAAGCCGGGACCTTACACCTGGCCGTGCCGGAGATCGGGGCCTTAATGACCAGTACTATCGTCGGGGCCGGCCCTCCACTGGCCGTAGGAGCGGCCTTTGCCCAACACTATTGTAATGACCCTTTTATCACTGTGGTTTTTTTTGGGGATGGGGCCGCGGCGGAGGGCAGTGTTCATGAGGCCATGAATCTGGCCGCTCTCTGGAAACTACCCGTGCTCTTTGTCTGTGAAAATAATTGCTGGGCCGGGGCTCAAGGCCTGGCTCAGCATTGTTCGCTGACTCGGATTGCCGACAGGGCCCAGTCCTATGGTTTTCCCGGCCAGGTAGTGGATGGCAACGATGTGCTGGAAGTCTATGCCCAAGCCGAGGAATTGATCGCCTCTTGTCGACAGGGAAGGGGACCGGCCCTGATGGAGGCCAAGACCTATCGGATCCGGGGCCACGGAGAGTACGACCATCAGCATTACGTAGATAAAAAGGAACTGGAAGAATGGATTCGCCGCTCACCCATTCAAAAGCTTGAAGGAAAACTGCTGGCCGATGGAATGATGGAAAAGAAGGAAATGGAGAACATCGAATTGGAGATGCAAAGCCAGGTAGAGGCGGCCCTGAAATTCGTCGACGAGAGTCCCTATCCCCTACCGACTGAAGCCCTTGACCATGTTCTGGGCATAACGAAAGGAGCGCTTCATGCCAATACGATCTTTTGGGCAGGCCATAAACCAGGGGCTGGATCTGGCCATGAGTCTTGATGAAAGAATTTTTCTGGCCGGGGAGGGGGTGGGTGTATCCATTCACCTCGACGCCAATATGCCGACCCACGGTTTATTGGAAAAATTCGGTCCGAAGCGGGTTAGGGATACGCCGGTCAGTGAAGCGGCCATTGCCGGCCTGGCTGTCGGCGCCTCTTGTCTCGGTCTTTTGCCCGTGGTCGAAATTATGTTTTTCCCTTTCTTTACCCTGGCCAGCGATATGATCGTCAATCATGCCGCCAAATTACGTTATCTCAGCGGGGGAAAATCGTCTTTTCCCATTACGGTACGAATCAAGTCCGGGGCCGGTTTCTCTGCCGGCTGTCAGCATTCCCATAATCTTGAGGCCTGGGTGGCCCACATCCCCGGCTTAAAGGTGGTCTATCCTTCTACCCCTGCCGATGCCAAAGGCCTCCTGCTGAGCGCCCTTTTTGATCCCAATCCGGTTATCGTCATCGAAGATATGGGTCTTTACGAGAAGAAGGACGAGGTCCCTGACGGGGATTTTCGAGTACCCCTTGGCCAAGCTCGCCTGGTTCAACCGGGATTGGATTGTACATTGGTCAGCTACGGTTCGGCTATTTATACGACCCTGGAAGCGGCTAAGACCTTAGCGACGGAAGGCATATCGGCAGAGGTCCTGGATTTGAGGTGCCTGGTCCCCCTGGATAGAGCCCGTCTTCTCGAATCGGTCCGGAAGACAGGCCGCCTCGTGGTCATTCACGAGGCCAATAAATTTGGAGGATTCGGAGCGGAGATTGCCGCCTTGGTTGCCGAGGAGGCCTTTGAACACCTGAAGGCACCCATCAGACGGGTTGCCTCTCCGGATATACCGGTGCCATTTTCACCACCCCAAGAAAAATTTTATCGGCCAAGCCCGGAGAAGGTGATCGAGGCCGTTCATTCCATTATGGGAGGAAGGTAAACCGGCGGCTTGGACCAACAAAGGTTTAAAGCTCCCAACAGGGTCTGCTACGATAAGTCATTTGACATTCAGGTGTTAACAATCAGAGAATAGGTTTTTTTAAGCCCTATATAGTCGTTTTCGATTTCGAAGAGCCTTATAGGGAGCAGATCCCTCCCGCAGATAATATCCTTTATCGCCTTAAGTGATTCTCTCCCTTTGGCCCGGCAAGAGCACTTTCACCTTCTCAGAGTGCCGGACATATCCCGTAATGTCTTTTCGCTCTTGCCATATTAGGGAAACCGCCGTTACTAGCCTTGTTCACCCGAGGGTCGCCTGGCCATGGGATGGGAAAGTTAAATGGTATCATTATTGATATTGATGTCAAGTCTTAAAATACCATCGTGTATGGTGTGGTTAGAGGAAAAAAGCATAGCGCATGGGGCAGAGGGCAAAGGGGAGCAGGGTTCGGAGTTCAGCGTTCGGAGTTCGGAGAAAAAGAAGGTTAAAAAGCGAAAGGCTGGTGAAAAAGCTCGTTTTTGCCACAGACAAAACAGGACAACTGCCGACTAAACCTGACAAACCTGCTGTCGCTCCAGCGATACAAGGTTTTCCCTTTGTGAATGACCACAAAGGGGAAAATAACGTCCGTAGTTGTCCGTGTGGGTCCGGTACGCCAGGACAAGCCTGGCTGATCTATATGAATGAAAGGTTTCATACTTGTTAATTGCTCGTTCAACAAGGAGTTGCGGCCTCCCGCCTGGGGTGACCGAAAGCGGGGAGTAGGCCGGTCTCTATCCGACAAGATAGAGGCGAAAAGGGGAAGGACCCTCTGGACAACGAAGGCGTAAGCCCTAATGAAAGTGAACCTGATTCGGCCTCGTTACACGTAGATGACGGCGACCAGCCAGCCGGAGATGGTGAAGTCTGATACCAGCGGGGAAGCAACGAGCGAGGGCACCTGCTGGGCCGTCCGGGGTGATTGAGGAGAGCGCGCGCCGAAAGATCAGTCGAGGAACCTGGGAGACCCGACGGGGTATCGGTAAGAGGGGATAACGTTTTCAGGGAATCCATAACCTGGAAGACGGCCCCGGTCGGGAGTCGGAGCGGCCCATAGTAGCGAGGAAGTCCCGGAAACGGGATGGAGCGAAGGGGCCGTACTTCAGTCATGTTTTGATCGAAAGAGGGAGATCCCGCTTGAGTCAAAAAGGCTCTATTACGGAATGGATGGCCAAAGGGTTTCAACTGGAACCCGGGATGCCGGAGAAGGTCTCGCTTTTGCGATGGAAACTGAGCTGTAAGGCCAAGCAAGAAGGTCAGTTTCGATTTTATGCCCTGTACGACCGGGTGTATCGCCGGGATGTATTGGAAACGGCCTGGGCTCGGGTACGAGCGAACCGAGGGGCACCGGGTACGGATGGGGTGACCATTCGGCAGATAGAGGAAGGAGGGGTGTCCGGATTTCTGGAAACATTGGAAAAGGAACTGCGGACCAAGACCTACCGACCTTTGCCGGTGCGCCGGGTCTATATTCCCAAGGCTAATGGCAAGCTGAGGCCCTTGGGAATCCCCTGTGTACGAGACCGGGTGGTCCAGATGGCCGTATTGTTGGTTTTGGAGCCGATCTTTGAGGCAGACTTTCTGGATTGCTCTTACGGGTTTCGACCTGGGCGAAGAGCCTGGGGCGCCCTGGAACAGATCAGAAAGAACCTGCAAGAAGGACGGCGAGAGATCTATGATGCGGATCTGTCCAGCTACTTTGACAGCATTCCCCATGATCGACTGAAGACCCTGGTAGAGAAAAGGATAGCCGATCGATCGGTGTTGAAACTGATCCGGATGTGGCTTCGGACAAAGGTAGTGGAAGAAGGAAGCCGGGGGGATGGAAAGAGACCCGACAAAGGGACTCCCCAAGGGGGAGTTATTTCTCCCCTGCTGGCCAACCTGTTCCTTCATGAGATGGATCGAACCTTCCATGAGGATAAAACCGGCCCTTACCGAGTGTCCGATGCCCGCCTGATTCGCTACGCCGATGATTTTGTGATTCTGGCCCGCTGCCAGGGAAAGCGAATACGGGAGTGGGTGGAAGGGAAGCTGGAAAGAGACCTTGGGTTGCGGATAAATCGAGACAAGACGAGCATCGTACGAATGAATAACCCTGGGGAAAGCCTGAACTTTCTGGGATATACCATGCGCTATGACCGGGACCTTCGAGGAGGGAAGCACAAGTATCTGAACGTCTTCCCCTCGGAAAAGGCGGTCAAGGGGCTCCGGGAGAAGATACGAGGGAAGACCTGTAGTGGATATAAGAAGCCGCTCATTGAAGTGATCGCCGAGACGAATGTCGTTCTCCGAGGATGGGCCAATTATTTTGGCTATGGTTATCCACGAAAGGTATTCCGTGACGTCAATCATTTCGTACGCTGTCGGTTTCAGAGATTTTTGAGAAACCGGAGCCAACGGCGGAGCCGGCCATTTAGACAGGGTGAAAGCTTGTATAGTGGGTTGAAACGCTATGGGCTTATCTATCTGTAATGCGGGCACGTCCTCAACTCCTTGCGCATGCCTTATGGCAAGAGACTGTCGGTGAGCCGGATGCGGGAAATCTGCATGTCCGGTTCGATGAGGAGGCGCTGGAAAGCCTTGTCCGCTGTGGTCCCAAGTAGATGCGTGCATCAAAAGGTTCAATAGTGGCTCCAGGTCAGTACCAGTGCCTTACTCTACTGGCCAAAAACTCCTTAACCCAACAATACCTGATCCATCCAACCGAGCTTGATGATCTCGATGCGGTTTAAATCGCTTATGCCGAGGTGGTATTTTTTGTCGGCAACGGCGATGTGGATAGGTTGGACATCCAGTTCCCGGTTATCGCCGAAGGAGGAGATCCTCTTCAACCGGAGGAGTTCGGCCCCAACGGCCGAAACGGAAACGGGATCAAGGCCGATCAGCCCCTTGTAAGTCCAGAGATAGCGCCTGTCGATGGAAGTGGGGCCTCTGCCATAGAACTGGGGGGTGAGGGCCACGAGTATGTTCAACCGCGTCCTTCCCTTGACATGCGGGAGGGTCCAGATTTTCCCCAGGTCGGAACAGCCCTCCGGATGATAGGCCGAGGGGGTGGGGACGATCAAATTAGGACCAACTAATCGTATTGGTTGACACTATTTTGTTTTGCTATTATAGTTAGGGCCATCTGGAAACGGTAACATTCCAGATGGAGCAATCAGCTTTTAGCTATCAGCAAAACCCTTATAAACCATCGAGTTGGCTGAATGCTGATCGCTGAACGCTAAATGCTCTATTTACCCTGTGATGATTTTATGGAAACAAGACCTGATTTCGAAAAAGGGAAGGGCCTGCTTCCGGCTATCGCCCAGGACTGGCAAACCGGACAGGTCCTGATGCTGGCCTATATGAACCGGGAGGCCTGGGAAAAAACCCTGGAAACCCGGAAAGTGCATTACTGGAGCCGTTCCCGAAATGAATTGTGGTTCAAGGGGGGCACTTCCGGACATGTGCAGGAGGTCAAGGAAATCTTTATCGACTGCGACGGAGATACCATTCTGTTGAAGGTGGAGCAAATCGGCGGCGGGGCCTGTCATACCGGGTATAGAAGTTGTTTTTTTCAAAAAGTTAACGCGGAAGGTTCCATCGAAATCGTGGGGGAAAAAGGGTTTGATCCCCGGGAGGTTTATAAAAAGTGAGGGTGTTAAAACTGGGCATCCCCAAGGGAAGCCTGCAAGAGGCCACCATCAATTTATTCAAAAAGTCGGGTTGGAAGATCAACGTCAACAGCCGGAATTATTTTCCGGAAATCGACGATCCGGAGATCCGCTGCTCCATCTGCCGGGCCCAGGAAATGTCCCGCTACGTGGAAAGCGGGACCATTGATGCCGGTATAACCGGTAAAGACTGGACCCTGGAAAATAATTCCAAGGTCAAAGTGGTCTCCGATCTTTTCTATTCCAAAGTCAGCAACCGTCCGGCCCTCTGGGTCCTGGCAGTGGCCAGTGATTCCAAGATGAAAAAAATAGAGGACCTGCGCGGTAAAAAGATCGCCACCGAGCTGGTCAATTTCACCCGCCGTTATTTTGCCGAAAAGGAGATCCCTGTTCAGGTGGAGTTTTCCTGGGGGGCCACGGAAGGGAAGATCATCTCCGGCCTGGCCGATGCCATTGTCGAGGTGACCGAGACCGGCAGTACCATCCGGGCCCATGGCTTGAAGATCATCCACGAATTGATGCAATCAAACACCCAGATCATCGCCAATCGGGACTCCTGGAAAGACCCTTGGAAAAAGGAAAAAATCAAACAGATCGTTTTATTATTACAAGGGGCCTTGCGGGCGGAAAAGATGGTGGGCCTTAAAATGAACGTCCCGGCCGAAAAACTGAAAGATTTGGTGGCCATCCTGCCCAGTCTGAACGCCCCGACCATTGCCAATCTCTATGACAGCAACTGGCTGTCGGTGGAGACCGTGGTAGAGGAATCCCAGGTCCGGGAATTGATCCCCGGTTTGATCCGCAAGGGAGCCCAGGGGATCATCGAATATTCGTTGAATAAGCTGATATAAAAAAGGCGTGAGGTCTAAGGTCTAAGGTGCAAGGCATAATGGAAAAGAGCGTTCGGAGTTGGGAGTTTAGAGTTCGGAGATTGCAGGATAAGGAGAGAATGAAAAGACCCTCGGCTGACCGAACTCCGAACTCCGAACTCCGAACTATCAAGGGCCGCCCGGGGACAAGGACCCGAAAAACATTAGGACTGATCCTGGTATTACTCCTGGCCTGCTTGTCCGCCTGTGCCCCTTCTTTGCAAAAAAAAGAACAGGCCCAGTCCCATATGCGTCTGGGGAACTCCATGCTGCAGGAAGGACGTCCCACCCAGGCCTTGTCTGAACTGATCAAGGCCAATGACCTGGACCCGAACAATCCGGTGATCCGAAATGTGCTGGGAATTGCTTATCTGGAAAAGGGGATGGTCCGCCAGGCCATCTATCAATTTGAGAAGGCCTTAACTCTCAATCCCGATTATGTGGAAGTGCATAACAATTTGGGTACGGCCCTGCTCAGGGAGGGGAGGGTCAAGGAAGCCATTACGGAGTTTAATAAAACCCTCGAGGACCCCTTGTATGGCACACCCCATTTTGTGCATTACAATTTAGGTAAGGCCTATTATGTCCTCAAGGACTATGATAAAGCCCGGGAAAACTATCAGGAAGCCATTAAAATCTGGCCGGCTTACAGTTTGGCCTATCATGGACTGGGACTGGCCTTAAAGGCCACGAATCACCCGCAGGAGGCCTCCGAGGCCTTTAAAAAAGCCCTTGAATATTCACCGACCTTCGCCCAGGCCCATTTTGATTTAGGCGAGGTGCTGGTTGAGTTAAACCAACTTTCCCTGGCCCGGCTGGCCTTTAAGGAAGTGGTTGCCTTGGTGCCCGACAGCGATCTGCGGAAGAAGGCCCAACAAAAATTGAAGGAATTGCAATGAACCTCATGGAAGATGAGATCACCTCGGTTTCCAAGAGGGCCCGGGAGATTACCCCCTTTATTGCCATGGATGTTCTGGAAACGGCCCAGGAGATGGAGCGGTCTGGGGAGAGGATCATCCATCTCGAAGTGGGAGAGCCGGATTTTGATACCCCGGAATGTATCAAGGAAGCCGCCGTCAAGGCCCTCCGGGATGGAAAGACCCATTATACCGACAGCCGGGGGCTTTTCGAACTCAGGGAGGCCATCTGTGCCCACTATGACCGTCAATACTGGGTCAAGGTTTCTCCGGACCAGATCATTGTCACCTCCGGGACCTCTCCGGCCATGTTTATGGTTTTTTCGGCCCTGCTCGAGCCGGGCGAGGAGGTCATTATATCCGATCCCCATTACGCCTGTTATCCAAATTTTATCCGCTTCGCCCAAGGGAAACCAGTAAAAGTTCAGGTCTATGAAGAGGACGGTTTTCAATACCTTCCGGAAGAAATCGGCAAACGGATCGGTCCGGATACCAAGGGGATATTTATTAATTCTCCTTCCAATCCCACGGGGACCCTTTTATCAAAAGATCGTCTGGATGGGCTGGCGCAATTTACCCCTCATATCATTTCCGACGAAATTTATCATGGTCTGGTTTACGAGGGCCGGGAACATTCCATTCTCGAATTTACCGATCGGGCCTTTGTCTTAAATGGTTTTTCCAAATTGTATGCCATGACCGGCTGGCGTTTGGGCTATCTAATCGCCCCCAGGGAATTTATCCGTCCCCTGCAAAAAATCCACCAGAACTTTTTTATCTCTGCCAATTCGGTGGCCCAATGGTCCGGAATCGCCGCCTTAACTCAGGCCCAGGAAGATGTGGCCCGAATGAAGGCTATATATGATCAGCGCCGAAAGGTGATGATAAAGCGGCTTAAGGAATTGGGATTTGGTCTGGCGGTTGAGCCTACCGGAGCCTTCTATATCCTGGCTAATGCCAAAGCCTTCCATCCGGATTCCTATAGACTGGCCTTTGATATTTTGAAAAAAGCCAAGGTGGGTGTCACTCCGGGAATTGATTTCGGTTCCGGGGCCGAAGGGTATCTGAGGTTCACCTATGCCAATTCCATCGAACGGATCGAGGAAGGGATGGACCGTCTGCGGATCTATTTGAGCCGGGAGGAGTATAAGACGATTTTATGATTATCCGTTCGGCGGAATTTTTAAAAAGTGGACTGAAGGCCTCCCATTTTCCCCAAACGCTTCTCCCAGAGGTTGCCTTTGCCGGGCGTTCCAATGTGGGCAAATCTTCCCTGATTAACGCCCTCTTAGGCCGAAAATCGCTGGTCAGGACCAGCCGAAGGCCCGGTCAAACCCGGCTGTTGAATTTTTTTTTGGTGAATGGCTTTTTTGTGCTGGTGGACTTGCCCGGCTATGGATTTTCCCGGGCCCCCAAAGAAGTCATTCGCAGCTATCAGGAGGCCATGTCGGCCTATGTAAAAAGCAGAAAGACCCTGGTGTCGGTGATTATTTTGTTGGATATCCGGCGTCTCCCCAGTAAAGAGGATAAACAGTTCCTGAACCTGGTACGGTCTGGCGGCGTAGAGACTTTGATCGTTTTAACCAAATCAGATACCTTGGGGCGCGGCTCCTGGAAGAAGGCCTGGTCATTGATCTCCAATGATCTGAATCTTCCCGGAGTTGACCCGATCTTTTTTTCAGCCAAAACCGGGCAGGGGAGGGATGAAGTTTGGGCCGCCATCGAGGGAAGTCTCAAGAGGTCAGCCCTGGAATCTTAATTTGTTATCATTGGTTTAAAAAGAAAGGAGTTATCATGAAACAAAAGATGAGAACGACACTGGTAACGGGATTATTAGCCACGATTTTTATGTTTATGTCGGTAATGGCCTGGGCGGCCCCGCCCGACAACTTCACCGCCAAAATAGTGACCATGGGACTATCCATGCCCATGGCTAAAATGGGCAGCAAGACTCGGGTGGAACATATGATGGTGGGGGGGCTGGTAACCATAAGCCTTGTGGACCAAAAGAAAACGATCACCATGAATACCAAAAATAAGACCTATTTTGAGAAGGGTCTCGAGGATAAGGTCCCCTCAGTCCAAGATCCAAGGGCGGTTATTGATAAAAAAAAGATCGGAACCGAGACTATTGACGGACATCCTTGCATCAAATACAATGCCGTTTTTTATTTAAAAGATAAACCTCAGGAAAAATACAATACCGTTCTTTGGGAAGCACAGGATCTGGGCGGGTTGCCTATTCGAACCGAAATGGTGAATCCGGAAAGCAAAAAAATGGGCGGTCCGGGAAAGATGGTTACGGAATTTAAGGAAATCAAGGTCGGGGCCGCCACAGCGGCCATGTTTGAGGTCCCCAAGGATTTTAAAAAGGTGGGCAGTATGAACGAAGTGATGGGCATGGGCCAACAGGGTGACATGAGGGAAATGATAAAACAGATGCAAAAGATGAAAAATATGAATGTGCCCAAGGGGGAGTAGAAGGAATAAACCCTTGCATCCCATATCGATTTCAAAGGAAAACGGATGCCCTTTACTCTAAGGACCATTGTTTTTTGGATAGCCCTGGTTTGTTTCTCCTTATTGTTCCTGGCCTGCGGCAGCGAAAAGGCCTATCAGAAAGGTGCTGGCGGGACCGCCCTCGGGAATTTGATCGATAAGGTCTATACCTGGCGGGGTGGGGCCATCGGGGCCGGTCTCGGCAAACCTTTGGAAGGAAGGATAGGGGAAATCGCCACCCGGGCCTCGGAGGAAGCGGCTCGGGAAGGAAGACCTACGGCCTATCTAAGCATGGATGGGTTCCAGCGGGTAGAGGCCTATCCGATGGGGAAAGGGTCTAAACCCAATTGCCGGCAGGTCAGGGAACAGATCTATCAGGAAGAGAAATTATATCTGGATGAGACCAAAGAGGTGTGCCAATAAGGATTCAAGGGGTCCAGGGGCCGAGGATTCAAGTGAAAGGCTTGGAGAAAGCTTAAACCTTGAACCCCTGAATCCTGGAATCCTTGGCCCCTATTTCCGAACGAAGTTTTATAAAGATTCCTGCAACAATTCGGTTATATCCTTAACCACGATTTGATCTTCTTTTCCGGTTCCTTTGCGGCTGTCCTCAAAGAGACTGATGCAGTAAGGGCAGGCCGTAGCGAAGACCTCGGCTCCTCGGTCGGCCGCTTCGACCATCTTTTTGTCGGAAAAACGCTGTTCCGGCTTGGTCTCCATCCAGAGACGTCCCCCTCCACCACCGCAGCAGAGACTGAAGGCCTTATTTTGACCAAATTCCATTAAGTCTAATTCCGGAATGGCTCGCAAAAGGTCGCGAGGGTCTTCAAAGAGTTCATTATGACGGCCAAGATAACAGGGATCGTGATAGATAACTTTCTTGCTTAAGGGTTTCTTGGGCGTTAATTTTCCCTCCCGGATTAACTTGGTCAAAAACTGGGAATAATGCTGGACTTCAAAATCTCCTCCCAGGTCCGGGTACTCTTTGGTGAAGGTGGTTAAACAATGGGGAGAGGTGGTGATGATCTTCTTGACCCCTTTTTCTTTATAGAGGGCGATGTTTTGTTCGGCGAGCCTGGTAAACAAGGCCTCATCCCCGATTTTACGGACGGCTTCTCCACAACAGGCCTCTTCATTTCCTATAATGCCGAAGCTGACACCGGCAGTTTTCAGCAATTTAACAACGGCCTTGGCGATTTTCTGGCTCCGTTGTTCATAGGCCGATGTACAGCAGACAAAGAGAAAGTATTCGGTGTCCGGACCGAATACGGGCACGTCCAATCCCTGGGTCCAGTTGATTCTTTTGGCTTTACCCTCAGACCAGGGGTTCCCCTGGCTGTGCACACTCCCCAGGATAGGGCGAAGGCCCTGAGGGATGGCCCCGGTCTCGACGATCATGCTGCGCATGGCCCGGACCACATCGACGATTTTTACCTGTCGGGGGCAGTTGCGGACACAGAGGTTGCAGGTGGTGCAGGCAAAGAGGATATCATCGGATTCATACCCTTCCATTCCCAGTTGACCCATACGGACGAGTTTTCGGATATCAAAAGGGGATCCTTCCACTACCCGACCCCAGGGGCAGAGTCCGGCGCAAAGGCCGCATTGCATACATTGATTTAATGTATCTCCGCCTGTAGCCACTATTGCCTGGTTGACTTCTATAAAGGGGGTTATTGGCATAAACAGACTCCTTTCTTATAGGTTAATCCTGATGAACTTGTATAAAATCCCTAAGGCCTTCAACAGGCTTGCCCCGGAATAAAAATGAACCTTTTGGGGAGTTTTTACGAGGCAGTCAATCCTTATCACAAGGCAAAAAGGCAAGTCAAGGATTTTCCCTTTCCTGACCAGATTAACGGGTTTCACGATTTTTTCTGCTATCAAATCATTAAGGGCACGGGAAATTCAGGAGAAAGGAAAAGACCGTCATGAGAACAATTTAAAAAAGGAGATGCCCTTTTCACAATCGCCAAAGGGGCATCTCCTTCCGAAATATAATATCAGGGTTAAAACGATTCTACTCCAACTCAATGGACTTTTTGGTTTTGTCCCTTCTTTTGGATTCTTTAGCCGCATAGGTTTGCATACAGGGATCATCTTTTCCTTTAGTCAGCGAACATTCCAGGTACTCGCTGATTTCTATGATGCAAGCCCTTATGGCCTTGCCGACCGGGGTTTTTTCATGTTTCCCAAGACTTCCATAAACACCGGCGACTCCTCCTCCCAGGCTTAACCCCGTTTTTTCCGATGTAGCTTCTATGGTTCGATTATCGACAATTTCCCCGGTCTCCGTATCAATGACTTTCAAGTCGACGGCCATATAGGCCTTACCCTTACTCCCGCCTATGTGAAAACCCATAATACCGATCCCGCCGCCGGTGCCGCTGGTATTTTCTTCAAAGGCCGAGACCGTTGCCGCCACCAGATATTTGGCGCCTTTAATTTTTCCCATTTTGGCCCTGGTTTTAGGATCTATCCTTCCCGAGGCCCCCAAGTCCTGTTCCCCCATGACGGCATTGATTTCTTTGCGTTCTAAAACCTGGAAGGCTTTGGTGCTAGCTAACTCAGAGGCCAGCATGTCTTGCAGATCAGAGCCCATACTGCCCGACCACCACCCGGCGCTGGTATGGTTGGTAAATCGCAAGACCCCTATCCTCGGTTTTTCGTCCGCCCAGCTTAAGGAAAAAGAAATTAGAATCAATCCCACCAAACATAAAAGTATTCTTTTTTTCATCAGTCCTCCTAATAAGTTATGTTTTAAGTTTCCAGTTAAGGTTGAGGCAATTTGCCGGAAAGAACCATGGGATCCTTTTCATTTAATACCCATCAAATTTTTGCTTGAAATAGATAACATATCCCTCAAAAAATGGCAATAGGTAATAGTGGTCCCGGTTTAGAAGATTAGGACAGGCCATAAAAAGCAAGACAAAGAGTTTTTACCTTGAAATTTTTCCCGTCCGCCCTATAATACAACCCGCTGTAGAAATGCTTTTCTTTTTCCCTATCTATTGTATTTAAAACGGCCCGCGATGGTAGCCCTTGAAATTCTCAAGGGCTGGTAAAAATTTGTAACCAAATCATACAGATCGAAATTTCAAGATTTTTAGAAAAGGAAATTTAGGAATGACGGCTCAGACTTCCTCCCTCGTTTTGACACCCAATGCCAAGATCGTTCTGAACAAACGTTACCTTAAAAAAGACAACCAGGGTCAGGTGATCGAAAAACCGGAAGATATGTTCCGAAGGGTGGCCCAGGTTGTGGCCTCGGCTGATGAACTCTACGGGGCCAAGGACCGGGTAAAAAAATCGGCAGAATTGTTTTACCAGATCATGACCCGGTTAGAATTCTTGCCTAATTCCCCTACCTTAATGAATGCTGGACGGTCATTAGGTCAACTTTCAGCCTGTTTTGTCCTGCCGGTGGAGGATTCCATTGACAGTATCTTTGAGGCCATAAAACAAACGGCCGTTATCCATAAGAGCGGAGGAGGAACGGGGTTTTCTTTTTCCAGAATCCGGCCTGAAAAAGATACGGTTAAATCCACTCACGGGATTTCCAGCGGACCGATCTCCTTTATGACCGTTTTTGACGTAGCCACGGAAACCATTAAACAGGGAGGGACCCGCCGGGGGGCCAATATGGGCCTGCTTAGGGTGGACCACCCGGACATAGAAAAATTTATCGAAGCCAAACTGCAGACCGACCGGCTGAGCAATTTCAACCTTTCAGTTTTGATCCCCGACATCTTTATGGATGCCGTGGAAAACAACCGGGAATACGACTTGATCAATCCCCACACAGACCTAAAGACCAAATCGGTTTCCGCTCAGGCCATCTTCGACCGGATCGTCGATTCGGCCTGGAGAAGCGGAGAACCGGGGGTGGTCTTTATCGACCGGATCAATAGAGACAACCCCACACCTCATTTGGGCCCCATTGAGGCGACCAACCCCTGTGGAGAACAGCCCCTGCTCCCTTACGAATCCTGCAACCTGGGATCGATCAATCTTTCCAGGGTGGTCAAAAAAGGGGAGATAGACTTTAAGCGATTGAAACTCCTGGTCCAGACAGGCATCCATTTTTTGGACAATGTCATAGACGTCAATAAGTATCCCTTGCCCAAGATCGAGAAGATGAGCAAGGGAAACCGAAAGATTGGCCTGGGAATCATGGGATTTGCCGATATGTTGATCCAAATGGGCATCCCCTATAATGCCCCCCAAGCCGTGGAGGTCGCCGAGAAGGTTATGGATTTTATCGCGGCCGAGTCCCGGCAGGCTTCGGAACGGTTGGCCAAAGAAAGGGGAAATTTCCCCAATTTCAATGGAAGCATCTTTGATCAGGCTGATAAAGAGATTTCAGGGATGAGGAACGCTACTACCACGACCATTGCCCCAACGGGGACGATCAGTATTATTGCCGGTACATCCAGCGGGATTGAGCCTTTGTTTGCCGTTTCCTATTACCGGACGGTTTTGGACGGCACCCGGATGGTCGAAGTAAATCCTTTTTTCAGGAAAATGGCCAAAGAAAAGGGCTTTCATTCTCCTCAATTGATGGAACAGATCGCCCGGGAAGGCTCCATCCAAAATATTCCGGACATCCCTGAGGATGTCAAGTCCTTATTCGTGACCTCCCATGATATCAGTCCGGAGTGTCACATCCAAATTCAAGCCGCCTTCCAAAAATTTACCGATAATGCCGTCTCCAAGACCATCAACTTTCCCCATGAAGCCACCCCGGAGGATATTGAAAAGGCCTATTTAACGGCCTATCACCAGGGTTGTAAGGGGGTGACCATCTACCGATACGGCAGCCGGGAGACCCAGGTACTGAATCTCAATAAGACCACCGACAATTCAAAGATCAATCCCCGGCCACGTCCTACCCGGACCCTGGGGATCACCGAACGAATCTCCACCGGCTGCGGTAAACTCTACGTGACCATCAATTCCGACGATAAGGGGATTTGCGAGGTCTTTGCCCAGATGGGCAAAACTGGCGGTTGCGCTTCATCTCAGATCGAAGCCACCGGCCGGTTGATCTCTTTGGCCTTGCGGTCCGGGATCAGTCTCCCTTCGATCATGAAGCAGATTTCCGGTATTCGCTGCCCGTCCCCCACTTGGGGAAACGGCCAGCAAGTCCTCTCCTGCCCGGATGCCATCAGCCGGGTGATCAGCAATTATACTCAGGCCAAGGCCGAAGAAGTTGATATGGTTATGGGCTCCTGTCCGGATTGCGGGGGGCAGGTGGTTCATGAAAACGGCTGTCTGACCTGCCACTCCTGCGGCTTTTCAAGGTGCAGTTAAGAAAGGTTCAGGTATAAGGTATAAGGTGCGAGGTTCAAGGCGAAAGCAAGAAGTGGGTAAGAGGTTTTGGGACTTAGACCTTGCACCTTACACCTTGGACCTTTTTTGAGGTTTATGCAGATACCCGTCATTGATGCTCACGTTCATTTAGACGAGATAAGCGATCCGGAAGGGGCCGTCCAGGAGGCGCAGAAGGCCGGCTTGGCGGGGATGGTGGCCGTGGGGATGGATTTAAAATCCAACGGAAAAATATTGGCCTTTTCGAGGCAATATCCCGGTTATGTTTTTCCGGCCCTGGGATATCATCCCTGGAACCTCACCGTTTCGGGAATAAGAGAAAATCTTAACTATCTTCGGGAACACCTGGATCAGGCCGTGGCCCTGGGTGAGGTCGGATTGGATTATAAGGTTTCGGTATCGAAGGAACTGCAACTTTTGGTTTTCAAGGATCTGTTGGAACTAGCCTGGGAAAAGAAGAAACCGATCATTCTCCATTGCCGGCTCTCTCATGAAGAGGCCTTTGAATTGGTCCGAGAAGCAGGGCCTGGAAAAGGTCGTTTTTCACTGGTACAGCGGCCCCTTGGATACCCTGAAAGAACTGCTTCTGTCTGGATATTACATTTCAGCCACCCCGGCCCTTGTTTATAGCCCCAAGCACCGGGAGGCCGTGGCTGCCGCCCCTATGAAGCAGATATTAATCGAAACCGATTCCCCGGTGGCCTATCAGGGAGTGGTTTCAACTCCGGCCAAGGTGTTTCAAACTCTCACGGAATTATCCAGGATTAAAGGAGTGGAACTCGAAAAAGCGGCCTTAAAAACCACTCAAAACGCCCGGGATTTTTTCGGCCTTGTCTAACCAGTCTTTTTATGTCTGATCCCTATCAATCCAAACCCTATCTTGATTTCAAGGCCATCATCATCCTTTTGATCCTCTGCCTCTTGTGGGGCGTCAACATGGCGACCATTAAATTTACGAATAAGGGCATGGAGCCGATTTTTACCGCCGGTCTTCGCTCCCTGATTGCTTCGGGATTAATGCTCTTATGGACTCTTTACCGGAAAGAACCCATATTTCCGAAATCCTTAAATATGATCCATCCTCTGATAGTCGGTCTTCTTTTTGGGATAGAATTTGTTTTTATTTACGTGGCCCAGCGATATACCTTGGCCAGCCGATCCTTTATCTTTTTATACACCCATCCTTTCTGGGTGGCCGTGGGTGCCCATTTTTTGATCCCCGGAGACCGGCTGACCTGGCGACGCCTGGGCGGATTATTCCTGGCTTTTTTAGGGCTTGTTTTTGTTTTTTCCGAAGGACTCCAGCATTATTCCTCCCGGGTATTATTCGGGGATTTTTTGATGATTTTGGCGGCCCTGTGTTGGGCAGCCACTACGATTTACATTAAAAAATTTTTGATTCAAAAATCTACCCCTTTTCAGACCCTTTTATATCAAGTCCTTTTTTCGGTCCCTCTTCTGTTTCTGTTGAGTTTTATCCTGGAAAAGGAGCCGATTCGTTATATCGATGCCACGATTTTCTTCTCATTTTTTTATCAAACCGTTATCGTGGCCTTCTTAAGTTATTGGGCCTGGTTCTATTTGATTCATATTTATCCCGTGACCATCCTGGCCGCCTTTTCCTTCCTAACCCCGATTTCAGGGGTTTTTATCAGCAGTCTGATGTTAGATGAACCTTTGCGTTTTGGATTATTGTTTTCCCTGGCCCTGGTTTCCCTGGGGATCTATTTGGTCAATAAACGATAAGGTCAGCAGAAATTCTGAGTGACATAGACCTTCCCGTCGGAGGCGATGACCACGCCGAGGCCTTCACGTCGGAAGAAGGGGGCAAGAATGTTATCCCTGTGGGCCGGACTTTTCATCCAGATTTTCACAGTGGTTTCGGCGATTTTTTCCTGAGAATTCCAGTGATAATAGACCCTGCCGTTCTCTTTTGTGACCGAATCATACAGGTTGGTCTGTAGTATGTTCTCCGCCCCGGTATAAATAACCTTACCCATAGGGACGGCGCAGGCGTATCCGGCCTGTTTATAGCGGTAGGAAAAGTCATGTCCATCAGGAGAAGTATGGGCGAAGTAATTCCTCTCAACCATGTCCCGGCTGTGTCTTCGGGCGATCCCGGCCAAGGTGACATCCCATTCAAGGGGAGGGAGGCCCCGCCTCCGGCGTTCCTTATTGATCAGGGCATGGATTTCTTTTTCAAGATTGGAACTGCTTACCTTGGGTTTGAATTTGGGCGCGGGAACCTCCCGGCCGACCGGCGGAAGGACACCGACGCAGGAAAAAAGGGCCATTAAGGCAATTATCAATCCTACCCCTGGCAAGGCCAGAGCACCATAAAAACGGTTTTTTCTCATCAAAATAATATAATTCTTTAAGGCCCATCCTGTCAAAGGCTTTTGTTTTCTGGATGCCGACCCTCACAAAGGTCTTCTTAAACCGGGATCCTTCAAAGCAGGGTGATTATGATACTGCCCCGCGTCCGTGAAAATATTCAAAAATTTCCTCAGGGCCTCTTGATATTGAAGATTAAGCCCGGAAGAGGTCTGAAAAAGAATCCAGGGTTATGGGTGAGGCGCTCTTGTAAATCTTCTTCAGGCAACCTATATTTACAAAAATAGGAACGACCACCTTAGTTCAGGAGGAGTGCAGCGATGGAAGCCGATTCGATCATCATAACCTGTCCCCGATGCGGGACCAAAAATCGTGTCCCCAAAACTCGATTAAGCCAACACCCCATCTGCGGCAAATGCCGGGCCCCCCTTTCTTCCCAACCCCCCTTGGACCACCCGGTGGAAGTCACCGACCGGTCCTTTCAAGAAGAGGTCCTCGGCAATCCGGGAACGGTAGTCTTGGATTGTTGGGCCCCCTGGTGCGGACCATGCCGGATGGTCGGTCCGATTATCGATCAATTAGCCAAGGAATATGCCGGCCGAGTCAAATTCGCCAAATTGAATACGGATGAAAATCAACGAACGGCCGGACAGTTTACCATCCAAAGCATTCCCACCTTGCTTTTTTTTAAAGGGGAGAAGCTGGTCAACCGGCAGGTGGGCGTCCTGCCCAAAGGGGAGATCGAAAGACATCTGCAGTCCATCTTAAGATGAACGGTCGGCGAAGCACGTTACCGCGTGGCCCTGGTTTCCTGCTTCGAATCAATTCCGGTAGAGTCTTCAGAACTTCGTCGCAATAAGCAATAATCAGCCACTTCTTTGCCGTGGGACTCGGGTCATAAGCCCAGGGGTTTAAAAAATTCCCGCTCGAATCGAGCGGAAAATTGTTTGGGATGGGAGGGAAGCCAGGTGTTGGCCAGTTCTCTGATCCGCCGGGCCTGGACGATCAACCGATTCCGGCTTTCTTCTCGGGCCGTGGTAACGACCGACCAGTCTTCTTCTTTTTTGAATTGTCGAATTGCCAAGACCATTTCCGGAAATAGGGCCCGGCGAAGGCCTTTTAAATTGGATAGATAAAAAGCCAGGGATCCTGCTTTTTGACTGCTGATGATGTGGTTAAGGGTGCCCCGGGGATGGGTATCGGCCAAGAGGTCCTTTAAGGTCCGCAGGTATAATTCAACCCGGCTGAAAGGGAAAGCCGAAATGAGTTTTTTCCATAGGCCTTGGGGAAAGGAGCGATCCATAGCCTCACCCAGTTCATGAGATAAAACGGTTTCCAGTTCCGATTCGAGGATAAGTTCCAACTGGTTGCCCGGGGACCGTTTAGGATTCCACCTGTAATAGGAAAGGGCCATTGTCGCGGCCTCCCGCTCGAATTTTTCCGTCTCCTGGATCTTGGACCACAGGAAAAATCGTAGGGGTTCCATCCGGACGACGATGATCTTTCCTTGTCTCTGGCCCGGGACCTGTGACAGATCACAGACCAATTCCCGTCCCAGGATAATAACGGTGTACCCATGGACAAGTCGTTTTTCCTTGATGATCCCCAAGAAAAAAGTCGGATTTAGGCCTCGACCATATCCGGCCCCGTAATACAGACCCAGGGGGATGAGGAGTTGATTGATTCCGCGGCTGTCTAAGCAATCGAAGGGGTGATTGTTGATCAGTAGGGGTTCGAAAGGAGATTCCAGACATTCCAGCCACAAGGCTTCTTTCCGGTCTATCCATTTTAGAAGCCTGTCGTGGTGGGTGGGGCTCCAGGGAGGCCTCTTTTGTTCCCAGTTATATTGGTCTTTCAACCGCAGAAACAGACCGCACAAAGAAAAGAGTCCGCTGTGATGGGCATCGGCTGTGGTGCAATTTTTACGGATCGTGGGCAATATTTGCCGGAGTATCTCGGTTTGAGGGGCGGAAGGATTGAATTTTTTTTCCGGAGGGATCATAAAACCTTCTTTATTTTAATAAAGTCCTTGACGATTGCCCCTATATATTAGTAACTTTTAAAAAGATCAACAAGGAAGAAATTATCATGGTCGAAGCCTATGCGTAAACTCATTTATATCTTAATAGGGTTACTTATTTTTGGCTCTGTGTCGGCAACCGCTGTTCCCGATCTCGAAGCCAAGGGATTGGAAAAACCCCTTCGGGTGGTCTGCACTATCCTTCCGGTTTACTGCCTGACGCTTAATGTGGTGGGGCAAACCCCTGGCGTCCAGGTGGAACTGCTCCTGCCGGCCCACCAGGGGTGCCCCCACAATTATGACATGACCCCGGGTGATCTTATTAAGATGACCCGGGCCGATATCATCGTGGCCAACGGCCTGGGAATGGAGGAGTTTTTAGGTCAATTTCAAAAACAGGCCAGGGTAAAGGTTCCCATGATTCTGGCGGCCGAGAAAGTCGAGCCGATCATGAACCGCCCTATCTCTGGCCGTTCAGGTCCTGTAAAAGCAGGAACAGACCCCCTTCACGATCACTTTGATCTGGTGAACGGACACGCCTGGGTGAGTCCGAAGGCAGCGGCTATCATGGTCCGGACCATTGCCCAGGGGCTTTCCCTTAAAGACCCTGCTCATGCCCGGGAATATGAGCAGAATGCCCGGGAATATTCAAAAAAACTTGAGGTGATCTTTGAGGAAATGAAGGCCGTAATCTCCCGGGCCAAAAATAAAAAATGCCTGGCTTTTCACGACATCTTGGCCTATTTGGCCCGGGACACCGGTTTGGAGATCGTCGGGGTCATTCAAACCCAATTAGGCGTTGAACCTTCTCCCAAGGACCTGGCTCGTTTGGTAGAAAGGACTAAAACCCGTCATGCGACGGCGATCTTTTCAGAACCCCAATACTCCGACAAGATTGCTCGAACCCTTTCCAATGAAACGGGGGTCCCTGTTTTTGAACTGGACCCGGTGGCTACCGGGAAGGCGGCAGCCGATACATATGAAAAAGCCATGAAACGAAATTTGGAAATACTGAAAACAGTTTTTAAATAAGAATCGCCTTTGATGACGCAGAACCCCGCTATCGATTCGGCAACCGCCATTGACATCAAAAACCTGGGGGTCATTCTCCGCAACGTGGAGATCCTCAAGGAGGTCACCTGTTCCATCCCGGCCGGCCGGACTACGGCAGTCATCGGTCCCAACGGTGCCGGGAAAACCACTTTGCTCCTGGCTCTTTTGGGACTGATTCCCTATACCGGAACCGTTTTTTTCAATCATTACCCGGGTAAACGTCCGGCCATTGGTTATGTGCCCCAACGCCTGGTACTTGACCGGGGCTTGCCCTGCACGGTCGAAGATCTGATGGCCATTTCAATCACCCGAAAGGCCCTCTGGCTGGGAAAGGGGAAGAAGGTCAGGGAACAGGTGCGGTCCGGATTACGACGGGTAGGGGCCTTGGGATTGGAAGACCGGTTTATCGGAAAACTTTCCGGGGGGGAAATGCAAAGGGTTCTTTTGGCCATGGCCCTGGAAGGTAATCCCCGGATCCTCTTGCTGGATGAACCGACGGCCGGGATTGATGCCCCGGGAGAACAGTTGTTTTGTGATCTCCTTTCCGACATCCAGACTCGGGCCAATCTGACCGTGATCCTGATTTCCCATGACCTTTCAGTGGTCTCCAACCATGCCCAGCAGGTGATCTGCTTAAATAAAACCGTTCGTTGTTGCGGAGGCTTAAGCACCCTCACCGAAGAGAACCTTTTGAAGACCTTCGGGCTTCATGTTCAAATTTATCCCCATAGCCACGGCCCTCATCTTTTTCACAGAGAACCGAATTCCTGAGTCATGGAAACCCTCTTTCAGCCCATCTATTCTTTCTTACAGACGTCGGTGCCTTTTGAATGGGCCCAGTTTGCCTTTGTCTGGCGGGCACTCTTGGCCATGATGATTATCGCTCCCCTGGGTGCGGTCCTCGGGGTCCATGTGGTCAATTTTAGGATGGCTTTTTTTTCAGATGCCATCAGCCATTCCACCTTTGCCGGAGTGGCCCTGGGAGTTCTCTGGGGGGTGGATCCGACGCTAACCCTGGTGGGTTTCGGGATCCTGGCCGGGCTCAGCATTACCCTGGTCAAGGACCGATCGGATTTATCTTCCGACACGGTGATCAGCGTTATCCTTTCGGCTTCGGTGGCCCTTGGGATTACGGTCCTTTACGCCCAGAAAGAAACCCGGAACCTGGAAGCTTATCTTTACGGCGCCATCTTGGCGATCAACGATCAGGAGCTGTTTCTGTTGCTGGTGATTGGGTCAATGGTTTTCATTGTTATGGGGATCCTGTTTAATCGGTTGTTTTTGATCAGTCTTAATCACCACCTGGCCGCTTCCCGAGGGATTCCCGTCAGGGTTTTGGAGTATGGCCTTTCCCTGGTTCTGGCCATTGTGGTTACTTTCAGTATCCGGGCCATAGGGCTTTTCTTGGTTACCGCCATGCTGGTCGTGCCGGCGGCTACGGCCAGGAATTTGGCCAGAGGGATATCCAGCCTCTTCTGGTTGTCCATAATTTGTGCCTGGATATCCGGCATTACCGGAATCCTGGCTTCTTTTTATTTGAATACGCCCGCCGGTGCCACGACCATCCTGATCGGCTGTATCTTTTTTTTATTCTCCTGGCTTAAGCTGAATAGGTCCCACTAAAGGAATTAAAAACATTTTTTCAATTGACAAAAAATCCGGCTTCGGTTATTTTTCTCAGTTGGGCGGGAATAACTCAGTGGTAGAGTGCAACCTTGCCAAGGTTGAAGTCGCGGGTTCAAATCCCGTTTCCCGCTCCAAAAAATGTTTCCCATCAATCAGGCGGCATAGCCAAGTGGCTAAGGCAGCGGTCTGCAAAACCGTTATTCACCGGTTCGAGTCCGGTTGCCGCCTCCAATTTAATATCAATAAGTTAGACACTCCTTAAGCACTTTTTCTAAGTCCTTTTTCCGTCTCTGGTTGCGTATAGGTTGCGTCTGGTTGCGTGTCCAGTTCGTCAATATCCGATCTGCTTTCTTTCGGTAGCCATTTGTAATAGGTCCTGTATATGATTTCAGTCGTTGAATGCCCCATCTCTTTACTGACCTCGGCCAAGGAATCCCCTTTGCTCAATCGTAACGTGGCGTAGGTGTGCCTCATGTCGTGGGGGGTTCTCCGCCTCAATCCTGATCTATCCATGGCCCGGTTCCATACGCGGTGAATGAAATTCCCGTAGTTTAATGGTGCCCCGTCCTCATTGATAAAAATCCAATCTGGTATTGATTTCCAACCCTGCTTAAGCGTTCTCTCTGCTATGTGTGATCTGGTCAAGGGAAAACGGACACCCGGTTAAGCAACCATAGTCAAGGTTAACTTCTTTTCAAAATCATTGGGGGAGACATACCCCAGGAAGGAGTGAAGGCGGCGGCTGTTATAAAACATCTCGATGTAATCGATAACCGCACGCCGGCCCTCTTCCCGGGTCGAGTATGCCTGATCTCCAACCTCCTCGGTTTTTAGGGTATGAAAAAAACTTTCCGCTACCGCGTTATCATAGCAGTCTCCTTTGCGGCTCATACTGGGGATCATGTGGAAAGTTTCCAGTTGGCGTTGATAGTCACCGGCGGCATATTGAGAGCCCCGATCGGAATGATAAATCAATCCCGGGGCCGGTTTCTGGCGCCAATAGGCCATCCGCAGGGCCTCCAGGACCAAAGAGGTCTTTAGCTGGCGATCCAAGGCCCACCCGACCACTTTACGCGAATACAGGTCGATAATGACGGCTAGATACAGCCAGCCTTCCAGGGTCCAGAGATAGGTGATGTCGCCACACCAGATCTTGTTCGGCTGATCAACCTGGAACTGCTGGTTCAACCGGTTGGGGGCCACCGGCAGCTTATGACGGCTGTCCGTGGTTTTTTTGAATCGCTTGGGTCGCTTGACCTCCAGGCCGGCTTTCTTCATCAGACTCCGGGTCCGAAAGCGGCCCACGGCGTAGCCCGCGGCCTTCAGCGCTTTTGACATCCGACGAGATCCATAGGTTCCTCGGTTTTCTTTATGAATATGAAGTACTTGGGACAACAATTCAAAATCCTTATCTATCGGTTGCGTTTGGGCTTTTTTTAAGTAATGATAGTACCCACTCCGGCTGACTTCCATAACCCGGCACAAAACGGTTATGGGATAGGCCTTCTGTTGCTGCCGGACAAAGTCGTATCTTACTTCGACTCGTTGGCAAAGAAGGCCGCGGCTTTTTTTAAGATGTCACGCTCCATTTTCAGCCGCTGGTTATCCTTGCGGAGTCGCTGTAGTTCTTCTTTTTCAGGGGTTAAACGCCCCTTGCCCGGGAAGGCGTTGGTCCCTTCGGAGGACAACTGCCCTTTCCATCGGGTCAATACACTGGGGTGGAGGCCTAGGTTCCGCGCGGCCTCGGTTACCTTGTAGCCCTGCTCGGTTACCAGCCGTACGGCCTCCTTCTTAAACTCCGGGGTATAGGTCTTTTTGTTCTGTTCGGTCATGGGACACCTCCATATGTTGGGTTATTTTACCATGCTCTTCAAGGTGTCCGTTAGTACTATGCCAGATCAATCTGGGCAGGATCAAAAAGTGGCACAGACCCCTGTGTTTATTCAAGCGAAATTGGAAAATAAGATAGATATGACTAAGTCTGTCCGCTTGACCTGGTGGGATGACAATAAGTGGGTAACCTATACGGTTAATCGGGAGGAAATTGCAACGGCCACCCTATTGGTAAAACTTTCCAATGTCGGTCTCCCTGTGACCTCCGGAACAGCTTATGCCCTGCTTGAATATTTTTCAAGTTTTGAGGCTGCCAACAAAAATTTCCTTCCCCGGGCAACTGTTACTCACCAGATGGGATGGCAAGGGAGAGATGGAAAGTTAGGCTTTCTATGGGGATACAACCATATCCTCCCTGGGAGTGATTTGATAAAGAAAATGGACGTCGAAAAAATGTCACCGGAAGAATGGCCTCCCAAAACCGTTTTTTTTAAGGGTTCCGATAGCGGAGAAATCCAATTTGCCAAGGGCTTCCATAAAAAGGGGAAATTTAGAAAATGGTTGGAGGTGATTGAGTTAATTAAAAAATATCCCAGGGTGACATTTGCAATCTATGCTGCCTTAACTCCAGCTTTTTTATTTATACTCAAGCATGAATCGAATTTTACCGTTGATTGGTCATTTCCTACCAGTACAGGAAAAACCACAACTTTGAAAATTGCCGCATCTTGCTGGGGAAACCCCGACGAACAATCTGAATCCACTATCGTCAAAACCTGGGATTCAACCCGCGTCTGGATTGAAAGGGCCAATACTGTACTCCATAATCTCCCTCTCATCCTGGATGACACCAAAAAGGCTAAATATCCCAATTTTATTTCCCAAATCCTTTATGATCAATCTTCCGGGCAATCCCGTGGCCGGGGGTCAATTCACGGTATGCGGGGTAGTGGATCATGGAGAACCGTTCTTCTGTCCAGTGGAGAATCCAAGGCGACTAACGCTACTGCCGGTGAAGGTGGAACCCATGCTCGGGTACTTTCGATTTATGGGGCGCCTTTTGGTATCCCTAAAGATGAAGATGCGATCAATAAAAAAGCTAAACTCATCAATCAACTTATTACTATAATTCATGAGAATTACGGCCATGCCGGGCCACGATTCGTTCAATACCTGATAAAAAATCGAGAAAAATGGGATAGCTGGCGACAGAAATACGCCTCTTTGAAGGAAATGTATGAGAATCAAGCCGGTTCAAATGGAGTAAGCATTAGGCAGTCGGCATTTTTGGCCATTATCCATATGGTGGCCATTATCGCCGAGGAGGCTCTGGAATTAACTCTGGATTATGAAAAGCACTTATCCATAATGTCTAAAAGAGTCATGGCTGAATCATTAGAGGCCGACAGAGCAAAAGAGGCCCTTTAACTAGTAATGAGCTGGGCAACTAAGTATCAAGATTCTTTTTGGGGACGCCACGATCCGGATAGGAAAGGGTATGGGGGGTGGTATGGGGCCTGGGAAAACATTGAGAACTGGAAATCCATTGCTTTTTTGCCCGATGAGCTGAACGAATTTTTACGAAAAAGAAACTTTGAGCCCAAATCCATAATTCGGGCGTGGAAGGATAGAGGGTGGCTGGATGCAGAAAATAAACAGAAAGGATTTCAAAAGAAAATAACCATAGCCGGACAAAGAACACGCTGTGTGGTTATCTTAAGGCATGCTTTTGACGAAAAAGTAGGATGAAGTTGGGCAAGTTGGGTGGGAGTGGGCGGGAGTTGGACAATACTTTCACAATAATTTCAATATGTTATCATGTATTGTCCAACTTATATTAAAATATACTATATATATATAATTTATTTTTTTCACACACGTGTGTGAAATATTTTTATTATATTTGACGGCTTCGTAAAAAGTCCATCTGCTGTGTTGAGCGGCGTCCTTCGTCGTTGCAGCGTACATATAAGTACACCTCACTCCTCAGGATTTGCGCGCCTTGCATCTGGAGCTTTTTACTTTGCCGTCTCTTTGATGACTTTTTACGAGTCCATCAAGAATGATGGTCCTGTAAAAAGTCAGGTAGCGTATTTAAGAATTTTGTAGTAGTCATCAGCCCAAATAAGGGTTGGTGAACCGAAATATTTTAAAAGATGTTCTTTGACAACCGAAAACGGGCTATAGATACTGGATTGGCCCATCTTTTGGGCTAGGAGCCTGGCCTTCTCCTTGATTTTGAAGGCAGCAGCCCTAAAGATATTGATTCCAGCCGCCTTCAAGTTGACACAGTAGCGGACGGCTTTCAGACCTCTGACTCGAAGGTGTTTGATTCCGGTCTTGCGG
>CAWIRY010000095.1:0-60979 GCA_963838485.1 uncultured delta proteobacterium | reverse complement strand
CGTTCGCCCTTCTTGACCTGATCACGTTTCTAACGGTGGGCGAGGACGAGGTGAGGGCCTGGACAATCGCAAAGGGGACCCCGGCCATGGAGGCCGCAGGGGCCGTTCACACTGATATGCAGAGAGGGTTCATACGGGCCGAGGTGGTCGCCTATGAGGACTTGAAAAAAGCGGGCAATTACGCCGCAGCGCGAAAGCTTGGGACGGTAAGGCTCGAGGGGAAAAATTACCCCGTCCAGGACGGAGACGTGATTGAATTCCGGTTTAATATCTAATGGATCACCCCAAAGCACGGGCCAAAATTACACGTACAAACCGGCTATTTTCAAAGCTCCCCTGTTATAGCCATCCGGAAAGAGTTCTCCCAGGTCTGTTATGTCTATACGGTTCGCCGTACAGGTTTCACAGACTGTCGGAATCCTGCCGTTTTCCGCAAACTGCGTCCGTAAGTATCTAATTATTTTCCAGTGTTTTGCCGTGAGAGGGGTGGGCAGTTTCATCTCGTGGCCCTTGAATACGGCAAAATCCTCGTCCCATTCGTAAGGATCTAGCAGAAAGCCTCTTACATTCACATGGTAAATCCTCTCTTCAACAGGAATGGGCGTTGCCGGCGGCCTTTGTTCGGGAAAGCATGAGGGGCGAGGGATTGTAGAGCGGAACGATATGCCGGCAAGTTTACACGCCCCCCGGCGGTACCCGCATGGGAAGAGTCTTTCCAGATCAGCCGAACGCATGTTGTGGATTCTGCACATCTTATGTACGGTGGGACACTTGCCGGTACTCAAAAAGAAATCACGGATAAAGCCAAGGATCTTCCAATGCAGGGGGGTTAGTTCCTCGGAAATCCCCAGTTTAGGCGCCATTGCCGACGCGAAGTCTTTGTTCCAATGGCAGGGGTCTGCCAGGAAACCATCTTCATCAACCGCATACGTGTTCCCCCCGAGTTCAACGACAGGCATGTTCATCTCCAGTGCGGAGATAGTTCGCCAGGGGGACCAACTTGAGTTTCCTTGCCTGCACGGAATATCCTCCCTGGCGAATCGGAATCTCACCTCCTGCGGAAACCACCCGCTGTTTCCTGAAATCGGTTAGAAACGGGTCCCCTTTTTCCCGGAGCTAAGAAGGCCTTGGGCCGGGCTATGGGGAAACCATTGGGTGCTGGGGAACACCCACAATCGCTTATCTTCTTGCGAAAAGTCCATTGGTACCAGGATGCCCTCTTTTACGAGCTCATCGGCTGCAACGACGAGATCGGGCTCTGTGCCATTCCAGAGTTTTCGTATTAGGTCTGGAGTCGGCGACTGGCCACCATCCAACAGTTGGCAAATCAAAATATAGAGTGATGTTGCCAAGGTACTTAGATTCCTTAAGAAAATGGTGCGGTCCATGTGCGAGTGAATGTGCATCATCGCTTTTCCTCCTTATTCGAGTCGGTAACAACAGTTACAGGTGGATAACTGACCCGGTTCACACCATTCCATTTACATTGCTCCTTGTAAAAGGGCTTCCACCTTGATCATGAGCTGGTCGTCAGTGTAGTTGGCCAGTTGGATAGCTTTTGCCGGGCATTCCGATACGCATGTCCCGCACCCCTGGCAGAGCGCCTCGTTGATTTCCGAGACGTCGTTGACTACCTGCGGGACCCCATAAGGGCACGCGCGTACGCAAACCAGGCAAGCTGCGCAGAGCTTGGGATCTACCTTAGCCACCACACCACCGATGGTCTGGTCTCTGGCGGCAAGAAATGCGCCTGCCCTGGAAGCAGCCGCCAGCGCCTGGGCAATACTTTCAGTGATGAGTTTGGGACCGTGAGCCATGCCGCACATGTAGAGGCCTTCCGTTGCGAAATCGACCGGCCTCAGCTTTACGTGGGCTTCGATAAAGAAGCCATCCGGGCTGCTCTGAATCTTCAGCATGGACGCAAGTTCGCTGTTTTCTGCCGCCAGGGTTGCCGCGCTGAGTATTACGGCATCGGCCGGCATTTTAAGCGGACGGTTCAGGACGTGGTCCGTGAACACGACAGAAAGTCCGGCGCCATTTGTACTTACCTCGGGTAGATTTTCCTGGTCATAGCGGGAAAAAAGAATGCCTTCGCGTCTTGCCTCGGTATAGTAATTCTCGAGCAGGCCATACATCCTCATATCTCGATACAGGATAACGACGTCCATATCCGGATTGAGTTTTTTCAGCTCGCGTGCATGCTTCACTGCGCTCTGACAGCAAATACGGCTGCAGTTCGCGTTATCGTCGGTCCTTGAGCCGACGCACTGGATCATAACGACTCGATTCCAGGCAGCGGCCCTGGCCGGTTCGTTGCGCATGAATTCATCCAATTCGAGCTGGGTCATGACGCTGCCATTTTCGCCGTAGCCAAATTCTTTGGGCTCATATTCACGGGCGCCGGTGGCCAGAATGGTAACGCCGTGGCTGATTTCCCTGCTCGAATCTCCACGGGCTTGTACCTGGGTGAGGAAATTGCCCTTATAGCCCGAAAAACCGGTAATGCGGGCATCGGTCAGGACTTCGATTTTACTGTGGGTCTTTACCTCTTCGATCAAACCGGCAAGGAACTCTTGTACGTCTTTCCCCTCTATGGTATGAGCGATTCTGCGGCTTAGACCGCCGAGTTCCTTTTCCTTCTCGATGATTGTGACTTTAAAGCCCTGCCGCGCGAGTCCAAGCGCAGCGGTCATGCCCGCCACCCCGCCGCCGATCACCAGTCCGCTCTGGACAACATCGAGGTGCTTCTCAAAGAGGGGATCGAGCAAAGCCACCCTCGCTACGGCCATCCGGACGAGGTCTTTTGACTTTTCTGTAGCGACTTGTTTTTCCTTGCTGTGGCACCATGAACACTGGTTCCGGATGTTAGCCATCTCGAAGAGATATTTGTTCAAGCCGGCGTTCATCAGGGTTTCCTGGAACATTGGCTCGTGGGTTCGTGGTGTGCATGAGGCTACGACTACGCGATTGATACCCTGCTCTTTTATCACCTGTGTCATTTTTACCTGGGTGTCCTGCGAGCAGGTGTAGAGATTTTCTTCGACATAAACAACGTTCGGAAGGGACTTCGCGTACTCCGCCACACCGGGCACATCGACGACGCCGGCGATATTTGTGCCGCACCGGCAGACGAACACGCCCACCTTGACCGGTTCGCCGCTTACGTCTTTTTCGGGATATTTTTCCTTGATTTTGGCTAAGGACCAGCGGCTTTCGCTTAAAGACTCGCTGCATGCACATGCCGCCGCAGAGGCCTCGACGACGGACTGGGGAATGTCTTTTGGCCCCTGAAATGTGCCGCAGACAAAAATACCGGGTCTGGAAGTGGATACCGGGGTAAAGCAGTCCGTGTCCACAAAGCGGTTCTTGTTGAGTTCGATTCCAAGCCTCCCGGCAAGGTCCACCGATTGCTCGCCCACGTCCAGACCAACCGAAAGCACCACAAGGTTGTAGACTTCGGTATACATGCTGCCTTTTTCGTCCACGTAAACTATCTCGAGGTCCCCGTCGCCAACGGGGTTGATCGTGTGAACGCGGGATCGGACGAACCGAACGCCTTCGCGTTTTGCCCTCAAGTAATATTTTTCGAAATCTTTCCCGTAGGTCCGCATGTCCATGAAGAAGATTGACGTATCAAGGCCGCCGTGCGCGTGCTCTTTGGCGATGATGGCCTCTTTGATGGCGTACATGCAGCAGACGCCTGAGCAGTAAGAGTTGTCACAGTGGTTCAGGTCGCGTGAACCCACGCACTGAAGCCATGCTATCTTCTTAGGTTCTTCCCGGTCGTAGGGACGCATGAGATGGCCGCGATAAGGCCCGGAAGCGCTCAGAATCCGCTCGAATTCCATGCTGGAGATAACATTGGGGTGGTTTGCGTAATCGTAGCCATCGAGACGGGACGGATCGAAGACACCGGTTCCGGTTGCAATCACCACTGCACCGACTTCCAGTTCTGTGATTCTCGGCGTATCGGCATAGTGAATGGCCCCGGCCAGGCAGACCTTTTCACAAAGGCCGCAGCCGATGCAGGTCTCGTGGTCGATAGAGTAGACCATCGGTACGGCCTGCGTGTAAGGGATATAGGTCGCAGCTCTGCTGTCGAGGCCGCGGTTGTACTCGTTTGCGGCTTTCAGAGGGCATGCCTGAGCGCATGCTCCGCAGCCCGTGCACTTAGATCTGTCAATGTAGCGAGGCGATTGGCTCAATTTTACAATGAACCGTCCCGGCTCGCCGTCAAGTGATTCGACTTTTGAGTGTGTAACGATGCTGATATTCAGATGCCGGCCGACCTCGACCAGTTTGGGCGAGATGACTCACATCGCGCAGTCGTTCGTCGGAAAGGTCTTGTCCAGTTGGGACATCAGACCTCCGACTGACGGCGACTGGTCCACCAGGTAGACGTAGTACCCGGAATTTGCCAGATCAATCGATGCCTGCATGCCGGCAATGCCGGCGCCGACCACCATGACAGCCCCAATATTTTGGTTGTTATCTGTTTTCGCCATGTCCATTCCTGCTGTCTGTCTTTCTATTTCAGGTAAAGTGAACTCTCCATCAGGTGCTCCGGACTTATTGCCTCATGCATCCGTCCGGATAAACTTCGGCGTGGTGCCGTCATATCCTTGCAGCTCAACAGGACCCCACCTTTCAACATCGACCAGGCGTTGCGAAACGTTATAGACCCCTAACCCCGTCTTTGCGGAAATCTCCCGGACAGACTGTGGCCCGGTCCGCAAAACCTCAGCGATCAAGGCGTTTTCATACTCGGTTTCGCATACCGATCCGAGGAGCCGGTCGAACTCGGCTGAGTCCATCGTTTCGTTGTAGACATTTCCACGCTCGGTGATCTGGCGGTCAATGCCGGCAAGCCACCGGACCCGGGGCGAGTTGAGAACGCTCTCCACCGCTGAAAGCTCAAGAGCGAATTTTGAGGCGTCAAAGGGACCAAGTTCCGCCAATGCGTCACTAAGCTCCTTTATGTAGTTTGCGAATAGCTGCCCTTCGGCGGCACTAACCCACCGGAGCTGAACACGGCCTCGGCCGATCTTGGACAGGTCGAGCAGGTTTTCTACGATCCGCACCCTCTTTTGCGCATACACATTACCTTCCAGGTAATGACAGTCTCCAGGGTGTCATCCAAAGACGAATACGGCGTCGAAACCGCTCCTTAGCCCCTCCGTCAGATGGAGAGGATCGACTCTTCCCGAGCACATCGTGCGCAGCACCCGGATTGTCGGCGGATACTGGAAACGGGACACGCCAGCCAGGTCCGCTCCCGCGTACGAGCACCAGTTGCACAAAAAAGCCAGCACCTTTGGCTCAAAAGCACTTACACTCATTTCCTGTTCTCCCTGAGACACCGTGCGGGTCCCCAATGGACGAACCGCGATATTCTCATCTAGTTAGACTCAGCACCGCCGGCTCGGATGGCCGCGACGATCTGGCAGTCTCTGAAATGTTTCATGTCGATTGCTTTCTGTGGACAGCCTGCCGCGCACACTCCACAGCCCTTGCAGGATGCGGAAACGGTTTCCGCCCGGTACCCTTTTCCTGGTTCCTCGTGAAGTCTTATCGCCCCGAACGCGCAGTTCGCCTCACACATTCCGCACCCGATGCAAAGCTCCTGGTCGACCACTGACGCAATGGGCTCGACTTCGACATAGGGCTTTGCCAGAAAGCTCGCAGCACGCGCAGCAGCGGCCTGAGCCTGGGCGATGGACTCATCTATGGGCTTTGGATAGTGAGCGAGGCCGGCAACAAAAACGCCATCGGTTGCAAAGTCCACGGGCCGAAGTTTCATGTGGGCTTCAAGGAAAAACCCGTCCTGGTTTAAAGGCACCTTGAAAAACTTGGCTAACTGATCAAGTCCCCTAGGGATTATGGCAGTGGCCAAATTTAGGTAATCCACTGAAATCTCAACTGGTCTTTCCAGAAAGCGATCCCTGACCCGTATCCTTATCTTTTCTTTTCCAGCTACAGTTACCTTGTCTACGGCGGGCTTTTCGTCGGCGTTATACCTGATGAAGAGAACTCCAAGCTTTCTGGCCCTGGTGTAAAGGTCTTCTCTGCGGCCATAGGTACGAATGTCCCGGTAGAGAATATAGACGTTGAGGTCCGGCTTTTTCTCCTTGAGATCGATCGCCTGCTGCACGGATGCCGTACAGCAGATTTTTGAGCAGTAAGAGCGTTCGGGTTCTCTGGAACCCACACACTGGATAAACGCAATCCCTTCGGCCGAATCCAGCCGCTTTGGGTCATCTTCGAAAAGCTTTTCGAGTTCATGCCACCGGGTTACCCGTTCGGTTTGGCCGTACAGGTACTCACGGGGCTCCAGGGAGTGCGCTCCTGCTGCAAGGATAGAAACGCCATGCTGGATCTCCCGATTTTCGCCGTTTACCTGAACCGTGGTTGTGAATTGGCCGACAAACCCCTTGACCGCCAGCATTTTCGCCCCGGTAAGGACCTCGATGTTTCTGTTGGCGAACACCTTACCCTTAAGCTCTTCGAGGTATGAACGTACGTCTTCACCCTTCCAGGTCTTTGCAAGTTTTAGGGCATGGCCGCCAAGGACTTCCTTTTCCTCGACAAGGTAGGTTTTAAAACCTTGAGCTGCCAAATTGAGCGCCGCGTTCATGCCGGCGACCCCTCCGCCGATAACCAGTGCGGATTGGGTTAAAGCCACCCGGAGCTTTTCTATGGGATCGAGAAGGGCTGCCTTGGCGACAGCCATCCTAACAAGGTCTTTCGCCTTGGCTGTGGCCTTTTCAGGCTCTGCCTGATGCACCCAGGAATCCTGGTCGCGGATGTTTGCAAACTCAAAAAGATACGGATTAAGGCCTGCTTCCCGGATGGTTTCCTGAAAAAGCAGTTCATGGGTCCTGGGCGTACAGGCCGCAACCACGATCCGGTTCAACTTGTGTTCCGTTATTGCATCTATGATTAGCTTCTGGGTGTCCTGGCTGCAGGTGAACATGTTGTCCGCAACATGGGCCACGTTGGGAAGGCCCCTTGCATAGTCCCGGACCTCCGGCACGTTCACCACACTTGCGATATTGACTCCGCAGCGACATACAAAAACACCGATTCGTGGCTGGGCATGGATGGAAGGGTCTTCAGGCGGATAGGTCTTTTCCCGTGTCATAGAATTTCGAGATTCGCAGAGAAGAGCAGCCGATGCCGCCGATGCCGCCGATGCCTCCATTACTGAGAAGGGGATATCTTTTGGACCGCAGAAGGCCCCGCAGGTAAAAACACCGGGCCGTGAAGAGGCAACGGGGGACAAACCGCTCGTGCGAGCAAATCCGTTTGTGTCAATCTCGACCCCGATTCTTTCGGCAAGCGCCTTTGATTCCTTTGAAACCTGAAGCCCTATGGACAGAACTACAAGGTCGAAGACTTCGGCACGCGTCTTCCCGGTCTCGTCGACGTATTCGATCCTGAGGTCATCGGAGTCCGGCGCCGCGGGAAATATCGAGTGTACCCGGCAACGGATAAAACGGACCCCGGTTTCTTGTTCGGCCCGGTTGTAATAGCGTTCGAAATCTTTTCCGTAGGTCCGCATGTCCATAAAGAAGATTGCGGCATCGAGCTCATCTTTAGCGTGTTCCTTCGCAATCACGGCCTCTTTAATGGCATACATACAACACACCCCCGAGCAGTACTCGTGGGCGTACGGATGTGAATCCCGGGACCCAACGCACTGGAGCCACGCGATTTTCTTGGGCCCTTTCCTGTCCGATGGGCGATCGAGATGTCCCTCAAAAGGGCCGGAGGCGCTCAGGATTCTCTCGAATTCCATACTGGTGATGACGTTGGGATATTTGCCATACCCGTACGTATCGTATGGACTGGGATCAAAAGATTCAAACCCTGGCGCCAGAATGATCGACCCCACCTCGATGCGATGAGCCTTTTCCTTATCGTTGAAATCTATTGCGCCCGTTGGACAGAACTTCTCGCATGCCCTGCATTTGCCGTTCTTGAAAAAGATGCAATTGTCCTTGTCGATCACATACTTGAGCGGAACCGCCTGTGGGTACTTGACATAGGCGGCCTTGCGTAAACCCAGACCCTCATTGAAAGAATCCTTCACCTTTTTCGGGCATTTTTCGGCACAAATGCCACAAGCCACGCACTTGTCCGCATCCACATAGCGCGCCCGTTCTCGAACAGTTACGATAAAGTTGCCGGCCTCGCCTTCCACCTTCTCCACATCAGACATTGTCAGCAGCCTGATGTTGAGGTGGCGCCCGCATTCCACGAGCTTCGGAGAAAGAATGCACATCGAGCAGTCGTTGGTGGGGAAGGTTTTGTCCAGTTGAGCCATAGCCCCACCGATGGTGGGAGAACTCTCGACGACGTAGACGAAAAATCCTGATCCGGCGAGGTCGAGAGCAGCCTGAGTTCCCGCTATGCCCCCTCCCACAACCATGACCGCACCCGTAAACGGTTTTGCTTGACTGTTTTCATTCATTTCGATTCACTTCCTGAGCAACTCCTTGCAACCAGATCGTGACCCTGCTCCTCGAATCCCCCAAAGTGAACCCGGGTTGGTTGCAACCCCGGATTTGAATGCCTTTCCTTGTTTATTAGGAAATCGAGGCATGATCGGTTCCTGCCGGCCATATACTTTCCGTACCAAACCTGCACTGAGCTATCGTACTCACTGGCATCCCGAGATTTAGCATCAAGTGAGGCATCGCAAATATTGCAAGCGGCAGACCAGTGCCTCTGAAGACCGCGAGCATCTGGGAATATGCTATATCCAGTAAGATTCTAGAGGAGGGGGGCTGACGATGTGGACAGCTCTGTAAGTGTTAAAAATTGAGCACCCTGTTTAGATTGACTCCATATTTGAACACAATGAATTTTGGCCGGATCGTATTAACCCAGTTGATAACCGTATGAGGATATAAGGAGGATTCTTAAAGGGTGTCTCTGACGTGCGAACGCACGTGTATAAGATCGGGTGAGCAAGGTCAAGCTTTGTCAATGAAGGGAAACTCGCCTGGCTAAAGATGGCGAGGCGTCTTTGTTCAACCTTTCTTATCGGCATCATGATCTACGGTGATCACGTCGGCATTATAAACGGATCTGATCCCGAATTTTCTCATGCGGTTCCAGATGGTGACACGAGAGATACCTAACATCTCAGCGGCTAATGACTGGTTGCCCTTCGCGCGGTTCAAGGAGTTTATAAGCTCTCTTTTCTTGATTTCTTCCTTACTTTGCGCCAGCGGCTTGCCGTGCCTCATTGCCGTTTTTTCCTGTAGAATACCGGGAGGCAGGTGATGGGCCCGAAGCGTCTGTTCCTGGCAAACAACAACGGCATATTCGAAAGCGCTCTTCAGTTCCCGAACATTGCCGGGCCAGGTATAGCTTATTAGACAATCAATCAGGTCCTTGCTGATGCCCTTGATATCCTTCCCGCTCTTCATCTGAATATTCCGGAAAAAATATTCGGCAAGAATAGGTATATCCTCCAACCGCTCTCTCAAGGGCGGCAGGGGTATCGGAATCACATTGATTCGAAAGAAGAGATCTTTTCTGAACGTCCTCTTTTCGATGAGCGATGAGAGGTCTCGATTGGTTGCCGAGATTATTCTTACATCGACCGGGACAGCTTTGCTGTCACCGACCCGCTCAATGATCTTATCTTCCAATACCCGGAGGAGCTTTACCTGGGTTGCAAGCGGCAAGTCGCCGATCTCATCGAGAAAAATATCCCCGGACTGGGCCATTTCGAATCTGCCGGCCCGGTCCTTGTAAGCACCGGTGTAGGCACCTTTAACATGCCCGAAAAGCTCGCTTTCCAAAAGCGTTTCAGTCAGGGCTGCACAATTCACCTTGACAAAAGGACCGCTCTTTCTCCCGCCGACCTGGTGAATGGCCCTGGCCACCAATTCCTTTCCAGTCCCGCTCTCACCCAATATGATCACCGGAGCATCCGACATCGCTGCATTTTCTATGATATCGTATACGCTCCTCATCGTCGCCGAGGTGCCGATTATTCCATGGAAACCGTCCTCCGACTTGAGTTTGCGGCGAAAAGCCGCTATCTGTTTATCCTTTTCGAAGATCTCTGTTATATCCGTAACGGTTTCAACTGCCCCAATGACGTTTCCATTCCTGTCGCGAAGCTGGGATGCATTTTTTAAGACTTGTATGTATGCGCCGCTCTTGTTCATAATCGAACATCCCGATACATCCAGAGAACCATTTTTGAACAGCTTGCACCAGTGTGTCCCCCCTTGTTCGCGGGCCATCTTGTATATGCTGCAGTTAAGGATCGAACATTTCTGACCAATGAGTTCCTCACGCGAGTAGCCTGTGATCGCCTCAAGAGCCCTGTTTACTGAAACGATAGAGCCCGTTGTGTCAACGATCATTATCCCGTCGCGCATGGTATTCACAACGGTCTTCCAGTAAGTATCCAGATCTGTTTCAAACATGGGAGTTCACTTTTAAACAATTGCTAAGTTAAATTTCTTAACAACTTGATCTTTTCAGTCGTCAAGTTTTAGTTTCGAGCAGAAATCCTTCCAAATAGATGCGCCCGCCGCCTAACTCAGGCATTAGGTATTAAATAAAAGGCACCTGCACCATAATGTGGCATTAAGATTGCCTATAACTCCTGCAAACCCTAACAGAAGGGCCGTTTCGAAAATGAAAGAGAAGCCAGACTACATCATGGATTTCCGGGAAAGCATCACCCCTCTTTCTCTGCTGAGAATGGGCCAACTGGTTAAGCAGATGAAACCCCATGAACTCCTGGAGATCATCGTTAGAGATCCCGATGTTCGCTCGGACGTGTTGAAGATCGTTCCGGGATGCGAACTGGTCGGAATTGAATTGAACGCAGAGGAACATTTTTGCCGTATGCGGCTTGAGAAAAGAGAATGCGCCAGCAGCATCTTTTTGGATAATGCGGACCCGACAAATTTTAATAAGACAACGAGATGATGAAAGGTCAGGGCAGAAGAGAGGGGAATCATAGATGTTATTCCCCCCCCTTCCGAGCCTTCTTTTCTATTACTATCCTTCATCATTCTCGAAGCCGAGCCTCTCCCACTGCTCTTTGGCATCGGATGCCGCCCCGGCAATTTCTTCATCGTTCCACAGCTCCATAACGAGAGTCTCTGCCACCAGTTGCCAGATGTATTTCACCTCATACGGGTAGTCCTTATAATACTTTGGAAGCCTTTTCATTAACTGGTCATGGCAGTTGGAGCATCCGACCACAACCACATCCGCGCCGCTGTCCCTGATGGAATTATATTTTTGACGTCCGTGCCACGCCGATTCATCCGGATAAGGGCCTGGCCACATTCCACCACCCGCCCCACAGCAGTGACTGTTGCCGCGAGTCGGCTCCATGTCGGTGAAGTTATCCACACACTGGTTTATGATCCACCGCGGCTCTTCATAAAAACCCTTCCCGAAGTGGCGCTCAAGTTCTCTTCCGTGTTTACAGGAGTCATGCCAGGTGAAGGTTTTCCCCTTGTTCAAACCCTTGTCCAGTTTTATCCTGCCCGACTGAATGAGCTCGATCAGGTATTCGTAAAGATATAGATAATGGATATTGTTGGACGGGTCTTCCTTAACGCATTCCTTCATACCGACGCGACAGCCGTAAGATCCGCCGCCACAGTCCGGCATGATCATCCGCTTGATGTCGTATGCCTTGACAAAATCTATCTTCCGTTTTGCAAAGACTTTGACGTACTCGTAATTGCCCGTGAAAAGACCCCAATCCACCGACTCCCAGTTATCAGACGGAATCGTCCAGTTTTCCTTGGCGGCGTACAAGATCTTCCACCACCATTTCATGTCGTCATTGTCTGCGAAAACTTCCTTGGAATTCGGAAAAAAGAGGATGTCGGCCCCCTTTTTATCGATGGGTACGTAAAACCCCGGACAACATTCCTCCGCCAGTTCTTTCCCCATATCGTTCATGAGAAACAGGTAATCATCTTTGGGAATCGCCATGTTGTTCCCGGTTTTGAAACAGTGCTCGGCGCCTTTGTGGAGAATTCCGGGCACCTTGTCTCTGGGGCGCAGGGACTTCATATGCAGCATGATATATGGGATATCGATACCCATGGGGCACGCGTGAGCACAACGGCCGCATCCGGTACAAACCCAGGGGAACCGTGATTCGACCACCTCATCGATCATCCCGTAATAGAGCATCCTCAGGACCCTTCTTATGTCCCACTTCTCCATTCCGGGCGTTTCGGTGACGGGGCAGCCGCTGGTGCATGTGCCACAGGTAAAACAGCGGTCAAAATTCAGCCCTGTAAGATGTTCACTAACCTGGTCCGGCAGTTTATGAGGTATAATAGTAGTTTCCACAGCGGTCTCCATTAACGTTAATAAAAATTTGTCTTGACTTGGTATCATCTTATGGGTGCCGACACGACCGGCGCGTCTCTGCTCCTCTTTGCAGCCAGGTTCAGCCCCGCTATTTTCACTGCCCCGCGATGGTAGCCGAAGGGAAAAAGCTCCGCGAGTTCATCGAGATCTATCCCAACTGCCTCGCGCGCTGCATAAACAGTGCGGATTTCATCTTTTTTTTCATATTCCGAATACATTTCCGCAGAGATTCCAATCTCTCCGGCAAGTTCGGTGCCAAATGCCGATGGAAGTCAAAAAGGGTTGTCCATTCTACTTTTGAACAAGATGAGCCAGGGAGGAGTCCCTCGCGGGGAAATTAAAAGTGTTAAAATTTTTACACATATGTGTTAAAATTGAAAAGTGTTAAGTTTTTAACAACTGCAAAGGCTTAACACTTTAAAGCGATTTAACGTTCAATATTCTTTATCGTGCCGGATTAAACAGCGTGAGGCGAGCATGCCAAATTCAATAAAGTCATATGAAGACATGGGGAAATACTGGGAAACGGTCGTGAACACCATCAAGGATGGGGTCATGATTGTCGGTACTACCGGCTGCATCGTTTTCGCCAACGAGGCGATGGAAAGCATTACAGGCTATACTCGAGAAGAACTTGTCGGTCAACAGTGCTCGGTCTTGCAATGCGATCTGTTCGACATGGCCCGCGAACAGGGCGCGGACCAATGGTGCGTATTACTGAAGACCGGAAATCTGGATCAGCGCCGGTGCACCATCGTGAGAAGGGACGGGTCGCCCGTTCCAATATTGAAAAATGCGTCCGCGCTTCGTGACGGCAGAGGTAAAATAATCGGTGGAGTCGAAATTGTTACCGATATCACGGAGGTAGTCCGGAAAGACAAGCAAATTGACGAATTTCGCCAGAGACTCCGGGCTGAAGACTCGTTCCATGGAATAGTCGGTGCTTCCCCCGCTATGTTGAAGGTTTATAAAATCATTGAGAATGCCGCCCGATCTGACGCCCCAGTCATTATCACGGGCGAGAGTGGGACCGGAAAGGAATTAGTCGCCAGGGCAATCCACCACTTGAGTGATCGCAACAAAGAGCCGTTAGTCAGTGTCAATTGCGCTGCACTGTCGGAATCCCTTCTGGAAAACGAGCTTTTCGGGCACGTAAAAGGCGCTTATACCGGTGCGTACAATAGCCAGCCCGGAAGGTTTGAATTGGCTCAAGGCGGGGATATTTTTCTGGACGAAATCGGCGACCTTGCTCCCTCTGTGCAGGTGAAACTCCTCCGGGTTTTGGAACAGAAGGTAATTGAACGGGTTGGCGACTCGAGGCAAATTCCGGTCGACGTGCGGATCATATCGGCCACTAACAGACCTCTGTCGGATCTCCTGGAAGAAGGCACCTTCAGGCAAGACTTCTACTTCCGGATCAATGTCATACCAATACACCTTCCGCCCCTTCGGGAGAGGACCGGCGATATTCCTCTTCTGGCGGGGTATTTCTTCCACAAACTCCGCCTAAAATGCGGCAAATCCATAGAGGGGACCGCAAACAGCACGATGGAAATCCTCATGAGCTATTCCTGGCCGGGCAATGTGCGTGAATTAAAGAGTGCTTTCGATTATATATTCGCAACTTGCGACGAGCGATACATTCAGCCGCGCCATCTTCCGCCTGACCTCCTCAGGCGGGAAAATAATGCCAGCGGTACAAAGTTGATAAATCATTCCAGGGAAGAATCGAAGAAGATGCAGCTCGTTGATGCGCTTGCCCAGGCAAAGGGCAATAAATCCAAGGCTGCCGAAATCTTGGGAATAAGCCGCGTAACCGTTTGGAACCGCATGAAGCGGTACGGCCTCACCAGTACGGATTGGTAAATTCCCTGTCGTCCTGATCAAATTCCGAGAGTCCCTCCCATTTTCACAAGCCCTGCGCCAATGGCTGGAGTCGCTTTTTCTTCTCCCGTTCTCTCCGGCTGATTTGCCTGAGAGCCAATTTCACTTGGTCTGTGACTTGCGAAATACACCACACGGCACTTGAAGCAGCAGATAACTCCGGCGCCCAAGCTGCACTTGAACGTACTCACGGGGCACCAGTGTAGGATGTCCGACCTGAGATACAGTCAGTGATTAACAGGTGCATTCTGCGAGGCTACTGACCTCCACTGTCTTTCATAGACTGATCGCAGAGTTCAGTAATGAAGATCGGCTTCATTCCATTTTCCTGACAGAGCTTCCGGAGATTCAAGAAACACATAGGACAGAGAAAAATCATCGCCACAGCCCCATTTCCCCGTGCATCGTTGATGTTTCGCATCTTTACCTCGATGGCCTTCTCCTTATCTGTGGCCATGAGTGGAGCGCCGCAGCACAGCCCGTTGAGGCCTTCATATTCCCTTTTGACTCGTTCGGCTCCAACAAGTTCGAATATCTTATCGAGGTAATGGTCCTTTTCAGGTGTATAGCGGGAAGCGCAAGGGGCCTGATAGGCAACCCGCAAACCAACCGGTGTTATCTTCTCCAGGTGCGACGAAAGCATGCGATAAATGTATTCGAAGAGGTGCACCGGACGGAAGGGAACGCTCAAATCATATTGAGCTGCCAAAGACGCGAGCATGGCGTAGCAGTCGTCGTGAAAACAGATCACCTCGTCCGCCTTGAGATTCGATAATTTTTCTATGAATGGCCGCGCCTGTCGCTCCGTCAGGCTGGGCTTCCCAAGGTGAATGTAGCCGACTCCGCAGAAGTAATCCGCCCCCTCCACAATTGTGAGGCCTTTAAACAAAGGCCCCCGGATCTGTTCGCGGAGCATGGCGCCGACGATGCAAAGATTGATGACGGGTTTCCCCGGCTCTCCCGTTTCAATTTGGCTGGTGATCTCACGCAGCCTGGAAAATCGCTCAAATGCCTCATCCGGAACTCCGAGAGCCCCCGTTTGCTCCTGGCGCTGATTGATCAAATCGAAAGGATTGGCCTGAGTGGAGCACACCTGGTTACACGCGCCGCAAGTGATGCAGGTTCCAAGGATAGGCGGCGCTCCACCCGCTTTCAGTTCTGCAATTTCTTTCCGGGCACGCTCTTTGTCGTATCGATTGTAAGGGCAGAACTCCAGGCACTCTCCGCATTCGTTGCATTTATCTTCCCGAAACATTGCGGCTCCTTCCATTGGCTGGGAATTCAGGAACGCTGTATGGTTTAGGACTCACCCTGTGATCAGCAACCATTCTGCGTATTCTGGCTGCGGTCCCCGCCGCTATCAAACTCGTTCGCACAGGTTCCCCACCTCGCTCGTTTTTCCGCATTCCATACATAAAAACTCAAAAATTGGCATCTCGTTTTTCTTTCCTTATCAATCGGATTGTTGGATGTACTCATCCAGCGCCTTCTGTAGGGTCTTTACGGCCAGCTGGATGCAATGATGCTTTTGTTCTGGAATATTTTCCAAGATGCGAAACACGTCACCATCGGTAACGGTGCGGGCGTCGGGTCCTTCTTCCCGACTAATCATAAATACCATCTCGTCCCGATATTTTTGTTTATAAGATGGGGGAGGAGGTTCATATTGTTTTGAATGAAGACGGCTTGCCCCGCTTGAGGATCAATGCCTTCTATAAAAAGGCCTTAAGTCAACGGGGAGCGGTTTCGGAAACAACCCGCGACTACATCCAGGAAAAATTGCGTTCGGCCATTTGGCTGATCAAGAGCATTCATCAACGACAACGGACCATCTACCGGGTGGCCGAGAGTATTTTTAAATTTCAGCGAGACTTTTTAGATCACGGGGTTTCCCATTTGAGACCCTTGATCTTAAAAGATGTGGCCGAAGAAGTCCAAATGCATGAATCAACCATCAGCCGGGTAACCACCAACAAGTACGTTCACACCCCCCAGGGCATTTTTGAGTTGAAATTTTTCTTCAACAGTTCTTTGGCCGGGGCTGATGGAGAAACGGTTGCTTCGGAAAGTGTCAAGGAAAGGATACGGCTGTTGACCACCCAGGAGGATCAGGCCTGTCCCTTAAGTGATCAGGAGCTAACCGAACTCCTCCTGAAGGAAAATATCCATATCGCCCGCCGAACGGTGGCCAAATACCGGGAAGCTTTGGGGATTCTTCCCTCCAATAAGCGGAAAAAGTTCCCCATGGCGCATTGGATTCGTTCAAAAAAGGCCGAGGGTGTGGAAACGGATGTTTAAAAGCAAGAAGACAGAAGGACGATAGGAGGACTTATGCAAATTTCTGTATCTTTTCGGAACGTGGATCCATCGGAACACCTTAAAGAATATGCGGAAAACCGAATGGCGCGCCTTAAAAAATATATGGATGAGCCGATAGAAATTTATCTGGTCCTTTCCATTCAAAAATTCAGGCATATCGCCGATGTGACCATCTCGGCGAATGGCATGAAGATCAAGGCCCAGGAAGAAACAGGCGACTTATATTCGGCCATCGATATGGTTTTGGATAAAACCGAAAAACAAATCAAAAGACATCGGGAAAAAGTCAAAGAACATAAGGCCGAGGGCAAGCCCAAAGGTTTACCGGAAGGGAAAAAAATCGGTGAGGAAAGAGAAGCCGAGGAAGAGGAAGTCCCCCAGATTGTCAAGACCGAAAGGATCCTGGCTAAACCGATGGATGTGGAAGAAGCCTCTCTGCAACTTAAGCTATCGAACAGTGAATTCGTGGTTTTTACCAATTCCAAAACCCACCTGATCAATGTTCTCTATCGCCGAAAGGATGGGAATTTTGGTTTGATCGAGCCGACGAGTTAATATGAAAATTTGTCAATACCTAAAACCCGAACTGATCATCGCTGATCTAAAGGCCCAGAGTAAGGAGGGCGTCCTGGCTGAGCTGGCCCAGCAGATCGCCGGGCATTTTCCCGGAATGAAGGCCGAAGAGGTGCTGCAGGTATTATTGGAACGGGAACGTCTCGGCAGTACCGGTATTGGAGAAGGGTTTGCCATTCCCCATGGGAAAATGAAAAACATCGACCGGATGATCATTGCCTTCGGCCGTTCACGCCCGGGGATCCATTTCGATTCCATGGATGGGAAAGAGGCCTATTATTTTTTTGTTTTGATCGCCCCGGAAGATTCCGCCGGCCTTCACTTAAAGGCCCTGGCCAAGATTTCTCGTTTTTTAAAAAATAGTGCCTTCAAGGAGAGTCTTTCCCGGGCCGCAGATCGCGAAGAATTGAAGAAGGTTATTCAGGAACAGGATGACTTGATATAATAAAGAAACAAGGCACACCAACCGACTTTTTGCCTGCCTGGCCAAGGGTTAAGGTGCCCTTTTGTTTTCCTTGAGTCTTGAAACCCGGGCCCATTTTTTTCATAGGGGAACTAAATGCCACAAAAGAGTATCCGCCTGGTCGTAATCACCGGCCTGTCCGGTTCAGGCAAGAGCACGGCCTTTAAGGCCTTTGAGGATATCGGCTTTTTTTGTATTGACAATCTGCCGGCAACCCTGCTGCCCAGATTCTTGGAGTTGCGGGATGAGATTTCCCGGGAGGTCATTAAAATCGCCCTGGTTATGGACCTTCGGGGAAAAGATTTTTTAGCCAAATTTCCCAAGATTTTTCAGGAAGTCAAGCGGAAAGGCTATGTCATAGAAGTTTTGTTTTTAGAGGCCGAGGAAGAGGTCTTGATACGCCGTTTCAGCCAGACCCGTCGTCATCATCCTCTCGGAGACCATCGGACCCTTTCCGGAACCATTCGCTTGGAAAGGAAGAAGATGGAACCCATCAAGCGGCTGGCCACCTATTGTTTGGACACCACCCAGCTCAATGTCCATCAACTCCGGGAGGAGATCCTCCGTCTTTTCTCCAAGATGGCCGCACCGGCGAAAATGACCATCAACCTGATCTCTTTCGGCTATAAATACGGCCTTCCCAATGAAGCCGATATCGTCATGGACGTCCGTTTCTTGCCCAACCCGTACTTTGTGACGGAATTGAAAGAGATGGACGGGAATCAGAAACCGGTGATCGATTATATAATGAAATGGAAAGAGACCAAGATTTTTTTAAAGGGTTTTTACGAATTGATTTCTTTTCTGATACCGCAATATCAGAAAGAAGGAAAATCTCAACTGACCATTGCCGTGGGTTGCACCGGGGGCAGGCACCGCTCGGTGACCATCATAAATGCTTTGGCTGAGTTTTTAAAGAAAGAGAAGTTTTTAATCAATACTCGCCACCGGGATATTCGGTTGGGGTAAATCGGAAATGAAAGTGACAAAAGCGAATGATTGGAATCGTGATCGTTACCCATTGTAATTTGGGTCAGGAACTTATCCGGGCCGCGGAATTTATTTCCGGCAGGCTTAAACAGACTCAGGCGGTCTCCTTGAATCCGGCGGATCAGGATGAGGCTTTGCGGGGAAAGATCGCCGCAGCCATCGAAAAAGTCAATACCGGGGATGGCGTCATTCTTCTCACGGATATGTTTGGCGGAACGCCGTCCAATATCAGTCTTTCTTTTTTATCCGAAGGAAAGGTGGAAGTGGTCACCGGGGCGAATCTGCCCATGCTGATCGGCTTGGCTTCTAAAAGGGAAGGGAGGTCCTTGATTCAAGTGGCCCAGGAGATCAAGGATTATGCCCTGCGCAGTATTGCCTTAGCGGGAGAAATTTTGAAAAAGGAGATCAAATAAAGGGTTCAACCTTGCTTCTTATCCCCGCCCATTTGGATGACCTGCCTGGTCTGCTGTTTATTGAATCATTCTCATTTGTTCAACCTTGGTCAAAGGTCGATTTTCTGTCCGAATTAAGCAAGTCACCTCCCAGTATTTTCGTAGCCCGGGGAGATCTGAAATCCCCGGTCTTAGGCTATATTTGTTTCTGGGAGGTGGCCGACGAGGTTCAAATGCTTAATCTGGCTGTTCATCCCGAATACCGACGTCAAGGGGTGGGTCGTACTCTCCTGACCTTTCTTTTAAAACAGGCCCAAGAAAAAAAGGCAACAAAAGTCTTTCTTGAGGTACGGCCCTCCAACCAGGCGGCCCTGGCCTTGTATCGTTCCCTGGGTTTTAAAGCGCTCTATCGCCGTTCTAATTATTATCCTCCTGAAGGGGAAGAGGCCTTGGTGATGGAATGGTCCGTTTAATAAGGCCGTCCCCTATGACCCGGAATCCAGAATCGTTCGTAATTTCCGAAAGGGCCAACCCGTTCCACCCAGTGCCCGGGTATCCAGCGTTCCCGGTAACCCGGAGGAGGTTGGAACTGTTGATTATTCGACCTGATAAAGGAGAAGAAGGTCAAAAATTTGGTTTTAACTATTTATTTTATTCGGCGTCTAAAAAATTGTAGATAAAATATGACTGATGACCAGTTGGTTGGGCGGGTAAAAAACGGGGATTCACTGGCCTTTGAAGAATTGGTCCTTCGATACCAGAAACCTATTTATTATTTTGTCTTACGGATGCTGAAGAATCCCTTGGATGCCGAAGACGCGGTCCAAAAAATATTCTTGCTGGCTTATCAGAACATTAAGGGATTCAGGGCCGATTCGACTTTTAAGACCTGGTTATACCGCATAGGGATTAACCAATGTAATAATTTTTTCCGGCAAAACAAAAACCGGGAGTATACTTCGGTGGAAGAAATTCCGGTGGCCGATATCCGGGCCGATCAAGAAGGGAATCTGTCCGAAAAGGAAAACCTGGCCGGCCTTCGAAAAGCTGTCGACCGGCTTCCGTATAAACAAAGGATGGTGGTTTCTTTGAGAATTTATCAGGAGCTCTCTTTTGAAGAAATTGGGAAGGCCCTCAATATCCGGACCAACTCGGCCAAGGTCAATTTTCATCACGCCCTGGAAAAACTAAAAGATTGGATGAATATTTCAAAATCATGAAAGACATTTCCTGTAAAAAGGCCAACGAACTGGCCGGCGATTATTGTCAAGACCTTTTATCTCCTGACCTTATTGAAGGGATTGAAAGGCATCTCTCCGCCTGTCCGTCCTGTCAGAAGGCATATCAGGAGGACCGGAAGGTCCTGACCCTCTTAAGACAAGATCGGTTGCCGGATCCCGGGCTTGATTTCTGGAAGGGGTTGAGCTCCCGGGTTATGGCCCAGGTCCCCCCCAACCGATCTGATTCAATAAGGGTCCCCTGGTATAAAAAGGTCTGGGGAAGCCCTTTTGTATGGCCCGGTTATGCCTGGGTAACGGCCTTGATCCTTATCCTCTTGACCCCGGCAGCCATTTATACTGTTCATTTTGGGGGTTATAAACAAACCGCGATCCAGGAAACCCTGGAAACGGAATTAAAATGGGAAATGGGTCTTGAGTCCTATTCCGCAGCCATTGAATCCCTTTCCGCCAAGGAATCCATTCGTTTGGGGGAGAGGTTAACGGCCCGCCTGGCCAAGGATTTGCCGCAACAGACGCATGGGTTGATTGAAGATGACTTGCAATGGGATATTTCCCCAGCCTTGGAAAATTTGAACACCAAAGAATTGGATGCTTTGATTAAAAAAACACAATCTGACGGTTCCGTCGGTTTTGAGGAGGGAATGAGCAATGTCTCCCAAGAAAGCCCTTTGGATCTTTTTTCTATTTACGGCCCTTTGGAGTTCCTGGGTTTGGGCTGAATCCTGGAAGGAAAGTAAAGACCCTCGTAATAAGGCCTGGGAACGGATTCATATGATCAAGATGTTGAAATTGACCGAGGCCCTTAAACTGGACCGGGAAGGGGCGGCCCGTTTTTTTGCCGTGGATAACCAATATGAAGAGGGCAAACGAAGGCTCCACCAAGATCTGCATGAGGATATCCAAAGGCTGCGCAGTTTGATGCGGGACACGAACCCTCCGGAGCGGGAGCTGCGGGAACTTCTGTCTCGAATAAAAAACCGGAAAAAAGACCTCGATGACCTGGTGCAAAAGCAAACCGATGAAGAGATGAATTTACTGAAACCCGATCAGCAAGCCCGCTATGTCCTTTTTCAAATTGATTTTTTAAGGGAGATGCAGGACCTGATTCGTGAGATTCGGGAGGGGAGACCTTCCAGACCCGGGCATGAAACGCCCACGGAAAAAACAAGATAAAGAAGGGATATGAAGCTTACCGGAAAGGTGGCCATTGTTACCGGGGCGGGTCAGGGGATCGGCCGGGCCATTGCCTCCCTTGCCGCTCAGGAAGGGGCCAAGGTGGCCCTGGTGGATTGGAACCAGGAAATCGGAGGGGAGGCGTTAAGGGGTCTTAAAGAAGCGGGGGGTGAAGGGGTTTTCATCGCTGCCGACGTTTCGAGGTCGTCGGAAATTACCAGGGCAGTTGATGAGGTTCTCCATTGCTGGGGCCGGATTGATGTCCTGGTTAATAATGCCGGATTTGACCGTCCTTCGGGGATCTTTAAAGTCAAAGAGGAAGACTGGGAGGCCGTGCAAGGGGTTCATTTGCGGGCGGCCATACTTTTTATGAGGCAAGTGATGCCCATCATGAGGGAACAAAAATACGGCCAAGTTGTCAACATCTCTTCCATATACGGGAAGGTGGGCGGCAAAGGAGAAATCGCCTATGCCACGGTTAAGGCCGGCCTTTTGGGATTGACCAAGAGTGTGGCCAAAGAGGTGGGGAAATATGGTATTCGGGTCAATGCCGTGCTGCCCGGTCTGACCGAAACCCCGGCCATTCTGGCCACGATGGCTGAAAAATACAAGGAAGAAATCCTGGCCCGGACCCCGCTGGGGAGAATGGCCAAACCCGAAGAGATCGCCAAGGCCGTACTCTTTTTGGCCTCCGATGAAGCCAGTTTTATTACCGGCGCCGGCTTGGAAGTAACCGGCGGCTGGGAGATGTGAGAGCAGTCCAATTTTTTTATTGACATTTAAAAGGTAGCGATTTAGATTTCATTACCATCAAGGTGATGAAGTTCACCGGAATTAATACTTGGGGATGGAGTCCCTCTGAAAACTGCCCAATTCGAGCTAATGACTCCTACTGCGCAAATTAATGCAGCGGTGGGGGCGTTAGAAACTACTGTTGAACCCGCTGCCCGGCGGGTTTTTTTATGCCTGCGCAAGAAATTCGACCTACAGGAGGATTCCATGGAAGCATTATTTCGAGTGGCCGCCATCTGGCTGTGTTTAGCCGTTACCGCCACCATACTCGCCAACCATCTCCGGGTCTCTATGGCCCTCATTGAAATTTGTGTCGGGATTATTGCCGGCGCAATTGCCGAACATTACTTCGGCCCCGATTCGCTGGGAGCCGATATGGAATGGCTCCGCTTTCTGGCCGGGATCGGAGCGGTGCTGCTGACTTTTCTGGCCGGGGCCGAATTGGAGCCCAAAGTTATTAAATCCAAATGGAAGGAAGTTTCGGTTGTCGGTCTTATCGGATTTTTCGCTCCCTTTTTAGGCTGTGCCTTATTAGCCAAGTATGGTTTAGGCTGGGATACCCGGGCAAGCTGGCTGGCAGGAGTCGCCCTCTCCACCACCTCTATGGCCGTTGTTTATGCCGTGATGCTGGAAACGGGATTTAATCGGACGGAATTCGGCAAAGGGATACTTGGGGCCTGTTTCATCAACGACCTGGGAACGGTAATCGCTTTGGGACTGATTTTTGCCCCCTTTACCATCAAATCACTGGTTTTTATCACCGTTACCGCTTTGGTTATCGGATTTCTGCCTTTTGTCACGAACCTGCTTACCCGGAAATACGGTCACCGGACCGCGGCCATCCGGGCAAAGTGGGTGCTGCTGGTGCTGTTCGGACTGGGGGCTTCTGGCCTTATGGTCTGGGAGTGAAGCCGTCCTGCCGGCCTATCTGGCAGGTATTGTCCTGGCCGGTTTCGCGGCGGAGGACCATTTATGGGTGCGACGGATGCGTACCTTGACCATTGGGTTCCTGACCCCCTTTTATTTCATCCGGGCAGGCTCCCTGGTTTCTTTGCCGGCCCTCCTAACGGCCCCCGCCATTTTCCTGTTGTTTCTGGGCGGGAAGGTGGTCAGCAAGATTCTTGGCCTTTATCCGGTGGTGCGCGTTTATCGAAAAGAGAAAAATGAACGATGGTATTACACCCTCATGATGTCCACCGGCCTAACATTCGGGACCATTTCCTCCATATACGGGTTTTCCCATGGGATTATTACCCGGTCTCAATACTCTTTCCTCGTGGCCACCGTTATCGCCAGCGCCGTGGTTCCGACTATGCTCGCCAATTTCGCGTTTTTGCCGCGCCATTTGCTCCCTGAAGTGGTACCTGTTGCGGGGCTACCCTCCGGGGTTACAGTCGAACCGAATACTGAAGGGGATGGCGCGAGCCTGTCTGATGAATAGATCCGTTTCGATAAGAATGATTTGAGGTGGTTCAAGGGTCGAGGATACTCAGGATGACATAAAAACAATCCGCTCTTACAAACTTGCACTTGATAATGGACTGATTCGAAAAACTGCCCGAGAATAAATTCCACGGAACTCTATCGCCCGCCCTTGATTTCCGACACTCGCAGTTGCTCGGCGGTCTTTTTCATCCGGGTCTTTTGTTTCATACGAGTCAACTTCTCGGGGGCTTCCTGAAACCCCTCCAGGGCATTGAAAAACCGGTCTAAAGGATCGCCCGAATAGGTGGGAACCAAAAAAATATGCGTGTGAGGTATCCTTCTGCCCCGAGCATACATACAGACAAAATCCGGCTGGAAGATTCGCATGATCTTCCCGGAAACCACTCGGGCCATGCTAAAAAGACTTTGGTTTTCTTCCTCAGTGAGATCATGCCAGAAAGGAACATGTCTTTTGGGAATAATCAGGCAATGGCCTTCGGCCAAAGGGTTTATATCCAATAAACCCAGAGACAATTTATCCTCAGAGATAATATGAGCCGGAGCACGGCCGGCGACGATATCACAAAAGATGCATTTTACTTCCGGCATGACCAATCTCCGTCAAAGGCCAAAGGTTGATGGAGCGCTCATTCCCGCTCTTTTGGGAAAGTTGATTGTATCATTTCTTTGGGTATTTTTACGCCATTTCAGGCGAATATTTCCCGCTGTATTTGAATCAGCTTTTCCTTGATTTCAGCCATCTTCTTTTCCTCTTCAATAAGAACGGCCTTTTGTTCCTCAACCGCCTCCTCGCCCTTCGATTTCTGACTCAGGCCTTTTTCTATGGCCTTTGATATTCCTTCCATGGTGGCCTCAATCCTCTGGAGCATCTCCCATCTGAAGGCAAGCTTACTCTTATCCAGTCTTTCTTCAAAGTCAGAACCAATTCTGGCGGATTGCCTGTCGATCACTCGTTGGAGGTATTCTTTCATCTTCTTCAGAATGATCTTTTCACCGAGAAATTTCGGCAGTAACAAAGTCAGCGATGAGGCCACTATCTCAATCCCCCCCGGCTGCTCATTGAATTTATAGTAAAACCTGGACTTCGAGGACCAAATGGCCTCTGCCTTGACGATATCGAAGGGAACAGCGAAGAGTTCGGCCGAGAAATTAAGAAGGGCATCCACGGTATCATCGATCTTGGTAATAAACCTCTTGCAGGACATCTCAAAGGTTTTTGACAGCTTCTCATCCTCAAGGCCGCGCCAGGTCATAAAGGCCTGTTTGACTTCGTCGATAATCTGCTCTTCAAGACGACGCTGAATCTCCTTCAGGGACAGGTTCGAATACTCCTTGTACCGGCTTTCGATGTTTCCTGACACCCTAAGGCTCAACTCCTGCCTGAAGGCATTCGTGTCTTCATCCAGGACGTTCTTGATAATATTTTTCGTCGCGCCATCCAGCAGCAGGTAGAAGTCGTCCTTTTCAATCAAAACCGCTTCCTTTTTATTCTCGAAGATTTTTATCTTCTCCTGCAGTTCCTCCAGGGGCGTCACGAGTGATTTCATTTCAAGTTCAAGCTTAAACCGGGCTTGAGAGAGCAGCCGAAGAAGATTGTTCGTCACAGAAACGAGCAGGACCTTGCCCTTTTCCTGCATCAGAAAGGTATTTAGAATATTCTCAAATTGGGGGAGAAAACTTTTCTCCAGAAGTTCCTTTGTTCCGGACAATTTACCTTGGAGGGCCCATTTGGCCGAAAGGGGAAAAATTTTGACTTCGCCACCCATGGACTCCTCAATAATGGTCCTGGAGAAAGAAATGGATTCGTTAAGGTCTTCCAGCCCCACATAATCGGCCTTATTCTGGAGAAAGAAGATCCGGTGGGAATATTCTTTTACGTCCTTCAAAAAATTAAGCTCGGCCTTGCTGACCGGCTGATCCACGGAGAGAAGAAACAGGGCGGCATCCGACTTAGGTAAATACTGATAGGCCACATCGGTGTTGTGCTCATAAACCGATCCGACACCGGGAGTGTCAATTAACCGGACCCCGTCTTTTAGGTAGGTCGAAGTGTAGGCAATGATGACTTCCTGGACCTCTTTTTCATTTTTGGGATTTCCTTTTTCGGTTACATATTGGGAAAGTGCTGCCGGTTCAATATCGGTTACCCGGCCGTCATGGAAATAGACTTTGATATTTAAGGTCTCGCCGTATTTAAGGATCGTGGCAATAGAAGTGAGCGGTACAATAGCCGTAGGTAATATTTCCGCCCCGAGAAGGGCATTGATCAGGCTGGTTTTCCCCCTTTTAAATTGTCCCAGAACAACGAGGTTAAAGACATTATTTTGGATTTTATCCCTAAGCTCTTCACAGAGGCCATTGGTATTCATCTCGATGGTCATCATGGAGTCGATGCAGGTTACGAGTTCTTCTTTAAGAAAGCGTCAACAAATTAACTTTACATTTCACTATAAAATGATATACTTTTGGACATGGATAATGAATCACGCCTGAGACAAAAGTTATCACATATTTGGCCTCATCTAAATGAACGGTCGCGTCGTTTAGTCGCGGCTGCCGAAGCGGTACAACTTGGACGCGGTGGCGTTTCTCTGGTGAGTCGTTCCAGCGGGCTATCTCGCGTCACCATCACCAAAGGCATTCGCGAATTGGGAGACGAAACGGTTCCGACAACCCGGGTACGGCGGGAAGGTGCCGGGCGACCCAGTTCTGGTATCAGTCGACCCGAACTTGCCGGAGGAACTGGAAGCCTTGGTGGAGCCGTTGACCCGGGGTGACCCGGAATCGCCGTTACGCTGGACCTGTAAAAGCACACGTGCACTCGCCAAGGAACTGGCTAGTCAAGACCACTCGATTAGCCACGAAAAGGTTGCTCAATTACTTCGGTCCATGAATTACAGCCTTCAAGGCAACCGGAAGACCGAAGAGGGTGACGACCATCCCGACCGAGACGAGCAATTCAGGTACATCAACAACAAAGTTCGCAGGACGATGGCTTCTAAAAATCCGGTCATTTCCGTCGACACCAAGAAGAAAGAGTTGATCGGTAACTTCGACAACAAAGGCAGGCAATGGCGAAAAGTGAAGGAGGCGGAACAGGTCAATGGGCATGACTTTCCGCATCCATCCATTCCCCGGGCCTACCCCTATGGCATCTATGACCTGGGTTTGAACCGGGGCTTCGTCAACGTCGGTACCGATCATGATACCGCCGCCTTCGCGGTAGCCTCGGTCAGGGGTTGGTGGCGGCACGAGGGGCGACGGTTGTATCCCCAGGCGACCGGACTACTGATTACCGCCGATAGCGGAGGCAGCAATGGGTATCGGCTACGACTCTGGAAATTTGAATTACAAAAAATGGCGGATGAGATCAGTCTACCCATTGCGGTTTGTCATTTCCCACCGGGAACAAGTAAGTGGAACAAGGTGGAGCACCGCCTCTTTTCATTTATCTCCTCCAACTGGCGTGGGGAACCATTGCGCGACTATGAGACGATAGTCCAGTTGATTGCCAAAACCACTACCGCCAAGGGTTTAGCTGTGGTTTGTCGGCTTGATCGACGAAAATATCGTATCGGCCGTAAAGTCAGTGACACAGAAATGGCCACCATCAATATTGTCCCCGAAAAATTCCATGGCGAATGGAACTATGCAATTCGACCAAGAGGATGTGCCTAATTGTAAATGTAATTTATTGACAGTTCCTAAGCTGCGCGTATTTGTCGAGAACCATATATGGACCTCCTATCACTTACTATTGGCAGGGGTCATTTTGTTTAGCCAAAAAATAAAAAACTCCTACCAGGGTCTTCTTTGGTAGGAGTTATCAGTCCGGATTCAGAGGGACGGTTGAGCGAACTCCATCGCTTTATTAATAGCCATATGTTATTTAAATGTTTTGACAATGTCAATTTATATTTAGTAATGGTTGTTGCCTTTTGCTGATGGAAATTATAAAGTCATAGGCATGGATCAAAGCTCTTCAAATAAAATTTGCGGCCTGAATCGAAACATCTTCTTCAGCGGTGTGGTCAGTTTTTTCATGGATTTCAGTTCGGAGATGGTCTATCCCCTGGTACCTTTATTCCTCTCCTCCGTTCTTGGGGTCCCTAAATCGGTTATCGGTTTAATCGAGGGGATTGCCGAGAGCACGGCCAGTCTGCTGAAGGTTTTTTCCGGCTGGCTTTCCGACCGCCTGGGCCACCGCAAATGGCTGATGGCAGCCGGATACGCGATATCCACTTTGAGCCGCCCTTTGATGGCCACGGCCCCTCATTGGGGACAGGTCCTGGCTTCCCGTTTTATGGATCGTTTCGGCAAGGGGGTCCGTAATGCCCCGAGGGATGCGCTGATCGCCGAATCCTGTGAAGTACCAAACCTGGGACGGTCTTTTGGTTTCCATCGGGGCATGGATACCCTGGGCGCTGTGGTTGGGCCTGCCGTTGCCTTTGGCTTATTGGCTTATTTTAACGGGCAGTACCGTCTCGTTTTCTGGCTTTCCATGATACCCGGGACCTTGGCTGTTCTGACCATTATCTTCTTTATTCGGGAAACCAGGGCCTGTCTTCTCAACCCGGCAGAGAAACCCAACCTGGCCTGGTCCGGTTTTAATGGGACCTATAAATACTTTATCGTGGTTGTGACTCTTTTTTCCCTCGGAAATTCCAGCGATGTTTTTTTAATATTGCGGGCCCAAAATGTGGGGATTCCGGCGGCGGTCATTCCTCTGGTCTATCTGGTTTTTAATGTCGTCTATGGTTTGGGGGCCTTGCCGGCCGGCGTCCTTTCGGATCGTATCGGGCCTAAGCCGATCATCTTTCTGGCTTTCATCCTTTTCGGGTTTATCTATCTGGGTTTTGCCAAAGCCGGTCATCCGGTCCATATCTGGCTCTTGTTTATTGCTTACGGGATCTTTATGGCCATTACCGAAGGGGTGCAGAAGGCCTTCTTAGCTACCATCATCCCCCAGGAATTCAAGGCCACGGGTTTTGGTCTCTACAATACTCTGGTGGGCCTGGCCGTGCTTCCGGCCAGTTTGGTTGGAGGGTTTTTATGGGACCGCTTCGGCCCCCAGGCCACCTTTCTTTATGGCTCGGTTACGGCCTGGCTGGCGGCCCTTTTGTTTATTTTTTTGCTTTTGAAACAAAATAGGAAAAAATAGAAAACGTTTGTGGCCTCCATCCAGACCTTCACAAGGGGCTCTCACCAGTCCCTCTCCGCCGATCATTTCCGGCCAATATCAGCTTTCAGCCTCCTGTCCATTATCCCGAAGAAAGCACCATGCTCCATGTTTTCCGGATCATTCTGGCTTTTTAAGGAAATGAGGATTTTTTTACAGGCAGTGAAAAAATGCTTGATTTTTTTTAAGATGAGCTTATTTTAGCGCTAATTACAAAAAATTTTTTCCAGAAGAGGAGTGACAGATGGAGGAAGGAACTTCGCAAATGCAGTGCCTTAGAGGTCAGGAACAGCGGGAGAACCTGCCGGATAAAGATGACGAACCTCCGGGTAGGTGCTTACCATTAGAGATCCCCAGAGCCTGGACTCATGACGTCTGGATTCCCCAGCCCCATCCGGCAATTCCCAGCCTTTTTACCGGCAAGAAAACCCCCCGTATTTCAATAAAGATCAAAACCTTTAGACGACAATTTTATCCTGAAGTATCGGATAAACAATGGCATGATTGGCATTGGCAAATCACGAACCGCATCCAGACGATCGTCAGTTTAAAGAGGTTTTTAACCCTTTCAACCGGAGAGTTGGCTGCTCTGGAAAGGTTCACCTCCAAACTTCCCGTAGGGATAACGCCGTATTATATGAGTCTCCTCTCTCCTGATATTGCGGCTTCCCCTTTGCGTCGGAGCGTTGTCCCCACTATTGATGAATTTATCGGTATGCCGGGAGAGGATGATGATCCCCTCGGCGAGGAACATCAAAGCCCTGTGCCCGGTTTGGTGCACCGATATCCGGATAGGGTCCTCTTGCTTGCTCTGGATTTCTGTTCCACCTATTGCCGATATTGCACACGATCCAGGATGGTCGGCCATGGATCTCTCCATCCGACGCGATCGCGCCTTGAAATGGCCTTTGATTACATCAGGGCCAATCCGGGGATCAGGGATGTCCTTATCTCCGGCGGCGACCCCCTTACCCTGAGCGATGATCGTCTGAACTGGATACTGACAAGCCTCCGTAATATTCCTCATGTCGAAATAGTGCGTATCGGGACAAAAGTGCCGGCGGTCTTGCCCCAACGGGTTACTTCTCATCTGGTCCGCATGCTTCGCAGACATCATCCGCTCTTTATGAGCCTCCATTTTATCCACCCGGATGAATGCACTCCCGAGGCCTACAGGGCCTGTTCCCTGCTGGCTGACGCGGGCATTCCTCTCGGTTCCCAGACCGTTCTCCTGTCGGGGATCAACGACAAGGTTGAAACCATGAAGGATCTTTTCCATAACCTGTTAAAGATGCGGGTGAGACCCTATTACCTCTATCAGTGCGATCCCATATCCGGGTCCTCCCATTTTCGCACCACGGTTGAAAAAGGCCTGGAGATTATCCGGGGATTAAGGGGATTTACAAGCGGATATGCCATTCCCACTTATGTGATAGACGCCCCCGGAGGAGGCGGCAAGATCCCGATTATGCCCGAGTATAGGGAGGGTCGGGATGGAGACCATCTGGTCCTTCGCAATTATGAAGGCGCCCTTTATAGATACCCTGCCTACGGATTTGCGGAGGAGAATAATTCATGAAAATCGGTTTGACCTATGATCTAAGGTCCGACTATCTGACCGAAGGTTACAGCAAACTAGAGACAGCCGAGTTTGACCGGGAAGAGACCATCCAGGGTATTGAGGACAGCCTTAAGCGGCTTGGCCACCATACCGAACGCATCGGAAATGCCCGCAGGCTGATTGAGTGTCTGGCCCGGGGATCCCACTGGGATTTGGTCTTCAATATTGCCGAGGGGCTTAACGGGATAGGCCGCGAAGCCCAGGTCCCGGCTGTCCTTGATGTCTACGATATACCATATACCTTTTCCGATCCCTTGGTCATGAGTCTGACTCTTCATAAGGGTATGACGAAACGGGTAATCCGGGACGCCGGAATTCCCACATCGGACTTTTGGGTATTCGATGGAAGATTAGAAGAAGGCGATATAATTTTTCGACCCCCCTTTTTTATTAAGCCGGTGGCGGAGGGCACTGGAAAGGGTATAACTCCGGATTCCATTATAAGGCGGACAGAGGACCTCGGACCGGCCTGCGAAGCTCTGCTTAAGGCCTTTAACCAGCCTGTTCTTGTGGAACGATACCTTTCCGGCCGGGAGTTGACCGTCGGCATAACGGGCACGGGTTTCGAGGCAACGGTAGTGGGCACGATGGAGGTGCATCTGCTGCCGGAGGCGGAGCAGGGCGTCTATTCCTATGTCAACAAGGAGAATTGCGAAGACTTAGTGAAATATACTATTAAAAGCAACTCGGAAGACCTGGTGGTTAAAAGATCCGAAGAGGTTGCCCTCAGGGCCTGGCGCGCCCTGGGTTGCCGGGACGGGGGTCGCGTGGATATCCGCTGCGATGATGAGGAAAATCCCTATTTCCTGGAGATAAACCCCCTCGCCGGACTGCACCCGGATCATTCCGACCTGCCCATTATCTCCAAGGGAGTGGGTCTAAGCTATCAGGCCCTCATCGAGAGAATACTGGTCTCCGCTTTAAAGAGGATTAAAAAATAGAGACTCAGAGAGGCTGGGGATAAGAATAGAATGCGCACAGCCATCGTCCATAACGAGGTTGGACAAAATGACAGGACAGACGAACAGGATGTCCTGATCCAGGCCGAGGCTATTTTAAAGGCCCTGGATGATCTGGGTCATAAGGCCTTTAAAATACCCTGCGGCCTTGATCTTATGGACATAAAAGGCCGGCTGGAGGACTTAAAGCCGGATATGGTCTTCAACCTTGTGGAATCCCTCGGAGGAGAGGACAGGTTGATACATCTGTTCCCCGGGCTCCTTGATGCCATGGGCATCCTTTACACAGGCTCGTGTACCGAGACGATCTTCATAACTACCCATAAGATCCTGGCCAAGGAGCGGATGGGCCTCGGACACTTGCCCACTCCGGAATGGATAGGGCCTTATCCCGGTGACATCCCTGTTTTGCATCGTAATAAGACGGGAGTCCCTTTCAAACAATTGCAGTGGATTATCAAATCCCTCTGGGACCATGGCTCACTGGGTCTCGATGATAATAATGTCGTTTCCGGGAAGACCGAAGGGGAATTGTGGAATATTCTTAAGGAACGGTCGAGCGCTCTTGGGGGGGCCTGTTTCGGAGAACGCTTTATCCCCGGGAGGGAGTTCAACCTTTCCATCCTTGGAGGGCCTGACGGCCCCCTGGTGCTGACCCCGGCGGAGATTGTCTTTGAGGGGTTTGACCGAGGGCAAATCCCCATTGTCGGTTACCGCGCCAAGTGGAACATGGAATCCTATGAATACCTCCATACCAACAGGTCTTTTGATTTTCCAGCCGATGATCAGCCGATCCTTATTACCCTGAAATCCATGGCCCTGCGCTGCTGGGACCTTTTCGGACTCAGGGGATATGCCAGGGTTGATTTTCGTGTTGATGAAAGGGGGCAGCCTTGGATCCTGGAGGTCAATTGCAACCCGTGCCTTAATCCGGATGCCGGTTTTGCCGCCGCGGCCATGAAATCCGGGATTCCCTATAAAGAAATCATAGAAAAGATTATCACTAAAAGCTGTCCCTCCCCCCGGAGATTAGGCCCTAAGAAGCCCCAAGGCGAATCATTTCAGGACATAAAGTGGCGGGATGAAGTAATGCCCGAAGATGCTGAGGCCATTCGAAGACTGACAGAGGCAACCGGGTTCTTCCACCCCGCCGAAGTGGATGTGGCCGAGGAACTGGTCCTTGAGCGTCTTTCCAAAGGCGAGGCCAGCGGGTATTATTTTGTCCTGGCAGAGAGCCATGGACGTCTGGTCGGATACGCCTGCTACGGCCCTATCCCTTGCACGGACTCGAGCTTTGATTTCTACTGGATATCCGTTCATCCCGATAGACAAGGAAAGGGTTTAGGCAAAATACTCCTCAAAGAAACCGAGCGATTGATCAGGGAGGCCAAGGGAGAAAGGATATACGTTGAGACCTCCCAGCGGCCCCTCTACGACGGCACAAGGGCCTTTTATGAAAGATGCGGTTATACTGCCGAATCCGTGCTGGAGAATTTCTATGGCCCCGGAGATGGACGAGTCACCTACTGCAAGGTGCTCGGCTAAGACCGAACAACTTCTTCATCCCGCAAAGTCTAAACTCCTACTCTGTTTCCGGCCAGTCTGGCAGGCGGATTTTTAGGGGATCGCTTCGGTCCCCAGGCCGGGAGGTCATTCCTTGTCCGAAAGCCCCGCCCCGTCGCGGATGTGCTTCATATATAGTCTGTAGGCCCTGATCCCGAGAGAAATGCCCAGCCAGGTACCAAAGAATGCAACAGGTACGCTGAGCAATCTCGGCCAAATTACGGCGACGGCAGACAGGACAAAAAGAGCGATGCTTGCGAAAAGCATTATTTTGGCTTCCGCCGGTCCCAGTATCCTGTGGTTGGTGATCGCGGCCCTTACGGCACTTCCGATACGAATCGCGCCGACCCCTGCTCGGCCTACGCTTCCTGTGCCCCGTTTTTTTGGCCCTCGGGACCATCGTGGTCTCTTTTGTACCGGGCGGACCCTATATTCGCTCAGGACGATTTCGGTCGCCCCGGCCAAATCCTCCAGATACATTTCCTCCATCGTCTCGGCAAAACCCTCATCTTCAACGGCTATGTCCAACTCGTAGTTTCCGATCCAACTCACCAGATTAAGGTTTGTTGACCCGACCCGGGCCCATCGTCCGTCCGCGACCGCTGTCTTGGCGTGCATCATCGGACCGTTCCACTCAAACACCCTGATGCCTGCCTCGAGAAGCGGATAATAGCCGGATCTGGATAAAGCGCGCAGGATAGGGATATCCGTACTTCCCGGGACAAGGAGCCGCACATCTACGCCATCGAGAGCCGCCGATCGGAGCGCCTGAATATAGGGGGTAGCCCCGACGAAATAGGCATCGGTGAGCCACAGGGAGTTGCGCGCCAGGGCGGCAATCAGTTGATCGAGGCGGTAAAGATCTGCCGTGTTCGGCCTGCTGGCCACGACTCTTAAGGCCACATCTCCCGCCGCGGGTATCGTCTCCGGATCCCTCAGCTCGCCTTCCGGCAACGGCTCACCCACAATCTCCCACATCTGGGAAAAGGCGAGATCCACATCAGCCACCGCCGGTCCCCGGATAACCACGCCGGTATCTCGCCAGGGGTCCAGGGAGCGTTCCGGAAACCCCACCCACATACGGCCGATGCAAAGACCGGTGACAAAGGCGATTTCTCCGTCAACGGAGATCATCTTCCGATGATCCCGCGTGAGCCAACTGAAGGGGCTGTCGATACGGGGCGGATTAAAACAGCGGACCTCGACCCCTGCGCCCCTCAACCGGCTCCAGAAACGGCGCGAGGTCTTGCCGAAGGCCCCGAGCCAATCATAGAGCACTCTGACCCGGATCCCCTCCCGGGCTTTCCGGGCGAGCAAATCCGCGAAGCCGGCGCCCACCTCATCGTCGTGGATGATGTAACTTTCGAAATGAACGTAGGCCCTGGCTCCGCTTATCGCCTCGATCCAGGCCGGGTAGTTTTCCTTGGCGTCCTTCAGGATGCCAATGCTGTTACCCCGTTCGAGGGGAGCGCAGGCAGTCCTGGAAAAGACCTGCTCGGCAAGAATACGAATGTGGGAAAGGCTCTCGAAGTCCGGTTCTTTGACCGATGTCTCACTCATTCTCTGCTCATTGTGGGCCCGGTAACGTCGACAAATTCAAAGTCTTACCTTGTTCAAACCTATCTCCCGGAAGGGTTCCGGATCATCTCTGTTGGAAGTCCGCCACTCGAGGGCTGCAGCCCGTCAACGGGCGCAAAGGGCCCGGGGGTAGAATTGGGCTCGCCCGGTCAGGTTGATTGGGGCAATCCTCGGTTGTTAGATTTTCCTGTACCCCTGGGCATGGATGGAGTATAGAAAAAGGAAAAGCAGGGGTCAAGGAGAAAGGGAGTCGTGAGAAAGAGTGTCGGAAGATATTAAAAGGGAATAGAAAAGGAGCAACCCCATGAAGGAATTATGTCAGGACCTGGCCGCCGAAGGGCAAGCGCTTGAGACCCAGAAGGGAAGCGGCATTATCCACCATGCAGATCAGGGTCAGATCGATTCCGGTCTCCTCCATGATGGCCATAAGGCCTTCTCCCGCGGGGTCCGGCCAGGCTGCCGAGGCCTTTTTAATAACGGCCTCCGGGTCAACGGCTTTCCCCATGGCTGTGGCCAGGTGGATGACCGAGCCGGCCAAATTCCGGATCATTTTTTCCGAAAGCTTTGGAAATAAATGATAATGCACATCGATGATCATCTTTGTCTCCTTATGAAGTCAATAGCCGCCACCGGGGGTGGACCATTTTAATCCTGATAGGCAATGGAATTTTGTCTGGCTCTCTTTCCCAAGGAGCGATTAATCCGTGCCATCCATACCGAAAAAATTCCTGTTCCATTTCCGGATGATCACTAATTCAACATTTTTTTTACCAACCCGGGCACTTCCCCCGGACTGTCCGCCACCAGAACCCCATGTTCTTTCAGAGTTTTTATTTTGGTAACCACGGCCCCCAATCCACGGGTGGCGATCGCCCCGGCATGTCCCATCCTGACTCCCTGAGGAGCCGATCGTCCGGCGATATAGGCCACCACCGGCTTGGTCATTCCAGGCATAAAAGCCGCGGCCCTTTCTTCCTGTGATCCCCCTACTTCCCCCACCAAAACGACTACCCTGGTTTCAGGGTCTTCCTCAAATAACTTCAGTAACTCGATCAAATCGGTACTCACGACCGGATCGGCCCCCAGCCCGACAACCGTGGACTGGCCAAACCCTACGGCTGAAAGTCTCCCGGCGATCTCATAGGATAGGGTTCCGCTCCTTGAAATCAGGCCCACCGGCCCGGGGGTAAAAAGACCGGCCGGCATGATTCCGATTTTGCTTTTACCCGGGGAAATAATTCCCGGGGTAGTGGGTCCGATCATTAGGGCCTTGCTCCTACGGACTTGGGCCCGAATCCGCATGGTGTCATGAACGGGTATGTGCTCGGTGACCACGATCAGGATCGGGACACCGGCCTCCAGGGCTTCCAGGCAGGATTGCTGGGCTGATGCGGCCGGAACAAAGAGGATGGACGCGTCTATCCGGTGTTCGGCCACGGCTTCCCTCACCGAATCATACACCGGCCGATCCAGGACCTTTAGGCCTCCCTTACCCGGGGTGACTCCGGCCACAATTTTTGTACCGGCCTTAATTATCCATTCGGTCTGGATTCGGCCGATCCGTCCGGTTATGCCCTGGACCAAGACTCGGGTATGCTCATCCACCAGGATACTCATCTTTTTACCTGTTTAAAGAGCTCTTCCACGGCCCCCTCGGTATCAATAGTTTTAATAACGGTCACACCGGCCTGCTCCAGGATTGCCCAGGTTTCTTCCTGAAAGGTTCCCAGGGCCTTGGCCACGATAGGGATAGTCAGGCCCTCTTCCCGAATCACCTGGGCCACCCCTTTGGCCCCTTCATGAATCGGATTGATGCCTCCGTAGAGATTAATCAGGATGCCCTTCAAACCGGGTGTTTTCAGGATCAAACGCATGGCTTGGGCCATCAATTCGGCGGTTATCCCGCCTCCGGTTTCCAGGAAGTTGGCCGGATGACCCCATCGGCTGATACAGTCGATACTGGCCATTCCCAATCCGGCCCCGCTGCAAATTAAGACTATGTCGCCACCCAGGCCCACATAGGATACACCGATCGCCCTGCCCTCCCGGACCAAGGGATCAGAAATTCTTTCCAGCTCCAGGGCCTTGAATTCCGGATGCCGGAAGAGGGACGAGTCATCGATTTCCAGAACGCCATCCGCGGCCACAATCGCACCTGCCGGAGTGATGATCAAAGGATTGATTTCCGCTATCAGGGCATCATATTCCAGGAAGAGTTTGACCAGGTGATCGAGACAGGCGGCCGCTTTAATCCCCAGTTCTCCTTCCAAATCGAGCGTTTTGGCCAGCTTTTGGGCGTCACCCGGTTTGAGCCCCTCAAGGATATCCAGAGGCATGCTGGTCACCCGCTCTGGATAACGCATAGCGGTCTCCTCTATATCGATTCCGCCCTCCGGACAGACCATCAGCAGAGGTGATCCCGTGGCGCCGTCAACCGTAAGGCCTGTATAGATCTCCTTTTCAATCGGCAAACGCTCCTCGACTAAAACCGCACCAACTGGATGCCCTTTGATGGTGCGGCCCAAAAGGCTTTTGGCGGCGAGTCCTGCTTCTTGAGGGTCTTTGGCAGACAGAATTCCTCCGGCCTTTCCCCTTCCTCCGATCAGGATCTGGGCTTTAACCACAACCGGCTGGTCCAGGCTGCGGGCGATCTTTTCCGCTTCCTCAGGGGATTCGGCGACTTCTCCCGGGGGGTATCTATGGCCTGCTTTCGGAATAATGCTTTGGCTTCATATTCATGCAGTCTCATAACCGTCAAGATAGTGAAATACCCCTGTTCTGTAAAGAAAAAATCAGCCAAGCAAAAAGTTAGTGAACTCAGTGGACAACATCCCCTTCTCTCAAGGGACTTTTGTCCGAAGGACGATGAGGTTTGTGGCTTTCGGAAAGGCACAAAAATTCAGGTAATCCTGTAAATCCCGTCTGATATAATGTAAAAAATTCTCTTGACCCGGTTCGGTCCATGCCAGCCCTGTGAAATGTTGTTGCTTAATATTTCACTGGGGTCGAGTCAATGTGGGTCCGTGGCTAATAATTCCTGGCTTTAACCCCGTGCCATCCCGTCATCCGTGCCAAAGAATTTTTTGCCCCGCTTTTGTCCTTATCGGTCGCTGTGGATTTGCGGCTACGATTTTTCCTTGAATCCTGGAATCCTTCGATCATCGCCCAGTCTTTTGAAGATGAATCTAACTTTTCGATTGACTTTAACCTAAAAAGTTGATTTCATTATTTTATTAAATTTCAACAAAATAAATCGCACCGTTTTGATGAATGACCGAGTATAACTTTACAGAATATTTCGAGAAAGAAGTGTTGAGAAAGCGGCCCTATCTTAAAAAAGAATGGTGCACTCGTGTAATTGATAAGCCGCTCAGGGTGGAACCTCAGGAACATAACCGTTTCCGGTTCTGGGGCGCGATCCCAGAGTTTGAAAATCGCATCTTACGAGTTATTACCTTGGAAGATAAAAAAACGATTCATAATGCTTTTCCTGACAGGGGGTTCAAGTCATGAAACTAAATTATTATCCTGAGACCGATTCTCTTTATATCGATCTCTCAGAAAAACCGAGCATCGAGAGTAAAGAGATTTCCGAAGGAGTTGTCCTTGATTACGATGCTCAGGGGAATTTAGTGGGCATTGATATCGACAATGCGAGCAAGAAGGTCCAGTTAAAAGAACTCTCTCTTCATAAGTTGCCGGTTGACATTCATGCCGCGGCTTAATCAGGGTAATAATTATTGACCCCTTGATATCCCGACATTATTGAAGGGCGGTCTCTCGCCCACTGGGGGCGGCCAAGAAAAAAACATTGACCCATGATTTCTTGAGAATATAATCATATGACCGTGGTATGCATAAAATCCTGCCGAAAAATTTCTCCTTTTTCAGCATCTATTCGACTTGTGGTCGAAGGCTGGGTCCGATGTTTTAAGTTTTGAATAATAAGGATGAAAAAATGGAAAAGTTATTTAAAATCCCATTGGTTTTAGAACCTCAAAAAGAGGGCGGCTGGACCGTGACCAGCCCTGTACTACCTGAGTTAATAACGGAAATCGACGATCTTAAACAGCTTAATGCGGTTATTAAAGATGCCGTTGATGCTGTCTTGGAGCTCTATGCGGATCTGGGAAAGGAAATACCTCCCGGATTAATAGCCGATGGAAAAAAGTTTCCTGTTTGGTTTGAATCCCTAATCCCTGCCGAAGCATGAAATATAAAGAGCTTACCGGAAAACTCAAGATCCTCGGTTGTCAAGAGATCCCAAGGAGAAGCGGCGGTTCGCACAGGAAGTGGATAAACCCCATCTCTGGAAAAGGGACGGTGATACCAGACTGGGGGAATAAGGATCTTAAAATGGGTACCATCTGGGATATCTTAAAACAACTAAGGATTGAGCATGAGGAATTTGATAAGGTTTAGGCTGCAGAAACCGTGCCTGGTCATCTGCAAGCGGGATAACGAGCGGGCCGTTAAAAGAAAGGTGCTTTTAACCAAATCAGCCAAATAGACGAAACAGACCAAAAACTTCGGAATCGAGTATCTACGGGGATGGCGGTTGGTTTCTATGGGTGGGATGCTTCATGGAGGGGGAGAAACAATAGGGGCAGTATATTTGTTGAATCGGAAATGAAAAAAGTTTCTGAATTTAGTGAACAACGTTATATAAATCTATAACCTGAGGATAGGCTCCAGAGCCCAACACAGGTAAAATAATAATATAATCTACCCAAAAAAGAAACCTCCTGTTAAGAGAGAAAGTGAGAGCCACCAAACTCAAACTCTTAAACAGGAGGTGTTCATGAACGAGGTAGATGATATCAGGCTTGAGGAGTTTCGTCAACTCAAGAAGGAGATCCGGGGTTCGAAGGAGTATCTGATCGTCGGGATCGACGTGGCCAAGGAGAAGCACCATGCTTTTTTGGGTACGGCCACGGGGAAGACGCTGTTTAGGCGATTGATCTTTGAAAATACCATAGAGGGATTTGAGAAGCTGTTGACCCAAGTGGAGGCGACTAAGGTTTCTCATGGACTGGGGAAGGTGGTATTTGGGTTAGAGCCCACGGCCGATTATCACAAGCCGTTAGGAGAGCATTTAATCAAATGCGGGCAGATGATCGTCCTGGTTTCCGGGGTAGCCGTCAAGCGCAATCGGGAGCTTTTGGGCGGGCGCTGGGATAAACACGACGCCAAGGACTCGGCCAACGTGGCCGATCTGATTGCTCAAGGAAAGTGTCAGTTTTATGAATATCCGAGAATGTGGCTTCGGGATCTCCGCAGCCTGCTTTCGCTGAAACGAAAGCTCAAAAAGCAGGAGCATAGTTATCGGGTCCGGATTCGGAATCATCTCTTGGCCCAGTATTTTCCGGAACTGGACCTTTATAGCGAGCGGCCGGAGGTTGAGGCTATTGTTCGCTGGTGCCTTGATCCCTCCCGGATAGCGGGATTTGAGAAGGATCAGTTTATGGATCTGATATCACCTGGCCGGAAGAGTCCGGCTCTGCACCGACGCCTGCAAGCCATCCAGGAGTTGGCTGTTGATTCTATTGGCTGCGAGATGGGAGAAGGGGCCGCCTTTGAAGCTAAGGTGATGGTGGAGGGGTTACGTCACATTCGGAAGGCTATTAAATCCACGGATGATCAGATCAAGGAGATCTGCCGGCAGTTTCCTGAATATGAATATCTTCTCACCATTCCTGGTTTTGGTCCGGATGTTTCGGCCAAGGTGATCGGTGCGCTGAGCAACCCCTTCCGTTTTCAAAACCGAAAACAGGTGCTCAAGATGGCCGGATTAGACCTGAGCGCCGACCGGAGTGGGAAAACATCGTTTACAGCGAATCCGGTTATTTCGAAAAAAGGGAAAGCCGATCTTCGCTATGCCTTATACCAGGCGGCCTTTATTGCTTCTACCCGGAACAGGGACTTCATGCGGTATTATAGCCAGCAACTAATGGGACGGGAAAAGGAGAAAGGGATCAACACCAAAAGAAGAGTCAAGTTGGCAGCCAAACTCTTGATCATCGCCTGGACCATGATGAAAAACCAGGAGCGGTTCGACCCTCGGTATTTTAACCAGGCGTAAAATGCCTATATTCCTTTTAGCGAGCCCGATGAACAACGTGGAGGCCATTTACGGACCTCGGGGGGGACAATCACGGGCCGCTCATTAGATTTTAAACCTGGATAAGGGATGATGGATGGCGGCGTTAGTGCCGCATATCGGATACTGATAACGCTGAGGTTTAAAGTCCGCAGTTAATGAGCACTGGGGAAAAATGAATCACGTCTGCCCGGCCAGGCGCAGAGTAGAAGTGCGTTCAAAAAACGAGCATTTTCTTATCCCATTGAAATCTATATTTTTTTTAAATGCTACTTTTTCTCTTGACGGAAACAATATAGGATGTCCCGCTAGTCAAAGGGCAATTCAAGTCAATATCCAAATCATGCGGACTTTTACAAAGCTGAGGGAGATCTTGGTTTCCAATAAAGACCTGGCTCGGCGGCTAGATGAACTGGAGAAAAAATACGACAAACAATTTAAAATTGTTTTTGAGGCCATCCGGCAACTCATGGCCCCACCGGAGACCACTAAAAGAAAAATCGGGTTCCATCTGAAAGAGAAGCAGGTCAGATATGGGAAAAAGGGGGCCGGAAAATAGCCAGGAATTGACTGGCCTACCGAAATATTAAACGAACAAGTGAGACGGAATACTGATTGAGCGGGGGGAATTTATTAACTTAAAGTCGCATTTTGCGACATCAAAGCTGACCAACATCCTCCGGTTTCCAATTGTCAATTTGAAAGAATTGACCCCCGTGTTCTTTTTTTTTCTTCTTGACCCTATCTTTTTCTTTTTTTATACTCTTTCTAACGATAAACAAATTCTTATCAAACCAGAGGGCAAAGTCATTGAAATTGGCGATATGCAACTCCGCCGCGAAGATGAAGAGCCGTTTGGGGCCTGGATCACCTTTTTGATAAGGTTCTTCTTTCTATGGGAAAAGAGTTGCCGGGCTACAATGTCACGCACATTATTCTTATTCGGCCTCTAATCTGGCATAGTACTAACGGACACCTTGAAGAGCATGGTAAAATATTCCAACTTTTGGAGGTGTCCCATGACCGAACAGAACAAAAAAATCTATACCCCGGAGTTTAAGAAGGAAGCCGTACGGCTGGTAACCGAACAGGGCTACAAGGTAACCGAGGCCGCGCGGAACCTAGGCATCCACCCCAGTGTATTGACCCAATGGAAAGGGCAGTTGTCCTCCGAAGGGACCAACGCCTTCCCGGGCAAGGGGCGTTTAACCCCTGAAAAAGAAGAACTACAGCGACTCCGCAAGGATAACCAGCGGCTGAAAATGGAGCGTGACATCTTAAAAAAAGCCGCGGCCTTCTTTGCCAACGAGTCGAAGTAAGATACGACTTTGTCCGGCAGCAACAGAAGGCCTATCCCATAACCGTTTTGTGCCGGGTTATGGAAGTCAGCCGGAGTGGGTACTATCATTACTTAAAAAAAGCCCAAACGCAACCGATAGATAAGGATTTTGAATTGTTGTCCCAAGTACTTCATGTTCATAAAGAAAACCGAGGAACCTATGGATCCCGTCGGATGTCAAAAGCGCTGAAGGCCACGGGCTACGCCGTGGGCCGCTTTCGGGCCCGGAGTCTGATGAAGAAAGCCGGCCTGGAGGTCAAGCGACCCAAGCGATTCAAAAAAACCACGGACAGCCGTCATAAGCTGCCGGTGGCCCCCAACCGGTTGAACCAGCAGTTCCAGGTTGATCAGCCGAACAAGATCTGGTGTGGCGACATCACCTATCTCTGGACCCTGGAAGGCTGGCTGTAATCTGGCCGTCATTATCGACCTGTATTCGCGTAAAGTGGTCGGGTGGGCCTTGGATCGCCAGCTAAAGACCTCTTTGGTCCTGGAGGCCCTGCGGATGGCCTATTGGCGCCAGAAACCGGCCCCGGGATTGATTTATCATTCCGATCGGGGCTCTCAATATGCCGCCGGTGACTATCAACGCCAACTGGAAACTTTCCACATGATCCCCAGTATGAGCCGCAAAGGGGACTGCTATGATAACGCGGTAGCGGAAAGTTTTTTTCATACCCTAAAAACCGAGGAGGTTGGAGATCAGGCTTACTCGACCCGGGAAGAGGGCCGGCGTGCGGTTATCGATTACATCGAGATGTTTTATAACAGCCGCCGCCTTCACTCCTTCCTGGGGTATGTCTCCCCCAATGATTTTGAAAAGAAGTTAACCTTGACTATGGTTGCTTAACCGGGTGTCCGTTTTCCCTTGATCAGATCAATAAACGTTTGTATGGAGACAAGAAATATATAGGGTTTGAAAGCAACACGGCATGTCTGACGACTTCGATGAATACATATTTGAAGATGAGGAAGAAGAAATTCCGCGTCCTCGTGATTCAAAGATTGATGACGTGAAGGAGCTTTTGCTGGCTGATTATTTCCCAAGCGATGGAACAGAGGTTTACTATGGCCGTCAACTCGAAATCTTACTTGAGCGTAATTTTTTTCATTGGATCACGAAAAAGGCACTTAACGAGTTAGCTCAGGAGCATAAAATTATATCAAAGATCGAACAAGCTGGTTATCATAAGGCACATTTTTATTATTCACGCCGCCACCGATACCCGCGGCGGCAAGTTAAAGAGATTCTTGACTTAATTGTTGAATTTTCGGATCCGATATTTACGCGGGCACTCGGCCGCCATGGAGAGTTATTGGCTGATGCTGGATTTGCGGAGATCGGTTTTCGGATTATTCAGCGTAAAGTAAAAGAGGTGGATGAAAAACGCTGGATCGAAACAAACCACGATCTTGACCGCCTTATTGTGCGGGATCGCGTGAGATACGGAGTCGAGATAAAGAACCAGCTAGGCTATATTGAGGTAGCGTTTGTCAATGGGTGTAAATTTGGAAGTTCTTAATAGGGCGACCTTCCCAAGTTTCATTTTGAGCCTGGAGCAGGGTGAAGAGGATACGAATGCAAGACTCTTCATTAGGGAACTGCTCCATGACTTTGACCCGTCTTTTGACTTCTTTAAAACTTCTTTCGATAAGGTTAGTCGTTCGTATATGCTTCCAGCGGTTAGGCGGATGCCCCATATAAGCCAGGCAGTTATCCAGGTCCTTTTCCAGACAATCCACCAAAGCTGGGAAAACAGATCGATATTCCCGGCAGAAACTTTCGGCTTGGGCCTTAGCTTCCATGAGGTTCAGGGCATAATAGATGCGATCCAATCGGGCCTTGACCAAAGGCCACTCGCCCTTGGGACATTTGACCTTGAGATTGCCCATCTTGTGGAAAAGGCAGCGTTGATGCTCACTATAAGGCAGGATCGTTCGAATAGCCGCAATCATGCCAGGACAACCGTCCGAGGTGACCGACAAAACTTCCTTGGGGTTCAGGCCTCGACGGACCAGATGAGTCAACAAGAATTCCCAGGCCTGCTGGGATTCCCGCTGGCCTTGGATAAAACCCAGGAACTCCCTTTCTCCCTCCTCAGTAATCCCGATCGCACACAAGGCGGCCTCTCGGCCCAAACGTTTCCGCCGGACCTTGAAGTAAGCCCCGTCCACGATCAGATAAGCGATCTTTTTGGTGATGGGCCGATTCAGCCAGCGGACCAACTCTTTTCTGACCCGCTTGTTCATGCGGCTAACCTCAGCCGGGCTGATTTCCTCTCCCCACAGGAGACGAGAAATCTTGCCCACTTTCCGGGTAGAAACGCCTCTCAGAAATATCTCCGAAACGACTTCTTCGATCCGCTCGTCTTGCCTCCGGTAGCGGGACTGGATCTGGCTGTAGGAGATCCCAGCTTTTCGCCCCCGGGGCAGAGACAAGTCATCGATCAAACCGAAACGGGTTCCCAGCTTCTTCGTCCGATGCCCGTTGCGCTGGTCCCGTCGGTTATCGGTACGTTCATAGCGTTTGGCGCCGATATAACGCAAGAATTCATCTTCGGCATAGGTTTGCAGCATGGCCTTTACGAACCCCCTAACCCCCAACTCGACGTGGTCCAAGAAGGCGCTGAGGTCTTTAAAAGGGCTCCCGGTGTGGACTGTCTCATTAATACTTTGGGCTTGATCAATGGATTCTCTTTTTGCTAACGTTCGCATAGGGCTTCTCCTTCCTGTTTGGGGTCCCCTAAGACCCCTGGGTTTTTGGTTCACCAGGAAGGTTAAGCCCTTATTTTTTAAACATCAACCAATTTACACCAGATAGGAAATACTACCCTATATTGACCAGACCGAATTTCAAACGAAGCTCGCTATGTGCCAGTATTTTGGTGTTCGACCAATGTTCATTGCACGCATGATGCCTAAAAGTTATATTTACAAAGTAGTTCAGGCTGGAGGGTTTTCGATGATTATTGGGGAACAGTGTTATCCGCTTATGGCGGAAAAGATGGCAAAAAGAGTACGTGACCGTCTGAAACTGCCTGTGGTGAGTAAGAGTCAACATGCAGACACAATATTAAATCGTTTTGAGAAATGGCACGAAAAACAAATCAAGAAAGGGAAGAAGGTAGTTTTATTTTTGTGAATTATCACATAAAATTCACATCTTACATATATCAACCATTTGTTTTCGCTTAAAGTTTCCCTTCCCCCTTGAATACAAGATTACTACTTATTTTTTTTAGGGGAAAAGGGGAGTGTTCTTTATTCCATTCAGAAACTTTGGTGTACTGTAATCCATAATCCTGGTGGGTTGGGTCAAGTTGCGAGATCGCCCGGTCTGAGTTCAACCCGGATAAAAGACTGGGGGAATATTGGAACCGTCCATCCGCCGAAGGGATTAGATTACCGGGATGAAGGTTATTAATGTGCCGTTGTTGCGTGCAAGCGCAAGCCCAGGGCTTGTATGACCTTCAGCACTGTGGGCGAATTTGGGATTTCCTCAGGGAGACATGGCCTTATACAGGGTTCGGGGCCCAAGCCCTGTCTCAGAGGCTATCTGGGCCATTCCTTTGGCGCGGGCGATATCCCCCAAAGCGGCCGCCACCAGATCAGGGTCTCCTTCCTCAAGGGCCGTCTGTGCGGCCCTGTCTATGACTGAGCATGAAGCACCTGTAGAGAGAGCGGTTTTACCGTTTGCCAATCATCCGATGTATGCTCTACCTGCCACAAGTCGTAATTCTTTTGTAGATTAAGCCAAAGATCAGGGATCGTTTCAAAGGCTCGGGATAAACGAAGCAAGATAATTGGGGTCAAATCTCTTAAATTGACATTTTCTTTTTAATCCGGCCAACCGCCCTCTCTTACTTTCTTATCCTTTACAGTTTGAGGTTCCTTTGATTGGGTCGTACCACGCCCAAGGGTTGAATTCTTAATGAATTGTATAAAAGAGGAGGAGTAAAAAAAGGCTTAAAGTGTCCTTTTTGCTCCTGAAAATGGGCTTCTAAGGGAGACACCAGCCGCGAGCCAACCTCTCCGTATAAAACTACACCTTCTCCTCGAAGTGACTTTTTAACCACAAGGTGAAAACCGGGTCGACCAGGCCCCAGAGGCCGGACTCTTCTTTTTTCTCGATCAAGTCCAGCTCCTCCAGTTTTTTAGACGAATGCTGGACCCCCCCGATTGATCCCAGATTATTTTTCCGTAGGTAGGCACTGGAAAGTATTTGGGGAGTCGGCCCCTTGGCCAGGGCATATAAAAGCAGCCTTTGCTGAGAAGTCAATCCTTGAATAATCGCCTCAAATACCGGCTTTTCGGACAAGAGCAATTTTTCCAAGCTGGCATAAATGGATTCCCGGCCGACTATCCTGGAGATTTCAAAAACAAAAAAGGCCAGCTTTTGGGAATAATAAGGATGAAAATCGACAGCGGCGGCCATTTCTTGGGCTGATTCCCGAGAACATTTTCTTTTGGAATTGGCGAACTGGTTCCTGATAAAGTCGATCAACTCGGCGGCCGGAAGTTTCTTCAGCGGATAATTAATGGCACTCTGGAAGAATGGGCGTTGGCATTCATTAAAAATGCCCAGGAGAACACGCCGCCGGCTGCCGATAAAAAAGTACGAGGCCTTATGATTTTGAATGTGGGAGCGCAGGAGGGCTTCGATCTTAAGGGCATCTTTCAAGGTAACAATCTCCTGAAACTCATCCAGGGCGACATGAACCGCCTTGGTGCTGGTCCGGATAAAATCCCCCAGAGACTCCAACGTTTCTTCGAGTAGAGACAAGCCGCTCTTGCCGGGAGAGGTCGTCTCGACACTCAAGGAAATCCCTCCCTCGGGGTCAGGTTTTAATACGGGGCGGAAGGACCGAATGGCCCGAAGGGCTTTTTCCCAAAGGGGTTGTCGGCTGTGGGTGACCAGGAAGACCGCCTTGGCCAGACCGGCGGCGACCTCATCAACCGAGGCCACTCCGAAAAAATCAGTAAACAGGGTAATCGCCCCCTGATCGGCCAGATTCTTTTGCACTCTCCTGACCAGCGAGGTCTTGCCATAGCGGCGGGGAGAATAGATCAACACATTGGCCTTGGCCCTGGAGAAGGAAGTCAGTTCCCGGATTTCCTCGCGCCGGTTGCAGAAAGGGACGTCCACCGGGATTTCCTGCAAGTAAAACGGATTTTCCATCGGTCCTCCGGATATTATTGTTTTACCATAATGGTAATACCATAATGATAAAAAAGGCAAGGATTAAAATGAAGGAGAAAGATAAGGCTGGTTTTTGGGGGACATCCCATAAAAGGGGCCGTTCTTTATTCCATTCAGAAACTTCTGGTACTGTAATCCATAGTGCGGGTAGATTGGTTCAAGTCGCAAAATCGAGCGGTCTGAGTTCAATTCCGGCTAAAGGACTGGGGAAATATGGGAGCCGCCCATCCTCGGAGGGGATTAGATTACCGGGAAGAAGGCTATGGATGTGCCGTTGTTGCGTGCAAGCGCAAGCCCAGGGCCCATATGACCTTCAGCACCGTGACGAATTTGGGATTGCCTTCGGGAGACAAGGCCTTATACAGGCTTTCGCGTCCAAGCCCGTCTCAGAGGCTATCTGGGCCATTCCTTTGGCGCGGGCGATAATCTCCCAAAGCGGCCGCCACCAGATCAGGGTCTCCTTCCTCAAGGGCCGTCTCTGTGGCCCTGTCTATGACTGAGCATGAAGCACCTGTAGAGAGAGCGGTTTTACCGTTTGCCAATCATCCGATGTATGCTCTGCCTGCCACAAGTCGTAATTCTTTTGTAGATTAAGCCAAAGATCAGGGGTCGTTTCAAAGGCTCGGGATAAACGAAGTGCCATATCCGGAGTAACAGCGCCTCTTTCATTAATTTCTTTCGCCAAGGCTTCCTTTAAATCAACGTCCCCTTCACACGATTCGGAAGCCAATTCAAAAAAGACTTCCCGTCTTTCTGGTTCGATATTTGAATACCCTCAGCGCACTCGTTCCATTCTCTGCCAGTTCGTCGTCGAGCCGATATTCGGGTTGTAGTTGGGATCGTTCGAGTGCTGAACCGTGCCGAAGGTGTCCGTCCAGTGATACCGATACTGGCTCGGTTGTTCCGAGGTGCCGCGGTGGGGGTCTTGTACGCGTTCGGTACCCCGGATGTACTGAATGAAGTTGTCGTGAATCCGATCTTCACTCGCGTTGCGTGCAGCGCTCTGCTGGCGCTGCGCGGCAAGCCAGGCATCGTTGTTGGCGCTGATCGTGCGCGAAAGCTGCGCGGCTGCTCTAATCTGTGCGTATCCGCGCGCGATGTACTGATCGAACTGCGCCTGCAACTGCTGATTGACCTGGCGCGCGAGCCCCTGCCACACCGGGTCGACCTGGAAGGAGGCGGCGATGAAGCTGAGCAACGGGAAAAAATCCTCCAACCGACCGCCTTTCCCCCCCATGCTGATTACGTAAACGAGCTGACGATGGAATTCATAGGTCGTCCCCTGCGGTCCCGTGTACGGCACCCGGTTGCCGGCACCAAGCAGGCCGTAGAACTCCTCGTCCACGGTCTGGCCGTTGTGCTGGTACCGGATTCGGATAGCGACCGCATCGCCCGGCATCGCTGGTTTGCCGAGGGCCTGCACGAGATTGGGCACGGGGCGCCAGCCGACGAATTGCAATGCCTGAACGTTGCCTCGATAGCGCATGACGACGTAGCGCTGCATCGCTTCCAATGGACCGATGTTGGGGTGGTAAATCATGCCCAGCTTCCTGGCACCGAGCTGGACTGGCACCAGGATCGGATGCATCCAATAGAACGACTCCGAGGGATACGCTTCGATCCAGGCCGAGCCATCCGGCGCTTCGGCGCGCGCCGCGACACGCATAGGCGCACTAACGTCGGTGTAGGTCCAGGTCAAATTGCTGGCCACGCGCCAGTTCTGCGGTACAGCAAACCGGAAGGCGACCACATTGCCATGTTTTGTGTCGACGATGGCCTCGGTGCGAAAGCGCGTCTGAGCGAAGGGGGAGGCGGTAGGTTGTTGATGGTCGTTGGCCGCGCGTTGTTTCGTTGGTTCGGAGGCAGGACCAGCTTGGTCACCACCCACTAAGGCTAAGACGACCACGATCCCTAACGCGAAAGATAGGTGTCGAATACATCGCATCACGTCCTCCTTTCTATGGGCCTGGTATCGCCCGAATCAAGAGTTCGAGTTTGCAAGTATCGATAAATTGATTATTGACAAAAATTTCCTTTTGCAGGGTAAGTATAAATAGCGAAAGGGCAGGGGTCAAGAAGAAAAATAGAATCTGAGAAAAGGGGGACGGCCCGATCCCTTATTTTTCCGTAGGTAGTCACAGCCAGTATTTGGGGAGTCGGCCCCTTGGCCAGTAATACGGTGCGTAGATTCTAAGGTGCATTGTTAGGAATCCAGCTTCGAATTTTTTCTTGAATTGCTTAACGCCAGGCGTTATACTTGTTTTTAATGATCAGATCGTTTAAGTGCAAAGAAACAGGAAAGATATTTCGACGGACCTTCTCGCGTAAGTTTCCCGGCAGAATTCAGCTAATAGCCTTTCGAAAGTTAAGAATGCTGAATCGAGTCATGACCTTGGAGGATTTAAGGATTCCACCGGCTAATCACCTTGAAAAGTTGGCTGGTGATCGAAAAGGCCAGTTTAGTATTCGTATTAATGATCAGTGGCGTATTTGTTTTGCCTGGAAAGAAGGCGATGCCTATCACGTCGAAATGACCGATTATCACTAAAAGGAAAAGGGTATGAATAGCAAAAAAATACCTCCCGTACATCCGGGGGAAATTTTACAAAAAGAATTCCTCGAACCCATGAAAATAAGTCAGAACCGTCTGGCTATAGCGGTTGGGGTCCCGCCACGTCGGATTAATGAGATTGTACACGGGAAACGAAGGATTACTGCTGATACGGCCTTGCGCCTGGGTCGTTTTTTCGGCATGTCTCCCCAATTTTGGCTGGGGTTACAACTGGATTATGATCTCGACTTAGAAGAAGATAGATTAGGGGATCGTTTGCAACGGGAAGTACGGGAATATGCAGCTTCTGTGTAAAATGAAATTTTTGCCTGGGTTGGGTCCCCCATTTGTTTGATCTGGGTCGGACCCGCCAGTGCGATTGGGTTCGGGCCATGCGAAGTAACTGGGGCAAAAAAGCCATTTTGCCATTTTGAATATTTGATAAAAGGGATCACCCCGGAACCTGAGGGGAATCGAGCAATCTTTTCACTCCTGCCGTTTCCACTAACACTTTCAGCCTTTCCCCGGTTTCTCCATTTGCCACGGCTAAATGATTCTTAACCGGCCCAACATTCCTTTTATTATAAATGCGATTAGAAATTGATAACTTATTATCATGATTGGAATTTTCTGTCAATTGATTAAATCAATTATCGACAGGCTAAGGATTTTTTGATATAAAAGATGGTAAAAGCAAGTTATGCTCCCCCCTTCTCCCAACCAATTGGGAGAAGGACCAAACGGGATTATGGCAAGATAAATGGCTCAGTTTAAAATTAAAGAGATGGTCGGGCGTTGGTCCAAGGAACTGCTCCCGGTCTTTCTGGTGTTTTCTTTTTCCCTTATTTTTTCTATCTATTTAAGCGACCATCCCGCTTCCGAGAGTTGGAAGGTCGTTTACAGGAATTTTTTACGGTTTTTTCGTTATACTCTGTTCCTTTGTCTTCCCCTTTGCTTATTAAGGCCCATCTATCGATTTATCCTTGAGAAGGGGAAAGAGACCTTGATTCAACTCGGCCATCCGAGAGAAATAACCATCCAACCCCTCAAACATTGGCTTTTCCGCCCCTTCCAGGGAATCGGAATAGGCTTTCTCTTCGCCACCAAGTTATTGGCCCTTATCCAAACCATCACCGGTCCGGCTACCGATTCCTCGCCGCCTATTATTCCCGGTCGTTTTCAGCTTGGGCGGCTTTTCTTAGTTACCGGCATTACCATGTTTATCTCCCTCCTCTTGTCAACCCTCTGGACCTTGGACGACATGGGAATCCGCTATCATAATCGGCGGGATCAGGAACTTAAAATGATCGGGAAATATGTGGGGACCCTGATGCCCCTCATTTTTGGGCTCTACGGCCTGTTCAGCCTTCTGGCCCATTATCCCAAAGAAAGCGCCCTGGTCCATGTATTCAGGATCATTCTGGCCTTTTATCCGCCACTGGTGGTCTTTGCAGTCGTCCATGCCCGTTTCATTACCGGAAAAATAGATTTTCATGCCAGAAAGAACTTATTGAAAAAAGGAGGTATCTGGCAGGATTAGGGAATCAGGTCTTTATGAATCTCAAATGGCGAACCCCAAATACTGGAATAGGGCAAGGCCTTACAGGATAAGTAACAGGCATAACAGTCCTGCTTTACCGGTAAAGCAGACTTTCGGTGAGTTTTAGCTTTAATTCATAATCAGAGGAGGATCTTTTTGAAAATCAAAGACCTTTTGAGGAAGTCCCGGGAAGGTGAACCCTTTTCGAAGTCGGAACTCGTACAGATGTTGAGCTACCCTTCGAACTCACCGGAAAACTATCGGATCATGGCCGAGGCGAATCGTCTGTCCAGGAAGTTAACTCAGAACAAAGCCGAGGTGCATGCCCAGCTCGCGCTGAACCTTGCGCCATGCCTCTGCAACTGCAGTTTCTGTTCATTTGCCGATAACAACGGCATCTTCAAAGAGGAAACGCGGCTGAGTCCGGAACAGGCCGTCCGCTATGCCAAGCAGTTCGAAACCGATAGAGCCAACGCCGTGTACATTATGACAACCGCCCACTATCCCTTCGAGCTGTTCATCGAGATGTCTCAAGAGATTCGACACCATTTGAAGACAGATACCATGATGATCGCCAATGTGGGAGACCAGACCCTGGAGCATGCCAATCAAATCAAAGACGCGGGCTACTCCGGGGTCTATCACGCCCTTCGATTGAGGGAAGGTATGGATACTTCTCTGTCTCCTATGGCCAGGAAGAACAGCATCCGGAATTTTCAGGAAGCCGGGCTGGGTGTGGGAACCTGCGTGGAACCGATCGGGCCGGAACATAGCAACGAGGAACTTGCGGAATCCATTCTCTTCACGGGATCCTTCAACCCTTCGTACAGCGGTGCCGCCAGACGCATAGCCATTCCCGGAACACGGATTGCATCACGGGGCATGATCTCCGAACTGCGCCTGTCCCAGGTCGTCGCAGTCACCAGGTTGGGTATGCCGCGGACTGTATTGGGTAACTGCACCCATGAGCCGTGTTCATTGGGTGCAGTTGCCGGTGCCAACCTTTTCTGGGCAGAGGTTGGCGCGAATCCGCGCGACGTCAAGGAAAAAACTGAAGAAGGCCGGGGAGAAACGGTCGAGAGTTGCCGGCGGATCTTCCAAGAAGTCGACTGGGAAGTATGGGATGGCCCCTCACGTTATTACAACGGCTGATCCGAGCCGCATGGACCAATAAGGGGGAAATGGAGAAAAAGAAACCTGAGCACCATAGTGAGGCCATTATAAAAGCGGCCATTCTGGTAATATTCATCATGGCTGCTATTTACGTGGTTCGCTATACACCCGTCAAGGAGTTTTTGACGGTGGAAAAAATGAAACGCTTTTTAGATACCTCCGGTTTCTGGGCCCCCCTGATTTTTATCCTCATCTATACCCTGGCCATCTGCCTTTTTGTCCCCGGGACATTAATAACCGCCCTGGGAGCAGCGATATTCGGACCCTACTGGGGATTTGTCTATGTTTTTGCCGGGGCCATCCTGGGGGCTACCGTTACCTTTTTTATCGGCCGCTATCTGGGAAGAGATTTTGCCGCCTCAGTCATCGGGAATAGACTGAAAAAATATGACGAGGCCATCGAACGAAACGGATTTGCCACCGTTCTTTATTTGCGATTGATTTATTTCCCCTTTACGGCCATGGATTTCGGTATGGGACTCACCCGGGTCCGTTTCTGGGATTATTTTTGGGGTACGGCCCTGGGTATCCTGGTCGGCACCTTTGTCTTCACCTTTTTTGTCGGAACCATTAAAGAGGTCTGGGCCAGCGGGGATTGGGGTCACCTCCTGACGGGCAAAGTCTTTCTCTCAATGGGTCTTTTTGTTTTTTCCCTATTCATCCCTAAGATTATCAAGAAGTTTAAAAAAGAATAGTTCTTTTCGAGAAGAATGACGGAACAAAAATCTTTCTCATACGTTATTCTTATATGGACCACCTGAATCCTCAAGATGAAAATCGGTTGATCCGGCAATTCAAGGCCGGCGATTCGTCAACCTTTGAACCGATCGTTAAAACCTATCAGGATAGAATCTATAATCTTTGCCGTTACTTTTTGGGAAATTCTCAAGACGTCGAGGACGCCGCCCAGGAAGTATTCATAAAAGCCTTTCGGCACTTAAACCATTTTAAACCTGAAGCCTCCCTCTATACCTGGCTATACCGCATCGGCGTTAATACCTGCCTTGACTACAAGAGGAAATTGCGTCCCGAGCCCCTTAAGAATGAATCTCAGGTCGAAGGCCTGGCTTCAACCGAACCCTCGCCTGAGCGGAACTACCAATCTAAGGAGATCGGCCAAGCCATTATATCCGCCCTTAACCAACTATCCAAAAATTCCAGGGCCGTTATCGTCCTGAAAGAGATCGAAGGACTTTCTTATGAAGAAATCGCCGAGGTACTCAACACCTCCGTGGGGACCATCAAATCGAGGCTGTCGAGAACCCGGGAGGAACTTCGCCGGCTTCTGCCAAAGAAAATGAATCTTAACCGATAAAAATTTTTGGGAACAAAAAAAGATTCCGCCCGTTTAATAACATGGAGAGAGAAAAAATGGAATGCGCACAAGTAAAACAAATGACCTCCCGGTATGTGGATCAAGACCTTGCTCCTCATGAAAAAAGGACCTTTGAGCACCACCTTGGTGAGTGTCCAAGTTGCCAGGAAGCAATGGAAAAGCAAAAGGCGGTCCATGATCTTTTGGGCTCTGCAGAAAAATTCAAGGCACCCATCGGTTTTGCCGCCAAGGTCATGGCCCGGATTGAAGAGAAAGAAAGACGCCCATCCTTCTGGGGTTTCTTTACCCTCCAGCCGGTCTTTCTCCGGGCGGTTGAAGTGGCCTTCGCTCTGGTCATCGTTTTTATCGGTATGGTCTCCGGAAACATGCTCGTCACCAGTAAAACACCCGAAAGGCCTGTGACCGTTCAGGAATCATTTTCTCTCGATCTCTTCCAGGCCACACCTCCTAATTCAATCGGGGGCATCTACTTGACTTTAGCGGAGGACAACCCATGAAAAATAATTTTTTAAAATATATTTTGATTGTCTCTCTGCTTCTGAATTTCTCGCTTCTTGGAGCGGCAGCCTATACCCATTATAAACAAATCCATAATTTTCATACGGCCCCGTTTATGGGACCAAGTGGACTGCCAGGCCGACCCGGCCCTTTCGGCCCGGGAATGCTCTTCGAAGAATTGTCCTTGAAGCCGGAACAGGTAAAACTCTTTCAGCAAAAAGCCTCCTTGTTCCACGGCGCCATGACTGAAAAGAAGAAAGAAGTAGACCGGCTGAGGGCTTCCCTCATCACCCTCATGAGGGTGGATCACCCCGACAGCTCGGCTATTGAGACAACTATAATCCGGATCAATAAAATCCAGGAAGAGATGCAGAAGATGGTCGTTTCCCACATGCTCGAATTCAAATCTATGCTTGACAAGGACCAGCAGAAGAAGTTTATCGAACTTGGTCCAGGGCGCAATGGGTCATCACAGGGAAGCAGTATGTCCCTGACGATGCGGTCTTCTTCCCGTTCGGTCAGGGAGATTGGACCATGCAGGATCTCAAGACCGCGCTTGACCGGGCAATTTCCAAGAGGAGGTAATCATTATGGACAGAGCCAAAATTGAACCAACGATAACAAGGGTCACGGCACGTATCAGTATAGTCGTCTTCTTCATCATGGCCTTCGAGATTATGATCATGATCAGTCCCTTTGCCTTTTTTTTCTATTCCGTTTTCAATCCCATATTCCACTTCCTTGACCGCTTTGCAGCCACGAGGTGGCTCACCACGTTCTTCCTGCCCCACATGATTTTACCCCCCACCCTGTTTCTCAAGGCGGTGCGTGTCTTCGGCTCCGTCTGCTTCGTGGTGGGCTCTTTGACATTTGTTGTCTGCGCATTGCAGGTTTATCTCGGGAAAATCTTCAAATGGGGAATAGCCTCAAAAGGCCTTTATCGATATATCCGCCATCCCCAGTATAGCGCCCTGGGTGCATGGGGCATCGGGATGAGCATACTGTGGCCCCGATTTATCGTGTTGGCCAGTTTGTCCGTCATGCTTATCCTCTACTATTTTCTGGCCAGGGACGAAGAGAAGAGGATGACCAATCAGTACGGCAGGTCTTATGAAGGTTACAGGGGACGGACGGGCATGTTCGCCCCGAAATGGATCGAGAGACAGGTGAGTTTCATCCCCGACAGCTCGTGGAGATACATGGCTGTTCCTTTATCGATTGTCATCTTAGTCATTGGAACCGGGTTTGCTCTTCGCGAAGTCACCCTGCACTCGCTCCCCTTTGAGGCCAGTGGCAATCTTACACTTGTCCCTATTCTTCCCGAGGACCAGCCGCTGAGCGCCGGCGTGCTGAAGGGCCTACTGCAAAACAAGAAGACCGTTGACGAAGGCGTAGTGGCCGATAAGGATTACTTAGGATATGTTATGCCGGCGGACTACATCATGCAGGGAATGATCGCCGACACTGGAAGCGAATTCCACCTCTACAAAAAGCATCACACCGTGGCCATGATTACCGAATGGGTGCTCCATCCCTTCCAGCATCTGAGGATCTCGCCTTCGCTTCATATGGCGCAGAGGTTCCATGTCGACCCCGCCCTTGCCAGAAGGCACCACTGCCCGATCGCTGCCAAAGAGGCTAATGGGGACTGCAATAGCTGCACCTACCGAAGGGTGGCTTTGGTAGAAATTGAACACGCCGGAGGACATATTTCCGGGTCCGCTCTTCTGGGTGTGAATACCACCAGGGTGCCGGTGAGCTTCGTGGACATCAACGTGAAGACTGGCGAGATCGCCGATATCGTTCATGTCAAGAAGGAAACGGCCTGGGAAGATGTGCCGACGCCAGCCATTTAATGCCCATCTTTCTCGGGTGGCCCTTGCACATCCGATGCCGCGTATCCGGGATATTTCTTTTCTTTCCGTAAAAGCGAAAATAAGTCGTTCCTGCCCTATCCACATCGAGGAAGGCTCGTATTAAATGGAGGTTTTAGAGTGAAACTAAGAAACAAACGGATTGGTCCATTGATAATGCTCAGCTTCTTGTCGGTGTGGTTGTTACCATCGTTTCCTGCGGTTGCACAGGAAAACCGTGATGGGTTGACGTTGAAGAAATGCCTTAAGATCGCACTGGCCAGAAACCCGATCGTTGTGGAAGCTGGTCTGGCCATCAAAAGCGCCGAGGAGGGGTTGGCGTCGGCTCAGGGGAGACATTGGCCCCGTTTGTCCATGGACAGTTCCTATACCAGGCGTCAGGAGCCTTTTCCTTACATTCAGGCCCAGTCAGTCAAAATTCCACCCCATTTCAGTGACATTTACAGCGCACTGGGGCTGGCCCTGACACTGCCCATTTATCAGGGCGGACAGATATCGACCGGGGTGTCCCTGGCCAAGGTAAGGCAGGATATCCAGGTATTGACCACCGGCCAGACGAAAAACGACCTCATTGCCAATACAGTAAACGCCTATAACAAAATCCTTCAGCTTCAGGAACTGCAAAAGGCATCTGAAGCACAAGTGAAGGCCCTTGAGGAACAGGCCAAGAACACGCATCTACTCCTTGATGTGGGCCGCGTGGCGAGGGTGGATCTACTGAAGGTGGAAGTGCAATTAGCCAACGAACAGCAGAGATTATTAGCCACCGAGGAGGCCTTGAAGAATGCCTCCGCGACCCTTTGGGTCCTGATGGGGAATGGGACGGAAACGGTTACTCCGCTGCCGCCTCTAAGGGACCGGCTGGTTGCCAACGACTTCAAGACAGATTTCTCATCGGGCCTGGCCATAGCCCATGAGCGGAGACCTGAATACTTTATTGCCAAAAAGGCCGTGGAAGAGGCGAAACTGAATCAAAGGCTCGCCCTCGGCCGGCTCCTTCCAACCATTAATCTCTTTGCCAGTGATACCCGCTGGACCGGCTACACACCCTCATACGACGACACCATCTGGGTGGCCGGAGTGACTCTCAGCATTCCCCTGTTCGAACGTTCACTCTATGCCGACCTTTCACGGGAACGCGTGCAGACGGAAAGGGCCTCCCAACGTCTTATGGCTGCCGACAACCAGCTTGGCCTCGAAGTATCCAACGCTGTCACGTCGGTCGATGAGAGCAGAAGCCGGGTCTTCACGGCGGAAAAGGCGGTTGCCCAGGAGGAGGAGACATTTAGAATCGAACAGCAGAGATATAATACGGGCGCCGGGGCCATGATCGACCTTCTTCTGGCCCAGGCGGCATCCATAAACGCCCTCGCCAACTACACCCAGGCCCTCTTTGATTACAACGCCGCCGTTGTGGCCTACCGAAAGGCAACTGGGACCTTGGAGGAATATTTACAATGAAGAAAAAAATTGTTTTTGCCATAATAGCCCTGGCCCTCATTCTGGGCGGAGTAGCCATCGTCATCAACAAACAAAGGGCCTTGGCCAGTTTGCCCAAGCCCTCATCTCAGCCGCCGGCCGTTCAAACCGTCATGGCCAATCAGGGGACCATCGAGGTTACGAACAGACAGCTTGGGGAGATCCAGCCATACGTTCTGGCTGATCTCGCCCCCCGCATTACCGGTTATATTGTTTCGATCAGCAAGCGGGAGGGTGACCCCGTCGCTAAAGGGGAGGTCGTCTCTGTTATCGATGACCGTGAGCTGTCAAAGAGGGCCGAATCGAGCCAGGCGGAGGTACTCGCTAGCAAGCAGCGGCTGGCAGGGGCACGAAGCGTTTATGAAACCCAACGTTCGGTCACCGAACGTGACGAAAAGCTTTATAAGGCGGGGGCGATTTCTAAAGAGGCCCTTGAACGCTCCCAGGCAACCCTCGACAATGCAAAATCAGCGGTCGACGCCTATGTCGACAGCATCCGCGGACTGGAAAAAAACGCAGAGGCCGCCAGGCTCCAGGTTGGATATGCCCGGATATCGGCCCCTTTCTCCGGTGTGGTGGCCAAACGGCTGGCTGAACCGGGGGACTTGGCCTTGCCGGGTAAGACCATTCTGACCATCCAGCAGCCCTCTCCGGTCAAAATCATAGTTCAGATACCCCAGGAGTTGGCCGGGCAGGTAAAACCGGGCGCGAAACTGGTGATCGGTAGCGGTCAGAGTACTACGGAGGCGACAGTCAAAAAGGTGTATCCGGCCCTTGGAAAAAATCTTCTGGATTCCGTCGAGGCCATTCTGCCGAAAAGCCCCTTCGGGCTTCCCACTGGATCGACGGTTGAGGTGGATATTGTGACATCCATCGTATCCGGGATTATCTTGCCCGAAAACGCCATCGTCCGCACGGCAAAAGGCACTTTTATTTATCTGGTCAACCAGGGGGTTATCCATATTCGTCCGATCGAGGTACTCGGCACCGGTAAGGGCAAGGCCGCGGTTAAAGGAGATATCACTGCCGGTGCCCGGGTGGCTATCGCCCAGGAAAATAAGCTGCTTACGCTTTCCGACGGCATGAAGGTTGCCGCGGGAGGCAAACCATGAGTTTGGTCAGCCGATATATAAAAAAGCCCCATCTGGTCCTGTCTTTTGTCATTCTCCTCTCCCTCGTGGGCATCATGGGGTATAAGAAAATGCCCTTCAACCTCTTTCCCGATACGGACCGACCCCAGATCAGTGTGGTAACGGTCATGCCGGGTGCAGCGGCTGGAGATGTGGAGACGGATATAACCCGGGTGATCGAAAAAGAAGTTTCCAGTATCGACCTGGTGCGGAACGTGACCTCCACCTCCAAGGATGAGGTATCGGTCGTGCTGGCGGAGTTTGAATACCAAAAGGGCCTGGACTCGGCGGCCACCGACGTGGCCAACGCCTTGAGCAAGGTCGCGGCCCGACTTCCCCAGGGCATGCGCCCACCACAGATCTTCAAAATCAGCCAGGCCACTCAGCCCACCATGACCCTGGCCCTTTCTCCCAAACAGGGGTATCCGGTGGACTTGCGAAAGATACGGGAGTTGGCCGACAACCAAATTAAGGAAGAACTTCTCAGAACTCACGACGTAGGCAACGTCGAAATTTTCGGCGGACACCAGCCGGAAGTCCTTATTTCCGTGCAGCCCGATTATCTCAGCCGTTTCGGCATCGCCATCACCGATGTCATGGCCGCCATATCCGCACAGAACCAGAATATCCCCCAAGGGATAATCGTCAGAAAAGAGGGCCAATACCTCTTCAAGACCGAAGGGGAGGCAACGCGGATCGGACAACTGGCCGATCTGGTGATCGCCCGGCGGGATACGGGTTTAGTCCATCTGCGGGACGTTGCCAGGATTACGAGCGCTGAACAGGAACCCCAATCGGCCTATCATGGCAACGGGAAAGAGGCCATAGGCATCAACATCCTCAGAACGGAAAGCGGTCATACCCTGGACCCGATTCTGGCCGTTGAGGCCTTTCTTCCCCGCCTCAAGGCGGCCTATCCTTTCATTAACTTCGAGATAAGCTATACCCAAAAGGACCTTATCACCACGAGCGTCGATAATATGCTCGGAGCACTTCGTGAAGCCGTCATCGTCACGGTCATCGTCATTTTCCTCTTCCTCGGAAATCTGAGGGCCATGGGACTATGCGCCATAGCTATTCCCTTTACTTACTTAATAACCTTTGCCGTCATGTGGCTCTGTGGCTTTGAATTCCACATGGTCACCCTCACGGGGGTGATTCTAGCCGTAGGGATGCTGCTTGATGACGCCATCGTAGTGATCGAAAATATCGAACGCCACTACCGGCAGGAGGGGAAAAACCTGAAAGATCTGGTTGCCGGGAGCACGGAAGAGGTCATGTTGGCCATTTTTTCGGGTACTTACGCAACCATCGTGGTGCTTTTGCCGATCATTTTCGTGGGGGGTTATGTCCAGGCTGTTCTCCGGCCTTTAGCCTTATCGCTCTCTATCGCCCTGGTCGCCTCCTACATCGTATCGGTTACCATCATTCCGATCTTCGCTCCTTATATCCTGCGGGCAGGCCAGGGGGGAAGCCGAATCGAGCAGTCAATCAGCCGGTGGAGCGACCGCTTTGTCAACAGCATCCGGGACTTTTTCAATGGAGGTCTCGATACTGTACTTAAACATCGTTTTCTATTTGTTGCCCTGGCCGTTGTTCTCTGGTGGGTGACCACCCAATTCGTTCAGCCCTTTGTTGGCCGGGACGTACAGCGTGCCATGGATACGGGCATCATTAAGATCAACTTCGAGGCGGATGCCAACTCCTCACTATCTCAGACGAACGAACTGCTCAAAAAAATGGAAACTATTATCAAAGGTCAAGAAGGAGTTGTCTTCATCAGCGCCACCCTCGGCTCCGAGCCCTCGGTGGTTTCTTTCGGAAGCGGTAAGAACCCGCAACAGGGGAACATCACCGTGAATCTGGTCGACCGTTTTCATCGGAAGCAGGGCATGTGGGACATCGAACGGGCCATGAATCGGGAATTTTTGAAGATCCCGGGTCTCAAATCGGTCGATGTCTACGATTACGGGGCCACGGCCATGTCCAGCCTGAGGGCCTTTGTAGACGTCATGGTGACGGGACCGGAACCCAAAGAGGTCTATCGGATCGGAGAAGAGGTAAAGAACCGTATCTTAAAGACGCCGGGGTTGAAATCGGCTTCCCTGTCCTGGGGTCTGGACAAGAAGGAGGTGGTCTTTACTGCCAACCGAGAGCGCTGTACCTACTACGGAGTCTCTCCCAAGGAAATTGCGGCCCAGGTACAAGCGG
>CAWIRY010000094.1:0-49430 GCA_963838485.1 uncultured delta proteobacterium | reverse complement strand
ATATTTTACTTCCGACACTAATGCTTCCCGTCCATTTATATTCCCGGGTTTGTTTCCCGGCATTCAAGTATCCCTGAATCCACAGCCATTAGTTTTCTTTATCGCTCTTTTTGCCCATAAAAAACTCAATATAGACCCATTTTAAAGGCCTAACTTGATTTCATATTATATCATATCAGTCAGTTAACGTGGCCCGACCCCGTTCCGACCGAGCCCAATATCTGGGTCATTTCCTCCAGAAGGTTGTTCATTTAATTTCGAATTTATTAAGCAATAATCCATACTTAAATTACACCTACAAATGCTCGAGACTTAGAGTTCCAAATTTCAACAAGTTGAGTGGCGCAAGGGAATCTCACCCCTGCGCTCTCCGAGAACTGGACGTGACAGTCTCCCGTCATCCAGCTCCTATTGTCCAGCCTTAACAAAATGGCTTTGCTTTATCCACCGGTTCCTCCATTTCTGGTTCGACCTGAGAATAAAGCCAGACAACGCAGCCCCTTTGGTCCAGTTCCATTACAGAACCTTCCTCCCTACTACGGGCTGCTCCGCCCCTGTGCCCCGCATCAGTACTCTCATTCTTGTGGTTTCCTCCACTTCAATTTCTCCCTTAACATCGGGACGACAGGTTCCCACGTTCCCCACATGAGCCTGGATCAGGTTCGCGCTACCTTTATGCCGGATGCCGCTCAAGCAGTAAGCAGGTCACCCTTGAACTTGTCCTGGAGATTGGTAAGCCCTCCAGTTTTGACATCATCCATTCATTTCGACACCTCAGAAGTAGTTCGCTTGCGCTCGCCTCCCTGATCCTTACCTGACAGGGTCGTTGCCCTGCCTTTTCCCGCCGGGTAGACCGGAGGAATTTCACCTCCAGTCCCCCACAGTTCCGTACGTGAACCTCTCGATTCATACGGCTCGTGCCAGCCATACGCGTGAAGCCTCTTGGCCTCACACCGACACAGAGAGCATGAGTTCCTCCCATCACTGGTTGACCCATAGTCTCTGTGAGCTGGCTCATCCCCTTCGCTCCATCCCCATTACAGGGACTTCAGTGCTACTACAGGATGATCCGCCCCCTTTCACGGGCATTGATACTTTCCCCCTTCGTGTTCTGACACTTATAGGGTTTTCTCTTAGCACATTGTGCTAACTACCAGATCATGAGATAAAGAACAAGGGTAAAATGGGTGACACTCCTGAGAGGGAGAAAGGAGTGTCATCATGGAAGATGTAAAAGAAGTTAAGAAGAAGAGTAAAGGGAAAGAAAGTCGGTATGGGAAGCGGTATGGGTTGGAGTTTAAGCTTCGTTGTGTGAAGTTGATGTTGGAAGAAGGGATCCCGGTTTCTCTGTTGAGTAAGGAGGTAGGAAGCAAGGTAAAGTTGCTATAAAAGGCAAGTGGATGATAGGAGCTGGATGACGGGAGACTGTCAAGTCCGGATCTGTGAGGGCCTGGGGGTGAAATTCCCCCGGGCTACTCGACTCAACCCGTCAAATTCTATAACTAATATTCAACAAAATGTCAATATAAATAGCCTTGACTTTACCCTTTGAATTTGCTTAAATTATTAAATAAATTTAGACTTTATTTTAGTTGGTAACCCTTTAAAAGGAGTTCCAATGGAAGAATAAAAGACCCTATTTCCTTAACTGGAGGTGGGGTTTTTTAATGTATAGTTAAGAATATAGCCTTTGTAGGCCTTTGGCTAAGAGGTTTTAATGAATTTTGTCTTTTGGCATGGTGCCCAATAATGGGCATTGATTTTTGGCACACCCCGGACTTTAAAAAACTTATTCTATAATTTCAAATAAATAGGTTCAATAGGTCGTGGCATTAATCTTACCCAAACATTCATTAAAATGATGGTGGCAAGTTGGGAGATCATCCTTATCCAACTCCGAAACCTAAGGAGAACATAATGAGAGGGCCAGCAGAGCAACCGGACCCGTCTGTAACTACGCGGATGATGGCTATTTTAGCTTTTTCAGCCACAGCGGGTGTATTAGTCGAGTTCTATGACTTTTTCATCTATGGTTATGCAGCAGCCAGCGCCTTTCCAAAGGTTTTCTTTCCGAATTTATCCCCTACCGCAGCCCTGGTGTCCTCTTACGTGGCTTTTGGTGCGGGGTTTCCGGCGCGACTGCTGGGTGCCTTTATTTTCGGGCATTTTGGGGACCGTACAGGACGCAAAATTGCATTCTTGGTCAATATTCTGATTGTAGGCCTCATGACCTGTTTGGTGGGCCTGCTCCCCGGATATGCGACTCTGGGGATCGCATCGCCCATACTACTGATGCTTTTTCGGATTTTCCAGGGGATCGGGCTTGGCGGTGAGTTCGGCGGGGCCTCGGCGCTACTCGCCGAATTCGGGGCACAGCGAAAACACCGGGCCTTCTGGGTGTCACTGGCCAATCTGGGAATCCCTTTAGGAGCCATGGCGGCCAGTAGCGTCATGTACTTTCTGAGCGGTACTTTTAAAGCCGGCGGCTGGCGGATTGCCATGCTGATCTCTGCCGTTATCGTGATCCCGGCGCTTCTGGCCCGCTATAAGCTTGCCGACACCCCCTTGTTCGAACGGCTCAAACACAGGGAGGAACTTTCCAAGCTTCCCAGTATCGCCGTAATAAAGAAACACCTCCGTCCGATCATCTTCCTGGCCCTGGTCGCTGCTTTCCAGCAGATGGATGGATATGTGACCGGCACTTACATCATTTCATTTCACGCCCTTTGCGGCATACCGCTGGCCACCACGGCCGTTATCCTATTCGTCAGCCGCCTGGGGGACATTCTGGGGGTTGCCATCAGCGGTCCGCTCGCAGACCTTTTCAAACGCAGACAGGTGGCCTATCTAGCTATCGGCTGCACCACGGTAATATCCTATCCGTTGGTTAAGGCAATCTTGGCCAGGAACATTCCCCTCTGCATCACTCTTCAGTTTGTGATTACGTTTTTCGGGGTCGGGCTGCTCCACGGACTCGCCCCGATCTTGACCTCGGAAAGTTTCCCGACGAAATTCAGATACTCCGGCACAGGCATCTCTTATAGTCTATCCGCCATTCTGGGGGGAATGGTCGCCCCGTCGTTCCTGGCGGGGATAATCGGCCAAAATGCGCGTGGAAACTGGTATTTTGTGCCGGTTGTTTACGGGATCTATTGCGTTGTGGCCATGGCGGCATTGGTCTTCATCCGCGAGACGCGGGATTTGAGTCTGGAAGAACTTGACCAGCCCGCCGACATCTGACCAGTTGATAGAATAAAAAACAGATTTCCAAGGAACCCAACAATGATTGCCCTTAAATATGGCCATGGGAAGATCCTGATCGATATCCCCCACAAAGACAGGGTTTCCATTCTCCAACCGCAGCAGGCCCCTGTGATCCCATCGGTGATGGCCGCCCTGAAAGCGGCTCTTGATGCGCCTTTGGGGTGCCCGGACCTGGAGCAGATCATTGAAAAACGCCGTCCCAGCTCTGTCGCCATAGCTGTTCCGGACGAAACGCGGTCTGCCCCTCTGCGCGAAATCCTCCCTATTCTTCTAAATCGCATTGGTGCCAAGCTGGCGGGATCCGTGGCGGAATCCGTCACGCTCTTTATTGGGGGAGGGCTGCATCCCCCAGCGGATAAGGCCGCTGTTGAACGAATCCTTCCAGTTGAAATTACGGCAGGCTGTCGTGTGGTGCCCCACGATGCCTACCGTGCGGCCATGCAGGATTATGGCATCACCAGGCGCGGCACACCGGTTCGCATTAACGCCGCCTATGCCGCAGCGGACCTCAAGCTGGTGATCGGACAGGTAGACCCCCATCAGTTCGTTGGGTTTACGGGAGGCGCCAAAGGCGTGGTCATCGGTTGTGCCTCTCCGGAGACCATCAAAAAGAACCACAACCTTATGTCCCTGCCAAACGCCCAGGTCGGCCGGCTGACGGGCAACCCGGTGCGTGAGGACCAGACCGAAGCCGGTAAGATGGTTGGCATCGACCTGGCCATCAATTTCGTACTGGATGCATCCCAAAAAATGGTGCACCTGAGTGCGGGTATACCGTCCTATGCCCTCGAGTCTTGTGCGCGGGTCTGTGCCCAAGTCTACGGAGTGGCCATCAGCGACAAATTTGACATCGTCATTGCTTCCTGCGGTGGCTATCCCAAAGATATCAACCTTTACCAGGCGCAAAAAGGATTGAATCTGGCCTCTCAGGCCCTGAAGCCAGGGGGCCACATTCTGCTTCTGGCCGCCTCACCTCAAGGGGTGGGTGATGACATATATTTTGATTATGTTTCACAGTTCACTTCGCCGGAGGAGGTAATCAAGGATTTCAAGTCGAAAGGCTTCCGTATGGGCGCTCACAAGGCGTATCTCTTCGGACGGACCCTTATGGATTTCGATGTAGCGGTTTTTTCGGATCTGGACTCCGGCATCCTGAGTCAGTGTCATCTGAGAGCAACGGAGCCGGCATCCATTATCAATGAATGGGTGTCATCCTTTGAGGGTACACCCCGAATAGCGGTCATTCCCGATGCCAATACCACGTATTTTTACCAGATTTAAAGAGGCCGAATTCGAAATCCCCCCTTAGGCCGGGAAAACAAGCGGATCTTGTCGGGTGCTGCCGATCCCCGTGTGTAGTACAAACCGTTGAAGCTCTCCGCACCCAGGTGCGGGGAATCTTCCAGGAAAGGCAAGCGTTCATTTTTTTATAGTTTGCTCATTAATCCACGCAGTCACGCCTTTGGCGTGACAGGGAATGTGAGTGCTATCCCTGTCCCAGAATTTCATTAACCATAAGGAGAAATAAAAAATGATCCAATTCCTGATCCATGAAGAAGCGGATAACGTCGGCGTAGCCACCGTCGATATAAAGGCGGGAGAAAAGGCTAACGGACTTTATATGGACTCCCAAAAAAAAATTCAGATGCAGGTTCTTCAGGATATCCCCTTAGGTCACAAAATTGCGCTGACGAACCTGAACAAAAATGACTCTGTGATCAAATATGGCCATGACATCGGCCGTGTGGTTGCGGAAATTAAGAGTGGTGAACATATTCATATTCATAATTTGAAGACCAGGAGGTGGTAATCATGGCCGAAATTAAAAACCCCAGAGTATTGGCTTATCGTCGGGAGAATGGCCGTGTCGGCATCCGCAACCATGTGGTGATTCTGCCGCTCGATGATTTGAGCAATTCCGCCTGTGAGAAAGTGGCCTGCAATGTCAAAGGATGTAAATCCATCCCCCATGCCTATGGACGCCTTCAGTTTGGAAAAGACCTGGAGTTGTTCTTCCGCACCATGATCGGAACCGGGGCCAATCCCAATGTAGCTGCAGTGGTTGTGATCGGCATCGAACCGGAATGGACCAACCAGATCGTGGAGGGCATTGCCAAGACCGGTAAACCTGTGGCGGGCTTCAGCATTGAACGGTTCGGTGAGTTTAAAACGGTGGAAATGGCCAGCTGGAAGGCCAAGGAGTTCTTGCAGTGGTCCAGCGAGCTCCGCCGCGATCCGGTGGATTTAAGCGAGATCTGGGTCAGTGTGAAATGTGGGGAAAGTGACACGACGAGTGGCTTGGCCTCCAACCCTACGGTCGGCAACGCACTGGAGAAGCTGGTGGCCATGGGCGGCACCTGTAGTTTCGGCGAAACCAGCGAAATCACCGGCGCTGAAATAGTGTGCCAGGAGCGCGCTGCCAGCCCCGAGATCGGAGAGAAGTTCATGGCCATTTTCAATGCCTACCAGAAAATGATTGACGACCACAAAACCGACGATCTTTCAGGCTCCCAGCCGACCAAAGGCAACATACGTGGTGGGCTGACCACTATTGAAGAGAAAGCCTTTGGCAATCTGCAAAAAATTGGGGGAAAAATCCGCTATGTGGGGGTGTTGGACAAGGCCGAGGCGCCTACCGGCAAGGGCCTCTGGTTCATGGACACTTCCAGCGCCGCCGCCGAGGCGGTCACGCTCTGGGCCGCGGCGGGATTCGTGGCGCATTTTTTCCCCACCGGTCAGGGTAACATTATTGGCAACCCGATCGAACCGGTCATCAAACTGACGGCCAACACGCTGACGGCCAAAACCATGATCGAGCATATTGACTATGACTGTTCGGACATCCTGCGGGGCAAAATGACGCTCGACCAGTCTGGCGACAATCTGATTCAGATGTTGATCCGGACCTGCAACGGGAGGCTTACGGCCAACGAGACCCTGGGTCATGAGGAGTTCGTGCTGACCAAATTGTACGAAAGCGCCTGATGCTATTTGGTCGGGGGGTGATGACGCATCGCCCATCAACGAGACCATTTTTCACGACACACCAGGCCTCTTCTTAATCAGGGTAATGTGCATGACTGGGGAGAGGATATCCGGGATTTTGCATTGTCTCGCGGACTTTAAAAAAGGAGAGTTCATTATGTTGATTGGATTTATCGGGGTGGGTCAAATGGGCGGCGGCCTGGCGCGCAACTTGATTCGGGAAGGCCGGGAAGTCCTGGTTTATGACCTCAATCCGGCGATGGAGAAGACGCTGGCGGCTGGGTCGAGCGGCCGGGCGGCCAAGGAGGTTGGAGAACTTGCGGGGTCCGATGTTATTTTCACCAGTCTGCCGTTACCGAACCACGTCAGGCTTCCTTCTTACACTCCGGGGTATAGGTTTTTTTGTTCTGTTCGGTCATGAGACACCTCCAAAAGTTGGAATATTTTACCATGCTCTTCAAGGTGTCCGTTAGTACTATGCCAGATCAGCATACCCTACAAATATTGAACAGGGAATGAACAACAAATGAATAATTACTGGTTGAAAGTGATCATAATGCCCCGCGGCTGATCTGATGGTATTGGCCAAACTCAGCAGTGGCAGCCTTCTTAGCCGAAACTTGCGAAAATCAGAGAAGCGGGCACCCGTCTGCGCAGCGATTGGCCTTGGCGAGCCATCCTTTTGTAGGGTGAAATCCAAGAAATGATTTCAGAGGTAGTTAAACACCTGACGGAGGCAGTATACAGAAGTTGAACATAGCTTGCCATCGACGGTAGCTGTAAGCCATCATAGGGATAGATTGCTATCTCACAATCGAAAAATGTTTAATCACCAACACCGATTTTGACATCATAAGGAGAGGGACGACCTTCGTCGCTTTCCAACCAATTCTTCAGGCTCAAAAGAAATGTAGCCCACTTAGTACTGCAATGGTACATAAATTCTGTGGGGTTCTTCCAGTTGGCGTGCGTGAATAGGACAACAGTTTCATCTTTCTTGGACTTCAATTGAAAGGTCAGGTCTGTCCCTACCCACTCTTTAGGTCCCCTCACACATTTCCATTTCACCAGTTTAAGCTTCGACTCCACAACTTTCATTTCGGCGAATCCAAAGAGAATAATTCCACCTTTCTTCGCATCCCCCTTAGTATCCACGATCCACCAATGAGAAAGCCCATCAATAGTGGATAGCGCTTCAAAAACCTTTTTGGGTGTGGATTTAATTCCAACCCCGTGAACAATATCTGGCATGGTTTCCCCTCCTTTTTCGTTTATGTTTTGGTGCGTCATGATACTCATACCTACGACACCATCGGCAGCTGCCTTAGGCGTCTTTCTTGACTTCAGGAAGAACTACCCAAAATCACTCGAAAATTCGCCTTCTTCCCTAATATACCTCTTACACCTACTACTCTTGTTTGGGAGCTGGAAGAAAAATTGAGAATTACCGCTTGAAATGTGCACGATTTAATGAATAATGACTTTGTTGGAAGTTCATTGAACTCACTTCAGCCCCGCCTTGCGCAGGGCCTCTAAATACTTGTCCACTTTTGATTGATCCTTGGAAGTAATTCTCTTTGCAGCGGAATCCAATGAGAACTTCGGATTTATCCTGAGGACTTCAGCGGCTTGAGTGCGGGCCTCCCTCTCAAGGCCCATCATACTGTATGTGCCGGCCAGGTTGAGATGGGCAAAAAAGTAATTTGGCTCACGCTGGAGGGCCTTCTTATAGGCCGAAACCGCCTCCTCAAACCGCCCCGTCATTCGGTAGGCGTCGCCGAGGTTCGAGAAGGTAAAGGAGTCACCTACGGGGTTGAGTCGGATTGCTTTTTGCAATACCGGAATGGCCTCTTCTGGGCGGCCTGCCCTAGTCAGAATCAGGCCATAGTTATTATAACTATAGGCCGATCCCGGTTCTATGGCCACGGCCCGTTCCGCTTCGGCAATCGCCTTGTCATATTCACTTTTTAGGTAATAGAAAAGACCCAAAATGGCATGCGCCTGAGGAGTGGAATCATCCATGGCAAGGGCTTTTTGTGCCATCTCCATGCCTTTCTCTATAGACTCCTGGGGGGACTTCCCAAGGCCCATCAAATACTCCCACCAGTTCACTCTACTCATGATGGCATAAACCATGGGATTCTCCGGACACATCTCAATCGCCTCCTCTGCGAACCGCCTACCCGCCCTGGTGCCATCGATACTACCTTCGTTCATGGCGCTATTCCCTTGCAGATACTTCATATAACAATCGAGACCTTTCTTCCCTTTGAAATATTTTTCATACCCTATTACCTGTTCCCCCACCGTTAGTTTCACCTGGATGGCCGTTAAAATCTTCATGGTGATCTCATCCTGTAGGGCAAATAGGTCTTTCAGATCACGATCGTAGCGCTCGGCCCAAAGGTGTTGTCCTGTGAGGGCATCGATCAACTGAGCATTAATCCGGATGCGGTCGGCCGATCTCTGAACACTTCCCTCCAAGACATACCGAACACCCAACTCTTCGCTCACCCGCTCGACCTTTACAGGCTTTCCTTTGTAAGTGAAGGTTGAATTGCGGGCGATCACAAACAACTTTGGTACCTTGGAAAGGGCTGTGATGATGTCCTCGGTTATTCCATCGCTAAAGAACTCCTGTTTGGGGTCCCCGCTCATGTTCGCAAAGGGTAGGACGGCAATGGATGGCACATCTGGCAAAGGATAGGCCATCTTTTCCTTGAAGGCCACCTCTGTCTTAGGGGCAGAGGGACGAAAGGCAAACTGATAGAGGAGGGCAACTCCTGCGATCAACACCAGGGCTATGCTGGCCAGAACGGCTCGGGATAGTTTCTTCCGTTCAGGCTTTTTCTCTTCAGGCACCGGGGAGGGGGCTTCCTCCGGTTCGATTCGTGCCCGGTAGACCCGTACCGGCTTGGCTATGTTCTTGACCTCGTGCTCCCCCAGGTAGTCGTAGTGGAGAGGGATTTTGTTCTCGATCTGCTCGTAGGCGCTCCCCGAAATACAGATTCCTCCGGGGTCAGCCAAGCCTTCCAAACGGGCTGCAATGTTCACCCCATCTCCATAGATCGAGTCTTCTTCCTCAATCACATCCCCCAGGTTAATGCCGATCCGAAAATCCATCTTGCGGGTTTCCGGCAGCAGGGCGTTCTTGGCCCTCAGCACCTGCTGGATTTCCACCGCACACTCAACCGCATCCACCACACTGGCGAATTCGGCGAGCACGTTGTCTCCCGGCGAACCCACCACCCGGCCCCGATGCTCACCCACCAGGTTCCGAATCAGCACCTTGTAGGAGTTCAAGGTTCGCAGCGTCCACTCCTCATCCTCCCCCATCAGGCGGCTGTATCCCTTGACATCCGCACTGAGGATGGCTGCCAGCTTCCGTTTAACCTGATCCGGGGTCATGAGTTCATCTCCTTAAACCGGAGCTAAAATAAAAAACCCCACTTCTCTTCTGAGAAACGGGGTTTCCTAAATTCCTCCATTTGCTGGCCTCCCTTTTAAGGTTAAGTGGCGTTGCTGGAAGATGATTTATTGGCTTACTCTGACTTTTAGGGTAACCTTAATTCTACATCATTTTATAAAAAGTCAATAGGAAATTTTATTCCTGGAAAGGGACGAACTTAGGTTAAGAATCAAAAGAATATCGTTTGAAATCTTGGAGTTTTTCAATATCTTGGTCTGGAGAATTACAGGAAGACCTCCTTCGAATAGCCCCTTATCCTCTTAAAAAAAGTTGTCAATTCAATCAAATGAGGATAAAGGTCCAAACCGCCGAAATGAAAGTAAATGGCTGTCTTATAATGGTCTCGATTACGAAATCCGCAGGCCATCTGTTTAACCATTTGGATTTTACCATTGAGGCCTTCGGCCACCGCATTGGTGATACGATGTTTGAAAAAGGTCAACAGATTCGACAGATGACTTTTCAACGTTTTCGTCACCATGACCATCGGACTGAGACGGAAATGGGTGGCCCAGTAATACCAACGTCAAAAAAGCCTTCCACCCATTTGGCATATTTATAATCCCAAAAGGGACGCAACGATTCTTTAAGTGCCCAAGCGCGACTGGTCTTTAAGTTGATCTGCCGCAATTCGGCAAACTCCTCTTGGCATCACTCCGAGATGTTTTCTTCGTTGGCGGGCCGGCGGTTTGCAACCCATTGGTTTCCGCAACACTTGGTGCAGCATGGCTATGAGGGGCGTGAGAAGAGGCGCTGCTGTTGGTTTGAGGACTACGGCATTTTCCATTACTTCGATAGATAAGCCCGCTGCACTTTATGAAAGATTGATATTTTCATTATACTCAACCCTTCTTCAGGAGCGGAACCACCCACGTATGATTTCCGAGAGATTTTCTGCAAACACCTCTTTTTTACCTTTGTTGGTGATGCGGCCCAGGTTCAACACGTAGACGTAATCGGCAATCTCAACGGCTTGACGCACGTTCTGATCGACGAGAAGGATGGTTGTCCCGCGTTTAGAGAAGGCTTTAAGGGTGTTATAAATTTCAACGACCACATTGGGCTGAATCCCGGTTGTCGGTTCGTCAACCAGAAGTACCTTAGGGTCCTGCATGATGACCTTGCCTACTTCGAGGATTTTTTGTTGACCGCCACTGAGGTTGCCCGCTTTGGTGCGACTTTTCTCTTTCAGAACGGAAAACTGCTCATACACTTCATTGATCAATCCCAGATGACGCCCCCCATCAACGCCCTTTCCCGCCATGATGAGATTGTCGTGGACCGTAAAGTCCGGGAAAAGCGTGCTGCTCTGGGGGATATACCCTACGCGGTAATTTACCAGCTCGAAGGGGCGCACCGACGTTAAATCGGAATCCCCCACCTTGACCTCTCCCGATCGCTTCGGTAGGAAGCCGGCTGCGGCGTTAAGCAAAGTAGTCTTGCCGGCCCCGTTAGGCCCTATGATTACAGTCAGGGAGCCTGCGGCTACCTGGACGTCTACTTGGTGGATGACATCATGACCGGGTGAGTACCCGGCCGAAACCGCCTTGATGTGTATATCCAATTTAGAGGGTGCAGATGTCATTGATGGAAATCCTCCCCCAGATACGCGTCGATGACGCGCGAGTCACTGAGCACTTGATCGACTAAGCCGCTGGCTATAACCTCACCGGCATTCATCACGATCATTTCGCGGCACAAATCCGAAATTGCCGGTATATCATGGCTGATTACCAGGAACCCCACGCCCTTTTTTCGTTCGTCTTCCATGACGTGGCGCATGAGTTCGATGGCCTCCGGTGAGAGTCCGGCTACCGGTTCATCCAGTAGCACGAGGCGTGGATTGCTCATAAAGCAAGTTACAAACTCAAGAAGCCGCTGCTGCCCTACGGGAAGAGACCGAACGGGCTCGGACTTAGAGGCGAGGAGCCCCATCTGATCCAGATAATGCTCTGCGGTGAGGGAAGAGTTGCTTAAATGGATTCGGTGAACATGAACCGGAATCATCATATGTTGCCAAACCGTCAGTCTGCTGAAGAGGTGGGGCACCTGAAACGTACGTCGAATGCCGATGCGAGAGATTTCAGAAGGGGATCGGCCCACGAGAGAAGTGTTATTGAATTGAATCTGACCGGCACTGGGAGGATAGAAGCCGCTGATGAGGTTGAGAGGGTGATCTGGCATAGTACTAACGGACACCTTGAAGAGCATGGTAAAATAACCCAACATATGGAGGTGTCCCATGACCGAACAGAACAAAAAGACCTATACCCCGGAGTTTAAGAAGGAGGCCGTACGGCTGGTAACCGAGCAGGGCTACAAGGTAACCGAGGCCGCGCGGAACCTAGGCCTCCACCCCAGTGTATTGACCCGATGGAAAGGGCAGTTGTCCTCCGAAGGGACCAACGCCTTCCCGGGCAAGGGGCGTTTAACCCCTGAAAAAGAAGAACTACAGCGACTCCGCAAGGATAACCAGCGGCTGAAAATGGAGCGTGACATCTTAAAAAAAGCCGCGGCCTTCTTTGCCAACGAGTCGAAGTAAGATACAACTTTGTCCGGCAGCAACAGAAGGCCTATCCCATAACCGTTTTGTGCCGGGTTATGGAAGTCAGCCGGAGTGGGTACTATCATTACTTAAAAAAAGCCCAAACGCAACCGATAGATAAGGATTTTGAATTGTTGTCCCAAGTACTTCATGTTCATAAAGAAAACCGAGGAACCTATGGATCTCGTCGGATGTCAAAAGCGCTGAAGGCCACGGGCTACGCCGTGGGCCGCTTTCGGACCCGGAGTCTGATGAAGAAAGCCGGCCTGGAGGTCAAGCGACCCAAGCGATTCAAAAAAACCACGGACAGCCGTCATAAGCTGCCGGTGGCCCCCAACCGGTTGAACCAGCAGTTCCAGGTTGATCAGCCGAACAAGATCTGGTGTGGCGACATCACCTATCTCTGGACCCTGGAAGGCTGGCTGTATCTGGCCGTCATTATCGACCTGTATTCGCGTAAAGTGGTCGGGTGGGCCTTGGATCGCCAGCTAAAGACCTCTTTGGTCCTGGAGGCCCTGCGGATGGCCTATTGGCGCCAGAAACCGGCCCCGGGATTGATTTATCATTCCGATCGGGGCTCTCAATATGCCGCCGGTGACTATCAACGCCAACTGGAAACTTTCCACATGATCCCCAGTATAAGCCGCAAAGGAGACTGCTATGATAACGCGGTAGCGGAAAGTTTTTTTCATACCCTAAAAACCGAGGAGGTTGGAGATCAGGCATACTCGACCCGGGAAGAGGGCCGGCGTGCGGTTATCGATTACATCGAGATGTTTTATAACAGCCGCCGCCTTCACTCCTTCCTGGGGTATGTCTCCCCCAATGATTTTGAAAAGAAGTTAACCTTGACTATGGTTGCTTAACCGGGTGTCCGTTTTCCCTTGACCAGATCAGGGTCGTCTTGCCGGCCCCGTTAGGGCCTATAATTCCCGCGATGGACGCCGAATTAACAGATATCGAGACGTCCTTAACGGCCACCAGACCCCCAAACAGCCTAGTGAGACCTTGGGTCTGCAGCAGTGTTCCCATGTGATACTCTCCCCTTTTGAAAACGTGCGAAGAAACCGATGAGCCCCTCTTGGAAGAATCGTACGAAAACCATCAAAAGTAGCCCGAATAGAAGCAGATGATAGGAGCCAAACGACCTGAGAGCCTCTTCTACAAGTCGCATCAAGACCGCACCAAAGATCGGTCCGGCCAACGTCCCTATGCCGCCGATCACCGTCACGGCGATTGCCTTGCCCGTTTCCGCAATGCTACCCATTTGCGGAACAGCCAGTTGCAGGAAATGAACGTAGAGTGCACCGCCCAAGCCGGCTATCCCCGAACTGATCGCGGCCGCAATGGCTTTCCATCGCACGGTGTTGATCCCGGCCGCCTTGGCTCCCATCTCGTTGTCTCGAATGGCCTGTAAATAAAGACCCATAGGTGAGTTGAGGAACACATATACCCCAATCTGAATGATGAAAAGGACCGCGAGAAAGATGTAGTAATAGGCAATATATGACGCCGTTGATGGGAGCAGCGGCTGTACTTCAAGACCCAATTCGCCCCTGGTCCACTGCCATTCATTGACAATAATAAGGCGTACGACTTCAGCGAAGGCCAGAGTGATCAAAGCAAAGTAGGCACCGCTTAACTTCAGGGAGATTCGTCCTAATAGATAGCCAACAGCGGCTGCGACCAATGACCCTATAAGAATTCCAATCACTGGGGTGACGCCATGTGGTGCGAGCAGTGCCGCGGTGTAGGCGCCGATACTCCCAAAGGCCGCCACCGCGAAAGAAATCTGTCCCGTGTAGCCGCCCAGGATGTCCCAAGCAATGGCCAGCAGTGCATAGTAAAAGGCAATGATTAGCGTGGACTGCCATTCGGCACTCTTCACAATGAGTGGAAAAACAGTGAGGGTGCCAAAGAGTATGGCAGATAGGCTAAAGTACCTGCGGGGTGACATTGTTTACACCTCCCGGATCCGGCTGCCGAGCAGTCCCTGGGGACGTACCAGTAGCATAATGATCAGTAGGAGAAACCCATAGATATCGTGGTAAGCCGGAGAGAGGTATACAGAACCAAGGCTTTCAACGACTCCAAGGCTTATAGCCGCTATTATCGCACCAGAGGTTGATTCTAAGCCCCCCAGAACGACAATAACGAATGCCTTCAGGGCCGCTACCAGGCCCGCATCAGGAAACATAAGAAAGAGGGGGGCCAGTATGCCACCTGAGGCGGCAGTTATACCACAAGCGATACCAAACCCTATATTCCCCCAGTGAAAAGGGTTAATTCCCGCCAGTGAGGCTCCGTAGCGGTTCTGAGCTACGGCACGCAGGTTCTTTCCCCATTGGGTATAGGTCAGAAACAGATAGGTAAGCACGACAAGACAAATGGCTGCAAGAAAGCCGGCAAGACGGTCACTTCCAAACACCAGGGGGCCAAGAAAAATACGAGACCCCGTCATGAGAGGGGTCCCTTTCCAAGTCTGTCGTCCCATGGTCACCGTGACCAGGCTGACCAGAAATAGAGAAAGGCCATAGGTCACGATGATTGCATACTCGTCGCGGTTTAGTCCCCAGTTTGAGAAACTGGCATAAATGGGCCGGATAAGCAGACGTTCGGTCAATATGCCTAGGAGAAAGCCGCCAAGAAAAGCCACGGCGATGCTGACCCAGCCGGTTATTCCCAAGGCAGACATGGCGAAGATATAGATATATCCCCCTATCATGTAAAATTCGCCATGGGCAAAATTTACGGTTTTGAAGATGCCAAAAACCAGGGAAAGACCGACGGCAATCGCGGCATACATTAATCCCATCATAATGCCTTGTGTTAGCGCTTGCAGAAATACGTCCAAAAGAGCCTCCCTTCGTATCTTGATAGATAGATGGGGTAGAGAGCGAAAGGCCCTCTACCCCACCAACAAGGGTCACTTGACCGGGTGGAATACTTTTGAGGGATCGGTGGTGGTTTTAGGTCTGGCAAGGAGGGTGGCATCGGCAGGGGTCTGATTTTTTTTCGTAAACTGGTAGATGACATACGGAACGCCACGCCACTGTTGATAATAAATACCCTTTGTGTGGTCGAGGGTTATTTTACCGCGGGTCCCTTCAATGGTGATGTTTTGCAGGGCTTTCAAGACGGCCGCGTGGGTTGTTGTGCCGGCCTGGTCAATCGCCTTGGCGATCAGAAGCAATGAATCTGCAGCCTGAAAAGGGAGACGATTCGGTGCAGTCCCATAGCGCTTCTGGTATTCCTGCTTTACTTGAGTACCGAAATTGGACAGGACCATTTCCGGATGATAGAAATCAACAGCAATCAACCCAACGGCAGCATCTCCCACGTTGTTCCAAAAGTCCGGGAAGGCCGACGTGCTGGCTCCGTCTATAACGAGCGTCTTGGGAGACGGGGCAACGCCATATTCGTAGAGTTGTTTGAACAACAGGTAACCCGCAGGTGGATTGATGAATGTCGCAATCAGATCCGGGGGTTTGGAGCGGAGTGGGAAGATGACTGAGCTGAAATCCCGAGACTGCCGGTCCAGCACTTCGTAATGGTATTTCACCCCGGGAGCAAGCTCCTTGATCATTTCTCCCGTGGCTTTGGCTAGGCCAATACCGTAGTCGGTGTTCTCGGCAAATCCGACTACGGATTTATAATGCGTTTCTTTTATGAACGTGGCAATGGCTTCCGCCACACGGACATTGTCTGGGGATGGATTGACTACTTCAGGATAGCCCTTTTCACGAATGGCGTCCGCCCAGGAATTCGTGTTGATGTATGGGACCCCGTAGCGGTGGGCGACTTCGATTTCGGCCAGAGCACATGAACTGTGGTGCTCTCCTGTAACAGCCACAACATCGTCGCTGGTAATGAGGCGCTGAATGGCAGCCCGTGCTGCATCGGGAAGCCCCTCTGTATCTTGATACAAGAGTTGAATGGGCCGTTTCAAGACGCCGCCCTTACCGTTGATGATGTCTTTTGCAATCTCCAACCCACGGGTCACTTCCTGTCCCTGTATCAGTGAACCGGGAGCCGATTGAGCTACCGTGACGCCAATCTTAATCGTCATCTGACTCTGGGCTGCAAGAGCGACTCCCTCCAAGAATAAGACTAGGGATGAGGAGAACAGGATGAGACTTAATAACATGGGGAGACTACGAAGTATCCTTTTCATGTTCATGACATTTACCTCCCAGTGTTTGATAAGAATTCCCTTTTGTGGTAAAAAGTATAAGGGAAGAAAAAGACACGGTCAAGGGAAAAAATAAGGCCAAAGGCGAGGAGACAAGGGGAAACCTCTAAAGAAAATAGGACCTTGGAGGTCGGGATTTACAAATAAAGTGAAATAAAAGGAAAAGGAGAGGCCGGTTGCCAAAATTTTGAAAAACCACTCTTTTTACATCCCGACCTTCCCTTATCTCAAACGGTTGAAGAATCTGCAGAAGCCCGAGGTTCTGGTCAGAGGCTTCCTCTTAGATTAAATTTTGCCCCTAGTAGAGTAGAGAGCTGGCGCCGGGCTGAAGCCGTTTATGATTACCTTAAAAATGCCTTTAGTCCGATATAAGCTTTCCCTCCCCAGTCCTGCCTTGTATGGTAGCTCCGTTAATCGGAACTCATTGAAAGATCTATCTCCCAGTTAGAACATTACTCAGTGTAAACCCGGTTCCACGTCGGGCTGATGATGATCTCGTTGATGCAGACATGCAGGGGTTGTTCGGCTACCCAGCAGATAGTCCGACCAAGATCTTCAGGTTGCAACATTCTGGCCCGCTGCTCAGCCGAAGGCGGCGCCGGGCGTTTATCCAGAATGGGAGTATTCACTTCCGCCGGACAGATGACGCATCCCCTGATTCCGTTGGAGCATTCTTCCATGTTAAGGGTCTCGGTAATGGACACCACCGCATGCTTGCTGCCGTTGTATGCGGGACCCACGATGGATGAGTTATAGATGCCGGCCCATGAGGAAAAGAGGTTAACACGAAGCAGGAATGACGGCCAAGAAGGTCCGTCTGGGGTTATAATCCAGACCAAAAGCAGTTCTTTAAAAAAATGCAGTATACGGCAATTTTTCCGATTAAGCCTTGCCCCTCTTGGAAAGGCTGAAAAACTAATTCTATATGATCTTAGTGGGTATGCAGTTTGCTCAACCATATACCATATGTGGTGGTTTGATTATTTTTCTCATATTTTTAAGTTTTAGGAAAATGGTCTTTAATGCTTGGTAAATCCTTTCCGGGTTTAAATTTGAGCTTAATTTCATCTGATTGCATCGGTTTTGCGTCGCTCCAAGAAAAACCAAAATATCTTCCAAGATATTCAAAGGTTGGTTCATCAGGAATATGATAATAAATATTATCTTCGATTAAATAATAGTAACCATTCTCCTTATTCATTATTATTTGAGGTGGTTTTAAATTTCTTAATACTTTTAATGGCTTATATATATTTTTAAAAGAAAAAATAATAAGTATGATTATTGATATATAAAAAAGAAAGGTAGCGTTTGTCAATGGGTGTAAATTTGGAAGTTCTTTATAGGGCGACCTTCCCAAGTTTCATTTTGAGCCTGGAGCAGGGTGAAGAGGATACGAATGCAAGACTCTTCATTAGGGAACTGCTCCATGACTTTGACCCGTCTTTTGACCTCTTTAAAACTTCTTTCGATAAGGTTAGTCGTTCGTATATGCTTCCAGCGGTTAGGAGGATGACCCATATAAGCCAGACAGTTATCCAGGTCCTTTTCCAGACAATCCACCAAAGCTGGGAAAACAGATCGATATTCCCGGCAGAAACTTTCGGCTTGGGCCTGAGCGTCCATGAGGTTCAGGGCATAATAGATGCGATCCAATCGGGCCTTGACCAAAGGCCACTCGCCCTTGGGACATTTGACCTTGAGATTGCCCATCTTGTGGAAAAGGCAGCGTTGATGCTCACTATAAGGCAGGATCGTTCGAATAGCCGCAATCATGCCAGGACAACCGTCCGAGGTGACCGACAAAACTTCCTTGGGGTTCAGGCCTCGACGGACCAGATGAGTCAACAAGAATTCCCAGGCCTGCTGGGATTCCCGCTGGCCTTGGATAAAACCCAGGAACTCCCTTTCTCCCTCCTCAGTAATCCCGATCGCACACAAGGCGGCCTCTCGGCCCAAACGTTTCCGCCGGACCTTGAAGTAAGCCCCGTCCACGATCAGATAAGCGATCTTTTTGGTGATGGGCCGATTCAGCCAGCGGACCAACTCTTTTCTGACCCGCTTGTTCATGCGGCTAACCTCAGCCGGGCTGATTTCCTCTCCCCACAGGAGACGAGAAATCTTGCCCACTTTCCGGGTAGAAACGCCTCTCAGAAATATCTCCGAAACGACTTCTTCGATCCGCTCGTCTTGCCTCCGGTAGCGGGACTGGACCTGGCTGTAGGAGATCCCAGCTTTTCGCCCCCGGGGCAGAGACAAGTCCTCGATCAAACCGAAACGGGTTCCCAGCTTCTTCGTCCGATGCCCGTTGCGCTGGTCCCGTCGGTTATCGGTACGTTCATAGCGTTTGGCGCCGATATAACGCAAGAATTCATCTTCGGCATAGGTTTGCAGCATGGCCTTTACGAACCCCCTAACCCCCAACTCAACGTGGTCCAAGAAGGCGCTGAGGTCTTTAAAAGGGCTCCCGGTGTGGACTGTCTCATTAATACTTTGGGCTTGATCAATGGATTCTCTTTTTGCTAACGTTCGCATAGGGCTTCTCCTTCCTGTTTGGGGTCCCCTAAGACCCCTGGGTTTTTGGTTCACCAGGAAGGTTAAGCCCTTATTTTTTAAACATCAACCAATTTACACCAGATAGGAAATACTACCATAAAGCCATCCACTAACATTTCAATTTCTTCGTCAGTATAGGGATTTTTTCCATCATTTTTTGGATCAAGCCATTGTGGTTTATCACCACCATCATATTTTTTTTGTTTCTTCATTTATTACCTCTAAAAGCTGGAGTACAAGTTAATCAGCAAAGCGAGGCACCTATGTTTATCGCCAGACTGGTGGATCGGTGGTTCTGCCTCGTTACTTCTTAATCTGGGCCTTGCATTGTTTAAGAAGTTCGGCTGCTTTTACTTCACCGAACTCGCTCACCATCTGTCCCCAGAGGGGTGAATTTGCGATTTGCTTCTGGAAGATCTCAGTAAGTTCTTCTTCGTCCCCAGGTTGCAACTCGCCAGATGCAATGAGGTGAATGCCTTCCTCGTCTTGCCACGATAGCCCGGGAATAGTAACCGCCTTCCGCTCTGCCTGACGTTGTGCTTTGGCTTTCTTCTGCTTTCCCATTCGATCTTTCCATTCTCCCCGAACGTTACAGCTCACTTGTCACAAGCTTCTTGGGCGATCAGGAGAACTGATAATTATCTGTTCTTTTTAAGTCCAAATTAAAGTATAACCAAATTGTTATATTTCTCTGCCATTTTATTCCAAAAACCATTACTCCAATCCATACCAACTACGCCAGTCCAATTTTTCGGCAAAGCCTTTAATACCTCATCAACCATTTTTCCACCACAACCCTTAACGACTGAATTGATTTCATAAAACTGGATATCTTTGCATGCAATATCAATAATTAAATAGACCCCTACGGCAGTGGGATGTTCAGGTTTGGTAATAGGAATTTTTACACGGCCTTCTGTTAATTCGTTAGATGCCTGTAAGTGATTTGGTGACAATCTAATGAAATGAATAAATTCTAATTCTGCTAAGTTTCCAATAATATTTTTAACTACAGGATGAATTTCTTTTATTTTTTTTGATACTGTTATTTTAACTTTATCCTTCAATCCTTCAAAATCTCTAACGCCATTAATTTTCATTAGGATATCTTTCTTCACTATCCTAAACAAAAACCCCCATCTCTCATCTGAGAAATGGGGTCTATTATCCTTTCATGGGAACTCCAATGTCAATAAATTTGAAACCCCTTTTCATTGAATAGCGTTTGTACTCTTCAGATTTTTTAAAAATCCAATTTAAACGCTTACAGGAAGACATCCTCAAGATAGCGACCTATCCCATTAAAATAAGACCATATTTTCTCCAATTTACCCCCCAAAAACCTCCAGAGTTCGAATGGTAATCAATTAAATAACCAGACTATTTCCCGTGAATGATATCCATCCACCGGATGGCTTCCGACTCGCTGACCTTGCCCAAATAGGCTTGGGTGGTCTTCAGGTCTTGATGCCTTAAAATCACTTTTGATACGATTTCCAATGGAACCCCATTTCGGCTGGCATAAAGTTGCTGAATGCCGGCGGAGGTCATGGGGTCTGATTGAAATTTTGAGTTGAGCACCAAGACTTTTTATCATTGATCTGGCCGTTGAATACGAAACCGGAAAAAGACGATCCTCCGGTCCCAGGTTCTGGCTTCGGACATATTCCTCCAATCGTTTGGCAATAGGCTCCGGCATGTAGGCTACCTCGGCCTCCTTCCCGGATTTCGGCTCCCGAAGGACTATTTTCCTTTCTGAAATGTCCGACACCTTGATCTTCAACGATTCTCCAATCCGGAGCCCACAACGGGCCTGGAGTTCCAGGATCAATCGATCTCGGAGGTTTTTAGTGTTGTAGATGATCTCGTCTATCGCCTCTTTATCGGGGACTTTCCTGGGGCTCTGTTTCGGGGTCCGGAAAGTTTTTGAGAGCAGGGAGGTATTGCAGGGATTTTTTATATCCAAATCGCACCGGTTGATTACGAAATTAAAAAAGGCTTTTAATTGAGCATACCGTAATCTCCGGGTTGACCTGACCAAACCCTGGGTAAGATTTTCCAGAAAACCATATACCTCGTCGGAACCAATGGTTTCAAATCCCTTTTCCCCGAATAAAACTTTAAACTGGTTGAGCATGGGTTGGTAACTCTGCAGGGTCCTTTTTCGATGGCTCGACCGTTGATAGTATTGGAAAAGGGTAATGGCCTCTTTGGTCTTCATATGACACCTCCTTGGTGTTCGCTGGAGGTTAATGGGGGTTGCCCCCATTATGAAGAGTTCAAAGGGAAATAGATAGCCTTTGAATAGAAGATGAAAGGGGCGGGAAAATAAAACAGAAAAGGCAGGATTAGGTTCGGCGGCCTTCTCTTAACATACTAATTTTTAATGAAATTTAGACCATAATTTAATGCACCTTGTGTTTTAAAGGATTGTCAAGTGATATAAAATACCCTGGGACGCTGGGGTAAATGGGGAGAGGAAATCTATAGTGCACCTGATGCCTTAGAGCATGATTTGTAGATTAGATCCTCTCCTCACGACTTTGTTCAGCAACTCGTACGGTATCAGAAACCTTCCCCATTGGGATGAGTTTGTACTTGTAAGGTTGATTCGGACAAGGCTTTTTCCAAAAGAGATAATCTTCCAACTTAACGACTACTGGAGAAGAGCTAAGATTAAGAGGAACTGTTTCCTTCGATCGAATTCAGTTTCCATCAATGGACTCCGATTCAAACCTGATCTTGCTAACAGGAAGATCCGCTTCGATCAAAATCGGGGTTTTAGTTCTATCGGTTGTATACCAGATGCCTATCGTCTCGCACAGGCTGGTGGCTGGGTCCACAGCCCAAAAAACCCTTTAGACCATGGACCCTGCAGTCGACGCACTCTGAATATTACATTTAGTTAATCTCCCGATGGACTCTTCCCTTTGCAACGGTCCAGGTTCTGATCCATCAAAGGCAGATCCTTGGCCGCCGGGATCCTGACGGTCAGGCCTATATAAGAAAAATTATTAAACCAATAATAGGGAGGAATATTAAAGGATACTTTTTGTTGAGCCGGCGGTACATATTCGGTTACATAATAGTCCTGGATGACCTTATGATCGCAAGGTCTCATTTTCATAACCGTACCCATGACGTCTTGGTACGTATCCCCTTCCCAGGTCTTGATGATCTTCTCCGGGTCCAGACTGGCGGCCCGCTCGATCACACTCAGGAGCCAGTAGGTCTGCATGATATAGGCTCCTAGCGTCTCAGCGCAATGTTCGTATCTGATCGTGTTATACGGGGCCTGCCACTTGGTCTTCCAGAGATTATTCCAGGTCTTATAGAATTTGATCTGCTCGGGGGTCTTGAAGAAAGGGGATGTGGCGGTATACTGGCTGAGCTCTACTAAGCCTTTAGAACCCTCAACGCCGACCTCAGTCAGGAAATTAGGATCATTCAAAAAGATATGCGCAAAGGGCAGCATGATCCCCATCTGCCGGGCCTGTTTGACCAGGTTGGCGGCGTCCGGAATCCAGTCACCAGTGTAGACCACCTCGGCCCCGGAGGCCTTGATCTTGGTCAGGTAAGGGGCGAAGTCCGTCAGAAACAGCTTATGGTAATCCTCGCCGACGATCTGGGCCCCCGGATAGTATTCTTTTAGACCTTCCTTAAAACCATCAGCCATGGCGTGTCCGAACATATAGTCCTGGCAGAGGATGTAAAACTTCTTTTCCTTTTTCCGGACTTGCCCGTAATAATAGGCCAGACCCTTGCCAATGATACTGGTAGAAAAGGAGGTCATAAAAGAATAACGGCTGAAGTTGGTGGCATCATAGAGTTCATCGGATAAGGCGGCGGAATCGATGGCAATGACATGGTATTTATTGGCCACTTCGTTTATGATTTTCATCAGATTGCTGCCGTCGGTGCCCCACATCACATTCACCTTTTCCTGCAGGACCATCCTTTCGCAGACCTTCTTGGCCTGGTCCGGTTTGGACATGTGATCGGCCTTGATGACCTGAACCAATTTTTTCTTGCCGTCCACCATCAGCCCGCCCCTCTTGTTGATGTCATGGGCGGCCCAGAGGACACAAGCATAAAACTCCTCTCCTACTTCAGTGGCTGGCCCGGAAAAAGAGGCCACTACGGCGATCTTGATGGTATCCCCGGAGGTAACCGCCGGGTGATTGGGATCAAAGTCGGACATATCACCCATCTTTTTGACATCAAAGGCGGCATTAACCGCCATGGCCCTGGAAGGGCTTAGAACCGTCAAAAATAAAAAGGAAAAAATAAAGACTAAAATAAAAATTCCCATACCCGACCTACCGATCGATTTCATTTTGATCCTCCTTGTTATTTGGTTTTTCTTTTAATAATGTCTTGATCCGGCCCGCACCGAATTCAGGGGAACGGCAATCCCTATTCCCCCTTCGGGCCAAATCAACTCTTCAAACGGATTTTTCATGTCATCTTCTCCTTTAAAGGTTATTTTGAAGCTTTACCTAATCGACCTATATGCTCAAGTTTTTTCTGCCATCACCTCCTTAGGCCTCTTGATCAAAAATCCCTACAAATTTATGGATTAAGGCATTGGATTGAGTCCGCGCATAAATGAATTACGGCGTATGCGTTGACCTGGCTATTGAAGTTTCCCATACCTCATCAGATCCCGGATCCCTTTCCTAACTACCCGTCGATAGTGGACGGTATAAGGGGCCAGAAAACTCTGAAAATCTATTTTAAAACACTAATTACACTTTTTACCATAATGTCAATAAATTTGAAACGCCTTTTCATCGATTTCCGTTTGTACTCTTGTCATTTTTCAAAAATTGAATTTAGGGGAGTACAGGAAGAACTAAATTTCTATGTTTATCGACAAAGAGGCCAGGTGGTTTCAGAATGTTAGATCCACCCGGTGTGGCCTTGTCTCACGTTTTTATCTCATCTCGTTTAAATCTATTTGCTTAGCTTTGGACTGACGTGCACGGAGTTTGCCCTGGGGGCAGGAGGAAACGCAAAGCCCGCAGGGATGTTCCTTGCGGTACTCACTGCATTTAAGGGCGTCAAAACGGACCTGACGAGGATCTTCTTCACGGAATTCTTTTCCGGTAAAGGCCTTTACCGGACAGGCATCGAAGCAGACGTGGCATTTTCCGCAGGGTTTATCGATCGGCGACCCGGTTTGAAGGGGAGCATCGGTCAATACCGTAACGAAGCGTACACGGGGTCCGAAACGATCCGTCAGGAGCAGGCAGTTCTTACCAATCCAACCCAGTCCAGCGAGGTGGGCGGCCAATTTGTGGGAAATGATTCCTTCGAGCTTTTGAAAATTGTAAGGCGTCGAACATGGGATGGGAAAGGTGCTGAATCCTTGGTCAGAAAGCCATCTGGAAACGTAATTACTCAGTTGATCTAATGCCCGGGTGACCACCTCATAGACATGAAACCAGTATAGACTATCTCTTCGTGCCTCATCAGGAGAATGGCTTTCAACTATCACATCATTAAGAAACATTCCCAGAGAGACTGCATGGGGGAACCGGTCCAGGGAGAAGTTTCCCTGGTTTGTGATAAAAGCGCGAGCCGGCTTTAAATCGGCGATCCCGAAGAGATCAGCCCCCCTCTGGAGGGCAAACTCTCCCAATTTCCTGGTATGCACTTTACCTGAAGTCAATCTATTTCTTCTTTGGAAGGGGTTTTATTTTAATTCCTTTTAAATACCCCTTCAGAGCTTCATCGACAACTTCTTTAATGCCCTTTTTCTCCCAATAGGTGATGGCTTTTATCTTGCTGTGATTGGGCTCACGGATCATGACGGTAGTCCTGATCCATTTTTCAGGAGACTTGGAAGGTTTTTTAGCCTTTGCGACAACCTTGTTTTTCAGGACTGCAGCTTGTTTTTTGACAGCCATTTTTTCTCCTTTTGTTAAGGATTGATTCGTCAGTAATTATTTTTTTGGAGGAACTACGGCATCCTTAAAGGCTTTCGCGATTCTCATTTTGGTAACGGTCTTAGCAGGTATTTTGATCTCGGCACCGGTTTTAGGATTCCTTCCTAAACGGGCTTTTCGTTTCGCCAGAACAATCTTTCCGATGCCCGGCAGAGTAAAGGACCCGGTTTTTTTAGTCTCAGTCACCGCTAATTTGGCCAATTCATCCAGAACCTCTTTCGCGGTATTTTTCGTCATTGCAAATTTGTCTGCCAGGTAGGAAACCAGTTGGGTTTTAGTAAAGGGTTTTTTTGCAGCCATGGATCAATCCTCCTTTTTATTTTTGGGGTTATTATAATTGAAAAAATAAGGCCGTTCAAGGGAAAAGGTAGATAATTATGCCCGACTTCAAGCCCAAACTCGTTCACGTAAGGCCCCCCTCCCTAAGTACCCTTCCACGAAAATCGTCTATCCTAGGACTTCTTAGGAAGCCTGGCGGCCACCGTGAGCAGGCCGAGCGGAAGATTAACGGCCCTTTTGGATATGAAGGACAGGGCATACTTGAAACTCCAGAAGGTATCGGGATAGTTTAGGGGTAGACCAAAAGCGCATTCTTTGTTTTTTCCTTTAAATGTCAAGGGGAAGCCTTCCGACAAACGGATTGAGGCTCCCGAGGGTCCTACCCCGGCAGGATTCATAGGGGGAAATTTTCTATTTATTATGATTTGCTCGCCGACCCCGTCCCATCCAGGCGGGATTATGGGGTCAGTGAGCTTCTGCCTATTCAACTAAGCGATAAAAAAGCCAAGCCTCATTCAATTTTTTCTGGCAAAGTCAGCGTTTCTCGTTTAAGAGGAGAGGGGACATAGACCAGGTTGACTTGCACCTTTCCAAGGGCCTTTTCCTTGGCAGCTTTTCTTGGGATGGTAACGTCCAAAGAACCTTCGGTAGCTTCTCCAGGCTGAAGGGCCTTCCAAAACGGATTAACTGTCGCTATTTTCTCTCCAGAACCAAAAGGAATGATCTTTCCGGCCTCATCCAGATAATCGAGAGTAATCGCCTGGATGTCCAAAACTTCTTCTGATTTATTGGTGATCTTGATATGACCCCCGAGCTTCGGGGTCTCGACGACTTCTTTAGAATTGGTGTCTACGGTCATGGTGACTGCAAGGTCAGTGATTTCCACCCCAAAGGCCGGTCCCTTAATTTCCACCTTAGGTGGAACCAGGTTCTTAGTAATCTGTTGCTGCTTGGGTGCCTCACTCTTCTGATCCTTCGTACAACCCAAAAAACCAATGGCCAGACTTAAAGTTAAGAAGATGAAAATCTTTGTGAAACGCATAGACTGCCTCTCTTTCCTGGTTAGTGGTTAATAGCAAAATAAGCCTAACAAAACCAAAGTCTCTTCCATCCACCTGCAAGTATTTGCATTTTAGTACGGTGGGGCAAATAACAATATTGCTCTTGTTTTAAAGCATCCATAACACCTCTCCTTATTAAATCTACTGATGATTATCTTATTGCAAGGGTACTTTTAGCGATGTTTGGTAAAACATAAATCAACGGTGATCAGTGGGAGCCGACCTTCGAGATGATCCCCTTAATCCCATGGTTAGTTCCCAGTTTGTACCGAAGTGATGCCTTCCTACAGGTCCATTGCCTTTATTTTTTCCCTTCTTTTATCTGCTTGAGTATCTGCTCCAGGTCCTTTAAGGCCTGGCCGTAGGCCTCCCAGTTCTCCTGTTTTAAAGCACCTCGGGCCTTTTGGTAGTATTGCCAAGCCAAATCGCCCAAGGCTTGCGCCGGTTGGGGTTTCCCCGCCGGTAGGGGTAGAGCGGCCACTTCTTCTGTGGTCTTTTTGACCTCCTGCCCGAAGATTCGATTAAGCGATTTTTCCAGAGTTTCCTCCATGGCAATCTGGTTTTCATAGGCCACAATAACCCGTTTGAGCTCAGGGATCTGTCCGGTCTCAGCCTTGATATATAAAGGCTGGACATAGATCAAAGAGCTCTCGATGGGGATGATCAAAAGGGTTCCCAAAGTCACCTTGGAGCCATGCTGATCCCATAAGGAAAGCTGCCGGGAAATATCCGGATCCTGATTGATGCGGGACTCAATTTGTCTAGGACCATAGACCAGACGTTGTTTGGGAAAACGGTAAACCACAAATTTTCCATAATCCGGAAAATCGCAGCGGGCGGACATCCAGGCCGCCAGGTTGTCTTTTTTCTGAGGGGTAAAGGGAATCATCAAAAGAAATTCTTCTTTCTTTTCACCGGGAAGGCGCATGATAATGTGGTAAGGCTCCATATTCTTCCTGTCCGATCGCAGGTTCCCGGGGATTTCCCAAAGATCTTCCCGATTATAAAAGGTCTGAGGATTCATCATGTGATAGGTGGCATAGATACGGGCCTGGATATCAAACAGAAATTTAGGGTACCGTAAATGGTTTTTTAGATCCGGATCCATGGCGCTAAGCGGTTTAAAGAGACCGGGAAAGATGCGGCCATAGGCCTGAGCCATAGGATCTTTTTCATCTTTAATATATAGTTGAACCGACCCCTCATAGGCATCCACTACGGCTACCACCGAATTACGGATATAATTGCCTAAGTTTCTTATCGGACGGGAATAGGGGTAATAAGCGGACTGGGTATAGGCGTCCAGGACCCAATATAACCGGCCCCCTGAAATCACCATATAGGGATCCTCATCGACTTGCAAAAAAGGGACTAATTTTTTTACCCTGGTCCGGATGGAACGATCAAAAAGGATACGGCTTTGCGGGGTGATATCCGAAGAAAGTAAAATTTTAAGGGCACCGAAGCGAAATGACCATATGGCTTTTTTCGGGATCCCGCCGATGGGGATACCCCCTTTCCCCTGATAACGGGCAAAGACATTTTGCTCCCCCGAGGGATAATTGAATTCTTTCTGCCTGGTATTGACGATGATGTAGTCGTTTTCAATCTCGCCAAAATAGATTTCCGGTTGGTCCACCTTTAAATTACCTTTGGAAACCGGGGGGATGTCCTGGATGAGCAGATCCGGAAGCCCTTCCGGAGTGACCTGATTGACTACCCCGAGGGTCAAGCCATAGCCGTGAGTATAAATAAGATGTTCATTGATCCACCCTTTGCTGGGCAGGTCGGCATAGGAAAGTTCCCGAGGGGAAAGGAGGATCTGTCGGTATTCGTTATTGAGAAAATAGCGGTCATTATCCACCGACTGAAATTTATAGTAGGTCCTGATCTCTTGGAGTTGGCTGAAGGTTTCCAATAGGGGGTCATGATCCCAGAGGCGGATATTTTTAACGGTCAGACTGTTGGCATCTAGCAGGGCCGGGGTCAAGGTGCCCTCGGTTGAAAGCTGGCGTTCCTCCACATGACCTAGGCCGTATCCTTCAAGAGTCCCCTTGATATACCGGGAAAGGTAGGGGGTTTCCTTTTGGATTTCGTTGGGGGTAACGCTAAAACGCTGGATAAATCCCGGCAGCAGGTAAATCCCGATGAAATAGAAGCCGATAAATAGGGCCAGAATCCCATAAATCCATCGTCCTCCAGGTCTGAAGGCCTGAACCAGGAGGAGCAAACCGGTCAAGGAGGAGACGGGAATCATTAGACTCAGAATCGGGATGAGATAGTTTTGATCCACATATCCAGGACCGAAGACGACACCTCGGGCGGTAAAAAGGAGATCAAACCGGGATAGAAAAAAATGATAAGCCAGGAAGCAAAAAAGAATCCCGAAAACGGCAAAGAGGTACCTCTTTACCCAGGGTTTAAGAGCCACCCCACGGGAAGCAAGCTGAAATTGGAATCGGAAGATTGCAATGACTGCGGCCGATAAAACGGAAAGGACCCAAAGTCCCACGAACCAGCTACTGAGATATTGTAAAAAAGGAAGCCGAAACAGATAGAAAGAAATATCCCGGCCGAAGACGGGATCTGTACTCCCTATAGGCAAGGCCGCAAGATAAAGTTGCAGGGATTCCCATTGACCGCCCGCCGATAGACCAATAAGAATACCGACTAAAATGGCTGCGGGGGTCAGCAGAGACTGTAATCGTCTCTCCAGCCAGACCGGAAGATTGATGGGAAGCGATTCTGTGTTCGGGGGGTAAGGCGTATGGGCCAGATGGAAGACCAAGCGTCCATTTAAATAAAACAAGAGGGCGGAAAAACCTCCAAAAATAATTCCCAGAAAAAACTTATAATTGATAAGCCGCAGGAAAACCGAGGTGTACCCCAGGGATTGGAACCAAAGCCAGTCCGTATAATAGCCCAAGAACGTGGATCCAATAATGAGCAGGAATAATAGGGATAACATCAGCACTAGAAAATGACGTTTTATCGGACTCATCTTCCCTCCCTGTTTCTTTATATGTTATCAACAAATAAGAATCCTTGTTAATTTAATGGAAAATCAAGAAAATGTCCATTGATTCCCGATATTAAATTAGCTGGCACCACGAGGAACCCATTAATCGTAATAAGCCCGATAACCGTTAAAATAGACTTCAATGGCCGGCCTTTTTTCCCTACCACAAAAAAATATCATAACCTGATGAAATAATATACTATTTTATAAAATGTGCGTCTTTTTAACCATATTTACTTAATAAATTCAATAAATTAACTAATATTTTTTACTTGACAAATCAGTCAAAATTTGCTATACTATAGTCAAAATTAGAAAAGAAATTAAAAAGTTAGCTGACTTTTTGGCAAGTCATAAAGCTTAAGTCAAAACGACTGAAACCAGCGAAAAGAGACCTTCGGGTCTCTTTTCTGCGTTTAAGGGAAAAGGACTTTTTGAAAGGAGGGTTTTAAGCCATGTTTCTTGATGAGATTGGAATTTACGGTTGGGGTCCGATTGAACCCTTGATCCTCTCGGCAATACTTGCGGACCTCTCGGTCCTCCTGATCGGGGATATCGGGACCAACAAGACCGAAGGGGCCAGGACCATCGCCAAGGCGGTGTTAGGGCCGGAGATCAGTTTCAGGCACTACGAAGTACCAACCCTTAACTTTGACAACCTGGTCGGCTTCCTCAACCCCAAATCCTTAGCCAAAGGCAAGCTGGAGTTCGTCCATACCCCCTTCTCGATCTGGAAGGCTGAGGCGGCTTTGTTTGATGAAATCAACCGGGCCAACCCCTTTATCCAGTCCAAGCTTCATGAACTCATCAGGACCCGCAAGGTCATGGGGCTGCCGACCAGGCTTAAAGTTATCTTCTCAGCCGTCAACCCCCCGGAGACCTACCAGACCGGCTACATGGACATGGCCATCGCCAGCCGGTTTGTCTCGGTCCAGGTCCCGAATATCGGAGAGAAGAATATTCCCTAAGCCAAGAACTCCTGGATAGCAGTTTTGATATTGCTGGCCATTCAGTTCCGATGACCCCATTTGCAGCCCTTTATAAGCCGAGCACTTATCTTAATCAAGAAGAATGGATGGATTTTATCAGTCGGGAGGAATTAACGGATCACTGTCAGGAGGTTTTAAGTTTTTACATCGATTGGTGGCTTAAAGGGAATGAGTTAAGGAAAAATGATTTGAACGAACTTATGGAAGAAATTGGGGTATTGGATGCTATAATGGAAATTACGAATGACGAGCGGTTATTTTTCGATAGCGTATTTCGGATACTATTTTTTAGTCTAATTTTCTTAACCAAAAAGGCTGAGGGAATAGACTATGTAAAAGAGGTTGTCTTAACCCGTCCTTGGGGGGCTTCCTTTTTTGACGCTCTCGACTTATGGCTCCAGCGAAAAGCCGCCTATAACCTTTTTCTCAATGATGGTCCGGCTTTTTTCTTATCCCACAGAGATGAAATTCGCCCGGCCTTGCTCGATTACCTGGTTCTCAAATTTAACCTCCCTCCTTTTCACCCAACCAGTTAAAAGAATCCTTGAGAAGAGGATCGGGGTAATCCGAAGATGTCTTCCTGTAAGCTTGCAAATTCCATTTGTGAAAATCCCGAAGACTACAAACGCAAATAGTTGACGGACCCCTCCCAAATTTAAGCTTCCGGTCTAATGAAAAACCTCCTATTTACTATCCACAAAATCGTGTATAATCCATTCTAACCATTGGACAGATAGGCAAGTTAAACCGTCTTCCAGCAGCGCACTTTACCCTCAAGGGAGGCCAGCAAATGGAGGAATTTTGGAAACCCCGTTTCTCAACAGAGAAGCCGGGGTTTTTTATTTCAGCCCCATCGCAAGGAGATGAGTCAATGACCCCGGATCAGTTGAAAAGGAAGCTCGCCGCCATCCTCAGTGCTGATGTGAAGGGCTATAGCCGACTCATGGGAGAGGATGAGGAATGGACCCTCCGGACCCTGAATACCTATAAAGAAGTGATGGGGAGCCTTATCCAACAACACCGGGGCCGGATCGTAGGAGGTGCGGGAGACAGTATATTGGCTGAGTTTTCGAGTGTAGTGGGTGCGGTGCAGTGCGCCGTGGAGATCCAACAGGTGCTCCGGGCCAAAAACGCCATGTTGCCGGAAACCCGCCGGATGGAATTTCGTATTGGGATTAATCTCGGAGATGTGATTGAGGAAGGAGATTCTATTTACGGGGATGGAGTAAATATTGCCGCCCGGTTGGAAAGCATGGCCGAGGCTGGAGGGATTTGTATATCCGGAAGCGCCTATGAACAGATCGAGAACAAGATCCCGCTCCGCTACGACTACCTGGGGGAGCACGAGGTCAAGAACATTGCCAGGCCGGTACGGGTGTACAAGGCGCAGATAGAGCCAGCGGCAGCCCCCTCACCAAAGCCTGAGGAGAAAAAGTCTGAACGGAAGAGACTATCCCGAGCGGTTCTGGCCGGAATAGCCCTGGTGGTGATCGCCTCTGCTTTAGTCCTCTATCAATTTGCCTTTCGTCCCTCTGCCTCCAAGACGGAAGTTGCCTCCAAGGAAAAGATGGCCTTTCCCCTGCCCGACATACCTTCTATTGCTGTGTTGCCCTTTGTCAATATGAGTAAAGACCCGGATCAGGAATTCCTCTGCGATGCAATGACTGAGGAAATCATCTCTGCCCTTTCCAAGGTACCGAGGCTGTTTGTGATCGCCCGAAATTCGACCTTCACTTACAAGGGAAAGCCGGTGAAGGTCAAGCAGGTAAGCGAAGAGCTGGGTGTCCGGTATGTGCTGGAGGGGAGCTTTCAGAGGTCTGGCGACCGTGTTCGGATCACCGCTCAGTTGATTGATGCACTCAAGGGTGACCACCTTTGGGCAGAGAGTTATGATCGTGATTTGAAAGACAGATTTGCCGTGCAGGATGAGATCACGTTGAAAATCGTCAAGGCTATGCAAATGAAATTGACGGCGGGGGAAGAATCATACCTGGTTCAGAAATGGCCCTGTTCGGAAAATCTCGAATGTTATTTGAAGTATTTGGAAGCCGAAAAATATTGGGTACAAGCAACTCCAGAGAGCGTTAATATCGCCCGGCGGAAGGCAGAGGAGGTTCTCGCTTTATGTCCAGGGCATCTCTGAGCCTTAGCCGTGCTGGCGAGTTCGCACAGCTTTGATTTTTTGTTTCGCATAACTGAATCCCCTCAAAGGTCTATTGAGAAAGCGATCGAACTGATGCAAAAGGCGGTTGCCCTGGATAATAATCACGCGGCGGCCCACGGCATCTTGGGCCTGTTATATGCCTATAACGGCGAACATGACAAAGCGCTTGCTGAAGTGGAACGATCTCTTGCCCTCGATCGCAGTTCGGCAGAATGCTTAGCCCGTTATGCTAGGGTTCTGGACTATGTAGGCCGACCGGAAGAAGCCATTCCGATGCTCCAAAAGGCGATACGACTTAACCCATTTGGCAACCCCAGGTTCTTTGAGATTTCCGGATCGACCTTCATGGATACGGGGCGGTTTGAGGAGGCGGTTTCAGCATTTAAGAAAGCAATCCAGAGTGCGCCAGATAACCTTCCTGCCCATCTTGGCCTGGCGGCTACATACAGTATGATGGACCGTGAGAAGGAGGCCCGTGCTGAAGCTACAGAAGTTCTAAGGGTATATCCGAAGTTTTCAATGGATAACTGGGCAAGTGCCAGGTCCTTTTATAGGAATCAATCAGTAATACATAAAGTGACTGGTGCCCTGCGTAAGGCGGGGCTGAAGTAAAGGTGGGTTACCCGTAGAGAACGCAATGTCATTGATCATCCATAGTTCTAATCGTAATTGTTAGATTTAGTGAACTATTGAGTAACGAGTTGTAGGTGGAGCCAATATGGATGGACACGCAGACATAGGCCAGAAAATAATACTTGTGAAACACGGATAAAAAAATCAAATGACCATATCTCAATGATTGAAAGGAGAATTTGTGGAAAAGATGATCGGCGAGATGGCTGGAAAAATTTGGATGATTATGGGAAAGAAAGGACGTGTTGATATTTCAAGATTTCCTCAAATTCTAAAAGAGAAAGGGGAAATCGTATACCAGGCATTGGGATGGTTGGCCAGAGAAGGTAAAATAGAATTCCATAAAAAAGAGGGAAGAACTTTTGTATCATTGAACCACAAGGAACAGGAAATATTTAAGAAATCTAAACAAGCCCTGAAAGAATTTGATTGAATTTTCTCTCTGCTCCGTCACCAACCCCCAACCCCAAGACCCCCTCTAACCCCTACTTTTAAGTATTTCGCTAATCAGTGAAAAAGTCAAATTTATTGATTTCTCAACGATTGCATAATATTATACCCAAATATATAATTATATGAGAGCAGCTTGAACGCGAACATTATGAGTATATTCGAAAAGTATATTACCACCCTCGGAAGGATGCCGAGATTTGGTACTGACGAGTACATAAAATGGCTTGACCAGGATAACTTAGTCCAGTTTCTCCGAGTAGTATCCAGCTTGGACAAGGTGATCCTCTATTTGTCAGCCCCGAATACGTTTTTCTATAGCGTGCTTGTTCCAAAGAGCCTTCTCAAGATTCCTTACATAAACGATCTTGACTATTGGAACTGCAATCCTTCCTCCAGCTGGGGCATTACAATCTCCGGTGGAAATCGACCAAGGGTTTTCCTATCTCCCCCCCTTGACCATACCGGTTCAACGATCCTCGACCATGGAGAGCAAATCATCTTTGCGCGAAGATTCGAGGGAAGACAAGAACAGCAGTCGTATATCGAGGTCACTCCCAGACTGACGCATTCCTTCGGCCTTCATTACGTCCCGGAACGAAATGCGTATTGTCGATTTGATAATCGTGGCGATGTGGAAGACATCATCAAAATTGAAGAACTCCCTTTAAATAATGCGGACAAACATGGCAGGATCGTTACTGTGCAGCGCGACGTTCTCGATGAGTACATGGTAATAACCAACCAAAACCTACTCCTATTATTTGATTCCACCCGGCTGGATCCACAAAAATTTGGCGCTTGGTCAAACCAGAACGTTGAATATCGCAAGGAAGAACCGGAAATTTCGTATCGCATGGGCCGTAGCGAAGATATTGCGAGTTATCTGCGTGGGTTTCAGATAATTCGACCCAAAATATCTAAGAAGGACCTCGTGAAACGGTACAGTTTCGGCGGTTCGAACGACAGGAAGTATGCCACATTCATTGCACTTGACTGGAAACATAATGAGGTGAGGGAGTGTTCTTGCGATCCAAAGCAACTCGGGAACTATTTCATAGAGTCTGACCTTCCTTTTGAAACTTCGCCAGTTTTTTTCAGCCCAGAGGTCCTCCTGAGGTATAAAGCAGACTCGGATAAGTATCAAATTCAGGCCCGTTCAATCTCGTGTAGGCACGCATGGCATTTGCAGACTTATGATTTGAATGAGGCGGGTCAAGTCCATACGTATCTAATATACCTGAGTTACCTCCCCTATGAGGAACAGTTGTATTGGAAGTCTTTCAACGAACCCCCGAAGGGCTCTATCTCTCGGCGGGCACTTAAGACCGATTTTAAAGGTGTATGGGATCTGGAATATGAACCCCTTCAAAGTCTGGTACATGGTCTTCGTGAGCTACATGCTGCTCAGGTTTCATGGTGGAAACTACGAGATGATGATCTGATTGGCGAGGTCCATTATCCGGTGACCAACTCGGCCGATGAATGGGCAAAGGAACTTCATGCACTCGACAAACTACTTGTTGAAGGATTCGTGAAGAAAAATCTGTACTCTCGACTGACTAACCTTGGTTGCAAAATCGATCCTCAGTGGAAATCGCTCAAACTGATAGAAGAGATCCTTATTTGCTTAGTATCTGACAAACAGGATGTCCGAGGAGTAATAAAGCCTCTTAAGGAACTTCACTTCCTACGAAGCAAGATAAGCGGACATGCCTCTGGAGCAGAAGCGAAACGAATTAAGGGAGAGGTCCTAAAACAATATGAGACATTTCCTGCCCATTTCCGCAATCTCTGTACGCGATGTGATAAAGGTATTCGGAAATTAAAGAGCATTCTCGTACCGAAACTGGACAAATCTTAAATGATCCCTATGCAAAATATTTTTTGCATGAAAAAGCTCGCAAAAAAAATATGGCCGCTCAGATGCTAAATTCAAGTATTACTATTCTCCTCAGCAAGAATCCCCGGAACGGCATCACGATCTATGGATTTAGACTCCTCTGGCGCGATAATATTTTGGTAATCATCTGAGATTGCTTAAGGCCTCGCGGTCTCCGCCGCTCATCCCGGCGATGTATTTGACCAGTTTCTTCCGGGATTCGATGTCATATTGGGTGGTAATGGCGATCTGTTCCATGATCGGAGAGCCGCCGCCATGGTAGGCCCCAATCCTGGCTACTCCGCCGCTCGCTGAACAAAGGGCGTCGCCCAGGTAGCGCCAGAACTGGGCCTGATCCTCCACCGGCATGTTCGGATTCCGTTTGGTGTACTTGTTTAGCAGGGCATTAATCTCCGGATTCATAAAATCCTTCTCGTGAGGGAAGGTGGCGACCACACCGCCGGCGATATCGCAAAGGATCTCCGCTTCCCGGAAAACCGCCTCTCCCGACAGGCAGCGGCCGACATTACAGTAGATCGAGTGAGGGATGAAGGAGCCGGGGCCATAAGGGACAAAGCCCACCCCGGGCATGTAAACCTCGGGTTTTCACAGGTCGGAAGCCGTATACCCGGCGGCATAACCCAGTTCGGTAACCATGATGATCTCGGCCAGCTTTTCGCGCACGTGGGAGGCCTTATGGACGTTGTTGACCTCGGCGGCCAGGGCCGCGGTCCCGAGCAGGATATCGCCCAGACCCGGCTTGCAGCCCGAATAGGAGTGGCGGTGAAACAAGGCGAAAAGCAGGGCCATCACCCCGCCATGTTGCCATTCGCCGGCTAAAAAGACCCTTTCCCAGGGCACAAAGCAGTCGTCGAAGATCATATAAGAGTCGGTAGAACCTTGGGCGAACCCCCGTTTGAAATTTTCCCGGTGCCTGAAGTTGCGGACGGTGACGACTTGTTTCAACCCGTCCCAGTCGCCCGGAACGGCGAAGGCCACGGCATAATCCTTGTCCTCGGGGCGCAAGGCCCGGGTAGGCACCACCAGCACCTCATCGGCCACGGAGGCCTCGGAAATGTGCAGCTTGCAGCCGTTGACCACGATGCCGTCGCTGCGTCTTTCTTTGATGCGCACGTAGGCATCGGGGTTGGGCTGGTCGGCCGGCCGGAGCAGCCGGTCGCCCTTGACGTCGGTCTGGGCGCAGCAGCCCACCAGGTCCTCGGTCTGGAAGCGGGTGAGCCACTTTTTGAAGTTCTCATGGTACTGGGTGGCCCCGTTGTTCTGCTTGTCCGCTTCATAGGAAACGTTATAAACGGAATTGGTAGCGTCAATGCCCATGCAGCGCTGGATGCAGCCACCCACCTTCTGGCAGAGCATGCGGGTCATGTCTTGTTTTTTGTGCAGGTCTTCGGCGTTCTGATGGATGTGGGTAAAACGGTTGATCCGCTCCCCGGTAAGGTGGGAGACGGCCGTCAACAGGTCTTGGTTCTCCGGCTTGGCCGCTTCATCATAGGTAGTGCCGATGGTGTTGAGACAGTCCATCTGGTTCTCATCGGTGCGGTCGATCAGATGGCCGTCGAAATAAAGATTTCGTTTCATCTTGGACAACCCTTGGAAATATTGTTCCTTTGTTCTCATTTTTTTCTCCTAATTGAATTTATGTTCTTGACTTAAAGGTTATGGTTTCCTGCGACGCCTATCCTTAGAAATTAAAGCGTCTTAGCCAAGACTTGGCGCATTATCTTTCCAATGGGATTTACCGGTATCTTATCAATAAACCGAAGCTCCCTAATTTTTTTGTATGGGGCCACCATTTCATTGACGAAGGCCATAATTTCATCGGCCCCAGCTTTGCCCCCTTCTTTAAGTTTAACGAAGGCCACCGGTATTTCTCCGGCCATTTCATCTTTCTTACCGATAACTGCACATTCTAAGACATCTGGATGTTTATATAAGATTTCCTCAAGCATTCGGGGGGCGATATTGTATCCCTTATAAATGATCAACTCTTTCTTCCTACCAGTAATATAAAATAATCCGTTCTCGTCCATGACCGCCAGATCACCGGTATAGAGCCATCCGTCCCTAAAAACCTCCTTAGTATCTTCCGGCTTGTTTAAATAGCCCAGCGTTATGGTCGGACCGTTTTGAATCAGCTCCCCTTCCTGTCCGACAGGCATTTCTTCCATTCCCGTAAAAATATCGACCACCTTCATATCGACAAAGGGCAAAGGGCTTCCGATAGACCCATATTTTTTATTTCCCGATCGATTACAGTAATGTTTAGTTGAGCTGTTCGTGGCTTCGGTCAGACTATAGCCTTCAGTAATGAACCCACTAATAATTTTGGAAAACTTCTCGGCTAAAACCATCGGTACGGGAGCCCCGCCGGTGTTCCAGACCCTGATCGGATAGAGGGCCTCTAGGTCGCCTTCAGGCAAAGAAAGCAACTTGGCCATCATTTGGGGCACTCCGCCAGCTAAGGTGATACTCCATCTTCCAACCATATCGAGCATCGTCTCCATCTTGAAGATGGGTAAAGGATAGATGGTCATGGCCGCCATAATCGGAAAGTGGCATTGAGCCAAGTAGGACAGTATGTGTGTCCAGGTAGGGACGACCAGAACGGAATCAATGCCATAGCGTATGGGATATTCCCAATCCGAGGTCATATTTTTGGGATCATTGGTACCCCGTATAAACCCATTTTCATCGATTTCTGGAAATTTCCCCGTATAGGCGGTCTGGAAGATGAGTGTCGATGATACGACATTATAATGGGATATCATGACCCCTTTGGGATAGCCGGTCGTCCCTGAGGTATACATAATTGCCGTTAAATCCTCTTTCGGCTTTATCTCCGGCTGGGTAAAAGGCTGATCGGAGAAGACATCCGAATAGGCGATGGTGGGAGGATCATATTTTTTTACTTTCCGGCCAAGAAGGGATGGCTTGAGTTCTTGGTCTCGGATAAAAACAATGATCCTTGACAAGGGGGTCTTCTTCTCCGCAACAATCCCCTTGAGAAGGGGCAGCAAGTCATCAGAGGTAATGACTATTTGGGACCCCGAGTCCTTTAGCTGGTATTCGACTTCTTGTGCGGTCAACAAGGGATTGCAGGCCACATAAACGGCGCCAACCAGGGCGATCGCGAATATGGCGATGATGAACTCCGGATAATTTCGAGCGTATATGGCAACCCGGTCCCCTTTTTTTACGCCCAGTTTATTTTGCAGCCCCGAGGCAAATTGCTCACAACGCCTGAACAAGTCCCCATAACTGACCTTGAAATTTTCTGGTTCATAGACCAAAGCCGTTGAATCTGGATAATATTGGGCTGATGATTCCAAAATTCGGTAGGAAGGAAGCTCCGGCAGGACATATGATTCAAGTTGTCTTCGGATCTCTTCTGGATAAAAGGGATACCAGTGTCTTTTTTTGATTTCTGTTAAATCCGTAATCATGTCCAAACTCTTAATCAATGATAAAATAATTGCGGTTCCTTGACTAATTAGATTTAAGTTGTTGCTGCTGTTTTATTCAAACTTACTGCCTCTTCTGGAACATCTTCGTTGTCTTTAAGATAAACATTTTCCGGAATAAAAAATCCTACAACTATAGCTAACATCGCCCAAAACACTGACATCATCATAAGGCCTAAGCTTATAGAATATTTAGTAGCAACTACTCCTATTAAAAGCGGGGCCAACGACGCAAACCCTCGTCCTATATTGAACGATGTGCCAACTGCAGTGCCTCGTATATTGGTTGGAAAACTTTCAGACATATAAGCGCCGTTTAAAGCAAAAGGCACTGTTTGAAAAAAACCCAAACAGAATGTTAAAGCATAAACATTGGTAGCAGTATTATAGTTCAAAAACAGCGGCAGCCCTATAGCTGCACAAACGGCTCCAATGACATAAACAGGTTTCTTTTTCCAGCGTGAGGCTATCCAGGCAGACACAAGATTACCTGAAATCTGGCCCAATGCCAAGGCGATTATAAAAACCTGCGCCCTAATAATGCCATAGTGTCTTTCAGTAGCAAAATACGTGGGCAGCCAGATATTAATTCCCCAAATGGCGCACTGTAAGAAGAATATGCTAAAGGTCCAAAATATAAACATTCTTAAATTGCCGCCTTGAGTTATAGCTTTCATATCTTCGCGCCAATTGGATTTTTTTTGTTTTTCTTTCTGCCATTTTTCAGGCTCCTTAACGTAAAGTCTAATCCAAAAGACAAGAAACACTGGTAAAATACCAACCACAAATAATGGCCGCCACCCATAAGCTGGTAGTATAAAGCCAGCGACAATGCTTGCAAAAATAACACCTATCGACCAACCACAGTGAATCACTCCGGAAAAAAAGGCACGGTGCTTTGTCTTCAAATACTCGGCCATTAGGATGGCTCCGACAGCCCACTCACCGCCAAGGCCTAACGATGCTATAAAGCGAATGATCCCAAATTGAACTACGTTTTGGGTCAAGGCTAGCGCACCTGTACCGAAAGCGAAAATAAAAATGGTATAGGTTAATGTCTTAACCCGGCCAATACGATCGGCCACGAATCCCGCTAGAATCCCTCCTACACCAACACCAATTAATTGCCACATACCCAACTGACCGGCCTGGCTTTTAGTTATTCCAAAGGCAACTATTAATACAGACAAGGACGCACCCAAAAATTGCAAGTCCATAGCGTCCAGAGCATAACCTAAAAAGCTGGTAGTGACGGCGCGGAATGCTTGGTAATTGCCCTTCTTATCTTGATCCATTAAATGTTCCCTCCTTCACACGGGTATATAAAATTATTTATAGTTAAGTTATTGCTGCTGCTTTATTCAAACTTACTGCCTCTTCTGGGACATCTTCTTGGTCTTTTAGGTATAAATATTCTGGAATAAAAAATCCAACAATTATAGCTAGCATCGCCCAAAATCCTGCCATCAATATAATGCCAAGGCCTATAGAATAATTAGTCGCAACTGCTCCTATTAAAAGCGGGGCCAACGACGCAAACCCTCGTCCTATATTGAACGATGTGCCAACTGCAGTGCCTCGTATATTGGTTGGAAAACTTTCAGACATATAAGCACCGTTTAAAGCAAAAGGCACCTGTTTAAAAATACCATAAATAAATGTTAAAACAAAAACATTGGTAGCCGTATTATAACTAACAAGCAACGGTAGTCCTATAGCAGAGATAACGGCCCCAATGACATAAACAGGTTTCTTTTTCCAGTGTGAGGCTATCCAGCCAGCGGCAAGATTACCTAAAATTTGGCCCAATGACAGGGCGATCATAAAAACTTGTGCCTTAACAATACCATAATGTTTTTCAGAAGCAAAATACGTAGGCAGCCAAATAGTAAATCCCCAAAAGGCGCACTGTAAGAAAAATATGCTAATGGTCCATAAAATAAACATCCTTAAATTGCCGCCTTGAACTATAGTCTTCATATCTTCGCGCCAATTGGATTTTTTCTGTTTTTCTATCTGCCATTTTTCAGGCTCTTTAACGTAACGCCTAATCCAAAAGACAACAAGCACTGGTACAACACCAACCAAAAACAAAGGTCGCCACCCATACGCCGGTAGTATAAAGCCGGCGACAGAGCTTGCCAAAATAATACCAATTGGCCAACCACATTGAACCACTGCGGAACCCATGGCCCGTTTTTTGGTCGTCAAATACTCAGACATCAGGACGGCTCCAACAGCCCACTCGCCGCCAAGACCTAACGATGCTATAAAGCGAACAACACCAAATTGAACTACGTTTTGGGTCAATGCTAACGCACCTGTACCAACAGCGAAAAGAATAATGGTATAGGTTAATGTCTTAACCCGGCCAACTCGGTCGGCCACGAATCCCGCAAGAATCCCTCCTACACCAACGCCAAGTAATTGCCACATAGCCAACTGGCCGGCCTGAAATTTAGTTATTCCAAAAGCAACTATTAATACAGACAGGGACGCTGCCAAAAATTGCAAGTCCATAGCATCCAAAATATAGCCTAACACACTGGCAGTAATGGCACGGAATGCTTGGTTGTTGCCCTTCTTATCTTTGGTCATTGCATGTTCCCTCCTTAATAAAGTTGTTTTAGTTTATATAACTTTTTTGGCACTGCATCTCATCAAAAAACAACTTCTTGTCAAAATCAATATTTACGCCCGCCTTTTTAGTAAATACGTTTTTTCTCCTTCCTGGGCGACTTCGCCCTGTTGATTGATAACTGATACTTCCAGTACGATTATTCCACGATCCCCCGATGCAAGCTCCCTCTTTTTGCTGATAGTCTGACGTATATGGATGGTATCTCCAATATAAATAGGTTTTTTGAAAGACCATCGGACATCCAAGAATGCCATATTGGCCGCTCGTCCCAAACTGGTAGAAATACATCCTCGACATAGGCCGTTTGAAAGCGCCAAGCCCAATAGTCCTGACGCGACTCTTTTCTTGAACAAAGTCTTCTTTGCATAAACGGCATCGCAATGAATTGGATCATACCAGCCTATTAAGGCAGCAAAATTGACTAGGTCAGCCTCGGTAATCGTTCTTCCCATACTGGTGAACTGATCCCCTACATTTAAATCATCAAAGTGAGTCTCCTCCCTGTCATCATAATGTTCTGCCACTGTTTCCTCCTATATTGCAAATAACAGGTCTCTGTAAAATTAACAAAAAATCAAGTGATAAATTAAAGATACATGTCCTCGGAGTCATTGGAGCAAACCCATTTTAATACGTTTCCCTAGATTTTTTAGAGTATCTTTGCCATTATCCTGTGGTCTTTGATTGCGCTTGCAAGTACCGGCATTTAATCTTTTTTTTGTCAATTTTTCCCGAACCTGTGGTGGGAAGCTCTTCGACAAAATCCACAGATTTTGGTGCTTTAAAATGGGCAATCTTTTCTTTACAAAACTGAATTAATTCTTCTTCACCGATCATTAAAGAATCTCTCAGTACACATATTGCTTTAACCGCCTCGCCCCATTTTGGATGAGGTACACCGATAACCGTCGCCACTTTGACGCTTGGATGCATACAAAGCACATTTTCTACCTCAATGCTAAAGACTTTTTCTCCTCCGGTAACGATCATATCTTTTTTTCGATCGACAATTTGGATATATCCTTCTTTGTCTATTGTGGCAAGATCACCTGTGTACAGCCAACCATCTTTAAACGCTCTTTTATTCTCTTCAGGCATTCGCCAATATCCGGGTGTGATAATATCTCCTTTTGTAATGATTTCACCTACGCAATCTCCGTTGGGCTCTACATCTATTCCGTTTTCATCTACCACTCGAATTTGTACCCCCAGGAATGGCCGGCCTGTCTTGGCTCGATATTTAAATTGTTCTTCTGGGGAGAGCTTTCTTAACTTATCTTTCAACCGACTGATGGTAAGGAAATGGGTAGCTTCCGTCATTCCATAATTTTGCACATATTCGCACTTAAATGTTTCCATAATTTGTTTAACCAGTTCCGGGGAGATGGGAGAACCACCACTTATCACCAAACGCAAAGACCTGTAGTCGCGTTGATGAACATCGGGTTGTCCCAGAAGCATTGTCCACATGCTTGCAACCAGTTTCAGCATGGTAATTTTGTCTCTTTCGATGTAATCAAGTATTCTGCTCGGTTCTACCTTGTCGATAAAAACATGGGTAGCTCCCGCCCAAGTTGTGGCCCACAGATTACAAGCATCGGCCATGTGAAAAAGGGGAGCCACATGAAACCAAACATCTTCGTCTGTAACTTGGTATTCTACAATGGTTCCCATAGCGTGGGTGGTCATATTTTTATGGGTCATAATGACGCCTTTCGGTCGTCCTGTAGACCCGGATGTATAGTAGATTTGCGCTATATCATCAGGCAAAATATCCTTCTCCTGGTAATTCATTTGATGCGTCGAAGCTAAAAAGTTCTCATACAACAGCTCATCTTCGCCAGGAGAGAAAGGAGGTGTGGTTCGGCACCAAACAATTTTTTGGATGCCGCCATATTTTTCCACTATTGCTTTGGCCTTTTCCTCAAAAACCTGTTGAGAAAATAGCATTCGGGATTGTGAATCATCCAGCATAAAGGCCAATTCGTCAGAGGAAAGGCGTGTGTTTAAAGGAACCAGCACTGCTCCGATCTGGGCTACAGCATTATATATTTCCGCATATATGTGGCAATTTGTGTGAAGTATAGCAATCTTGTCGCCTTTGATTATCCCCGCTTCATGCAGCGCTGCAGAAAGAGCATCAATTCGCTTTTTAAACTGAGCATAAGTAAACCTGTGTTCTCCACAAATGATGGCTTCTTTTTCAGGATATAGTAGAATAGTGTTGTTAATGGTATCTGCAATAATCATTTGGGTGCCTTTTGATTTAGCTCATGAAGATAATGTAATGTGCCCTCAACATGCTGGGGTTCAACAAGGGCCAGAAGATACAAGGAAAACCACCGTGTTGTATGGCTCCTTTCTTTAACAGGACCATAACGGGGAAGAAAGACTTGGTTTTGCCCGTCTGCAGGTATTTGATAATGTTTCGGATAGCAACATTGAAAATTTCCTGGGGAGTGTTGGCCACAGAACAACGTCGATAGAAAGTTAATATCTTCTGGAATTTATTCGAACCGATGACTAGAGATCCTACAGGAAAGCAGCAAGAGGGACGAGTTTGTCTCATTATAAGGTTGTCCTCCGAGACCCGAAGGCTGCGGATTAAGATCTCACTTGAGTTCATAGAGTGATTTCTAATTCTAAGCCCGTTATAAGAGGGGCTTATCTCGGGGTTCCCGAAAAACGTTTACAATCCTATCTCTCCGAGATCTGTTATAGGTTCAACCGAGATTTCTGGGAACGAAAGCTTTTTGAACGTCTCATAAAAGCATGCGTCTCTAAAGGGTCGATAACATACTCCACACTGATAAAAATCCTAATTTCATTATGAGCTAAGTCAATAGGCAATTCATTTAATTTTCTTTCCTGAGAGGATCTGGTTTAGATTTTGGTTTTCTTAATACGCCCCTATCAGTGGTATCTTCGTTAGTTGGCGACACTCGGCGCATTTATCGATTCGCTTTTCGAATTCCAAGCCTATCCAGTCCGATAATTATGCGATGTATATTTGTTGTTCCTTCTACAATCTGATACAATTTTGCGTCCTTGTAGTATCTGGACACGGGATATTCTGCAGAATAACCATAAGCCCCGTGGATATCCATTGCCGCGCCCGCCGCCTGAACAGCCACGTTGGCCGCAAACATTTTCGCATAAGAAGTCTCCAAAACATTTTTCGCACCTTGATCTCTCAACCATGCGGCCCTGTAAAGCAGAAATCTGGCCGCTTCTATGGAAGTGGCAACGTCAGCAATGATCGCCTGGTTCATCTGGAAAGTTCCAATAGGGTTGCCGAACTGAACGCGCTCGTTGCAGTACTTGATGGCCACATCCAGGCATGCCTCGGCTAAACCTAAAGCCCCCGCAGCAGCCCCTACGCGAGTATCTGGCAAAGAGCCAAACAATATCTTGGCCCCATCTCCCGGATTTCCTAGCAGGTTGTCTTTTGAGACCCTTACGTCCTCGAAAACAATTTCACCAGTAGGAAAAGAATGGGAACCTAGCTTCTTTATCTCTTTTGTGGTAATACCGGGACTGCCCATGTCTACAATAAAAGCAGAAAGACTATTTGCTTTAGCCCCTGGGTTTGTACAAGCGTAAACAATGGCCACGTCAGCTACTTGCGCAAAGGATATCCAGGTTTTGCAACCATTTAGGACATAGTTATTCCCGTCTTCTACTGCTCGCGTTTTTATGGCAAGAACATCTGACCCCACATCGGGTTCGGTAATTGCAAAACAGCCTAGCTTATCAGCATTTATGAGCGGAGGAATATACTTTTCACGTTGTTCCGAAGTGCCATTCTTGTAGATATTAAATGCTGTTCCTACGCACTGCATGTTCATGGCTCCCCGTAAGGAACTGCTGGCTTTGGATATTTCTTCTACAATCAGACAGAGATTCACAAAGCCATAATCAGTTCCCCCATATTTTTCCGGGAGAAGGCAACCAAAAAAACCAAGCTCGCCCATTTTGTGAATAATCTCTTTAGGGAACACCCCTTCTTCATCCCATTCCTGAGCCTTTGGTGCAATCTCTTTTTCGGCAAACTGCCGCGCCATGTCTTGAATAGCACGTTGCTCTTCACTCAGACCAAAATCCATAATACCTCCAATTGACAGGCTTATATTTCACCTGGATGCTTGTCCTGTTTATAGTTTGCGCCCATCCATTAATCCACTGTGGGCACTGTGGGTTTTCAATTCATAAATGAGCCCCACCATGGCGATACAAGGCCAAGGAAAAAAGATTTGGGCGGAGACGCACTTTAGCACGTCACGACAAGAAAACCCGCCTTTTGACACCGAGATTGCGACCTCCGGCTCAGAGAGAAAAGGTCATTATAAATGGAAACGGTTTGCTTACAGCATTCCTCTCCCAACTATTTCGTCAGCACACGATCACCCATTTTTATATTGATCGCATCCTTCGGGCATTCCTTTATGCAAATACCGCAACCATTGCACCAATCTGCCCAGGTAGCCATTAAGATCCACTTGGTGGGATCAATACGCTCTTTTGGTGGGATCGAAAAGTCCCTCTTCTCAATCGGTCTGGTGGTCAAAACGCCCGGTGTGCAGAGCTGGATACATTTTCTGCACCCTGTGGGATCATACATGGAGTAATTGCACTTTTTTCGGTCTATGGTAATTTCAATACCATTGTGGGTAATAGCCTTGCTCTCATTATCATCGATTGTAATCTCTAGGAATTCTGATTTTGAATGTTGAAACATTTTAACCTCCCTACCATAGATCTTTAGCAATAGGAATTTCTTCCCGAGGAATCATCTTGAGCGCTCCGGTCGGGCAATCGACCCGGCAGATACCACATCCCATGCATAAAGTTGGATCTACATCCACATTGTCCGACGTTACGGAATAGTGAATGGCGCCAAATTGACATTTGTCCCTGCAATTCCCGCATTTAGCGCAAAGACCAGGATCTGCCACGGCGACAAAATGTCCTTTATATACATACTCGGGCACACCACTTCGAAATCGATTCATCCAATAGGTGCAATACCTCTTTTCACAGTTGCAGATAGCTTCTATTAAGGGCAACCGACCGCGGCTCATGACAATATGCCACAAACCTCGCTTCTCCCACTCATCAATCAATCCTTCCGCTTCCTCCAGTTTGAGTGGGACCTTCACCCCTTTTCGCAAATCGGCCCGCAGTTGTCGCCATTCCATGCCACCGTATTCGGTAAGTCCTTCTTTGGGCAATTTTCCATAACCTACTTCCATAGACATAGCCACCGGCATTCCAAATCCGATACACACGTAATCGCGTTTCCCTTCAATGACGAGTCGACACGGACAATGCCCCACTACCATGAAACTGTCTTCTCTTTTGGTCGCTTCATCCGCCAGCCTGATAACCTTGAGCATTTCCTCTTTTGTAATGATTTGAGAGCCAAAGCCATGGTCAGCCCTGTCCTGGAGGAATTTCTTACTCCGAATAAATTCGGGCTCCGAATAGCGCCATTCCGTCATAGTAAAGGTTGCTTTCATGGCTTCTTTTTCCCTTTCCTGATCCGCTTCATCTGGAAAGGTCTTCGAAAACATGTAATTTTCAACTTTATCATACCACTTATGATCCCGATCACCATGCTGATTACACCAATGACACATTTTTTCTTTCTCCATTCTTTGACGGCTTCGTAAAAAGTCCATCTGCTGTGTTGCGCGGCATCCTTCGTCGTTGCAGCGTACATATAAGTACGCCTCACTCCTCAGAATTTGCGCGCCTTGCATCTGGAGCTTTTTACTGTGCCGTCTCTTTGATGACTTTTTACGAGTTCATCATGATTGACGGCTTCGTAAAAAGTCCACCTGCTGTGTTGCGCGGCATCCTTCGTCGTTGCAGCGTACATATAAGTACGCCTCACTCCTCAGGATTTGCGCGCCTTTGCATCTGGAGCTTTTTACTTTGCCGTCTCTTTGATGACTTTTTACGAGTGCATCATGATTGATGGTCCTGTAAAAAGTATTTTTTATTTAACGCACTGAAATAATTTAAAAATAACGTATTATTTTCTTGACACCGAAGTGGTTTTAGGGTAAAAAACATATTAGATAACAATTAGTTAGGTGAGAAAACATGTTTTATACCAAAGACCACAAAACGGGCTACATTTTCGATCCCTGGAGGCATTTGGGTCCCAAGAGACGCCGGCTTCTGGAAGAATCCTGGGCGGGGATATTCCGCAAAGAGATCCTCGATGAACTTCCAGTAAACCAGATAGCCTCCTTCTTTTCAAAAGATGAAGGGCGTCCGACCAAAGAACTTTATACGGCCTTGGGAGTTTGCCTCCTTCAACAGATGCACGATGTGACCGATGACGAGACGATTAATCAACTGGCCTTTAATGAGCAATGGCATTATGCCTTAGATATTCCCGATGAGTCCGATGATGCCAAGTATTTGTGTCTAAAGACCTTGTGGAATATCCGCCAACGGGTAGCCGATCAAGGCTTAGATACGATTTTGTTCCGGAAGGCCACGGACAAGCTGGCCGAAACTTTTAATGTAGACACCAGTAAACAAAGGCTTGATTCGGTTCACATTCACTCCAATATGCGTCACATGGGGCGGATTGGGATCATTAGCAATACCATTCATACCTTTCTGGTTAATTTAAAACGCCAGCACAAAAATATTTTCGAAAGTCTGCCCAAAGAATTAGTGGATACCTACCTTTCTGAAAAGGCCCTTTCCTGTTTTTCGATGGTCAAGCCATCGGACTCGAAAAAGAAGCTGGACCTTGTTCTGCCGAGAGCTTTTTGATCTGGTCCAGCAGATGAGAGGACATGACGAGGTATCTTCCATGAGCAGCTTTCAGTTGCTGCAACGGGTACTTTCCGAACAATGTACCATCAAAGAAGCTTCCGACGGCCTGCCGGTTGAAGTCGTCGTCAAACCGGCCAAGGAGATTTCCTCGGATTCTTTGCAAAATCCTTCGGACCCGGAAGCGGGTTATGATGGTCATAAGGGTCAGGGATATCAGGCCCAGATTATGGAAACTTATGTTGAGAAAGCCAGGGATGAGGAGGAAGAAAAGGCCCTGTCGCTGATTACCCATGTGGGAGTAGAATCGGCTTGTGCTCATGATGTGCATGCTTTAATTCCTGCCTTGGAAGCGGTTAAAGAAAGAGATCTGCTGCCGGAGCAAGTCCTGGCCGATTCCCTTTATGGAAGCGAGGAGAACTGTGCTCAGGCCAAAGAGATGGGCGTTGAAGTGATCTCCCCGGCTATGGGTTCTTACCGGGAAGATCGTCTCCCTTTGTCTGCTTTTACCTTTTCCAGTCAAGGAGAAGTGATCCATTGTCCTCAAGGTCAGGAGCCGGAAAAGATCCGAAGAAAAAAAGAGCGCTTTCGGGTGGCTTTTGATTCCAATCAGTGTGTCGTGTGTCCATTGGTGGATCGCTGTCCGGCCCGCCAAGGGAAAAAACACCACTATCTCGGTTATGATTATAAAACCTTCCGTTTGGCACGGAGACGGCAAGAAGAGCAAACGGCAACCTTTAAAAACCGGTACCGCTATCGTTCGGGCGTTGAAGCCACCATGTCGGCCCTGGACCGCAAGACCGGAATCAAACACCTTCGAGTCAGAGGTCTGAAAGCCGTCCGCTACTGTGTCAACTTGAAGGCGGCTGGAATCAATATCTTTAGGGCTGCTGCCTTCAAAATCAAGGAGAAGGCCAGGCTCCTAGCCCAAAAGATGGGCCAATCCAGTATCTATAGCCCGTTTTCGGTTGTCAAAGAACATCTTTTAAAATATTTCGGTTCACCAACCCTTATTTGGGCTGATGACTACTACAAAATTCTTAAATACGCTACCTGACTTTTTACAGGACCAT
>CAWIRY010000093.1:0-6847 GCA_963838485.1 uncultured delta proteobacterium | reverse complement strand
AAATTTTACGATCTACGGCTTTCAGGATATCCTCTGTCTTGGTCAAGGTGACGACTCGCGAGACCTTGAAACCTTTCTTCTCATCTCGTAGATACACCTTGTACATCGAATCCAATTCTATCAACGCTTCTTCAGCCGAAATCTTATGCTTCTGCAGTTTGTACTGGAGAAGCGAAGCAACCAGCAGGTAGGCAAGATAGCAGATAAACACATGCGCTTTGACCCGGTTGTACAGCCAGTGGCGTATGGGGCGCAGACGGGTAACGCCTTTCAATGTGCGAAAGGCCTTTTCTATCAGGTGCTTTGTCGAAATAGAGTCGAACCATTTGATCGAGGGGCAGAGGAGTGGTTGAGAACAGGCACAAAAACCGTCGAATTCTTCTGCTTCGGCCAGAACAGCTCCGCAATCCGTTACCATCGGTGAAGTACTTTTTCCATCCCCGCCTTGATGGCTCTCCCCTGGCTCAACAGGTCCGCGAGCCTGTTCAATTTCGTCGAGGCGCGATTCCCGCAATTCCCGTTGCTGCGATTGGTTGTAACAGATTGTCAGCCACCCCGGTGTTTCGCCCATTCGGTGTTCGATCCGTACCCCATAAAAAATGTTCTTTCGCAGACGAACCCGATTCTCCAACTGCACCAATCGATTACGTTCTGTCATCTCCCGCACGATCTGAACCAGATGGCCTCGAATGGGCAAACCACATAGGGTTTCCCATCGAATCGCCTGTGCCTGAGCTATGTTTTCGGAAGAAGCGATGCCCCGATCATAGATGACCCACCCTGGTATATTTTGAACGGCCGCAGATCGGTGAGGAAATCCTTAAACAGTCTCGCATCGTGAATATTACCGTCCAGTACCTTATGACAGACTGGAATGCCCGAATCCTTGGTGACGGCCAGACCAACCTGGATTAGTGGGCGCCCCTTTACGCCTTCCTTGTCGTGTCCCAGTTTGGCAAGACCGCAACGTTTGCCATAAAGATAGGTATTCGTCACATCGTAAAGGATGCCGGTCAGAGGGATCCCGTAGACCTGCAGTAGAGTAAGGCACTGGTACTGACCTGGAGCCACTATTGAACCTTTTGATGCACGCATCTACTTGGGACCACAGCGGACAAGGCTTTCCAGCGCCTCCTCATCGAACCGGACATGCAGATTTCCCGCATCCGGCTGACCGACAGTCTCTTGCCATAAGGCATGCGCAAGGAGTTGAGGACGTGCCCGCATTACAGATAGATAAGCCCATAGCGTTTCAACCCACTATACAAGCTTTCACCCTGTCTAAATGGCCGGCTCCGCCGTTGGCTCCGGTTTCTCAAAAATCTCTGAAACCGACAGCGTACGAAATGATTGACGTCACGGAATACCTTTCGTGGATAACCATAGCCAAAATAATTGGCCCATCCTCGGAGAACGACATTCGTCTCGGCGATCACTTCAATGAGCGGCTTCTTATATCCACTACAGGTCTTCCCTCGTATCTTCTCCCGGAGCCCCTTGACCGCCTTTTCCGAGGGGAAGACGTTCAGATACTTGTGCTTCCCTCCTCGAAGGTCCCGGTCATAGCGCATGGTATATCCCAGAAAGTTCAGGCTTTCCCCAGGGTTATTCATTCGTACGATGCTCGTCTTGTCTCGATTTATCCGCAACCCAAGGTCTCTTTCCAGCTTCCCTTCCACCCACTCCCGTATTCGCTTTCCCTGGCAGCGGGCCAGAATCACAAAATCATCGGCGTAGCGAATCAGGCGGGCATCGGACACTCGGTAAGGGCCGGTTTTATCCTCATGGAAGGTTCGATCCATCTCATGAAGGAACAGGTTGGCCAGCAGGGGAGAAATAACTCCCCCTTGGGGAGTCCCTTTGTCGGGTCTCTTTCCATCCCCCCGGCTTCCTTCTTCCACTACCTTTGTCCGAAGCCACATCCGGATCAGTTTCAACACCGATCGATCGGCTATCCTTTTCTCTACCAGGGTCATCAGTCGATCATGGGGAATGCTGTCAAAGTAGCTGGACAGATCCGCATCATAGATCTCTCGCCGTCCTCTCTTGCAGGTTCTTTCTGATCTGTTCCAGGGCGCCCCAGGCTCTTCGCCCAGGTCGAAACCCGTAAGAGCAATCCAGAAAGTCTGCCTCAAAGATCGGCTCCAAAACCAACAATACGGCCATCTGGACCACCCGGTCTCGTACACAGGGGATTCCCAAGGGCCTCAGCTTGCCATTAGCCTTGGCAATATAGACCCGGCGCACCGGCAAAGGTCGGTAGGTCTTGGTCCGCAGTTCCTTTTCCAATGTTTCCAGAAATCCGGACACCCCTCCTTCCTCTATCTGCCGAATGGTCACCCCATCCGTACCCGGTGCCCCTCGGTTCGCTCGTACCCGAGCCCAGGCCGTTTCCAATACATCCCGGCGATACACCCGGTCGTACAGGGCATAAAATCGAAACTGACCTTCTTGCTTGGCCTTACAGCTCAGTTTCCATCGCAAAAGCGAGACCTTCTCCGGCATCCCGGGTTCCAGTTGAAACCCTTTGGCCATCCATTCCGTAATAGAGCCTTTTTGACTCAAGCGGGATCTCCCTCTTTCGATCAAAACATGACTGAAGTACGGCCCCTTCGCTCCATCCCGTTTCCGGGACTTCCTCGCTACTATGGGCCGCTCCGACTCCCGACCGGGGCCGTCTTCCAGGTTATGGATTCCCTGACAACGTTATCCCCTCTTACCGATACCCCGTCGGGTCTCCCAGGTTCCTCGACTGATCTTTCGGCGCGCGCTCTCCTCAATCACCCCGGACGGCCCAGCAGGTGCCCTCGCTCGTTGCTTCCCCGCTGGTATCAGACTTCACCATCTCCGGCTGGCTGGTCGCCGTCATCTACGTGTAACGAGGCCGAATCAGGTTCACTTTCATTAGGGCTCACGCCTTCGTTGTCCAGAGGGTCCTTCCCCTTTTCGCCTCTATCTTGTCGGATAGAGACCGGCCTACTCCCCGCTTTCGGTCACCCCAGGCGGGAGGCCGCAACTCCTTGTTGAACGAGCAATTAACAAGTATGAAACCTTTCATTCATATAGATCAGCCAGGCTTGTCCTGGCGTACCGACGCGCACGAAAATCCGTCGTTGCACCTCGGTGGCCTCTATCGATTCCAGCGTGTCGAGCGAATCGAGCAGCGATTGTTCGGTAACCCCCTCGATATCGAGGAGCAGGGAGAGATCGGTCCTCTGGAACCAACGCTCCATCTGGTTAACGCTTTTGTAATCGAGACAGTGCGCGTAGACCAGTGAAAGAACTTCGCTTGCCCGTGGGCCAAGCATCAAGGGCAGGTCGATCTGGTTAGCCAGATGGTTCAACACCAGCAATGGTCCATAGAGTTTGACCTCGTCCACCACGATATCCGACAGGGAAGAGGACAGAATGGTTCGTCCATCCGCCTCCTTGCCAATGTAGCGGATATGTTTTTGAACACATTTACCGTCCACCCACCGGTTTTCGACCTCTGCCAGGTAAGTTTTACCATTCTTGCGTATTTTTCGGACAAAGCTCATGGTGTATATAATATACACTATGAGAACTGGAAAAGCAAGTACTATTTTCCCTCGCGGTAAAATAAATCTATCCCTTTCAGGCCACTATTATATAGATGAAAACCAGAAAAAGAAGGTTGCTCTTGACTACGATATGCGGCTAGTGTACAAAATGTCGTCGGAATTCAGGCCATAAGAAGTTCCTCTTTTCCCTCTTTAACCAGATACGCATTGGATTCACGCATGGTTCAATACCTCCTTGATTTTTTTCTCCACCAGTATCTCAACCAGGTGGGGTAAAGGCTCTTTTGATCCCCCCTACCAGGTCCACTTTCTCCCGGGAAAGGGGTAAGGGGATTTTGTCGGCATAAAGTCCTCTTCCAGAAATAAAAAAAGGCCACGAAACCCTGGCTTTTTTTAAGCCCTGGCCTTCGTGGCCTTATCTAAAAATATCTTACTTTTTATTTTAAAATAGCAGAAAAAAGGCCTTCGTGGCCTTCCCATGTTAGGGAAAAGGTTACGATATTCTGTTCGTGAATGTCAATAAAAAAAATTATCATCTTTTCCCTTGATCTCCTTTTCTTTTTTTTAAAGCATTTTTCCATTTCAGTAACCTTTTTAGGGAACCTTATTGGATCAAGCCGTAAAAGGATACAGTTCCATTATGCCTAAAGTCATTAAAAATAGTAGGTCAATGCAACACGGAAGGTGCGCGGCTCGGCTGCGTGGAACATGAAGCCATTTACACCCGCGGCCGGTTCTCCCGGCAGCCGGGAGGTGTAATAGTAGGTTATATCGTCGGCTTTCGTATCGAGGAGATTGAAGATGTCTCCCTCAATCAACCATTTTTTATTAAACTTGTAGCCTAAGTGGAAATAGAGCAGACTGGTTTCCGGGGAGCGAACGCTGTTGTCCTGGGTCAGGGAGCGAGGCCCGAAATATCGCCACCGCAGGCTGGCCGTCCAGCCTTTTACATCATGCACCGTAATGGCGGAGGAAATAATGACGCTGGCCGCTTCGGGGACATAATCGCCTCCAGGGGGATTACCCAGGAAATGGGCCGAGGAGTCGGCAAAATCGGCGTCGATCGTCAGCCATTTGGTCGGCGTATAGTAGTTGGCCCATTCCACGCCCTTGCGAAGGTCGGCATAAGGACTGGGTTCGGTCGTGCCTGTATCCCCGTCAAATATCAGTTCAGATTGTAGCCTTAGCGCCCAAAAGGTTAAAGTGCTTTGGAGATTGGGGATGGCCAGAGTGCGCACACCAACTTCCGCCCCGATAGTTTGAGCTATCGGTAAGGCCCGTTGCACCGGGGCGCCGGTTGTCGGATCTTGGGTCGTATTTACACCCCGCGCGTCGTCGGTGTGGAAGCCCATACCGCCGTTCAGGTAGAACTCCGTCTTTGCCCAGGGGCCGAAGATCAAAGACAATTTAGGCTCCGGCGTATAAACAAACTGGTTTCCGCTGTCAGCCGGGTTGGGGCCATTGGTATAATAGGTAAAGAGGTTCTTGTTGTTGAAATTAATGAAATCCATACGAAAGCCGGCCACGGTCCGAAACCATGGCAGCCAATTCATCTTGTTCTCAAAGTAGGGGGCCAAGTCCGTTACCACGATATCATCGTCCCGAGTTGTGGACAGCACTGTCTGGTTTTGGGTGTGATACAGGCCGTCGCGGATCACGTCGTTTCGAATGTCGAATCCGATGGTGTTTTCCATGGCCAGACCATACCAGTTGCCGAACCATTTCCGACTGGCTCTCACCCCCTGCACCCATCGTGTGTCCCTTTGCTCGAACTGGTCCCCATGGATGGGATCATCCAGGAAGAAGGTGAAGTCATTCCAGAGTCTCATGTTGTAGTAATAGGCATACCCCAGGATCTTGGTTGCCGAGTGCTCGTCGGCTTGATGATATTCGGCGGACAGGGTATAGCGGTCCGTTAGACCCCCGTCAGTCGGATTCAGGTTTCCGAAACGGTCAATGAGTCCCTCAGCGACCGCGCGCTCCGGAATTTGGTTGGTCGCATTCCAGGTGCCATGATAGCCCATGAACATGGCGCTAAAGCCCTGACTGGTGTTTCCCTGGCTGTAGGTCAACATTCCATTTAATTTCACGTAATTTTCGGGCACGTCCCAAGGTCCGTTGGTATGCACCCATTCAAGAGCGCCGAGGAGATTGCCTTGGCCGAACTTGGTCGAATTGGCCAACAGGCCGCGCTGATAATTCCAACTGCCCACTTCCATCTTGGCAATACCGGCCGGAAGAGTCTGAAAGGTTTGAATGTTTTCCCAGCCGGCAGAGCCGAAGTCCCCCACATTGGCGAAGATTGGCCCTTTCCCGTAGTCGATCTTCTGGATCAGTTCGGGAATGAGAAAATTGAGATCCGTGTAGCCCTGGCCATGCGCGTTGGAAGGCAAGTTGATCGGAATGCCGTTGAAAAAGCTGGCCAGGTCCGTGCCATGGTCGAGATTGAAGCCGCGGAGAAAATACTGGTTAGCCTTTCCATCGCCGCTATGCTGGGTGACAATGACCCCGGGCATGGTCTCGAGCACTTCTCCGGGGCGGGAGATGGGCCGCGATTCCAGTTCCTTGGCGCCAATCGTGCCTTGAGTGGAAGTATCGCTGATGCCGAGCAGGTTGTCACTGCGCTCCTCAACGACTATCTCGGGCAACAATTGAACAGCGTCCTTTGGAATCTCACCGGTAGCGGCTGGGGGTATTGCCGCTGGTGGCACACTGTTGTCCGTGTCCGCCGCCCACCCACAAACAGAGAAGGACACCAGAATGACCCAGGCGCAAATTAAGGGGGCCATCTTCACCATATAATCTCCTCCTTTTGAAATTAATAAACTAAGCTATGAAATTTTATTTTGCGACTTTCGTCATAAATTTGAGCAGATGGGGCGGGTGGTTTCCGTAAGGCCTTAGGCAAAAAAAACCACGAAATCCCGGCTGCTTTTTTCAGCCCTGGCCTTCGTGGCCTTATCTAAAAATATCTTACTTTTATATATTTATATAAAAAAAGGGAAGCCACGAAAACCTCCCGATCTTCTGACCAGGTGATTGCCTTCGTGGCTTCTTTTTTACCTTAAATTGTGGCTTCCCTTTAATGACAGCACTGATGCTGGTGGTCATGATGGCCGTCATCATGACGATGTTCGTGGGAATGCTTCTCTGCTTCATGTTTGTGTTCGTGGCCATCATGGGTATGAGCCACCTCGACGTGCTCATGCTCGTGTTCATGCTTCTCACTGTTATGGCAACACATTTGGTCTTCACCTCCTTTTTTTTGAATAAATATAGTTCAAAATTGTTTAACTGATCTTTAA
>CAWIRY010000092.1:0-6144 GCA_963838485.1 uncultured delta proteobacterium | reverse complement strand
ACATAAACGTACCGTTTAGATCCGGACTCCTCATCTTCTTCGAGCTTCTTGGCCACGTTATGCAGGTGGTTGGCAAACAGGCGGACGATCTCGTTTTCCCGGGGGAGGACAACCGATCGGATTGAAATCACATGATGGGAGGCGTCCAGGGATTCGGTTCGGTTGCAGGTTACGATCAGTTCTTTTTCATTCCAGGCATAATTCCCTTTTTGGTGTTCATTATAATAATTCAGGTATACCTTTCCTGGGAAACGGGTAGCAAAGTCCCTGGCATTCCGGATTTCAGGCAAAGCATCGACCATACAGCGGGAGACATTAAAGTTCCGCATTAGGGGGTCCAGTTCTTCCCAGTCGCGATAAATCCCAAGATGGATAATCCTGCAAGGGTCGTTTGATTTCTTTTTACCGATCACCACATGGAGGTCTTTCCCTTGATCGACCCCCATCGAATAAGTTCCATATAAGTCGTTATCCTGGGAACCAATTCCGTCGCTCCCGCATAAAGCCAATACCTCCTGGACGGTCAAACGGTTCTCGGCCTCCACATAGGGTATCCCGATTTTGAGGTTATAAAAGTCAGCCAGGTTGTTTGTGGTCCGATATTGATGGAGGATATCCCCCGGGTCCACAAAATGGGAAAAAAGCTGAGAATAGTGGTAGCCTCTTTTATTGGTGATCGATGGATGTTTTGCTATCCATTCCCCGAGGGAAGGGTTTAGCTCGGAACTGCATCTCATACAAGCCCGGATGACCCGGCCCTCCCTCAGCTCTAAGAGACAGTCCGGAAAGGTATCCTCCAGGCAGGTATAGTACCCGCAGGCCGGGCATTTAAGGTGCCAGTACCTTTGATCCGTTTCCTGAAAGGCTTTGTCTATACCGTAATCCGGTAAGGTCGGGTTGGAGAGTTTAAGGGTCTCCCTGAACTCCGAATGCCCCATTCGCTCCATGGCCATATCAATCATATTCTGAGGCGCCTCGTCCAACTCATCAAAGATAACAAGGTCAACCGGGATGGACTTCAAACCAACCCGTGATTGCATCCCTCGGAGGTAAAGAAAGGTATTCCAGACCCGTTTGATCCCTGCGGCATCGGTCTCCTTGACCCATTGGCCGATCAAATCCGGGTTGTCTTCGATCAAGGGGGAGATCCGGCCTTTGGAAAAATCGAGGACATCGGACCGGGAGGGGAATAGGTAGAGTATCCCCTTATACCCCTTGTACCTGGCCCCGTAGAGGGCCTTGAGCATGGCCTTGGAGGTCAGGCCAAGCTGAGCCGCCTTCATCTCCACTACGTCAGGATGGTCATCGTGAAAGGGTTCAATCAGGTACTCGTGACGGTCAAAGGTGAATGGCCTCCCATCAAGAATAACGCCTTTTACCCATTCATGGAATAAGGGCCTGTCCCCCCGGGGGCTGAACCGCTGGTCAAGCGACTGTAATAGAAGCTCGTAAAGCTCCGCCCTCTTTGAGCCGTTGGATAATGCGATCCCGGACATCTTCGTTCACCTCCCCAATAATAGACAGAACTTCCTGTTGAAATTGTGCAATAGCCTCCACATCGTAGAGGGTTTTAAAGATATCCAGTTGCAGGGATAACTGGCCTCGGATCTCCTTCATGGCCTTCAAGGCAATATCCTGGGTCGCCTCGCTGGTCTGGGGATCGGCTACCGATTCTCCCCGGACAACCATCATTGCTCGGTCAAGGAGGGAATTGGCCTGATCGTTGATTTTCTGGAGTTGCTCAATCGAGTTTAAATTCTTGGTGACTACTTTATGGGCATTTTCCAGGGCCACGCTCTTGATGACGTTGAGATTCAGTTCCTTTTTGACCTGGCTAATTGCCGCTTCGCTGACTCCAAAAACTTTTGCACATTCACGTTGAGTTTTACCTGCCTGAAACATTCTATTTAACTTAATTTTATCTATTTTTCCTAAAGTCATTGCTTAAGTTCTCCTTAAGTTCTCCTTAAGTTCTCCTTAAGTTTGCTTAATTCCTTAAGTTGGCTGCTTAAGTCTTATTCGGCCCCGGGACATTAATTCGGCATACTCGGGGTCGAATAGAGGCCCGGAGACCTTTCTAAGATGAATAACTTGTGGTTCTTTTCCGGTTCTGAACAAGGTGTAACTGTAGCTAAAGTGTAACCGTCCTAACCGAAAATAACCCAAGATAACCCAAGCTATTCCAATTTGGTCTTTGTAACTGATTGATATTTAAGGGCTTGAAATTTGACGGGAAATCGCCTTAGAAGAGAATTGACTCAAAATCCCCCGACCCTCGCGGTCATGTCGGTTCAATTCCGACCTCCGGCACCAATAAAAACAATATGGTTCGGTCCTTCGGGACCGTTTTTTATTGATTCTATTGGCCTTTGCACCTACCACTGAACCTAAATTGATTAGAATATCCATTTTTCGCAATAAATTGGAGTCTCCTACTCTAAACCCATGCGTTTAAAAATGTCCATTTCCGGATGGACACAGTTTAGCTTTTTAGAAAAGTCTCAATAACCACTCCATTATTCCGGCTGAAGCCTGAATTCGGTAAATATTCCGAAGCGAAAAGACTCTGTATTCCCGTTCCGCTGTTTGTCAGACTACTCTGCTTTTAATTGACCGGTTAAAAACTTGTGAATTATGCTGGAAATCAGTGTTTGATAAGGCAACCCTTCATGCACTGCTTTTATCTTTATTTTTTCATAATCCCAATCAGATATTCTGATGTTAATTTTTTTGTTCTTGTTCAATGTGTTGCGGGCATAATTTTGATATTTTTTTATTTCTTCTGCAAGATTCGGAACCGTCTTCCATTCCCCGCTTTCAATCTGTTTTTCCAATCGCAACTCTTCTTTGTCTAACATTATTTTTTTCATATCTACCTCTTAAGGTACTTCTTAGTCGATGCACGACTGGGATATATTGTTTTCAAGAAACATGTGCCGTCATCCTCTTCGATAAATGGAATATTATAGGCATATCCATCCCTCTCGACAATCAATACCTTTTGTTTTTCATTCCGGGTATGTCTTAATATTCCAACAAGACGACCTTCCTCAATCAGACAGGTGATTTCATCAAAAGAAATATCGCGATTTTCCTTGAGCCACTTGTTTTTTCCCGGATTCCAGTCAAATTTCATTAAAATAGTTTAGCCTAATGTCTATCTTTTGTCAATATTCGATCCGGATAATATTTTATTGTAAAAGCAAGGGAAGTTGGGTCTGCCCGCATTTGATTAAATGCTCTCCTAACGGCTTGTGATAATCGGCCGTGGGCTCTAACCCAAATACCACCTTCCCCAGTCCATGAGAAACCTTTTGGTACGGGTCGGGAAGCCGGACAAACGGACAGCCACGGTTAAACTTCGTTGCTCAAGAAAAGGTGGATCGGTGTCGTGCCGCGAGGGCTAATCGATATGGCCGTTTGGTTGAGGAAAAAATGAGGATTAAAAGGACTTGGAGAAGAGACGGTAAACGAGACCGCTGACTTTTTCAAAATGCCGGTCCATAGTGACTAATTCAGCTCCCTGTTCCATGGCTTGGGCCGCAAGCCAAATATCATTAGAGGGAATGGGCGTGCCTTGGCGCTTCAGTTGTTCAGCGATCCGGGAATAGCGATCAGCGGTAATTTCTCCTATGGGGACTACATCTACCGCTTCATGATTTAGTAACTGATTTAGTTCTTCCATATTTTTTCGAAAACGGGTGCCCAGGCGAAATCCAAACATCAATTCGCCAAGGACAACGGTCGACACCAAAATAGCTCGGGCATCCGATAAGAAATCAACCACTTCTGGGATTCCCAGTCTAAACCCGACATAGCCACTGGTATCCAGCAGAAGCTTCATGACCACATTTCCTCATCAACCTGCTCGCATTGCTCTATGGCTTTCTGGAAATCTGAGGCTTCCTGCTTTGTCCATCCACCCGCAAGCGACCTCAGGCTATCTGCACCAAGTCTTTGATTTCCTTTTTTAAACTTCTGGCGGATGATTTCACTAAGGATAGCATTTAGAGATTGATGCTTTTCTTTGGCCATTTGTCTTATTTTTTGCTCGATTTCCGGTTCGATTCCCCGGAGGGTTATTTGCCCCATGATTCCCTCCTTGACTCTTTTTGATTCATTATAAGACTCATAAAAAGCTATGTCAAATGGAAAATTTGAGGCCAATTCTTTTAAATTTCAAAATCGCGTTGGTTCTGAATTGCATTACCGATTCCAGGACGAAGAACTAAACCGCTTCGCGGTGGTCCTTGGTTTGCCAATTTATGCTTGACAATCCTGCTCGTGGTTCCTCGGAAAACGTTACATAGAAGCCCTAATATCGGACCATTTGTTCACGCTGGTTGGGTATATGGGAAGTCATAGCCGTTCACCCTGTTAAATAGATATCCGCTAGAAAAAGCTTATATTTCTGGGGGAGGGGAGAGGTATTTCAAAAAACAGGTATAGTGGGGTTCAAACAGATTTAGTGTGTGTCGTTTAGAGGATTCGGAATGAGGGCCTTAAAGGTCTGATCCATTCTCAAGACCAACCCACAATAAACCTTTACCCGATATAAAATTGTTAAAAATCCTCCAGGCTTCTTGAATCCTACCAGGGCGGTAAGCCGGCCCTTTAAGATCGTCACAATTCTTAGGGCGTGGAGGGTCAAATCTTTGATCTTGACAATTGACGATTTAGGTAAAAAAGTGCACAAATAATATTCGGAATTGAGTTCTATTGAGTATTTTACCGCGGTGTGCGATGATGGTATCAATTTGCGATTCCTGGATTCCAGTTTCCGCCAGACGCAGATGCGCCCCTTGTGGGCGCGTGGATTAAAAACCCAAAGATATGATCAACGAAGAGGGTTGACTATGCGGGGACAAATAATAAAGCACCTGTTCAATATTGTATTGGCCACCATATCGAAGATGTCCAAGACTCCGCTTAATTACTGGGCTGAATTCGCTGTCGATATCCCGTTAGGTGTGGTGATGATCTTTGCGGGTCTGCGCCATAGTGAACTCGATCCTGTCGCGGTTTTTCTAACCATCCTATTTGGCTTGTTTCTTTTCAGCTTTTTTGAATACTCCTTTCACCGGTGGTTGTTCCATGGATCGGTGCAGATCATGGTACAGGGCCACCGTGCGCATCATGAGAATCCGCTGGGCTACGATGCCCTACCTTTCTTTTTTCCCGCACTGATTCTGTTGGGGCTATTAGGCGTATTTGTTTTGCTTATACCCACGAACTATGCATTTTTGCAGACCGGCACAATAGCCTTCAGCTACGTCATCTATGGGCTGAGCCATTTCATCATCCACCATCACCGTTTTCACCAGGTTCTGGCCCGAAACTGGGCGGCCAATCATCATATCCATCATTACCATGCCAACACCAACTTCGGTGTTACCACGCCGTTGTGGGACATTTTGCTCGGCTCACGCTATGTGTCCGATTACAAAAGAATTTAGGAAGCGATCAACCCGTTCTTTCGTGCTGTAGAGCACCAGACCCTTTTCGGACTAATCCTTTCGATTAACTTGAGGTTTCAGGATCGCCTGACAGCTCTCTGATCGAAAAGTCTACTATACGAAAACTATACAGTTTGGGGGAGCACGATAAAATGAAGAATGATAACTGCTTGATAACCTTGGCGCGCCTGGCAGGATTCGAACCTGCGACCTACGGATTAGAAGTAACTAACCCTCTAGCTTCCTAAACTCCTCAATTTAGGATATCTTTTTGAAATTATTCATATTTTCTTTTGATTGATTTTGGTCAATTTTAGGCAATCTTAGCTGATTTTGGTCAATTTTACAATGTTTTTCTCACACAGATTCTCACACAGCTTTTCCCCTGCTCGTATCCTACCTCCCTTCCTCCAACTAATGTCCCTATAAAAATTCAAAGGCCGCCCTTGTTTTCAATCTGATCGTTTAACTATGTTCATTTTTTGTAATGACTTTTAATGTAATATTATAATAATTTTATGTCTCATACAAAAAAATATACATGAAATATTGGCCATGGTATTTTAGAGACGTGAAAAGCAAGTATTAGGAACGCCCCAATTTCAGAAACTTTGATAATTTCAAAAAATTTATCGAGACTGGGAAAGGAGGAGGTGAGGGGTTTAATTGAACGGGGTTAGTTAAGCTG
>CAWIRY010000091.1:0-210318 GCA_963838485.1 uncultured delta proteobacterium | reverse complement strand
ACAAGAATTTATTGTTTCTGTGGGGGAATTAATTTCAGATGATTCGTGTTTCTATGCTTATAATGATATTCCGAACAAGAAAAAGAATAATGCCTTAAAAACGTTTTTAAAAGCGTTTAAAAATGAACCAATTTTTTTATATTATGATGATACAGAATTAGGTAGGGGGGATTGTGGTTTTGCAATTGGACAACGAACAATCGCTTGGCGAAATCAGGTAGGCATGAAAAAAGATTATATGTCTTTCCCTTTTGAATGGAAGGGTTTTAAGAAGATAGACCCCGAAGGTGATGAACTGATTCTTGCTACCGGAGATGTTATCGTAATGGCTCGTAGACGCTCTCTTACACCAGTAATGGCAAAGATGATGATGCTCCTACACAAGATTGTTATCTCCGAAGAGAGGCCCCTTTCTCATGAAACCGACGTTGAAATGCTCTTCAAAGTATGTAGGTACGGAGAATATCCAAAGAGCAAATAATACCATAGGAAACAACTTCTTGATATAGTCCTGTGGTAAACATTTTTGATCCGACAATGTTCTGGTAGGTCTTGCAGGTTCTTGGCACTACCCTGCATCATAACCATAATGTCGTCAAGGCGATTAAGTACAGATACCGTGACGAACCAGATCATATACCCTAATCCGGCAAGGGGAAAAAACATGATAACCAGACCCCTCCAATATCTTTTTAAATAGAGGTGGCCAACGCCAGGAAAGACGAATAGGGATAGAAGTGCGGCTTTATATGATACTTTTATTTTGATGTTCCATAACGTCGTCCTTGCACTTCAAACGGTCAAAGCTGGTGTACAGATCTCCGGACCCTCCTTATTGAGAAGTTGTCAACAAAGACTCCTTTACTTTATTCTTGATTTTCTCCCCGTTAATGATAAAAAGTCAATAAATATAATGTCTTTTGGGAGAAATTACAGTGCCATTCTGGAAAGCAAAATCAGAAGAAGAAAGTCTTGAATATCTATACCCTGCTTTAGCTAAAGAATGGCATCCAGGAAAGAATCCAATGTCCCCAAAGGATATTAAGCCAAATGCCTGCAAGTCAGTCTGGTGGATCTGTCCAAAGGGTCATGAATATGAAACCTGGGTTTATTATAGAACTGTTAGGGGCTGGAATTGTCCATTCTGTTCAGGACGTAGATCTTGTAAGGAAAATTGTCTCAAAACTGTTAACCCTAAAGTAGCGAAGGAGTGGCATCCTTCTAAAAATGGCAATTTGACTCCCAAAGATGTTACCCGCGGGAGTCCAAAAATTGTCTGGTGGCGATGCCAAAATGGTCATGAATGGAAGGCGACTATCCACAGCAGAAGCGATGGAACCGGCTGCCCTCAATGTCCACTTAAACCTAGAAACCCCCAAAAAACACTTTTAGCCAAAAACCCGAAGTTATCCCAAGAATGGCATCCAACCAAGAATGAAACTTTAACCCCTAATCAGGTTTTCTCACAATCTGCCATAAAAGTGTGGTGGCTCTGTCCAAAAGGTCATGAATGGAAGGCGACTATCCACAACAGAAACAAAGGATCTGGATGTCCCTTTTGTTTTAGAAGTAGAAAAAAAGGAGAGAAATAAGAGCCGATGGTTTGAGAGGTCCTCAATAGTTCCTTCCATCCCGCACTTTCTCCTTCGTCTCTGCCTATTCTCCTTCTTGCCCTATCTAAAAGTGAAGGGCGGCAAGATTTAACCGATTAAGGCAAAAAAAACCCCGGAGGGGTGCCCCTCCAGGGTCTTGGGTAAAATGGTTCAGGTTAAATTAGAATACAAACCGGAATTGAACGCCGCCGATCCATTCCTTGCCGATATCCGGATTACCAACCGCGTTCGGAAGCTGCCCATAATCATAATAGGTAAATTCCGGAATCACAAAGAATTGTGGGGATATCATGTAGTTGATGCTGGCACCGTACATCATCCGGGTGTTGTAGTTATTCCCGACCGTCCACGCATCGCTATTTTTCATATTATCATAGCCGAAATAGATATGAGGGGTTGCCGGACCGAAGGTGTAGGCCAAATCAACAAAACCATTTATAGCTTGTGTGTTTTTGATCGCTGTACCGACCTGCACATAATTATAACTTTCAAAGGTAGTAAAGGCCTGAATATTCTGGCCGATTCCGCCCTGGATGGTTCCGGTAAAACCACCGGCCTTGACAACCACCGGTAAGAGCCCGAACCAACTGGTCATGTTATCATCAGCACCGTTAACGGTGTTATCCCATTTGACATTTTGCCAGCCAAAGGCCGGGTATAAACTGACTATCCCGAAATTCAGCATGACTTTGGCGTCTATCTGGGGCAGGACGGCATAAGAATTTTTATTAGTTGGGGAAGCTATGGAGTTGGCGTATTGGTCCGGATCCACAAAAGAAATCTGCCACCCAACCTCCTTGGTTACGTTCTGGGTAAACCGGACCTGGGCGTTCCGTTGGTCATAAATAGCGCCCCAACCGAACCCGTACACATGGGCTTCCCAAACCCCCATGACCTGCCAGGGAACGACGCTGTAGAGTTGCCCGTGGTTTTTACCGGCCTGGATCTGGCAGTTTCCAAAATTGTACCAGCCGTAAAGTAACCGGGTTTCAACATAAGCAGTAGGTGAGGGCTCTATTCCACCAAGGGAAGAAATGTTTCTATCCTCTCCATTCCCGAATTCCCAGAGCATGCCCGTAGGGCCGGCTTCCACGGTCCCGTGTAAAACGGAATGCAAAGGGACCTGGTCAATAAATTCAGTTCTACTGCTCACATTCGAAGTACCTGGCCCTCCGAGCAGTTCACTGCTCCGGTTCCATAAACCGAAATCAGTCATGATGACGCCGCCGATATACATCTTTTCACCTTTGGCGCCGTCGATGGTGAAGGCTAAGGCCGGCATGGCAAAAGCAATGACCAGGCCCAGAATAAAAGCAAGCAAGCCTAATTTTTTCATCATCTCTTTTTCTCCTTTTTTAGTGTTTTTAAAATACTCTCTTCTTCCTAAAAACCTAAACTCCATTCCTTAAAACTAAAACTGCTAACCTCCTTACATTATTCTAAAATCCTGACACCACCCCCCCCTCCATCCCAAATTTTTTTTGACTTGTCTTTTTTCATACCCATTTTTTTTTATTATGTCAAGGATTTTTTTAGGGAAAAAGTTATTTTTTTATCTTATCTCAAAGGAATGTGCCCGAGAAGAATTCAAACACCTTCATCTGACAACTTCCAGACTTTTAATCCATCATGGGAATTTCCCTTCAAATACTTGGAAGTTCAAAAGTTCGATCAAGATGGCATTAACGATTACCGTTTCAACTCTTCCATTTTATTCAAATTTATTCAAACTGGAGGTTTAACGCTTTCAAGAAGCCCATCCTATTGATATTTCATTAAAGCATTACCTTTTTGTTAAATTTAACACTTTCACCCAAAAGGGGGAGTAGGTCATTTTTTCCTTTTGACGAAGCCCTCGGGAGGCGTTAAGATAAGAACCCGTAAAAGGGGGCGCAAAAGACCAAGATACCGGAATGTTTCAAAGAAGTCAGTGAATTAATTTGATTGATGGGAAGGAGGTAATGCCAATGGAAAAAGAGACCCCGGTTGATTATTATAAAATATGCCTATTGACTTAGCTCATAAAAAAGATATGGACCTTATGAAATTTAGTTCTCGTCGTCAGGCTGATCTTTGTCCGACATCACTTGCAATCCGGAATAACTCTGTAGCGTATAAATCAGGCTTTAGCGCGTCAGAATCCGGCGGATTTGAATCCATGGAGCCTTCTCGGATCATGCAAATGCTTCGCGCAACCTTCTTTAGGGAGAAAGTCTTTCTGAAAATCAAGCCAGCTGCGCTCGAAGTATCGTTTGTCTATTCCGTACCACAAGTGAGGGGGACGATCATTATCATTATGAACTAAGTCAATAGGCATTTTATAAAATTCTCCAGGTCGATCCAAGTGCAGACCATGAAATGATAGAGCGGGCCTACCGACTGCTAGCAAAACGGTACCATCCAGATAATTTAGAAACGGGAGACGAAAGGAAATTTGAAAACCTTATTACCGCCTATCGTATCCTCTCTGACCCAAAGGAGCGAAGTGCTTATGATGATAATCATCAGGTGGAGAATGATTATCAAAATAATATCTTTTCCTACGCCCCACGATCTGAGACCGCCGAGGAGGAGACAAGATTATACCAGGCCATACTCTTAATGCTCTATTTTGCACGCAGGCGGGATTCCAACAAACCCGGAATTGGACTCTATGAAATAGGGAGGCTGATTGACCTTCCAGATAAAGAGGCAGCGTTTCATATTTGGTACCTCAAGGAAAAGGGTTGGATTCAGCGGGTCGAAACAGGTGAGTTCGCCATCACTGTCGAGGGGGTAGACGAAGTGATTAAAAATGATCTATTAACAAGAAAAAATAATCTTTTGCCATATTTTGATGAGATCTCCTTGAAAAAGTCGAATGCAGTCAAGACACCACAGGAGTAATCCCCTCCGGGCATCTCTCTCCAGAAATTGGTGACAATTAAAGGTGGAATAAAGCAGAAAGAAGAGGTATTATAGGTAAAGTTTAAGAAGGAAGGGAGACAGGGTAACTTTAACTGTTCTGACCAATTTTGGAATTCCAATAAGCAATATAGGCATGGTATGCCTTCAACGAAGTCAAAAATGGCAGATGTTGCTCCGGTTTCAACTTGTAGGCTGAAATAAAACTCTTACCCATCCTATATGCTTTTTCAAGTCGGTGGTTACCATCAATTACATTGTATCTTCCTGGGCTTATTTCAGCCAAAATAAGGGGAACTTCAATATCTACTTTGTCAATATGGCTTTCGGTTAGCCCTGAAAAGCCCTTTACATAGGCTTTAACCTCTATACTTTCTGTCGGTATTTCATCTTTATGAGTTCTGATATACTCGATCATTTTAGTAACATTGAATACAAATATCCCATTAGGGTAAAGCTCGTCACCTTCATCTGTTGAAGTAGGGACATAATTCTTATCTATGGAGAGTAGGTTTGAATTTTTCTTTTGCGTGTTTAGGTAAATACTGGTTTGCGGACCATATCTTACGCCACATTCCCAGCTCATGCCGTAGTTTAAGAACTTAAATTAAAGGAACCTTCCTATAGCGAAAATAGAGTTTGGTTAGCCGCCTGGGTTCCCGGTAGCGTCCCATTAATTCAACCATATATTCCTTCCTTATATAGAACTTGGACATCCTGATGGATTTTTTTTTAGAAGAGATTTGAAGGGCTTTCCTTAGGGGGGAATCGGCTTGTTACTCTCTTGCTCTTCAAATCTCCTCTCTTTCTCGTCATACTGACCTTGATATTTTTTGGCCACCACTTCCAAGAGATTCGGTTCATAAAAAAATATTCCTCTTCCGGTGGTAAAGACGTAGATTTTATCCGACTTAAATTCAAATATAGAGGGAGAACGAGTCGTGCCAAAGGTTCGATATACCCTTCCCTGGGGATATGATTCTTTTAAGCGGTTATTGATTGATTCCGGAAAAAGCTCCGGAAGGTCTTTGAAGAGAATGACCCGGCCAAAAAATTTCCCCTCATAGGCGTAACCGAAGAGGCGGCCTGGGGTGGAAGAGTCCGTCGAGCTCATCAGGGCCATCAGCTCTCCACTGTTGACCTTTACCGACTTGTTGGGTGAATACTGAAATTCAATTTCGGTCCGTTGCTTGTCTTCCTGGATCTGGCCGGTTTTATATTTCTCTTTGAAGACCCGGTTTAATTCTTCCAGATTCAATTTCCAGGGAAGAAGACCCCAGTCATTGCCCTGGCTAAAACCCACTCCGCCGAGGAAAAGAATAAAACCCACCCCGAAGATCAGCCCGATCCTCTCGGTCCATTTTTTTTGATTTTTATCCGCCTTTTGTTTATTCATGCCCCCTCCTAACCCGAATGAGTTTGGAAACTACTTTAACAGTCACAGAAAGGAAGCCCACTAAGTTGAGTTGAGTCAACAACCCGTTCTGTTGGTTTCTATCCTCTACGATGTCTTTCTTGGATATCCCACCGCCTGTCCCAAGGTGATTTTCTGATCGGGACGTAGTTTCATGGCTTTTGCGAGAGCAGGTCTATCGATCAATGCTCTGAGGCAAGTTGCCAATCCTTCTGAAGCGCAGTAGAGATAGACGTTCTGTGCGATTACTCCGGCGTGGACACCAGAAAAAAAGTGTTTGTCTTCATCCGATCCTTTCATCTTTGCATAATCACAAACGTAGATTAGATTCACGGGGGCCTCTTTGACATAGGCCTGGATTCCAGCGAGCCCACGCAGGTCTTGGGCGAACATCAGCTTTAATTCATTTGCCTTGGCGTCGTAGAGGTAAAGACCGTCGGGACGAATAACGTAGATATCGGTGTCTTGCCAATTCATTGCAGAGGGGGCAGTACGCTTGCCGTTAGGACGATTAATTCCAAACCCCGCCCATAGGAGATTTGAAAGAACCTCTACAGGCAACGGTTCCGGACTGAATTCCCTTGAAGACATCCTCTTCCATAATGCCTGCATTAAGGAATTACCACTGCCAATTTGGGGTTTCGAAAGCTGAATTGACTTTGGTTCCTGAGCTAAAGATATGTTTGGGGTAATGGACAAGATAGCACCCATTGTTGCTGATGCAATCAAAAATTCCCTTCGACTCATCTCTTTTAACAAAAGATTACCTCCTTTTTTAGTCTTCTATTTAATTATCTTCCAGAATATCAATACGGAATTAGAGAAATTTATGAAGGAAAGACTATATCAAAAAGCCTCCAAAAGGACAGAGAACCCTCTGGCGGCTTCGTATAAGTAATTTCTGAATCTCCCGCTTCATTTCCTTGTCCAAATAGGTTCGGGGTTAAGTTGGGACGTTTGCTCAATAATTTATAATAATATTGATTATATAACGACTTTTAGGGAAAATGTCAATAGAAAAATAGGGTTGCGTTTATGGGCACATTTCTAGAAAGTGGAGATTGGATTTCATTGTTTCCGCTACTCAATGGGCAAGTCGAGTGGCCCGGGGGAATTTCACCCCCAGGCCCTCACAGAACCGGACGTGACAGTCTCCCGTCATCCGGCTCCTATCATCCAGTTGCCTTTTATAGCAACCTTGCCTTGCCTCATGGCTCCTCCCATCGCTGGTTGACCAAAAGGCAAGGACAGATGATTCAACCCTTTCGCTCCATTCCCATTACAGGAACTTCAACACTACTACGAGTTGGTCCGTCCCTGTGCTCCGCATCAGTACTCTCATTCTTGTGGTTTCCTCCACTTGAATTTCTCCCTTAACATCGGGACGACAGGTTCCCACGTGTAGTTTTTCAAATTAAATGGTCATAAGATTTCTGATTAGATGGGCCGAAAGAAAATTATCCAAGTTATTTAGCCTACCGCAAGTCATCGAAGAAACAATTGGGGGAAAAGACCACCCAGGACATTAAAATCCTGGGTGGGAAAAGTTAGAAGATTTCTGTAGCAGCCAGGCGGACATGCTCGGCGGTGACGGTAAGGGATTGCTGAGTGGCGGCGGCAATTAGGGCACCCCGAGCCAAGTGATTAGCTTTGCGGAAGAGACCGCCGGAACCTTGTTGGATAGCGGTGATAGCCGCCTCTTCGAAGGGGTTGGTTTTAAGGCCGGCCAGGGCCAGGTGATGGATCAGATAAGCTTCCATTTCCTTGCGGGAGACGCCTTTGAGATGACAACGGGCCAGGATGCGGGAGGCCAAGGGGTGGGAAGTGCGGAAGATAAGTTGATCGATCAGAGGGCTTTGACCGGCCAGGATAATGGGCAGGTACGGTTTGGAATCCTGATCGAACTGGGTGAGGGTATGAAGTTCGGCAAAGACCTCCAGGCGCAGGAGAGAGGCCTCATCGATAATCAGGATGGGTTTTATTTTTTTGGCTTCATAAAGGTCGCGGATTTCCTTTTGGATAAGGCGGGTCAGGACCGCCCGGGAAGAGCTGGTTTTTTCGATGCGCAGTTCAGCCAGGATGAGACGATAGAGTTCCAGGATGGAACCCGGAGTGGCCGTGATGGGGACCGTGCGGTATTCGGAAGGATGGAGTTGGGCGGCCACATAGCGCAAGGCGGTGGATTTACCGGAGCCGACTTCACCGGTAACTAAGGCGATCCCGCCCAGGCGGACGGTGTAATCGAAACGGTCCTGGACTGCTGATAAAGCCGGGGTTTTCAGAATTTCCTTGAGGTTTAAATCGGAGCGGAAGGGCTCCCGGGAAAGACCGAAGAAGGTGCGATACTGGGCGGTCATGAGTTGTGGCTCCTTTCCCACAGCGCCCCGCCGTGATAGGCCGATGAGTCGGACGTTTCCAGGACCAACCGGTTATCTTTATCCCGTTTGACCCGGCTGTTGACCTGGAGATTGACGGGATATAAAAAACCGTAGGATTGGTTTTTAAAGAACACTTCGACCTGTTCGAGATCGGTTTCATGGTAACGCAGGGCCACCTGTTGGCCGATTAAACCGACCGGGGCTTCAAAGAGTTTTCCGTTCAAACTGACGGTGCGGTCTTTGGCTACCCGTCTACGGGCGGCTTGACGAAAATAGTCTTTCAGGTTGGCCGGGGCGGGCCGTAAGCACTCCATGCGGGAGGCGAAACGGTTGAAGGGGGGATACCCCGTAGCGCTGTGTTTGCGCTGATGATAGACTTCCCGCAGCCAGATCTCAAAGGCCTGGTTCAGCTCCTTAAAAGTGGTTCCCTTAAATCCGGATAAAAAATCGGAGCGAACGGTTCTGAAAAAGCGTTCTATTTTACCCTTGCCCTGGGGTTTATAAGGACGGGCATGGATCAGGGCGATACCCAAAGAAGCGGTCACCTGTTCCAGGTGATGGGAGCGGAAGGCAGCCCCGTTATCGACATAAATTTTACGGGGCAGCCCCCGGGTGGCTAAAGCCAGTTCTAACGCCTTCAGATAGAAAGTCAGAGACTCACTGGGATAAAATTCCCCATAAGGAACTAACCGGGAATAATCGTCGATAAAGGCGATTAGATAGCTCTTGCGTTTTTTTCCGCCGGTTTCTACTAAGGGGCCATGCAAGACATCGCTTTGCCACAAGTCATTGGGCAGTTCGGCTTCGAACTTCCTGCGGTCTTCGGGGATTATCTGCTGGGCTTTCATCAACCCCCGGTCCCGTAAAAACCGATAAGCGGTCGTCGGGGAGAGCTTTCCCCATCCGGCTTGTTCCAGTTGCTCGATCAGCTTTCGGACGGGGGCTTTAGGGAAGGTCTTGCGGGCGGACGTAAGGGCCAGAAGCGTTTCCTCAGAAAGGGTCCGGCTCTTTCCGGCATCGGAGCGGTCTTCGGGGTACAACGACTCTAATCGTCCGTCATACTGTTTAATCCAACGCCTGATAGTCGTCCGGGTCAGCCGGCTGCGCTCCGAATAGGGGATCACCCACTTTCGCTGGCACTTGTCCTTTATCAGCCGTTCCCGTTCGCCTCGTTCCAGCTTGACCCCGCCGACTAAATCGGCGATGGCGCCAAAACGAAACACGGCCATCTGTTTTTTTTGTTCTTCGTCCATTGGTTCCTCCTCTTTCGTTATTTTTTCCGTTGTAACCACACTTCCGGGAAAGAACAACGAAAGCCTTCGGTAGGGTGGATGAACCAAGAAGCCAATGGCGGATTAAGTGGTCCGGCTCACGGGGATGATCCCCTGTTCCAACAGCCAATCAAAACCACTTTGAAGGTCTTCGGTTTGGTCAAGCCCTCGATGGATTAACAGCTGTTTCCTCAAAGCCTTGAACCAATGACGTTGGCGAGGGGGAGAGGGGCCGGCTTTCCACCGATGGGTGACGACCCGATAGATCAGACAATCCCGAATGGTTAAAATGGAGGCTTGAAAACGCTTAAAATATCCCCAGGGTCGTAATCGTATCACACAACCACAATCCGGACACCGATACCGTTTCAGCCACAGGGGATCCTGATAGCCATCAAACCAGGCCGTAATAAAACCATGTCCCCACAATCTTCCGTGTTATGCGGACCTGAGCGGCGGAGTTGTGCCGGTGGCCTAGATAGAAAGCTTTACGGGAAGGGAGTTTGCATCTTCCCGCCCGCTCTTGAAGTTGTTGGGGATCATTTTTTGAGCTCCAGAAGTCGGCCTGCAACATCAGGCTTAATCCGAAAAACGGCATGGGAAGCTACAGTTGGACAGCAGCATGGATTCCTGGATCCGTTCTCAGTTGTTTTGATATCAATTTCTACTTCGTATTGAACCCATCGAAAAGATATCTTCTCCCTGTTAACCTCTCGCCAGCACCTGCCACCTGCAGCCCTCTGCCAGGGTAATTAAGACACCTACCCATTGAAAACTTAGTGTAGGGCGGGTAGGATGGCTTTATTTGAAGAGGTGAAGTGAGCCAGGCGGAGACCGGACTCCAGAACCTGGCCGGTCCTCAAATCAGCACCCAGGGGCTTCAAATAACCTTACTTGTTCACCTCTTCCAGTGCCTTGACAATTTCACTGAGCGGCGGACGCTCATTGATGTCGTGTACGTCGATGAATCGAATGATGCCCTTTTTATCAATAACGAACAAAGCCCGCTCGCTCACCCCCGTTGAACGAAGCACCCCGTACTCCGAGGCTACTGCACCATGGGGATAGAAGTCGGACAATACAGGAAACCACAAGCTTTTATTGTCAGGGACCATTTGCCGAGTCCAAGCGTAAAGTGTGGGGATATTATCTACCGTGATACCCAGCAGGATCGCATTATTCTTAACGAACAAGTCTTTAAAAATATTGTAACCCGGCCATTGTCCGGAGCAAACGGGCGTCCAGGCGGCCGGAACAAAGGAAATAACGACATTTTTCTTCCCCCGGTATTGGGAAAGGGATATTTTGCCCCCGGCTACGGCAGGAAGGGTAAAATCCGGAGCCGGATCGCCGACTTTTAACTTGGCCACGCTGTCGATTGGCTTAAGTTCTCCAACAGGATAAATATTATCCTTAAAATCATTACATTGCCCATATCCACTAAAAACCGCTATAATACCGGTTATAATCCAAAGAGAAATTATGGTCTTATAAGCTTTATTTAACATCTTACTCCTTCTATTTTACTTCGGATTGATCAACAATCTCTTTTCAAACCCTGCTTTTTTAAGGTGCTTTTTTCTCGAAGCCCCTGGTCTTTCAATTTTCCCCTTTATTGGTTATTCGTAATACCCCTTATAAGCTATAATTAACGTCGACTCAAATATTTACCCAATTGACCATCCTTGTTTAGGATAGCTGATGATATAAAAGATAAAACATTTTTAACAAAAGTAAATAGGAGAAGGTATCCCATCCCGGGCAGATCCATTACACGGGTTCAAACGGCTTCGATCGGGACGGGCCCGGGGCTGGTTGTTGGGGCTTGGACGGCCAGCCGGAAACCCGTATTGTGATGTTTTATTTGGCATTTTTCCTGATTTCGGTCAACAAAACATCTAAATCCTCTAGGAATCCGGTATGGCTATAGAGTACTTTGCCGTTCTTGTTTATCAAGAAGAGAGTCGGCGTGCCTTCAATTTTGATCTTGCCGGAAATATTCTTGTCGGGATCGGGCACCATGGGAAATTTCACTTTGAATTTCTTGCCATACATGGCAATCTCATCGGGGTGATCTCCAATTCCTATCGCTATCATTTTGATGTTTTTATCCAGTTCCCTGTTTTCCTGAATATTGGTAAAAAGCCGATTGACCATCGGCGCCATTTTCTGACATATCGGTCAATACGCATCAAAAAATTCAAGGATAAAAAAGTTAGCCTTGATTTGAGATAGGGTAAAATTTTTTTCCCCCCCAAGACCTAAGTAAGCCTTAGCTGTCGGCGAATCCGGCACATTTAGCGTAAAGGCCGGGAGGGTGCTACCAACACGAATCGATTCAGCCGAATGGACTAAAGCACAGTTCATAATTACTGTAATAAAAGCAATCAATCTTATCAGTTTAATAAATATTTTCCTTCCCATAAATCCTCCTCTATATCCTCCTCTTTCAGCCATCAAAAACTTTAGGATAAAGTGACGTTGCTGGAAGACGGGTTATTTTACTGATCAGGGCCTTGAATGGACTTCATTATACACGTTTTTAGGAATAGTAAATAGGAGATTTTTCCTTGGAATGGGACCAGTAAACAGGAAGGGTTCATCAACGATTAGCGTTTGTACCCTTCTGTTTTTTCAAGAATTGAATTTAAACGATTTCAGGAAGAAATTATTTCCTTTCCAATTTTTTTCCAGCTAATTCAACGCCTGCAACCAAGTCTATCCCCTTTCCACCCTACAAAGAACCAAAATTTTAACTTTGTCAAATCCCCAAATCTACCCTCTTCTTCAATTCTTTCCCCACCTTGAAAACAGGCAATCTCTTTTCTTTAATGAAAATCTCTTTCCCAGTTTTTGGGTTCCGTCCTTCATATGATCCATATTCCTTCACATAAAAACTTCCAAATCCCCTGATTTCAATCCTGCCGCCATTTCCTAATTCATCCGAAAAACTCTTAAAGACTAATTCAACCAATTCTTCTGCTAGACCCAGGGTTATATTTTGTTTTTTAGACAGAGATTTAATTAGGTCCGTTTTGGTCATTTTTGCATTCCCTTCAACTAATAAATATGTAAACTCCATCACTTATATAAGCAGATTCACAAAATAGCAAATGTTTTTTTAGCTTAAAAGGAAGGCAGGGAGAGAATTGGAGAGGACATCAAGAAATAAAAAAGGACCAGCCCTAAGGAAGCGACTGAATATGATCTATGAGTGTGATGAAATTGGAGATTAGGGAAGGATAGGAAGAGAAAGAGGAATAGAAGGAAAGAAAGGTGGAAAGGGGCTTTAGGTTAGATTCTAGAAGATGGGCAGACAGGATTACTTTGACCCTCTGGTAGGGGACTATATGAATGGTCTTATTGAGGAAAGGAATCCTCTGGATTGAAAAAGCGTTAAGCACCTGGCCGCCGGCATGGAAAACCCTGAAGGTGAACCTGTGCCAGTGAATCTTCTCCGATCCAGAGGATTCAATAGAGGTCAATCAATCATTTCAGACAAAGTTATCATTATTATCGAAAAACTCTTCACAAAAGGCTTTAGTTAATTGGATATCTTTTTTAAATAGAATCTTTTGAACCTGTTTAATCATCATTTTGTTACCAAATTTGTCTTTTGGATAGATTTCCCTTGGAACAGAAAGATCGATGGTGTCCCTTCTAATACTATGTTTATATTGATATTCGGATTCTTCAACTATTTCCATATCTCCAAACTTACCAGTTGGACGGTGAATATTATATTGAGCAACCATCTTGTCCCTACCTTCTTCTTGCGGAATTTTGATATTCCGAGCTTTATAATCGATTTCCGTGGCCTCTCGGGATAGAGGTCCTTTAAAAACATTGTTTGCAATTCCCCAAAAAAAATAATCAGGATCATGCCAAACGATTTCAGGGAGAGTTTTATCTTTAAATCTTTTCAGATTTACTTTTGACCAAGTCATTTTATCCTCCTATCTTTAACTGATCTTCAACACTTGTAAAAAACAAGCCTAGCAATAACGGGGACATAGAAGTCCTCAAAATGTTCTTGGCACTACATTTTGCTCTTTGAAAATCTTATAATTCACGGATAGTGGGAGGGATAGCCACCCCCACAGCCTGGAAGACCTTGCCGCAAGTCCTAAGGCATTCTGTGCGAATGGCGAACTGCTTGCCCTGGTCGGTAATGGTGACTTCCTGAAGGGCCTTTAAATCCTGTTTGATATCGGACCACTCGAAAGAGTATCCTGATTTCTCTAAACGGTTTTGCAATTCTTTCCTCAGGACCAAAGCCAGGAAACTGCAAAACACATGGCCCCGGATCGTTTCGTCTTTTTGATGAAAGATGGGTCGGGTTTCCAACACAGACTTTATATCCCGAAAGACTTGCTCGACCTGCCAAAGTTCCTTGTACTTCAGAGCCACCCTGGCCGCTGGCAGGTCGGTGTTGGTCTGGAGGACCCATTTGCCGTCAAAACGGGCCTCATCGTCTACTTTGTTTTGATTGATGGTCAGGAGATCCCGGTCCAGAGTGAGATACTTCCGGTATCCCTTATTGCCAATCAGGGCCTTGGGATTGTTTTTCAGCTTCTCTCCCAGGGCTTCTAAAATGACCTGGCGATCCCAGGCCTCCTTGCGGGCCTGTTTGGCATTAAGGCAGACGATATAGCGTTTGCCTTCCAGGAAAACTTCTTTGACTTTAAGCGGAGCCGGGTCTTTGGAAGAGATCCCTTCGGGAACGACTTCCTGATAGCGTCCCGCCCTGGAGAGGACCTCTTCCCTGATTTCCTTGACCAGACGCATTCGAGCGCCCAGGATATAGGGGAGCTTTCTATCTTCCAGTTCCTTCATCGTCTCCTGACTGATCATACCCCGATCAGCTACCAGGCAAAAAGAGCCGACCCCAAACCGATGGCGGACACGGTCGGCTACGGGGACCAAGGTCTTCACATCCGCCGTGTTTCCAGGCCAGATCTCACAGCAAACCGGCCTTCCCGTGTCGTCGATAAGGGTGCCAACCACCATCTGATTCAGATCTGGACGATGATCTTTACTGTGTCCCTTTTCACCCAGGGTCTGCCCCCCTTCCCCTTCAAAATAGAGGGAAGTAGTATCCAGAAAGAATAAGTCCAGGCCAGTGAAAAGAGTACGAGTGACCTGAAACAAATCTTCTTCCATCAAGTCCTTAATACAGCGGGGAGAAAAAGGGGTCCGGTCTTGCTGATCGGCCATCTCCTCCCCCAGAAAGGCCATGGCCCGGTATAAGTGATGCAAAGAAAGATGGTCTACTCCCTCTAAACGATAATCCCGATGCCACTTGTCGCAGAAACGATCAGAACCGGAAACCATTAAACGGTGGACAACGGTGAGGAAGATGGCCCGTTCCACTCTAAACTCAAACTTCCTCTCACCCAGATGGGACTTAATCACTTTCCCTATTTGGAGTTCTTTCCACAGCCGTTCAAAGATAAGACCGGGGCCAATCTTCTTCGCTGAGGCCTGGATATCCCCTTTGCCTGAGAGGATCAAAAGGGCTTTTTCCGAAAAACGGGATAGCGATCTAATCAAGGTCTCAATCTCACCCCGGGCTTGAAGCTGATCCATGCGGCCCAAGGTAACCAGGACCCGTTGGTGGATCTTCCGGCCTTCACGGCGATTCTCGACAATCTGGAGATATTGATTGTTCCCGGATTTTTTGACACGAGCAAACATAAGAAGTCTCCTTTATAGGACACTTCATTAATAACCATTATGTTCACTTCTGTCAAACAAAATACCATTTATCCGTGGCACTACGTTTTTGAGATTTTCAAAGAACGGCTCAATAATTACATGGGGTTACCTACTAAACCCTCGACGAACTGTAAAAGAAAAGTTTAAATGTTTTAATTTAGGTAATAATTTAGTCATGAGCTTAGTGAGTTATCCGAAACAGTTGTTAATTTCTGCCTCGGAAAACTTTTTCCAGATGCAAAACGCGCAGCTGCGCGTTTTCAACTTTCCAATTTCCCAAATGGCCGTGAAATCTTGAATCAGACTTACCCTGACCAAGGAAACTGATCTTCTGGTTAGAAGATCTTCCCAGCAAGTCCCCGAGGCTTTAGCTAAAAATTAAGCCCCAGGGACCTGCTTGATGGAGTTAAAGGTTAGTTTTCTTGCCCTGGTTCCTGTTCCGGTTCCGGTTCCGGTTCAGGGGCATTCAGGGTTTCTTCTAATTGGACCAGGTACAAAAGATTGACGATCCGAAGATTATCTTCTGATTTCAACAAATCCTCGTACCTAAAATCCAGATTAGCCTTTAAGTAAGCTTCAAGGTTTGTTCGATGGGGAAACGTCTTAAAATAAGTCGTTTTGCTTTCCGACTTCTCTTTTCGTCTCCCTACCTTAATCTGGCATTGTTTCTGGTCGATGTCATCCCAGTAATAAATCATATCAAAGGTTGACATGTGGGCATAAGTGGCTACATCAGCCGAAAACGGGTTATGGTCAGCCAACATCTTTCGATTAAGGTTCCCAAACATGTGAAGTCTTAAATCATGATACTTTTCCTTAACCTGAGTAAAGAAATTATCGCCAAGCTTTTGGGTAGAACCGATGGCAATATAGTCACACCCAAAATTCTCAACGTATATCCCGATTTCCTCAAGCGGGTTTTCATTGTCATGAATCACCGGGATGATCTTCTTATCCAGAACCTTGTCAGAGAGGATATTAAATTGCTCTCTGTTATGTACAGGATCATCAAAATCATCATCGAAATTAAAAACCTCATCAAATAGATTTCCATACCTGGAAATATACTTAATATAATCCCAAAGGTTATGATGGGCCGTTCCCTTATAAATGGAATATGCCCCTGAATCAAAGTATAGGAGATCTATCATCTCTCTATATTTTTTGGTCATCTCGTAGGCATTCCCTTTTATAAAGGGATAAGAGAGCAGGGCATTTAATTTCTTCCCTGTCTTCTCAAAAAACTTTGGAATGATATTCGCGTCGGATATTGCTTGAAGTATTTTCATAGCTTTTTTCTCCTTTTAAGCTGCAGCTTGCGGTTGATTGTTTTTGGCTACCTTTAATTCCATAATGAAATTAAAGGCTTGATCTAAAATATTGGTCTCCACCGAATCTACATTTTGAATGATCCACTCCGAGTAGCCTTCACCTTCCGGTTTTAATCTCAACAAATCAGTCAAAAGCTTATCTAAACTCTTTTGGTGAGAATGGGATTGTGAAGTTGGTTGGCTATAGTCTGGAAAAATCAAACCATTTAAAATGTAATCATCTAAGACCTTTTTCTTATCCGGGTCCTGGGAAGCATCCAGATCCTCTTTTAACTTCTTGGCCTCCTTGACCTTAATCGAACGACGGTAAAGGGAGACCATTATCTCAGCCTGACCAAATTCAATGTCGATCACCTGATCTTCTTTGGTTCTGTAGAAGGTGATGATGGCATCGACATGGAAGGAGAAATGGACCCCGTCTTCATCTTCGACGGCATCGTCAAAAGGATAATCTCTCAACAATTGGTCAAGACTTTTCCCAGTGGATTCCAGGAGGCGGTTGAATTCAAGCAACCTGGTTTTCCCCAGGGGGGAATGGTCTTCAGCAAATTGACCCATTTGGGCCAATTGCTGAGCCTCTTGAAAATACCGCCGGTGTTTTCTGCCAAAATTCTCATCGCGCCACTTATAGAATACCGCTTTATCCTTTAGAGTATCCTGTACGTCGATTAGAATTCTGCCCATCTTAATATGGAAAAGGGTGGTGAACTTATGGTTATGGATCTCCAGCCCAACAATCCCCTTCCATAATCCAATCATCTGCTGTTTGCACTCATCCAGATAACCAGATAGGTCCGTTTTCTTTAAGGTTTCCAGCCTGGCTAAATTGAATTTTCTGAATGTTTCAGCGATAATTGCCCCGGAATATTTTTCATTGGAAGTGGAAGAGACTTCATAGGGGGACGTTGAATCATAACCGGTTATCGTCCTCACCTCTTCAGCCCGTTCCCCTTCACCTGAAATAGCCGGGGAGGCATTATCATCTTCTTTCTTGATCGATCCTTGAACAGGAAGATCATGATTTTCCGATGATTCTAAGTTTTGAGGTGTTTCTAATGGCTTTGGATCAGAGTTAACAGTATTCTCCAAAACCGGTCCAACATCTTTCTGAATCTTTGGTTTCTTATTACTCATCTGTCTTGTCCTTTCAGTTTTTAATTGGTTAAAGGCCTTAGAAATAAAAAAGGCCGATCCCTATGATGAGAATCGGCCACCCCAGTTTACTCTTTCTGTGATTATCAATTAATTACATGCGCATCACCCCCTTTCGTTCTCTTTTTATTTAGCGTTTTAAAACAAAAAGGCCGACTCCTTTAGGAAATCGGCCTTCCCTTTTATTATTTTGAAAATAAAAAAGGGACATCTCATTTGAAAATGCCCCTGGGTTAATTGGGTTAAAAATAGTTACAGTCTTCCCCAATGGAGACAAAACATATATATTCCGTGACTAATTTGGGGGTCTTTCCTTTTTCCTTCTCAAGCTCACGATCTTTATGGTCTTGTAAAAACCGGTTCCAAAGAACAGTTGGCGTCTTGTCAGATTTACATTGTTCTTCAATGAGCGACCCATAAAAATCTACTTCCAAAAACAATTGATATAAGGTTTTGTGGAACAAAAGTTTATCAATCGCCCTACCGGTTATGTTCATTCCGGTACCTATAACGTAAGTTCCATTTTCCTGAAAGGCACCAAGCTTATTTTGACCAAGGCTTTTGTTAATGATTCTCATCAGCTCGGAAACAAACTCAAACTTTTCTTGGGGAATCTCCCTTTGCCAGATCCCTATCCCAACAAAAGTAGAACTATCATTGGGAAGGATTGCTACTCTTAAAAAAGATTCACGTTTTTTAAAAAATATTAGGGAAGAAAATTGAGGATATTCATCATCTTTTTCTTCACCATAGATAGGGAACCCAAGCTCTATAAACCTGGCCTTTAATTCCTTATAAATTTGGTCCGCGTTTTTTTTAAAATTCTCCATTTTTCTTTACCTCTTTCTTCTTATTGTTCCCTGCCTTAAAACCGGCAGGATGGGTCTGTGGTTTCATCCCAAAGAGATTCTTCCGCATTAACCCAGAAAAAAACGGGGATTTTAACTTTGAGATTACCCCGGAATTGGTTTAAAGGTTTAAAAACAAAAAGGCCGATCCTTTTGAAAGAATCGGCCTGCACTTGCCAGTCAAATAGAATTTTTTACCCCATCAAATCCCTTCCTCACCTCCTGATTAAGTTTAACCTAATAAAATCTATTTTTTGCATAAAAAAACCCACCCAAAAGGGCAACTATTTGGTATAACAAGAGAACGGGAAACAACACTCTTGAAGACCCAGTAACCCAATGGGTGGGAGGAAAGATGAATCATACTACGGATGGAAAGAAAAGCAACCCCAAAATCGATCAGGTAGAAGTAACGGATAACGTGTTGACGAGTCGAGCGGGATTGACGTTGTTTGTTCGTTATTTGAGAAACATCGGCCTGTTTCCATACCTGGAGGAGTTTTTTGGCCCGGTGCGCAAGAGTGGTAAAGGGCAAGCCATTACAGAGATATTTAAGCAATTGTTCTGTTTTTTGTTGGATGGGACCAGTCGGCATTTGGTTTATTTTGATACGCTCAAAAAAGACGAGGGCTATGCCCAGACCATTGAGACCGATAGCTCCCAAATGCTTTCTTCGCATGCGATCAAGCGATTTTATCAATCCCTTTTGTTTCACTGGACCCATTTATTTCGCCAAGTGTTGCTGAGACTTTTTGGATGGCGGCTTCAAATAGCAAAACCCGCGGTGATCATCCTGGGTATCGATACGATGGTCATGGACAATGACGAGGCTACGATCCGGGAAGGAGTCAAACCGACCTATAAGAAAGAAAAAGGATTCCAACCGCTTCAGATGACTTGGAGTCGATTTATCGTCGATGCTCTTTTCCGTAGCGGGGATAAGCACTCCAATCACGGAACGGATGTCGAGAAGATGGTCCGTCGCATGGTGACCTTTATCCGGAAAAAATATAGACCGGAGGTGCCGATTATCATTCGATTGGACAGTGGTTTTTTTGATCAGAAGATCTTCAAAGTTTTTGAAACGCTGAAGGTGGGATATATTTGTGGAGGAAAGCTTTACGAAGATATCAAGAACCGGGTAGCCCAGATAGACCATTCGACTTGGGGTTCCTATAAAAATGGAGAACAAGTCTGGGAGTATGTGGAGTTTGTGGACCAGCGGGATAGTTGGGATCGGGGCCGAAGAGCGATTTTTTGCCGTCCCCTGTACAAAGACAGGCAGATGCTTCTGAACTTTGCCCGTCCGGATACCATCATCTACACCAATCTGGGTGGAGAGATAGAACTGGATAAGGAGCTGGTTGAGGCTGGAATGAGCACCCTGTTGACCTCGGGAGGAATTGTAGAGTCGTATCATGATCGAGGGGGAGACGAGTTGGTTAACCGGGCCTTGAAAGATTTTGGCAGCCAACAGCTTCCGTTTAAACGATTTCACCAAAATGCGGCCTTTTATTTTACCCTGCTGATAGGTTTTTTTATTTATGAGGCTTTTAAAGAAGATGTTTGTGCGCCGGTAGTCGCAGTGAGCAGCTACGCTACCACCTTGAGACGAAAAATTCTTGATGTGGCTGGAAAGATTATTCACCATGCTGATAGAATTACCCTTAAAATTACCCGAGCAGCCTGGCAGGCCCTTAATTTTTATCATTTATGGATAAAAAGTGAAAATCCCATACCTATTGGACAGACCTAAGAAATCCGTCGGCTCATTATTATGTCATAGAATATCGATGGTGCGGTGTGCCCAAAAATACCCTCAGATGCTTTTGGGTCTCCCTTTAATCACATCTTTCCTGTTTATTTTTAAAAAATAAGCTCCGGCATAGAAAATTATGGTCTTTGGGTTGTAAATATTTTCAGAAAAATGAGTCGTATTATTTCCAATCTAAAAAATCGCTCAATTTAGGTTTAAGTTGTTGTGAAAAATAAAAAAGCCGTCATTGTTTCCAGGAATGGCTTTCCCTCCTTACTAAAGACGTACCTCGGGTGCCAAGCCAATTTCGCCTCTCCTCGATTAAAGGGGGCGTACAATAAGTGATAAACCTTATCCTTAAAAATAAATATAATCCCTGAAAGATTATTAGTCGATATGGAAATTTATAGAAATTTATGGAAATTTGTAGACATTTTAATATATTAAGAGCCTTGGTTATCCATTCCTTCAACCAATCTGTAATTAAAACCTCCTTATCCGCGGACACAAGCGTGGACACAAAACGTAGTGTCCATAATTACTCTAATGACTCTAATGTGGGCTAAAATCCAGCAAATTCAATACTGGTGGGGTGGTATGGATGCCTGATGTGGATGACGACCGGTTCCACCTTCTTCCAAGCCGGATCATTATCAGCAAGAACGTCGATAGCCTGCAGGATTTCAAGGACCGTCGTCTCCCCGGAGTTTTCGAAATAGCCGCCATCCACGGCGCGTCCATAAATTCGGCCCTCCTTTTCAAGGGTCCCGGCGGGGCTGACATAGGTGAAACGGGCGCTTAAGTGTACGGCGGTGCTGAGGGGTAACGATTCCTCAGTATAGAAATTGTTCAGATCTTCGGCGTCATTGAAGTCTTCGGGCGTTAGCCTCAGATTGCTGACGATCAGCCGTTTGCCGGTTTCCACCCAGGTGGAATTCAAAAACAGGGCCGGCAGCCATTTCCGCCCTTGATTCTTCCAAAGGTCGTCGAAGGGTTTAGAGAACCGATCATTCTTTATGGTCTGGCTCCAGGCTTTCTCCCAGGCCCCTTCCAAAGTCCGGGCTCGGTCGAAGCTGGGCATCGGCCAGAACCAAAAGCGCTGAAAAAGGTCCGGGTAAAGCATGGCCCCCACGACCGGCGCCAGAAAATCCTCACTCAACATTTTTTGAGTGTTCGGCAGTATATCTTTTGCGGCCGGCGGCCGGCGACCATCCCGGTCGCCATAAAAGCCGTCGGCGGTTACCGGGGCATCGGCCAACTGAGCAATGAATACGGCCGAACCGAGACTTCCCCCTGAAACGCCGCTTATGGCGAACAATTGATCGGGGAAGCAGGGGTTTTTGTCCGTGATCCGGCCGAGCACGCTGGCGGCCCAATAGGCGGCTCGAATGCCGCCGCCCTCGGCGGCCACGACGAAAAGCGGATAAAAGCCGGTCGGAGAAGGACGCAGCAACTGATGCTTGTGCCAGGCCATAAGGGCTTCGCGGACATTCCAACGTTTTTCTAAGAGGGGTGGAGGCGTTGGAAGGGTGCGGACCCCATGGTTGTCGTTCCAGAGACTGAAGATAATGGCCAGGATGAGCAGTGAAGAGAGGACCGGAATGCGGAGCCTCATTCCGATGAAGTCCAGGATGCTGCCCCCCGCGATCCAGCCGGCGGCGGCAAGTAGCAAGATCGCGGCGGCCCCTATGAGCGGCGCTGTCTGCTGGGGTACCAGCCAGAACAGAAAAAAGAGGAAGCAGGCCAGGACCAGCGTTCCTCCGGCAAAGACCTTTACTCGCCGGGGAAGACCCCTAACAGCAGAAACGCCGTACTCGAGATCGTTACTGGGCGTTATCTTGAAAAGGTTCACGAAAGGGGTGAAGATGGGATGGCGATTGCCCGGGGAAATGAGTGGCCTTAGCCGCTTATATAGGACGGTCATCCAAACGCGCCGCTTGGTGACTAAATAAAGGAAGACAAGGGCCCCAAGAAAGGCTCCCAGGGCATACTCCAACAAGAGAAGGCGTCCCGGGTCATTCGGATCATCGTACCCGAAGGAGGCTCGAAACAGGGCGGCGGCGATGCACATGGCGGCACAAAAGCCGATAGTGCGCGGGGCCTTGGTGCGGAAAGGGTGAAATCTTGGAATATTGGACGGCACGCCCGGAAACTTAAGGAAGAGCATGACGCGCGACCAATACCAGGCCGAAACGGTCCAGAAGAGGGCGCTCAAGAAGAAAAACAAACGCAGATAATTGTCTGCCGTGGTTCCCGAGAGGCGCTCAGCCAGGCCGCGCAGAAGATCCTGGCCCTGCGGGACCAGGAGCAAAAAAAACGCCCCGGCACCGACCATGATCAGAGAGAAACGGCAGGGCTTGATTACGTTGGCCCAGGTGTGAATCCAATCCAAGCCGATTTGGACTCGTTTTACCAGCCGGTCCGTGAAGGAAGCAGCCATGCCTGATTTGTTCACGGTCGTCCTCCTTTCGATAAATGGTCGGACATCGCTGAACGACTCTGGGCAACCCCAATCCGCTTTCAGCACAAACTACCGAAAAGCTCTTCCGTTATTGTTTTAGCCTCTTCCAGACTGGCTGCGTCTACCATTACGGTCCCCCAGCCTTTCTGGCTCACAAACAGACCGTCATAGGCCGTATCCTTATATTCTCTGACTAAGAGAGGGATCTTGCTTTTTTCAAGGGCATCGGTGAGAAGATCGGCCTGAAATCGATTATCCAGGGTGATCAATTTTATCCATTTCATATTGTGTCCCGAATTTATCCGTTTCCCTTTATCATCTGAAAATTTTGGCAAAAATCAGTATATCATCGGCATTCGGAAATCTCCATGATTTTCCCGTCGGAGTTTGAGAAATTGGGTTGGATTTATTTTCCATTGTCAGATCAGGATAATCGGTGTAAAAATCTTCGGTAGAAGGAAAATGAATCAGCCATGGGGGCCAACACGGTCAACCGCGGAAGAATATTTGGGTACGGACATTCATGATTTCTTTTTTTAAAGATCCTGTTCGCTATCGATGGTGGATGCTGGGTATCATGGGAGCGATTTATTTCCTGGCCTGTCTTCACCGCATATCTCCTACGGTTATCGCCCGTGACCTGGTGAACGAATTCGGGGCCGATGCCACGGCCCTTGGTCTGATGGCCTCGACCTATTTCTACCTCTATGCCGCCATCCAACCCCCTGTAGGCCTGTTGTCCGATACGATTGGGCCCCGTCGGGTGGTGACTATTTTTACGCTAATTTCCTGCCTGGGTTGTCTGGTTTTCGGTCTTGCCCCGAATATGCTCATGGCCGGTGTCGGCCGGGCCTTGATCGGTATCGGTGTGGGCGGCATTTTCGTGCCCGGATTGAAGATTTTTTCCAGTTGGTACAGACCAAAAGAATTTGCCGGGATAACAGGGCTCTTCCTGGGGCTTGGAGGCGCCGGGAATCTGTCCGCTTCCCTGCCTCTGACTTATCTGGTTTTGCTTCTCGGTTGGCGGCTCTCTTTTATCGGCATTGGGGGCGTTTCCCTGCTTTTCGGGATCCTGGCCTGGATTATCCTGCGGGACAGACCGGAAGACAAGGGGTGGCAGCCGATCGTTGGAACGACCCCGATATCCCCAAAACAAGCCACCCCTGTTTCGGATGGCCTGTCAACCGGTAAGCGCCTTGGGATTATATTCAAAAGTTCGGGTTTTTGGATAATCACCCTCTCCTACTTCTTTTTCGGCGGGCCGGTCCTTACCTTTCAGGGACTCTGGGCAGTCCCCTATCTGATGGATATTTATGGTTACACGCGCCTTCAGGCCGGAGGGTTATTGATGATCATGCCTCTCGGATCGATCATCGGTGCCCCACTAATCGGCTTCCTGGCCGATCGGTTGAACATGGAACGGAAAAGGGTCCTGGTCATCTCCTTATTTTTATCATTAGCCTGCTGGACCGTTTTTTTTCTTGCTGGAGGGAAGCCGCATAAGGGTTTTATCAGTCCCTTGTTTTTTATCTTGGGCTTCTTCGGCTGGGGTGCGCTCTCTCTGTACATGACCATGGTGAAAGAAATATTTCCCCCCCGGCTCACGGGGACGGCCATGGGTCTGATGAACCCGGCCGCCTTTCTGGCCACGGCCCTTTTTCAACCTTTCACCGGCTTCCTGATGGACGCTGTAGGCCGAACCGGTTCGGCCTACCCTTTGGAGGCCTATCAACAGGTTTTTACGGTATTCTGCCTATCGATGCTCATTTCTTTCGGCTTGATCTTTTTATTGAAGATTCCAATTATTTTACCCAGTCGAAAGTCCGGGTGACCGCCTTTTTCCAGCCGGCATAAAGTTGTTCCCGTTTGGCGGCTTCCATCCTTGGTTTCCATTCTTGATCCTTGCCCCAGTGGAGTCGCAGCTCGTCGAAGTTTTTCCAAAAACCTACGGCCAAACCGGCGGCGTAAGCAGCCCCCAGGGCCGTGGTCTCGGCTATTTTAGGACAGATGACGGGCACGTCCAACAGGTCCGCCTGGAATTGCATCAAAAGGTTATTGCCGATCATGCCGCCGTCCACCTTGAGGGCCTTTAATTGGACGCCAGAGTCCTTTCCCATGGCGTCGAGCACCTCTCGGGTCTGATAGGCCGTGGCCTCCAGGACGGCCCGGGCCAGATGGCCTTTGTTGATGTAACGGGTCAGGCCGACGATGACCCCCCGGGCGTCGGACCGCCAATAGGGGGCGAAGAGTCCGGAAAAGGCCGGCACAAAGTAGATGCCGCCGCTGTCACCGACCGTGCGGGCCAGGGTCTCCACTTCGACAGAACTCCGGACCAGGCCCATATTGTCGCGTAGCCACTGGACCAGGGCTCCGGTGATGGCGATCGATCCTTCCAGGGCATAGACGGCCTTCTGATTGCCGATCTTGTAAGCAACGGTGGTCAGCAGACCGCTGGTGCTGGGAACCGGCAGCTCGCCCAGGTTCAGAAGCATGAAACAGCCCGTGCCGTAAGTGTTCTTGGCCTCACCGGGGTTAAAACAGGTCTGGCCGAAGAGGGCCGCCTGCTGATCGCCTAAATCGCCGGCCACCGGCACTCCGTCGAGCGCACCCTTGGCCGACCCATAGATTTCCGAGGAAGAGCCGATCTTCGGCAACATGGCCTTGGGGATATTCAACAGCTTGAGGATTTCGTCATCCCAATCCAGGCGGTTCAGATCCATCATGAGTGTACGGGAAGCATTGGTCACATCGGTGACGTGGACCCCGGTCAGGTTCCAGATGACCCAGGTGTCGATGGTCCCGAAAAGCAGCTCACCGTTTTCAGCTCTCTTTTGCGCCTCCGGAACGTGGTCCAGGATCCATCTGAGCTTGGGGCCGGAGAAATAGGTGGCCAAAGGGAGACCGGTTTTCCCACGCAGACGATCCTGTCCTCCTTCTCTGGCCAATTCCTGGCAGTGCAGGTCGGTGCGGGTGTCCTGCCAGACGATGGCATGGGTGATGGGTTTGCCGGTGGATTTTTCCCAGACCACCGTGGTCTCCCTCTGGTTGGTCACGCCTACGGCGGCGATGTCCTTGGAAGAACACTTTCCCTTTTCCAGGGCGCCCTGGATGACCTCCTGGGTGTTGGCCCAGATTTCCAGCGGGTCGTGTTCCACCCATCCCGGCCGGGGATAAATTTGGCGGTGCTCTTTCTGAGCCACGGAGACGATGTTTCCCCCGTGATCAAAAAGGATGCAGCGGGTGCTGGTGGTGCCTTGATCGACGGCCGCGATGTATTTGGGCATAAGGACCCCCGGAAATTCAATACGAAAATAGCTCAAAGCTGAAAGCTCAAAGCAAACAAGGAATAATTAAAATCGATACCCGGCGAAATTAATTTTCATACTTCATGGTGCCCTTTAGGGGCATGACGGTTCAATACGAAAATAGGGTTCAAGGTTTCAAATTTCAAGCCGTTCACTTGAATCCTGGACCCCTCGGCCCCTTGAATCCTATTTTCATGATTCGTGGTGCACCGGCTCATTCCGTCAGAGCCCGGATAATCTCCTGGCAGAACTCGGGCAAATCAAGGGGGGTGCGGCTGGTGATAACGTTGCCGTCTCTTACCGCCGGTACATCCACGAATTCAGCCCCGGCATTGATCAGGTCATCTTTAACGGCGGCGAAACTGGTCGCCCGTTTTCCTTTCATCAGGCCGGCTGAGATCAGAATCCAGGGAGCGTGGCAAATGGCTGCAATCAGTTTACCCTGCTGATGGCATTGGCGAGTCAGCTCAAGGGTCTCGGGGTGCCGGCGCAAGGCATCAGGGGAGAATCCACCGGGGAAGAGCAGACAGTCTATCTCTGCGGCCTTGACCTCTTCGATTTTTCGAATACTGTGCCGTCTCCCCTCGGGCATGATGGGAATGGGAACCGGATGACCAAAGCGGCCGGTGACCGGCTTGCTTTCGAGCCAGGGGCGCGGATGGTTACCCATTTGCACCGGTACGACGACAATTTCGGCCCCCTCTTCACTCAGCCGAAGTAACGGATACAGGAGTTCGATATCCTCATATTCGTTGGCTACGATCATAACTACCTTTTTCCCGGATAATTTCTCTGCCATTGGTCCACTCCCCACCACCGGCCTCGAAAGCCGATTGGTTTAAGATTTAAAAGGGTTGATAACGGAAATACCGCCTTATTATGGTAGGTTCCATTCTGATGTCAAGCGGGACATGAAGCTCCCTGCACAAAATGCGCGGGAATGCTCCCGCACCGTGGTGCGGGGAGTCTCCCCCTTTTTGACTTTTCTGCAAAGTATTTTGTGAACTCAGTGGACAACGTCCCACGGGGCTACAACTTGATTACATTAGGGGATATCCAGTATTAAGTTTAGGTATTCCCGCGATCTTACAGGTGGTGACCGGATCTGGGAACTGAATATATTCACAGACCTTTGGTTGGTGTACATTGGTGCACACAGCACGGACTATTGGGACCGAATTGAACTTTTTATAATATTCTCTAATAAATTTTAATATTTCCATCTGTTCTTGGTTCAGTGGACAGGTTTTGCTAACTCCTTCTTTCTCAGCCAGAGCACAGGCAACGGTTTCATTCCACTCATCAAAATTCTTAAGATACCCTTCATCATCAACATTGATTTCCTTTCCTTCATACTCAAACGTCGGCATTGGACCCTCCCAAAAAATAATAAAGTTTAAAATGATTGCCTTTTATTTAAAAAGATTCTCTTCCATCCAATCCTCCATTTCGAGAATCTCCATGCTGAATAACCCTCTCAGGTTTTCAAAAATCCGTTCATACGCCGCCAGTCGACTTTCCAGTTCACCTATGTGTTCAGCTAATTGTTGGGCAACATAAAAAGCGGTTTGTTCGGATTCACTCTGTTCCCCTTTGGAGACCCGTAGAACCGGTAACTTAACTTTTTTCCCTTTGGGTGCTTTCTTGAGAACGCTTGAGGCTTTAATCTTCTTCTTTGTTGCCTTGGCCCTTTTCTTTTGAGCTTTTTCAGGAGGAAGAGAGACTCGTTTCTTGACTACCGGGGTTAAATCCTTTTCTTCAAAATGGACCTTTTTAGTATCACGGGAAAGACATTTATCCAATACCGACAGGGTAATCGGTTTAACAATGGGAAAGGACTCAACCTTAACTCCCTTGCCCTTTTTCCCTGAAATATACCCGTTTTCCAAAAGATTACCTTTCAGGGTGGTATTATACCGTTTCAAGGTTATGCTGGAATATTGGTCTTTGAACTTCTTTTCCATCAGCTTTCTCAGTACTTTATAGTTAATCTCTGCTTTCCCTTTAAGATAATTCAGCCAAGTTTGCAGGTATTGTTTCCGGTTGCTTTTCTTCATGTTCATTCCTTTCTAAGTTACCATCTCATGTTAGATCCCAATGATTTTAGTAAATCATACTGAAAGAAAATACAATTGTCAAAAACAAACGAAAGAACAAAAGATTCTGAGATTTAAGGGGCCAATCACGCCGCCGGCAGTATTTAACCTGTGAACCCTCGAACCCTATTTTTGTGTTAGATATTCAGGGTTTAAGTTGAAGGGATTGCCTTTTGCATTAGCTCAGTAACGCGGCTTTTCGTGTCCCTGGGGTCGGACCCAATGTCTGCCCAAGGCTTCTTTGCCAACATTGTATCACTTCACGACAAAAATCACCTTGGATTCTTTATTTCCTCGCACAGAAAAAGCATTATGCCCCAAGGATATGAATAGGTAGATTAGGACCAGGAAGACCAAAGAACCAATGACTCGTTTGCCTCCGATCTTATCGTTAATGAAAATGCCCCTCATTTCTTGACCTCGTCTGGAAGCTTTACCATGACAGCCTCACCTTTCGCACACATCTCACCTTCGGCAGATAAGGTGACGGCCACGATGACTTTTCGGTCCGAGATTTCTTTGGGCCGTCCTTTCAACTCAAGGACTTTGTCAATGGGGTTGGTTTAAGAAAATCGACTTTCAATGATGCTGTAACAAAGCGGGAAGGGGGCGGTCATTAAGAGTAAAGCCTTCGGACTGTAATTTAGCGACAGATGCGGTAGCGGCGCTATGACAGTCTATTAATGAGCTGATAAGTCCTCCATAGGAAAATCCTGGGAAACCACCAGTGTAATAAGGTCTCGGCTTATAATGGCAGACGCATTCCTTTCCGTCCCAGTAGCTCTTAATCTTCATCCCGTCTCGATTGAGTCTTCCGCAACCGTAACAATGGGCAAACTCTTCAGGATAACAATCCTGAACGGCTCTATCCGGCATAGTACACTCCAGTCATTTTTCAATTCGATAGTTAAAAAGTTTAACAACCTCATCCACCTCTTGATCCCTCTTCCTCCGGACGTTCATGAGTCATAATGGCTTTATATTACATGAAATTAGGAAAAATCAAACAAATTACTCAATGAATGTTTATCTGGGAAATCCGAGGGCTTAAAGTTTAAACTCATGTTTTTGGTTGGCTAACTTCAGGGCACTGCGGGTTCCGCTTAGGGGAGTGTCTCAATTACATGGGAACAGAAGTTGACCCTTGGCCTGCAGCTTGCGGAGGCCGAAGGTCCATGCGAGCGACGGGCATCGACGTCCAATGGCCTGGTTGGTGCTGCTGCGGTGCCGAATTTACTTATAAACTTCTTTCCGGTGCTGTATTCTTAGAGAACGTAGAGGAAAGTCCTTTTTTTGTTCAATCCCGTGAGAGGCGGTATTGAATAAATCAGCCCTGGCCTCCGGCCTACTATTTGCCCGAAGGGCAGCGAAGCTTACAGATTGCCAGCCCATCACCGGCGATCTGTACAAAATTTCCTCTGAGTACTCTGTAACATTGTAGGCATCTGAGATAAAAAAATAGGCTTGACGGTTACTATTTTTTCAGAGTATATTTACTCATCATATTGAGTAAATTGTAATAGCACTTAACAGGAAGTAAAAATGTATAAGCGACCTTGCTTTAAGGTGTTACTGGCGCGACTGACTGAGCCAAGACGGTTTTTGCAGGTCTTGGCTGGACCCAGACAGAGTGGAAAAACCACGCTGGCCCATCAGATCATGGAAGAATATCCTGGGAAAACCCATTATGCCTCGGCGGATGAACCTGCCTTGAAAAACCACTTATGGATAGAACAACAATGGGATAATGCCCGTTTGATGATTAGTGCCGGCAAAAAAGGCCAAAGGGGTCTTTTGATCCTCGATGAAATCCAAAAGATACCCGGCTGGTCGGAAACGGTGAAATACCACTGGGATCAGGATACGGCCAAAAAACTCCGGCTTCATGTCCTTATTCTCGGTTCATCTCCTTTGCTTGTTCAGCAGGGACTGACCGAAAGCCTGGCGGGGCGGTTCGAGACCATACCGGTCACCCACTGGTCTTTTCCTGAGATGCGCAATGCCTTTGGCTGGGGTCTTGAGAAGTTCCTGTATTATGGAGGATATCCTGGAGCGGTAACCCTTACCGGGGATCGGGAGCGATGGGCGCGATATATACACGACTCTCTCATCGAAACGACAGTCTCCCGCGATGTGCTCCTTATGACCAGGGTTGACAAGCCGGCACTTTTACGCCGTCTTTTCGACCTTGGATGTCATTATTCACGGCGGATTCTTTCCTATCAGAAGATGCTGGGTCAATTGCAGGATGCCGGGAATACGGTAACTTTGGCTCATTATCTGGAACTGCTCCGTGGGGCAGGGCTTATTACGGGGCTGCCGAAATATGCCGGAGGGGAGGCAAGACGGCGTGGTTCAAGCCCAAAACTTATTGTTCTAAATAATGCCTTTATGACCGCCTCTTCCACTCTCAACTTCCAGGAGGCACGAAGAAATCCGGATTTTTGGGGAAGGATAGTCGAAACTGCGATTGGAGGGGCACTGGTCAACGGGACCACCGGAACAGATATAAAGGTTTATTACTGGGCAGGACGCAATCGGGAGGTTGATTTTGTCCTCAGCAGGGGCAAGCAACTTACCGTTATTGAAGTGAAGAGTGGGGGCCAGAAGACAAGTCTGCCCGGCATCGATGCCTTTTCCAAGGAGTATCATGTTTCTAAGAAGCTATTGATCGGGGCACAAGGTTTGTCCTTTGAAGATTTTTTTAGCCTGAGCCCACAATCACTGATGTGAAAAGGAGATTTATTATTTTTCATTGAATTCTGTGATGAATAATTTTCATGGAAAAGAATAAAATAGCCCGTGCCGCAGGCAACCAAAACCTTCAGAGTATTTGTCAATTCCACCTTTACCGATATGAGGCAGGAGCGGAGGATTCTGCAGGAGGATGTCTTCCCCCGGCTCAGGTCGCTTTGTGAGAGCAAAGGGGCGAGCTTTCAGGATGTGGATTTGCGCTGGGGGTCAACGAGGAAACTCAACTTGACCAGAAGACTATGGACATCTGCCTCGGAGAGATAGCGAGATGTCAGAGGTTATCACCAAAACCCAATTTTATCATTCTCCTTGGTGATAGATACGGTTGGCAGCCGGTTCCGGCCAAGATTCCGAAAATTGGGACTTTGCCAGTTCATCCTTCCAGGCCTGATACCCGGCTTTGTTTAAATGGAGGCCGTCATTGGTAAAGGCAGGCAGTAATTGTTTGTTGGGGGCCAGGCGTCGATTCAAATCCAGAAAGAGGATCTTACGCTCCACAGCCAGTTGTTTAATTTTCGTGTTCAAGGCTTCAACCGATTTGTTCTGGGGGTCAGGTCCGGCCAGATAGAGGGTGGATTGGATAATGGGAATAATCCCCTCCTTTATCAAACCATCGATGATTTTCCGGTAATTGTCGAAGATCCCATCAACAGGCTGACCGTGTAAGATGTCATTGATCCCGATCATGACGAAGCAGTATTTCGGTTTGACCAGGACCACCTTCTCCATTCTGGCCAGGACATCACCGGTCCGGTCTCCGGCCACGCCTTGATTCCGAACATCCCTTCGGCTCAATAAGGACGTCCAGTTCCCCCAGGCGGTTATGGAATCCCCCAGCATGACGATACGGGGGCTCTGGCGTATTGGATTGGGCAAAGGGCGGAAAATAGAAAAAGGTTGCCACAATCAAGATCAGAGAAAGAAGATGTTTCATCGGTGATATCTCTGCCGGCGTTAAATTAGGTCGGACCAGGCCAACTCTTTCAAGTATCAGGATAAGGTCCCTTTTGTGAACTCAGTGGAAAACGTCCCGCGGGGTTTACATATTCCCGGGAATCCTGGCCCGTGAGGCAAAGCGAGCCCAAATCTCCGAGGTCAGGTTTTTGTCTAGCTCATATCTCGGGAGAGGTCTTTCGTCGAAATGGATCGGCCCCTCCTTCAATCTCGCGTCGATGATGTGACGGGATTCCATGCGTGGTAGTTCTTTATCTGAAAGCTCGCGCACCAATCAGCATTCGGCAGGATAGGTCCTTAACTCAAAAGATAAATATCCCCACGAAGGTTTTGACGCCGATCACGACTCATCATTGGGTTGTTGTCTAATCCGAATCCCCGTAGGGGTAATGACTGAAAAGAATCCAATTAATTGTTTGAAGTGTTTAGTGATAAAAGAAACGACGATGTTGGCCTTTTTGGAGGGAGACAGACCGGCCAATCTGATCAGCACAACTCCCGAAGAAAGGCGTCTAAGGCGGAAAACTAATTCGCCAAAGTCTTTATCAGCCGTTAATAAAAGTGCCTTTTCTATGTTTGCCAAATCCAGCACAACGTCATCAGAAATTCCGGGTTCCATTTCGGCAACGTAGCCTACAACAAAATCCTTCCCACGAAGCGCTTCGACAATCGGTTTGTCGATACTTTCATCGGCAAGGAAGTTCACGCGGCGACCTCGGTAGTCGGATAAACTACGTCACACTTTAAGACCTCGGCCGCATAAGCCAGAGCAGCCTGAATTCCTTCAAGTGTCAATCGCGGATGGGCTTCGAGAATCTGTTCCATCGTTTCCCCAGAAGCCATTTTTTCTAAAATGAACTCAACGGTTATCCTTGTCCCGGTTATTACCGGTTTGCCCATCATTACCGCAGGATCTGAAACAATTACTTTCTTCTCCATTTCTCCCCCTTTCAAAAACCGGTGACGGGTGAATCATTATTGCTATGGCAAATGAGACTTTATGGTCAATGCCTTGTGTTTAGCTTAATCTAAAAATTCTTGTGGTTTTAGGATTATACTTCAATCTTCAAATCCTTAACCCATTAACTCTAATTTTATTATAAAAATAATTCATCGTCAAGTTGAGATAGTACCCTTGGTGGGGGCGGATTCTAACCACTTCAATTAGTTCAAATAGAATATCGATTAGCTCTCAGCATGGGCGCACTGCTTAGAAGCTTTGGACCCGGACCACCTTCTCCATTCTGGCCAGGACATCACCGGTCCGGTCTCCGGCCACGCCCTGATTCCCAACATCCTGTCGGTTCAATAAGGACGGCCAGTTCCCCCAGGCGGTTATGGAATCCCCCAGCCTGACAATACGGGGGCTCGGCGTATTGGATTGGGCAAAGGGCGGAAAATAGAAAAAGGTTGCCACAACCAAGATTAGAGAAAGTACCGATTTCATCGATGATATCTCTGCCGGCGCTAAATTCAGTTTGCCCTTGCTATTTTATTTTGAATAACTTTCTTTTTTGCCCCCAAAAAACTCGATATAGGCCTATATTAAAGGAGAAACTTGACATCATTACATGTCATATCAACTAGTTACCATGGCCAGACCCCCCCCATTACAGAGGAACGCCTGGGTCTGCTCGTCGATCGGGAAATAACCGACCGGGAAAATCGCCGTCTGAAAACCCGTCTCCATCAGGCCCGGTTGCGCCAACAAGCGGCCCTGGAGGATGTCGACTTCCGCCATCCCCGCGGCCTGGATAAATCCCTGATCGCCCAGTTGGGTTCCTGCCACTGGATCGCTCAGCACCACAATATCCTCATTACCGGCCCTACCGGATGCGGTAAAACCTTCATGGCTTGTGCGCTGGCCCACAAAGCCTGTCGAGAGGGCTACACGGTTCGCTATCTCCGTCTCCCCCGTCTCTTCCAGGACCTTCAGATCGCCAAAGGGGATGGGCGTTATCCCAAGCTCTTGGCCGCCTTGGCGAAAACCGAGCTGATCGTCTTGGATGACTGGGGCCTGGCCCCCCTGGCCGACGATCAGCGCCGGGACCTTCTGGAACTTCTCGAAGATCGTCACGGCCTCCGCTCCACTCTCGTGGCTGCCCAACTCCTGGTGGATAAATGGCACGCCCAGATCGGGGATCCTACCCTGGCCGATGCCATCCTGGATCGCCTGATCCACAACGCCCATAAAATACCTCTGAAAGGAGACTCGATGCGAAAACTAAAATCTTCGTTGACTTGAGGTACGGCTTTGGAGTAACCATGAATTTACCCGCGTCGCTTCGCTCCGCTTACTGGCCGGATGACCGTGGACTGGCCGGCCGGACAATCATGGATTAGGTGGCCGGATGCTCGTGGATTGAGTGGCCGGATGGCGTGGAATAGGCAAACTAAGTTCGGGAGGGTGCACATTAATAAGGGGCTGCAATTTGAAGCTGGGGAGATTTGAAATTTTATAAACCTTTTTTAATTGGGGAATAAAATTATGATTAATTATCCTCGAAATAGTTATAAAAAATATAACGAAACGGAAGAACGTAACCAAGTAGTAGATTTTTTCATTCTTATTCTAATAATCCTTGTAACTACTCAGGTCAATTAGGAGTCACAAAGGGGTAAAGGGATTACCGCTGAGAGCAGACACGATTGCGGGGAAGATCTGAAGTCTGTTTTTGCGGGCAGAGGAAATATAGCTACGGATGGCAAGGAAACACTCCGCGCCCCTGATTGTTCTAAAAGAACCGGAGATTTTCTGTTTTACCTTGATCATGCGGATATCCTGTTCGGCGAGGTTATTGGTAAAGGGAATGTTGAAGTCGTAGAGAAAAGCCATTATCCAGGATTCATGGTTTTCCAGGCGACCCAGGAGGTTTTGAGGCTTTGACTTCTTTTTTCGTCCGCGCTTCCCATGATCGGGAGGATCAGCGGATGGTGGGTTGGCCGCTCGTCCTTTGCGGATGAGCGTACGGTAACGGCGGCGCCAGAGTGAAAGCTCTGCTGGACTCGGTACTGTATTCCGGTCTTTATGCTCGACTACGGCCTCCTTCATGTTGAGAAGCAGTTGGTGAAGCGCACCGGCCCAGGATTGATGAAGCACCTCATAAACGAAGGTCAGTTCCCGAAGGATATGGCCGTTGCACAGGCCGTGTTTGCAGCCGAGTTCGAGATAAGAAGCCCAGCAATCGTGAATAAGAATGCCCTGATAGGCGAGCAGGATGCCGAAGGAAGCAATAGCTTTCCTCCCTCTTTTGGCATGGAGGCCATACCAGGTGACCAGGTTCGTGCAGATGACATGGAGCCAATGGAGTTTATGGTTTACCCGAACACCGGATTCATCGGCGTGGGCGACAGAGGATTGCCGGATGTGCCGGGCGACGGCGTTTTTGAAGGGGGCGAGGGACTGTTCAGTGGCCTGAACAGCGGCTTGGACGGTGGCGTCGCTCACGCCGTGCCCGAAGAGATCCGCGCCCATTTGGCCGATGCGCTCCACCGGCAGGAGCTGCTGGACGGAGAGATAGGCGAGCCAGGCCAGGAAATGCACCCCATATTGCACGGGGGCGTTCACGCCTTCCGGCCATGGAGGATGGACCTCTTTTCCCGAGCTTGGGCATACTTTGACCTCGACAACGTGCTCAGTAACGTCGAGTTTTTGTGGTGGCAGGTCGAAGACTTGCCTTCTCTCATGGCGGATGACTGGACAGCAACTTAAATCCGTGCCGCATCCACAGGGACAGAGGGTTAACTTATGAACAATGGTATGATCCGGTTTTTCTACCGGTTTGAGGGTGTACCCCTTATGTCCCGGCTGGCCGCCGGACTTCTTCCCGGACTTTTTGCGCTCCGATTTTGGCGCTGGTTTTTGATAACCGTCTGAAGATGGCGGCTTGCTGCTATTTTGGCTGTTTTGGGCCAGTTGCTCCTGGAGGATAAGGCAATAGTCGACCAACTCGGGAAGATTGCGCTGGCCCAAGGCGAGAAGTTCGTCAGCCGTTTTCATGACAGAGGGCCTCTCGAAAATGAGGGATGAGCGGGTAGAGGTAAATGTCTTTGATCGGCAAGGCGAGAGCGGTATATCGGTCCTGACGGCTGCGACCCTTAGTGCTGCCGACGCGCATCCAGTTAGCCGCTTTGTAACAGGTCCCGACGAACCGATCCCGCTCGACGAACGTTTCGACCAGGTGCACCGGATGGCCGTATTTGGTTTGCCAGTCGGTCCTGATTCTCCGGATAATCCGGCCCAGCACATGGGAGGCCAGATGCGGGACGCGCACCCAAGGGAGGATAAGGAATCGGGTATTGTTCGTCATCCACAAAAGGTTCCGGGCACGGGTCTCATGGCTCCAGCCAATGAATTGATCCCGAGGCTTGGTTTTCCAGGCGGCAGAACCGAAAAGGACGCAGGCCAGATCGCGTCCCTGGCGGTCGCGCACCAGGTACTTCATGTTCTCTCCCACCGTGCGGTGGAAGCCCAGATAGTGATGACGTGCGAGGTAATGATGAAACCGTTGTTCTTCATCTGAACCGCCTCGGGGTACGATGAAGGACAGCGGGACCAAGGTTGCCAATGACGTCTCAATGGTCGAGGCAAGAGGAAGGGGCGCGGCTATGATTGTTGCTGGCGCTGCAAATCCATTTTTGCGTTGCTGGTCAGTGCGAATGGGTGGCAGCGTAATCAAACCGCGCTCAAAAAGCTTGCGTAGAAAGGTTCGGGCGGCGAAATCCTTCAATTGTCCGGTGGGGGTCGACCAGTTCCAAAGTTTGCAGAGTTCTTTCGCAAGGCGAAAGCGGCTCCAGTCAGAATGAGTTACTATCCATGAACGCAACCAGATGAGGTCGTCATCATTAACATGACGCCCTTGACAGACAAATGTGTTTGACATGGACCCGTTATACTATAAACAGGGTACGCGAGTCCAGTTAAAAATTAAGTTGTTTTAAGAAAAGTACCTGGGTAGTTACAAATTCTTTACAAATAAATTTCTTGGAACCTCCTATGAAAGACAACCATTTATCTATAAATTTTTCCGCCATATAAAAATTTATATGGCCAAATCCACCACATAAATAGTTTGATGCCAGTTGACAAGTTGCAAAAATAGATCCTCTATCAGATGCTTTCTCAAAATACATTCTTGCCCTATCTAGGTCTTTTTTAACAAATATTCCGTCATAATATAGTAACCCCAATTCTTCTAGTCCTTCTGGATCTCCTCTTTCTGCAGCTTTTGAAAACCATTTAAATGCCTTCTCGCCCTCGTGGTCATTTCTATAAATCAATCCTAATCGGGCTTGAACAGATTTTTCGCCTAATTCCTCTGCTTTTAAGTAATATTTGAGGGCTTCAGATATATTTTGAGCAACACCCGTACCATGATAATAAATATTTCCAAGGTCAATTAAAGAATCGACATGATTTTGTTCTGCAGCTTTAGAAAGTAATTCGATAGCTTTTGTATAGTCCTGTTTGACATAATCTCCACTAAGGTAATCAAGTGCCAAACTATTTAGTCCTTCCGGATTTTCACCTTCCGCTGCTTTTGAGAACCATTCGAATGCTTTCTGTTGGTCTTTTGTAACGTCCTCTCCCAAAGAATATAAATTTCCTAATATAACTTCAGCTTCATGATCGCCCAGTTCTGAGGCTTTTGAGTATGATTCAATGGCTTTAGTCATATTTATATCATAATTATCAACATCATTAGTCTCATACTTTTTATCCTCATACATTTCAGCTAGTCTCATGTAGGCCTTGGCATAGCCTTGTTTAGCGGATTCCGAAAATAATTCAAAGGCCTTTGTATGATCCTTTTTTAATTCGTTCCCTAAATAATATTTTTCTCCAAGTAAAAACATTTCCTCGGGGTTTTTAAAGTCAAGCACCGATTCACCAATAATATTTTTAAAATCTTGATTGGGAATCTTGTCATTAGGACCGGGTTCTTTTTCCTTTTGCGATTGGACTGAAACTATATTTGGTTCAGGTAAAGAACCTGTGATTTCTGGTAATGGGGAAGGTTTCTCTTTTACCGGTCTGAATTTATCCATTAACTTAGGGTCAAAGATGATTTTTATAAAATCATCAGTTGAAAGGTTTTTGTCAGTGAAAACCCATTCTTCCACACCAAAGTGATGTGCTACAAGGCTTAACCTACTATCCGGGATGCCATCTCTTTGCCATTTTTGTAATGTCGATAAATCAAGCTCAAATTTTTTAGCCAATCTTATAAGAACATAATGTTTCAAGTTTCTAGCCTTCTTAAATCGTTCCCCCGAGATTTTGTCGGCCACTATTCCTCCTTTTTCCATATTTTTCCATATGGATCAATTTTGTTTAACTACACAATATTCCACAATATTCTATATTTATCCATCTTCCAAAAAAAACCCGCGGGTCCTATCTTATAACTGATCTTCAACACTTGTAAAAAACAAACCTAGCAATAACGGGGACATAGAAGTCCTCAAAATGTTCTTGGCACTACATTTTGCTCTTTGAAAATCTTATAATTCACGGATAGTGGGAGGGATAGCCACCCCCACAGCCTGGAAGACCTTGCCGCAAGTCCTAAGGCATTCTGTGCGAATGGCGAACTGCTTGCCCTGGTCGGTAATGGTGACTTCCTGAAGGGCCTTTAAATCCTGTTTGATATCGGACCACTCGAAAGAGTATCCTGATTTCTCTAAACGGTTTTGCAATTCTTTCCTCAGGACCAAAGCCAGGAAACTGCAAAACACATGGCCCCGGATCGTTTCGTCTTTTTGATGAAAGATGGGTCGGGTTTCCAACACAGACTTTATATCCCGAAAGACTTGCTCGACCTGCCAAAGTTCCTTGTACTTCAGAGCCACCCTGGCCGCTGGCAGGTCGGTGTTGGTCTGGAGGACCCATTTGCCGTCAAAACGGGCCTCATCGTCTACTTTGTTTTGATTGATGGTCAGGAGATCCCGGTCCAGAGTGAGATACTTCCGGTATCCCTTATTGCCAATCAGGGCCTTGGGATTGTTTTTCAGCTTCTCTCCCAGGGCTTCTAAAATGACCTGGCGATCCCAGGCCTCCTTGCGGGCCTGTTTGGCATTAAGGCAGACGATATAGCGTTTGCCTTCCAGGAAAACTTCTTTGACTTTAAGCGGAGCCGGGTCTTTGGAAGAGATCCCTTCGGGAACGACTTCCTGATAGCGTCCCGCCCTGGAGAGGACCTCTTCCCTGATTTCCTTGACCAGACGCATTCGAGCGCCCAGGATATAGGGGAGCTTTCTATCTTCCAGTTCCTTCATCGTCTCCTGACTGATCATACCCCGATCAGCTACCAGGCAAAAAGAGCCGACCCCAAACCGATGGCGGACACGGTCGGCTACGGGGACCAAGGTCTTCACATCCGCCGTGTTTCCAGGCCAGATCTCACAGCAAACCGGCCTTCCCGTGTCGTCGATAAGGGTGCCAACCACCATCTGATTCAGATCTGGACGATGATCTTTACTGTGTCCCTTTTCACCCAGGGTCTGCCCCCCTTCCCCTTCAAAATAGAGGGAAGTAGTATCCAGAAAGAATAAGTCCAGGCCAGTGAAAAGAGTACGAGTGACCTGAAACAAATCTTCTTCCATCAAGTCCTTAATACAGCGGGGAGAAAAAGGGGTCCGGTCTTGCTGATCGGCCATCTCCTCCCCCAGAAAGGCCATGGCCCGGTATAAGTGATGCAAAGAAAGATGGTCTACTCCCTCTAAACGATAATCCCGATGCCACTTGTCGCAGAAACGATCAGAACCGGAAACCATTAAACGGTGGACAACGGTGAGGAAGATGGCCCGTTCCACTCTAAACTCAAACTTCCTCTCACCCAGATGGGACTTAATCACTTTCCCTATTTGGAGTTCTTTCCACAGCCGTTCAAAGATAAGACCGGGGCCAATCTTCTTCGCTGAGGCCTGGATATCCCCTTTGCCTGAGAGGATCAAAAGGGCTTTTTCCGAAAAACGGGATAGCGATCTAATCAAGGTCTCAATCTCACCCCGGGCTTGAAGCTGATCCATGCGGCCCAAGGTAACCAGGACCCGTTGGTGGATCTTCCGGCCTTCACGGCGATTCTCGACAATCTGGAGATATTGATTGTTCCCGGATTTTTTGACACGAGCAAACATAAGAAGTCTCCTTTATAGGACACTTCATTAATAACCATTATGTTCACTTCTGTCAAACAAAATACCATTTATCCGTGGCACTACGTTTTTGAGATTTTCAAAGAACGGCTCAATAATTACATGGGGTTACCTACTAAACCCTCGACGAACTGTAAAAGAAAAGTATAACTTAGTTAAAATCAATAAAGGCGCCCCCTCGAAACGAGGTGAGAGCGAAACAGATGGGAGGTTATGATGAATTATATCCAAAATGCCGCGAATGAGCAATTGAGAAGTTTCCTCTGTACAAAGCAGATAATGGGCAACGGACAAGGAAAAGGAAGGCTCACTATTAAACAAGCTACCGGTTTCCGTCGTCGTCCTGAAACAATCATAATAGAGGCAATCGATCAAGCGGCCAAGCACGAGAAAGCCCTAAAACCTTCTGATGGCAAAAAACAGAAAAGAGGGCGCCGAAGAGGTCCTAGGACTTTAGTTTTGTAAATAAATATGCCAGCTGAATTTCTAAAAAATGTATACGGACGCTGCCTGACCCCTAAAGAACTTGCTGATTTTCTGGGTGTTGACCGCCGGACCATTATCAAGTATGCTTCTTACTGGGGTGGTGTGGAAGTCACACCCGGTACCTATCGGTTCTTTGAAAACAGAATAATGGAGGTCCTCAATGCCGAGCAAAATAAAGAAAAGAGGAATATTGAGATATCGGGCCAGCGTAACCATCCAAGGTCAGACCCGGCAAAAGGTTTTCCGAGACGAGAGCAAAAGCTCTTACAAGGAGGCCCTAATTTGGGAAAAAGAAACAAAAAAAGACCTGGAGAAGGCACTATCCCAGATAAGTTTGGTATCTTTGAAATTGGTTCAATGGTCCAATGAATATTTAACTGAGGCTGAAAATAGGTTCGTTAAAGATACGTTCCATCAAAAGAAGGTAACGTTTGAACGATTCTTTAAAGATACGGGGCTTCAGCCTGAATTTCCGGTTCAAGATCTGACAATAACCATTTGTAGAAGTTTTCTTTTGAAACAGTCGAGGGAGAGATCAGGTTGCGCCGCTAATACGGATAGAAAATCCCTTGGAGCGGCATGGCGCTGGGGTTCTGAAAATATGGAGGGCTGGCCCAAGGATGTTAATCCCTTCATGTCCATCAAAAAGTATCCAGAAGAGCGGCAACCGAGATATGTTCCTCCGGAAGAAGACTTTTGGAAGGTATATGAGCAGACAGAAGGTCAAGACAAGGTAATGCTGTTGACGTTCCTTCATTTGGCAGCCAGGAAGTCCGAGGTGTTTAGAATTAAATGGTCGGATGTTGATTTTCTAAACAATAAAATCCGCCTTTGGACCCAGAAACGCAAAGGTGGTCATAGAGAGTATGATTGGTTGCCCATGACATCGGATCTGAAACAAGCCCTGCTTCAATGGTGGCAAGAAAGATTGAAACAGTCGACCATTGACAAGGAGCACGTCTTTGTCTGTTTAGAAGAAGCCCTTTTTTGTGAAGAGCATTTTGGAAAGCCCTTTACGGCCAGGCATCGTTTCATGGAACGCCTGTGTACAAAGGCAAATGTTAACCATTTTGGGTTCCATGGAATCAGACATTTGACTGCTTCGATACTTTACCAAAAAGGATATCCTTTGTCGGTTATTCAAACGATCCTGCGTCATGTTAGTCCCAATACGACGGCACGCTACATACACAGTCTGGGATTGGAAGAAACAAGGGGAGCACTTGAGGAAGGTCTTAAGGGGCCAGCTCAAGTGATCGAGTTGAAGAAGGCAAAAAGTTGGATAAAAAAAGCCCCCGAGGCTCATCCCTGAGGACATTTTGTGTCCAGATTTGTGTCCGAGGTTATAAAATGGGGGTTATGATTTGTAACCTTTTGATTTTATTTGATGCCCCTAACATAATTTGAACCCTGTTACCGTCCACATCAGCAATGAACCGGTCGATCCCCGAGATAAGACTATCCGTCTGGCCACTAAAGACAAGGACAAGGCATCCAGCCCGGGGCCCTTTCTCAACGAAGCCCTTTCTCCGGTGAGGGCCATGTTGAACACCCGCAACGCCCGGGCCGTCTATGCTTGCGAAACCGTGATGTGGCATGTGGGCCAGGAAAACTTCCTGCACTTCGGGCTATGCAAAAATAAAATGGGCTTTCCTCTCGGATGGGTGCTGTCCGAAGCTGTTCAGAGGCAATTGGATAACCAGCTTGGTAACAAAACAGCGGCCTTTGACAATCCAACCAATCTAAATCAGATCAGTTCTTTTCTAAACAATCGCTATGGCGGTCCATCCTCAAAATGATAAACCGGCCGACTGACCAGGAAGTCTCCCAACTTTATCGATCGGAACCCGTGATTTTGCCTTGGTGGCTCGGAAAATAAAAGCTGGACCAAGGTCAAAAGAAAAGGATTCCAGGAGTCAAGGGGTCGAGGATTTAAGTGAAAGGCTTGGGAATTAAAACCCTTGAACCCTTGAATCCTGGAATCCTTGAACCCTGAACCTTGAACCGTATTTCCCTCCTAAATAATCGGCCTTTTGATGATTCGGAATACGGCTTGGCCGTTGGCCAACAAAGAATGATGAGAATCCCTGATTTCAGCCCGCAAAAAGGCCATTCGGCCGGACCGGTGGGTTATCCAGGCCTGACATTGGTAGGGACCTTTATTGGCCGGAGCCAGATACTGGATGTTGAAGTCAATGGTGGAACAGCCGTGGCCCGGCTCCACCACGGAGAGTACGGCCCAGGCCATGGAGGTATCCATGGTCGTAAAGAGAACGCCTCCGTGAGGCTGGTCCGAAAAGGGCCAACAGACTTCGGTCCGGGGGTTTAAGATGGTGCGGGCCTTCCCGTCGACGGCCTCTTCGAGGCGAATGCCCATAGTCTGGTATAAAGAATTCTGATTGCCCTGTTCAACGATAATCGGCGTTATTTCCAAAGTGCTGAGCTCCTATCTATGCTTGACATGAAATTGAATGATTCAATATGGACCTTCGACGGCAAGAAAGGGTTGTGATGGGGAACCCTTTATAACCCCAGATAGGCCCGGCAAACGTGGTCGTTCTGCATCAGATCCTGGGCCGGGCCGTGCATGACGATTTCCCCGTTTTCCAGGATATAGGCCCGATGGGCCATGCGCAAGGCATGGTGGACGTTTTGTTCCACCAAAAGAATCGTGGTCCCATCCCCATTGATTTGCCGGATGATATCGAAGATGGTCTTAACTAAAATCGGGGACAGACCCAATGAAGGTTCGTCCAACATGAGGATCTTGGGCTTGGACATCAGACCCCGCCCGATGGCCAGCATCTGTTGTTCCCCGCCGGACAAGGTGCCGGCGGTCTGCACTTTTCTTTCCTCCAGACGGGGAAAAAGATTAAAAATTTTTTTCAGGTTTTCCGCCTTGTCTTTACGGGCCTTGGAATTCAAGGCCCCCAATTCCAAATTTTCCAAAACCGACATGGAGGGAAAAAGCTGCCGGCCTTCGGGGATCTGGATGAGCCCCATAGCGACGATATCCGAAGTGGAACAAGAAGTGATGGGCCGGTCGTACCAGGTGATGGAACCGCTGCGGGCCCGGAGCATGCCGGAGATGGTTTTGATCATCGTGGACTTCCCGGCCCCGTTGGAACCGATGACGGTGACGATCTCTCCCTCGGCTACCTCCAGGGAAATACCGCGCAGGGCCAGCAAATCCCTGTAAAAGACATCGACCTTTTCCACCTTCAGCACGGTTTATAATCCTCTCCCAAATAAGCTTCGATCACCAAGGGATTTTGGGTCACCTCTTCCGGCAATCCCTCGGCGATCTTTTCCCCGAAGTTGAGGACCGCAATCCGTTGCGACAAGGCCATAACCCCGCGCATGACATGCTCGATCATAAGGATGGCCACCCCTTGTTCATTGATCTCTTGGATCAGCTTGATCAGGGTATCGGTTTCCGTGGGATTGATGCCGGCCATAACCTCGTCGAGCATGAGGAGGGTGGGTTCGGTGGCCAGGGCCCGGGCCAGTTCCAGACGTTTACGGTGAGGCAAGGTCAATTCATTAGCCAGGGCCGAACGTTTATCATCCAGGCCCACAAAGGCAATGACTTCTCTGGCCTTTCGGGTCGCCTCGGCCAGAGAGGGCCGCCGGTTGTAAGCGGCCACGATGACATTATCTAAAACCGACAATTCCAGAAAGGGCTTGACGATCTGGAAGGTCCGCACCACCCCCAGACGGCAGACCTGATGGGGTTTCAAACCCAAGACCGATTGCCCTTGAAATGAAACCCGGCCTCTGTCCGGGGAAAGAAATCCGGTCAGACAATTGAACAAGGTGGTCTTCCCGGCGCCGTTCGGGCCAATGACGGCCACTATTTCCCGGGAATTGATCAGCAGGGAAATATCATTCAAGGCCCGAAGACCGCCGAAATTTTTTCCTACCTCCTCTATGGTTAACAAATTCACCGGTCGTTTCCTTTAACGAAAAACGGTCTTAGAATCCTGTTCAAAAAAGGCATGACCCCCCTGGGGAAAAAGAAAACGGCAAAAATCAGCACAAAGCCGTAAATGACCATGTGCAACCCGGGCGGGCCTACTTCCGACAGGTAGGCCCTGGACCATTCGGCCGGCAAGGTGATCAAAAAGGACCCGACGACAGGCCCCAAAACCGTGCCCATCCCCCCGATGATCGGGCGGAGGATGATCTCAATGGACATGCCCATACTCATGACCCGGTCGGGGCTCAAATGAAAAATCCGATTGGCGTCGAAGGTTCCGCCCAGGGCGGTCATAAAGGCGCTTAAGGCAATGGCCCACATCTTGTATTTAAAGGTATTGACTCCCAGGCTTTCAGCCGCGTCCTCGTCCTCCCGGATGGCCACCAGATAACGGCCTACCTTGGAGACCTCCAGGGCCCGAACCACAATCACGGAAAAGAGGAGCAGTCCCAGGGCAATGTAATAATAGTGCCGATTTCCCCTAAACTGCATGTTCCAAAAGCCCGGTTTAAAATCGATAAACAGCCCCATGAAAGAACCCAGGCTGTTCATGTGCAAGGCAATCAACCGACCGAGTTCGGCAACGGCAATGGTGATCAAAACGAAATAGACCCCTTTGAGGCCGAAGCGAAACCCTAAATAGCCGATAAACAGGCCGACGGCCATGGCCAGCAAGGCCCCGACGAACATCCCGACCCAGGGACTCAGGCCAAAGACCATGGCCAGCCGGGTGGAAGTATAGGCCCCGATTCCGAGGTACAGGGCATGACCCAGGGAGATGTTGCCCGTATAGCCGGTCAGGATGTTCCAGCACTGGCCCAGATAGGCATAGTAAAAAATAAGGATAAAGATCTCCTCCCAGTAATTACTGAGCACAGTGGGCAAAAAGAGCAGGATCGCCAGAACAAAGGCCAGGAAGAGATAAAGCCGCCTCATCCTTTCCCTCCAAAAAGTCCCTGGGGCCGGAAAAGAAGGATAATGATCATAATCGTAAAACTGACCGCCTGCTTCATGGAACTGGGCAAAAAGACCGTGCCCAGGGATTCGGCGACCCCGATAATCAACCCCCCGACCAAGGCCCCGATCAGGCTCCCCATGCCGCCCAGGATGACGATAACAAAAGAGATCATGGTATAAGGGGCGCCCATGGTGGCCTTGGCCGGCATCAAGGGCACCAGCAGGGCCCCGGCGGCCCCCACGCAGGCCGTGCCGATTCCAAAACAGATGCCGTAGAGACGGTTAATATTGGTTCCGATGATCAAGGCCCCGAACCGGTTGTCGGCGGCGGCCCGGATGGCCTTACCGATGGTGGTCTTCTTCAAAAAGATCATGACGATCAAGGTAATGAGAATGGCTAAAACAAAGGCGATAAGACGAGGGACATCGATGGTCAACGGTCCCAGTTGGATGGCGGAAAGGGCCAGGCTGGTCTTGGGACTGATATCGCTCCCCCCCCAGATCATCAAGGTCCCGTTTTCAAAGATGATGGCCATGCCCACCAGAACCAATACCTGCATGGCCTCGGGCAAGTCCAATATGCGATTGATGAAGACCCGTTGAACCAGATAGCCGATACCGAACATGACGGCCGCACAAATCGGCAGGGACAGATAGGGATCAAGGCCCAGGCCGAGGAGAAGGGTAATGCTGATGAACATGGCAAAAACCATCATCTCGCCGTGGGCGAAGTTGATGACCCGCATGACCCCGAAGATCAGGGAGAGGCCCAAGGCGATCAGGCTATAGACCCCTCCCATCAAAAACCCCTGCACGGCCAATTGCAGAACCAGATCCATATTCATGGGTGGTCACCCATAGTAGTTTGGCAAAAAATCTTCAAAAATTTCCTCTCCCCCTCCCTTTATCCCCTCCCGCCTTGGGGAGGGGATAGTTTACTTCTGGAGAGTTCAGTACGAAAATAGATTTTAAACCGTCCTTAATCTTTGTCGAGGCTCTGTAGGGGCGGGTTTAAAACCCGCCTCTACGGTTATTTTCATTCTTCGTGGCGCCCCAAAGGGGCATGAGAGCTTAGTGCTGATTGTTTGTTATGGTCCGATAATTCTGCAATCCGCAATCAATTAGGCTCCCCGTTCCCAGAGTTGTTTCCAGGGGAAGACATAAGAAGCCTGGGCCCCTTCCTTGGGCAGAACCACCTTGACCCGGTTATCCATATTAGGATCAGGCAGGACCTGGACCATGGCCGTGATGGCATTGATATTATCCCCCTTTTCATCAAAGATCACCGGCCCGCCGATCATGGGATTGTCTTTGAAATGGGTCTTGCGCAGGGCCTCCCGCAGGGCCTGGGGATCGGTTGATTTGGCCCGTTCCAAAGCATCGGCGATGATCAGCACCGCGGTGTAGGAGTATCCGGAATTGCAATCCAGGTATTTTCCGGGATAGAGTTTTTCAAAACGGGCATTGGCTTCCTGGAATTTTTTGCTCTTGGGGTTGTACCAGGGCACGTTGTCCAGGACATAATAGGCCAGCTTGTCCATGTCCCTGATGAATTCCGGCTCGTACCAGCCCGGGCTGCCCGGGCTGATGATGCCCAACAATTCTACCCGCTGCTTATAGAGCTCCCGGATCAGGAGTTTGGCATCTCCGGGACGGGCTACGGGACAAAGGAGGTCGGGCTTAGAAGCCTTGAGTTTAGCTACTTCTGCTGAGAGGTCCTTAACGCCCAAAGGGTATTCGATATGTTCGACGATTTCAAAGGGCAATTTTCTATCCTTGACAAATTGTATAAAAGACGCCCCCTGTCCCCGGCCGAAGGCATCGCCGGCATTGGTGACAGCGATCCGTTTGATGGTCACCTTTTTCTCTTTGATGATCTCGTCCAGGTATTTGGCCATGCTGGTCATGAAGGCTTCGGTCTTGGCAAAGCAACGAAAAACATTTTTGTACCCTTTGGCGGTAATGGCGTCCAGGGCGGCCACATCGATAACAAAAGGAATATTGCGTTGCTCGGCCAAGGTGGCGATGGCCATGGCCACCCCGCTTAAAAATGGCCCTACCAGACAAACCGCCCCTTCATTGATCTGCCGCTCAGCCACGGTCCGGCCCACTTCTTCCTTGGCCTCACAATCGCCCAGAAGGAGCTTTAACTTGGCTTCGCCCATGGACTTGATCCCCCCCCGGGCGTTGACTTCGTCGGCGGCCAGTTTATTAGCGCGCTGCGCGGCGATGCCGATATCCGGCAAAGGGCCGGTAACCGGCTGGATAGAGCCGATAATGATCTCCTTAGGTGCGGCCCCGCGTAAGATGGCCGGAAAACCGGTAATGGTGGCGGCCGCGCCCACTGCGGCTGAAGTCTTTAAAAAATCCCTTCGACTGATTCCAGACCCTTTCATTTTTTTCTTTTCCATGGTATCCCCCTTTGGTAAATTTTTTTTTATGATTACTTTTTCTTTCAAGACAATATGCGAGAATTAAAAATTGCCTTCCTGGACTCCTTTAAAATTTATTTGTACCAATAAATCGGAAAATAATCCAGTTTTCTAATAAATTTTTTTTAGGCTCCATCCTCGTGGCTTTTGGAAAGAATCCTGCCGTTTCTCCTTGACCAGGATAATAGCTTGTTATATAAAAGAAATAGATAATTCGAATTCCTGTTTTATGGAGAATGATGATTTACGGCATCGGAGTCGATTTGGTTAAAATTTCCCGGCTCGAAAAGGCCATGGAAACCTGGGGAAAACGATTTCAGGAGAAGATCTTTACCGAAAAAGAGCGCGCCCTTTGCCTTGGCAAACCCCGTCCCACACGCTATTGGGCCATGCGTTTCGCCGCCAAAGAGGCCTTCTCCAAGGCTATTGGCCTGGGGATGCGGCAGGGAATCCATTGGAAGGATATCGAAGTCACCTCCAATGCCTTCGGCAAACCGGAACTGATCCTCCAAGGCCGGGCCAGGGAAATCTGTATGCAGGCCGGGATTAAAAACAGTTTTTTGACCCTGACCGATGAGGATGGATATGCTTTGGCAGTGGTGGTGCTTGAGATTTAGTCAAAAATAGGGTTCAAGGATTTCAAGATTCGAGGTTCAAGTATTTTAATCTCAACGCCTTTCACTTGAATCCTGGACCCCTGGACCCCTTGAATCCAAGGTTTTAATTATGATCCTGACCACAGCCCAACAAATGAGACGATTAGATCGACAGGCCATTGAAGATTTCGGCCTGCCCGGACAGGTCCTGATGGAAAATGCCGCCCGGGGGGCGGTACAGGTCATCGGGTGTCTGTATCCCAATGCCCGGTCGATAGCCATTTTTTGCGGAAAAGGGAATAACGGCGGTGACGGGTTGGCCATGGCTCGTTATTTCCAGTCCCTGGGCCTTAAGGTCCGGGTCTATTTAGCCGGTCCGAGGGAAGGACTCAAAGGAGATGCGGCCCATCAACTCGGCCTGGTCGACCGGTTAAAAATTCCCCTGACCGAATTGGACGAAAAGTCAAACCGGTCCTCCTTGAAACAGGAAGTCTCCGGTTTTGACCTCCTGGTAGATGCCCTTTTGGGCACGGGAATAGACAAGGAAGTTAAAGGCCTTTTCCGGGACCTGATCGTTCTGATGAACGAAATTCCAATTCCCAAGGCCGCCGTGGACATCCCTTCCGGTCTGTCTTCCGACACAGGCCGGCCCCTCGGTCTTTGTGTAAAGGCTGATCTGACCGTCACTTTCGGCCAGCCTAAAATCGGTCAGGTCCTTTTTCCCGGCTGCCGTTTTGTAGCAAGGCTTTTCGTAATAGACATCGGGTTTCCCCCGGACCTTTGGCCGGCCCCCAGGGAACGGGTGGAATTATTGGAAAGAGATCTATTGGCCCCTTTACTGACAGAAAGAGACCCTGAAGGCCACAAGGGTTCCTATGGCCACGTCCTGGTCCTGGCCGGGTCCAGGGGAAAAACCGGGGCCGCGGCCATGACCTGTTTAGGGGCTTTGAGGGCCGGGGCCGGCTTGGTGACCCTGGGCATAGCGGAAAGTTTGAATCCCATCATGGAAGTCAAACTGACCGAGTCCATGACCGAACCCCTGCCGGAAGGAGAACCGGGGCATTTGGGTCCTGATGCCCTGGGTCCCATCATGAAGCTACTGGAAGGCAAAAAAGGCCTGGCCATCGGACCGGGGCTTTCCCAATCACCGGGGACATCTTCTTTAGTGCAATCCTTATTGGGACAATTAAAAAACATCCCGATGGTGATCGATGCCGACGGATTGAATGCCTTGGCCGAGGCCCCGGAAAGTTTAAAGAACCTGGCCGGCAGGGCCGTCCTTACCCCCCATCCCGGCGAGATGTCCCGCTTATTAAGCCGGCCGGTTAAAGAAATCCAGGCCGACAGGATTGAGGCAGCTCGGGCATTTTCCCAAAAATACGGGGTGGTCGTAGTCCTGAAAGGGGCCAGGACCGTCATTGCCGATCCCGAAGGGCCAGTGTACTTGAATCCCGTGGCCCACTCGGTTTTGGCTGCCGGGGGCACCGGGGATATCTTAACGGGATTGATCCTCGGTTTTTTATCCCAGGGAATGTCCCTGATCCAGTCCGCCTGCCTGGGGGTTTTTCTGCATGGACAGGCCGGTGTCTGGCTGGCCCGGGAACGAGGCGGCCAGGGGATTCTGGCTTCGGAATTATTAGATAAGATCCCCACCCTAATTTCTCAAAAAGGCTCTTGGGAAGGGATGGAAAAAGAAACCATGCCGCTGATACGAGAGGTGAAACTATAACCGGTCTAAAACCGTTAAGCGTTCAGGGTTCGGCGTTCGGCGACGGACGACACAGCTCCATCCCCTAACCCTTTAACCCTTGAATCCTTGAATCCTGGAACCCTTTTTTTAGGAGCCTATCATGACCCTGGCCAAAGACATCATGACTCAGAAAGTAATTACCGTTCAGGAATACACGCCCATTGCTGATGTAGCTCAAACCTTGACGGAAAACCATATCAGCGGGGTGCCTGTTTTAAACCCGAGCAAAGAGATAGTTGGGATTGTCTGCGAAAGCGACATCATTGACCAAACCAAAAAATTTCATGGGCCCCCGGTAGTCAATTTCATGGGTTACATCGTTTTTCTTGAAAGCGGGAAAAAATTTGAGAAAGAATTAAAAAAAATAACCGGGGTAGTGGCCCTGGATATTATGAGTTCACCGGTTAAAACCGTTACCCCTGAAACCCCGATAGAGGAAATAGCTACCCTGATGGCCGAGCACAAGGTGCATTCCATTCCGGTGCTGGAGGGAAGAACTCTGGTTGGAATAATAGGCAAGAAGGATATCGTCCGTTCAATGGCGCGATAAGAGGTCTGGGGTCTTGGAAGGGTTCATTCTCGAGCAGGTGGTTGAAGGTGAACAAGCCACTATGCAACTGGGCCAAAGGTTGGCTTCCCTGCTTAAGGGCGGGGATGTCGTTGCCCTCTACGGGGAACTGGGTGCCGGCAAGACCTGTTTGGTCCGCGGCCTGGCCAAAGGACTGACCATTGCCGAAGGCCAGGTGGCCAGTCCTTCTTTTTCCTTGATTAACGAATACCCGGGGCCTATGCCCCTCTTTCATCTGGATTGCTACCGACTTCATCTGGATGAAGAGATAGAGGAACTCGGGCTGGAAGAATATTTTGACGGGCCGGGAATCACGGTCATTGAATGGGCCGAACGGATAAAAGATTTACCGGAAGATAGGCTGGACATTGTTTTCACGATTCTGGACGAAACCGAACGGCATATCCGAATAAGCCCTAATGGTAAAATGGTCCAGCGGATGAAAGTGATACAACCGTTATTAACCGTCTCATAATAATAACACCTTGACTCCGTCAGGTGAGGCTGCTTTTTCTGGAGTCATTGGCGAAAGGGCGTTGTCTTTTAAGGACTTATTAACGGGGGAGACCGCAGCTCGTCCGCTGATTTTTTAGCGGGCGAGAATGCAGAGGGGGCAAAGCATCCCCCGTGGATAAGTCCGAAGAAAAGACCAGCCCGAAAGCTACAGACGGAAGAAAAGGTTGCCTCACCTGATCAAAACTATAATGAGACGGTTAATATTTTAGATAAGGAGGCATGTTCATGTCTTTGATTGTTCAGAAATATGGAGGGACCTCGGTCGGCTCCATAGAAAAGATTCGAAATGTGGCCGAACGGGTTATCGCCATGAAGAAGAAAGGCCACGATATAGTGGTCGTTCTGTCGGCCATGTCCGGAGAAACGGACAAACTTATCCGTCTGGCCAAAGAGATGTCGGAAAATCCCGATCCCCGTGAATTGGATGTCCTGATCTCCACCGGAGAACAGATTTCAGTAGCCCTGTTTTGTATGGCCGTCCAAAGTCTGGGTTTCAAGGCCACCTCTCTTCTGGGCCATCAGGTCAAAATTGCCACCGATGATGCCTATGGTCGGGCCCGAATCAATGAGATCGATACCCGGCGAATAATGGGGGAGATACGAAACGACAAGATTGTAGCCGTGGCCGGTTTCCAAGGACTGGATGAAAAAGGGAATATCACCACTCTGGGCCGGGGCGGTTCGGACACAACCGCCGTAGCCGTAGCCGCGGCCTTAAAGGCCCAGGTCTGTGAAATCTTCACCGATGTGGAGGGGGTATATACGACCGATCCGAATATCTGCCCCAAGGCCCGAAAGATGAAAAAGATCTCCTATGAAGAAATGTTGGAAATGGCCAGTCTGGGCGCCAAAGTCCTGGAGATCCGTTCGGTCGAATTCGCCAAAAAATTTAAGGTCCCGGTGCATGTACGGTCAACCTTTACCGATAAGGAGGGAACGATGGTGGTTCAAGAAGATAAGAGCATGGAAAAAATCTTGGTTTCAGGGGTCACCTATAATAAAAACGAGGCCCGTATTACCATTACCAAAGTGCCGGACCGTCCGGGTATAGCTTCCAAAATTTTTACCCCCATCTCCGAGGCCGGGGTGGTGGTGGATATGATCATCCAGAATACCAGTGCCGAAGGGTTAACCGATCTGACCTTTACGGTCCCCAAAGTCGACTTTAAAAAAACCATGAGTACCATCAAAAAAATGGCCAAGGAGATCAAGGCCGAACGGGTCATGGGAGACGAAAATATCGCCAAGGTCTCCATCATCGGATTGGGCATGCGCAACCACGCCGGTGTGGCCACCACCATGTTTGCGGCCCTGGCCAAGGAAGGAATCAACATCATGATGATTTCCACCTCCGAGATCAAAATCTCCTGTGTCATCGATGAGAAATACACCGAATTGGCCGTCCGCACCTTGCACAGTGTTTTTAATTTGGACAAGGAACCGATCAACAAATAAAGGCGCAAGGCTAAAGGTTCAAGGTGCAAGGAACGAGGTGTAAGGTGTACGGTTTAAGGTGCGGGGCTAAAATCCAAAGCATCACCACCATATAGAAGACCTTAACCATGAGCCGTGTGCCCTGTACCGTAAACCTTGTACCTTGTACCATAACTCAACATAATAGAAAATCATGAAGCCCATCGAAATCTATGATTGTACCCTTCGGGACGGAACCCAGGCCGAAGATTTTAATTTATCGGTAGAGGATAAAATCCGAATTGCAAAAAAATTGGATGAACTCGGCTTGTCTTATATTGAAGGGGGCTGGCCGGGCTCCAATCCCAAGGACGTGGAATTTTTTCAAGCCATGAAGGAAGTCTCCCTGAAACAGGCCCGGTTGGCGGCCTTTGGCAGTACCCATAATCCGAAAACCCAACCGGAGAAAGACCCCAACCTGAAGGCCTTGCTTCAGGCCCAAACCCCGGTCATCACCATCTTCGGCAAGAGTTGGGACGTTCATGTTCGGGATGCCTTACGGGTGTCTTTAGAAACAAACCTCCGGATTATCGAAGATTCCCTTTCCCTGGTCCGGCCTAAAGTCAGTAAGCTTTTTTACGACGCCGAACATTTTTTCGATGGTTATCAGGCCAACCCGGAATACGCCCTGGCCACTCTTAAGGCGGCGATGCGCTCCAAGGTGGATTGCCTGGTCCTTTGCGATACCAACGGCGGGACCTTGCCCGGCCGTTTGATCCCGATCATCCAGGCGGTAAAAAAAGAAGTCAAAGGCTTTCCCCTGGGGATTCACGCCCACAATGACTGCGACTGTTCGGTGGCTAATGTCATGGCGGCCGTGGAATCAGGGATCGCCCATGTCCAGGGGACGATCAACGGTTTCGGGGACCGCTGCGGCAATGCCAACCTTTGTACCATCATCCCCAACCTGCAATTGAAACTGGGGATGCCGGTCTTGAGTCCCGCTCGGCTCAGGATGATCAGCGAGGTCTCGCGGTTTGTAAACGAATTGGCCAATGTGCGTCACAATAAATATCAACCTTATGTAGGGGCCAGTGCCTTTTCCCATAAGGGAGGAATCCATGTCAGTGCCGTTTCCAAAAACCCGGAAACCTATGAGCACATCCGTCCCGAGTTGGTGGGGAATGTGCAGAGGGATCCTTATTTCGGAACTGGCCGGCAGGAGCAACATCCTTTCCAAGGCCAAGGGATACGGCCTGGATGTCAGCAGCAAGGATCCGGCGGTCTTAAAGATCCTTTCCCAGCTTAAGGTTTTGGAACATCAGGGCTTCCAATTCGAAGGGGCCGAAGGCTCCTTCGAGCTGCTCATGAATCGGGCCTTAGGGACTCAGAAAAGGTATTTTCAATTATTGGGATTTCGGGTCATGGACCACAAGGCCAAAGAAGACCAGCCGCCCATGGCCGAGGCCACCATTATGGTCAAGGTCGGAGGCCGGGTCGAACATACGGCCGCCATCGGCAACGGTCCGGTCAATGCCTTAGACAATGCCCTGCGCAAAGCCTTGGAGCGTTTTTACCCGGAACTGAAGGAGATGCGCTTAGACGATTATAAAGTCCGGGTCCTCTCCAGCGTGGAAGGAACCGCCGCCCGGGTCAGGGTGTTGATCGAATCAGGGGACCAGGAGGACAAATGGGGAACGGTCGGGGTCTCCACCGATATTTTTGAGGCCTCCTGGCAGGCCCTGGTGGACAGCATTACTTACAAACTGTATAAGGAAGAAAAGAAAAATAAGTTCGGAGTGATTAGTTAGGAGTTCGGAGTTAGGAAGAATTACTTAGAACTCCGAAACCCGAACTCAAAACTCAACATCAAGTATGGTATCCATTCCTGTGATTGAAACCGAAGACTGCGTGGGCTGTGGAAGCTGTGTGGAGATCTGTCCCCAGGTCTTTGTCTTAAATGAAAGCCTTGAAAAAGCACAAGTTATCAACTTTTCTGGTTGTACGGAAGAAAAAATCAACGAGGCCATAGAAACCTGCCCGGTGAGTTGTATTCATTGGGAAGATTAACGAACACAGATACGGGATGCCGGATACAGGACAAAACCAAGATTTCTATATCCAGAACCCAGGATCAAGTATCCAGTATCAAACTTGGATTAAGCCAGAGGCTCTAATTTGTTTAAAATGCCAAGCACTCTCAAGCACTACCCCATTCCTCAATTAACCCGGGCCCAACAAAAAGGACTCTTTCTTTTTTCGCTGTTGATTTTTGTTTTTTTAGGTTTTCAATATTGGAGATTAGGCCAAAAAGCAGACTTGGCGATTCATAATCCACGGTTCGAAAAAAGAATAACCATTGAACTAAAGGGTAAGGTCAAAAGGCCAGGTCTCCTCAGCTATTCTCAGCCGCCGACGGTTCAACAGGTGATTCAGGATGCCGGAGGGCTTAGGCAGAACCGGGGACTTGCCGCGACCGCAGCAACCATGGTCATAGAGAGCGATTTGTCCCTCACGGTACTTCAAAAAGATAACGGAGAGGTTTTCCTCCAGCAAAGCCCCCTCTCGGGGAAAGCCCTGTGGATTCTCGGTCGACCCATTCCGCTTAACCGGGCCACGGCCGAAGACCTGGGCGTGCTTCCGGAAGTCGGTAACAGGGGGTTCATTTCAGTTAGGGACATCAAATAAAATCATAAGGTTACAAATCATAACTTCCATTCTATAACCTCGGACACAAATCAGGACACAAAATGTTCTCAGGGATGAGCCTCGGGGGCTTTTTTTATCCAACTTTTTGCCTTCTTCAACTCGATCACTTGAGCTGGCCCTTTAAGACCTTCCTCAAGTGCTCCCCTTGTTTCTTCCAATCCCAGACTGTGTATATAGCGTGCCGTCGTATTGGGACTGGCATGACGCAAGATCGTTTGAATAACTGACAAAGGATATCCTTTTTGATAGAGAATCGAAGCAGTCAAATGCCTGATTCCATGGAACCCAAAAGGGATAACTCCCGCTTTGGTGCATAGGCGCTCCATGAAAAGTTGTCTTCTTTTAAAGGGCTTTCCAAAATACTCTTCACAAAAAGGGGCTTCTTCCAGACAGACAAAGACATGTTCCTTGTCAATGGTGGACTGTTTCAATCGTTCCTGCCACCATTGAAGCAGGGCTTGTTTCAGATCCGAGGTCATGGGCAACCAATCATATTCTTTATGACCACCTTCGCGTTTCTGGGTCCAAAGGCGAATTTTTTTGTTTGGAAAATCTACATCCGACCATTTGATCCGAAACACCTCGGACTTCCTGGCTGCCAAATGAAGGAACGTCAACAGCATTACCTTGTCTTGACCTTCTGCCTGGTCATATACCTTCCAAAAGTCTTCTTCCGGAGGAACATATCTCGGTTGTCGCTCTTCTGGATACTTTTTAATTGACAGGAAGGGATTAACACCCTTGGGCCAACCCTCCATATTTTCAGAACCCCAGCGCCATGCCGCTCCAAGGTTTTTTCTGTCCTTGTTAGCGGCATAACCTGATCTCTCCCTCGACTGTTTTAAAAGAAAACTTCTACAGATGGTTATCGTCAAATCTTGAACCAGAAATTCAGGCTGAAACCCAGTATCCTCGAAGAATCGTTTAAACGTTACCTTCTTTTGAAGGAAGGTGTTCTTTACGAATCGATTTTCAGCTTCTGTTAAATATTCATTGGACCATTGAACCAGTTTCAAAGATACCGAATTTATCTGGGATAGTGCCTTCTCCAGGTCTTTTTTTGTTTCTTTTTCCCAAATTAGGGCCTCCTTGTAAGAGCTTTTGCTCTCGTCTTGGAAAACCTTTTGCCGGGTCTGACCTTGGATGGTTACGCTGGCCCGATATCTCGATATTCCTCTTTTCTTTATTTTGCTCGGCATTGAGGACCTCCATTATTCTGTTTTCAAAGAACCGATAGGTACCGGGTGTGACTTCCACACCACCCCAGTAAGAAGCATACTTGATAATAGTCCGACGGTCAACACCCAGAAAATCAGCCAATTCTTGGGGTATTATGGATCGTCCAAGCATATCTTCAAGGTCGGCTCTGGTCATGCAATAAATATATGCAGACACCATGCCATATACGTCACATTAAAATTAATTAATTATATTAATAAGTTAGTGAATGCGGAGGTTTTTTGATGAGTTTTAGAGTCGTGGCAGGCAGGACTTATTCAGTTTAGATGATAAAATATTATTAAAAATTAGATTTTTTATCGTATAAAAAATAAATCAATAAAATATTATTAATCTTCGAATTTTGGTTTTGTGGGTATTCCATATTTTTTTAGTTTTCTATAAACAGTAGGAGGTGATTGTCCATAGATTTCTGCTATTTTTTTAATATTATAATGGTATCTTTCCGCAAGCTCTTCCAATTCTTTCTTCTCAGTATTAGTTTTTTTTTCTTTTAAGGATATCTCTTTACCATCTTCATTAAATGGAATTTGTGGCAATGGTTTTTCGATTTCTGTTTGGGTGTCAGTGGGTTCTTGTGCCGTTATAGGACCTTCATTAATCTCATTATTATCAGATATATTTTTTGCTAATTCTTTAAATATGTCTACCACGGTATCTGTTTTTATATCTTGATTGCTCTCTATCTCATCTACATTTTCATCTAACAGGTAATCTATGAGCCTGTTATATCTATACAAACTCGAAATCATGTTAGACCAATGAAAATTCAGATAAATATCTGAGAGAACTTCATTAAAAATTGTAAAAGCTGAATAGATTGCTTTCGGAAGGTGAAAATAACATAGCTCTTTATCATTGTCGTTCATTAATAAAACATTCTTAATGACATTTTTAAGTTCCCTGATATTCCCAGGCCAATGATAAATTTTTAAGGGTTTATAAAAATCCTCATTGACCTTTATCCGTTTTCCATTTTTCATTTCTTTTTTTAAGAAATAACTAACTAATTCTGCAATATCTTCTCTACGAGATTTTAAAGATGGTAGATTAATTGTTACCGCATTAATACGATATAGCAAGTCAGACCGAAATCGTTTCTCTTCAACCATTTTTTCAAGGTCTTGATTTGTCGCAGATAAGAGACGAAATTTTGTTTCAATTACCTTAGTACTCCCAACCTTGTTAAATTTGCCCACCACTAACACTCGAAGAAGTTTAACTTGAATTGATAAAGGCAGATCACCAATTTCGTCTAAAAATAAAATCCCTCCATTGACCTTTTCTAATATACCTTGTTTATCTATATGGGCACCGGTAAAGGCACCTTTTACATGACCAAAGAGCTCACTTTCAGCTAAAGTTTCGGTGAAACCTCCACAATTAAGTTTCATGAAGACTTTTTTTGAACAATCACTATTTTTAAAAATAAAATCTGCTAAAAGTTCCTTACCAGTACCTGTTTTGCCTGTTATTAGAATATTAGCATCACTCTTCGCAGCCATAAAAGCCCGTTGAAGACATTTTTTTAAAGTGTGCGTCTTCAGCCACGATTGGACAAAGTTAGCATTAAAGGAGTTTGCATTTAGATAGCTGGTCTGGGCAAAAGTGGCTATAATTTAAATAGCCATAGAAAGGAACAAGAGGATGGAAACAGCAATCGCCCAGAAAGTGGATCAGGAAGAAAGAGCACCGCAGGGAAGCGCGGCAAAACTCATCAGGGAAATTCGGACTAAGAACCGCAGGAAGTTCTCCTCAGAAGACAAGATCAGGATTGTACTTGAAGGATTCCGAAAGGAACAACCCATCTCAGACCTCTGTAGAAGAGAGGGCATTTCATCTGCCCTTTACTATTCATGGCTCAAGGATTTCATGGAAGCAGGCAAGGCGCGCCTTAAGGGTGACAGCCTGAGAGAGGCAAACAATATTGAAGTCAAGGAACTCCGGTCAGAAAACGGCAGGCTGAAAGAGCTGGTAGGAGAACAGGCCCTGCATCTGCAGCTTTTTAAAAAAAGTCTGAATCCGTAGCGGAAGGCTGGTACCGGAAGATGGATGGGAAGAGCAGAGAGGATCTGATCGTGAAGATAGAGAAGCAGGAAGGCAAGAAGGGTGAGGCGCTCAGAGACCTGGATATACCAAGGTCTACCTATTACACCTGGCGGAAGGCCTATCAGTCACAGGGGATAGAAGGCGTTACCAAGACAAAACCCTCAGCCAAACGTATATGGAACCGACTGAGAGCGGTTGAGGTCGAGCAGGTGCTTGAAATTGCTCGCCTTACTCCAGAGCTTTCTCCAAGGCTTCTGGCTGTGAAGATCAGCGATGAAGAGGTCTTCTCAGTGTCAGAATCAACGGTCTATCGGATACTGAGGGACAATAACCTGATAGCTCCCCGTCCACTTCCGGAGATGCCGGCTGAGAAACAGTGGAGGCATAAGACCGCTCATCCTGATGAACTTTGGCAGTGTGACGGAACAAGCCTTTTTGTCATAGGATGGGGATACTACAAGCTCATCCCTGTTGAGGATGATTACTCACGAAAAATAATAGCTCATGACTTACGGCCTGATGAAACAGGATTCAGCGTATCGGACATAATGGAGATGGGCATAGAGAACGCCAGAAGAGAAGGGCATCTGGTTGCCGCCATGCCGAAACTTTACACAGACAATGGCTCAGGCTTTGCCTCAAAGGTCCTTGCCGGGTATCTGGACGTCCATGGGATAAGACATATCTTCGGCACCCCATATCATCCTCAGGGCAGAGGGAAGATTGAGCGATTCAATCGGAGGATCAAGGAGAAGCTATGCCTTATGGTTTACTGCTCTCCCGATGAGCTCAAAAAGGCAATTGATGAGGCCATAGCAATCTATAACGCTACCCCGCATGAAGCATTGAACAACGTATCCCCCAATGATGTCTATGCGGGAAGAAAGGAGGCCATTCTACAGAAGAGAAAAGAAAAAAAACAATTGACCATGCAGCGGAGGAAACAGTACAATTTATACGGCAATGGGATTAACAATGATGGCTCAGATCAGTATCAAAGTGCAAACTCGCTATGACAAAATCTGTCCAAAAAGGTCTGAAGATATACACCACTCTCATGAGAAATCCAGCGACTTTATTTTCAAGACACAGCCTATAGTTTTCTAAAGAATTGCCGCAATGTAATATTCGGTATCCCATAATTTTTAACCGATCCCATGAAGAGATTTAATGCAACAATTTTAAAAACGGACCGTATATAATCAAAATTGCTGGATATAGCCCTTGGGTGTATCCTCAAAATCTATCCACTTGAACCAATTGGCTAATCCCAGGAACTGAGCCCATCTGTTTGCCATTTGTATGTCACCTTCATAGGTGTTCACATATTCCTTTTCTGTGATGGCAGTTAGTTCTTTCCCCCGGTTTATGTATGTGGTGTTATTGTACGGTCGGATATAATTCGTACCGAGGTGGAGCCCCAGGAGTCGGAAGAAGACATAATTCATAATGTTAGAAGCATCCAGGATAGTCTTGGGTGTTATCTGCTTCACCTCGTCTTTGAGCCCTGCCAGGGATTCGTTTAGCTGCTTCTCGATGGATTTTCTCTGGAATGGGCGGAGTGCCGGATAATCATCAAACAACCATTTCTCGATCATGATGTCAGGAGGCTGGTTAGTTACCTGTCTAATCGTCCCTTCATACCACAAATTTACTATGTGAGCGAGTTTATCGAGAGGCAATATATGTGAGATATCGGTTATCTCGGTTTCGATCTGGCCCAGTGCTGCAAGTTTTATTGTATTATCAGAAAAAGGAATGAGTCTCTTTTCTTCCGGCGTTTTAAACATCCTCAGTATATGGCCGCATTCATGGGCCACAAGGTGGTTAATGATCTCATCATATTCGCTGCGATAAACGATGATATGAGAAGGCATATTCTTCCGGGCCATCTTCAGACCTGCGAGCGTGGGAAGGTCATCCTTCTCTATATATTCAAAACCCTTCCCGGTCTCTTGCTTTACCTTATCAAGAATTGAGTAAACCGCATCAATGAATTGTAGGCCCATTTAGTCCTTTTAAGTTTCTAAGATTGCGTGCCGTATTGTACTCTTCGGAGAGGTCTATCCCAATATCTTTCTCTGGGGCGATAAGTTTAAAACCAACATACATATAGCTAAGAAGTTGCAAACCCGTGAAGGTGCCTTCCAGAGAATCTAATGTATATTTTTTTTCTGGATTATTAATATCCAACCCCTCTCTTCCCTTTAGGGCTATTTCAAAGGATATTTTTTGTGTCTCCGCCGGACCGACCCTATCAAACAGGTTCATGGCGTGAATACAATAGAACATAGCGTCGGGCCTAAAACCTTTTTCCTTAAGATTAAGCTCCGCTATTTCCCTCAACAGGTCTTTGGCCAATTCGGCAAGGGAAGAATCTGGTGTTATCTCCACGGTCTGTCGAAGATAGTGGTCAGCGTTTACAAGATCGCCTATATTAAAACAGGACAATCCCAGACCATAGGTGGTATTCGGATCTTTTGGATTCACCTTTAATGCTTTCTCAAGGTGCAGGATAGCATTCTTATGGTCGTTTTCTTTACCGTATAGACCCCCGATATTCCTGTGGGCATAGGGATTATCAGGGTCCATTGCCAAGGCGTTAAGGAATAATTCCTTTGCCTTTTTATAATTCTGCAAACGGGAATAGGCGAACCCAAGGGCTACATAAACATTTGGGCCGCAGTCTCTCCATTCTAACAATTTTGAAAGGGTATTTACCGCTTTTTGGGGATCACCTAATTCTGTATAGATCATGCCAAGATTGTAACGGGTCTCTACATTATTAGGCTCTTCCTGGAGTAGTCTTTCCAAGATAGCCTTGGCCTGCGGGAGTTCCTTTTTCCTCAAATGCTCAAGAGCCTTTTTAAATTTGTCCACCGGGAATCCTTAAACAACTCTAATAGAATTTATTGCCCAAATAACTTATTATAATTATATTAATAATGCAATAGTTTGTCGAACGGCGAAGGAAAATGGCCATTTAAAACCTCGAAATCCAATGGCGCCCGTACCTTCCCAGTACCCGGCCAAGGAATAAATTCTTAACTTGCTTGACCATAGGGCGTTGGAAAAGGTGAAACCCTTGGCCCCTCTGGTGGCAGGTAAATATCCTGCTGATGCGAATTCGTTCAAGGAGGATCATTTAAGGGATTCCAGGCTCATAGGGGCATACCAAAATTCTCCCGGACCGTCGGCAGGGTAAATATCATCAAGGGTAGCCTCAATTTTCGTTATCTTGCCTTCTCCCCCAAGATTATTTTTTATATGATCCTTGGCGTATTGCAGACTATTTGTGACGTAATCGCCCGGTTTGATTTTCTCTCCAGATGGAGTGGCTCTGTATAAGGTAAGCTTTCCGTCTTCGGGTGGAGCCTGACCTCTCAACCATTCTTTCTGGCTTTGTTCATCATAATTGGCAAGACTACCATTAGGTTCAACCTTCCGCATATCAATCGCATCTTGGAGAGCCCTTGCTCTATATACCTGTTCTTTCCCACCTTCGGGCTGAGAGGTTTCTTTGTGGGTTATGTTGCCCGGCCCATCCTTAGAAGTCATGTTTGCAATTTTAGTTGGTTATTTTTTATTAGTCAATTTCGTTATTAATAGCTAACTTTGATTGCCCTTCATAAAAAACCCTATCTTTGAAAGGAACCCGTAGCCCCTCTCGGGCTTCCTACCATGGCAACGATTTTTTTTCATAGACATCGGGGGTGACCCCAGGGAGTTCAACACCCTGAACATGGGAATAAGCTCCGAGCAAAGTTTTTAATCAAATGCCTCTATGATCTGCTGGAAAGAGGCCGGGGCATTTTCCGGTAAAATCTGGAAGAGTTCAAGCAAAATGTTGTCCGGGGCCATTGCCATCATATACCGTAGATAACCATATTCCCGAACCGATCCCTGGAATGAGAAACCTTTCTCTTCCATATGGGTGATCAAACTCTCCAGGGCATCCGTTTTTATTCCCAAATGATGATATGCACCGCCCCCGCCTGGTCGTGGAACCTGATCGTAAATATTGATTCTTCCTGAACCGACAGCGATCATGACATTTCGGACACCGGCAATTTTTGCATCAAAAAGGATTTGGGCTCCAAACATGTCCTGCCAGAATTTAAGAGTGGTCCTTATGTCCGAAGCAAAGATATGGACGTGGTGCAGCCGTAGTTTAAAATCTTGGTTTGATAAGCTAAGTTTATCCATTTTTTTTAGATAATCGGATATGGCCTCATCCAGCAATTCCCCGGATAACCGACCCTGCTTGATAGAAAGTGCCCTTAACTCCCGCCATAAGTCCACTCGGATTTTCACACCGATATTGACTCGTTTATCCTGATTTGTCTGTTGAACCTGCTGGATACTTTTTCTACGCTTTACTATCATAGCTATCCCCTCCTATTGCCACAGCCCTTTTATTTGGTGTGAAATATTCTCATCCGTCACGTCGGCATAGATCAGGGTTGACTGAATGGAAATGTGCCGTAACTGTTTCTGGACAGCCCGGAGATCCTTTTCCTTGGCATAGAGTTCGACCCCGTAGGAATGCCGTAAGGAATGGGCCGATTTCCCAGCCTCATAAAGGCCCAAAGCCTTCAAAAATTTTTTTACTGTCTGCTGAATGGCTTGACTGGTCCATTTCCCCCTTTGACCAACAAATAAAGGATCCTCCCCCCCTATGGGTTCCTTCCTGTCAGTTTTCCAGGCCAGGAACTGCTTTAGATGTTTTTTCAGGGATTCATTAATAACAACAGACCCGGAAATTGACCCCTTCCCCTTCCTGACGAAGACCTTATTCTCTCCATAGCCTAATCTGAGATCCCCACAGCAGAGGTTGGCCGCTTCCGAGACTCTTAATCCAGTACAGGTCAATAAGTCTATGGCCATCCATTCCCTGACCCCGGTTACTTTCCCCTTCTTTAGGTCCAATTCGGCCTTATCCCTGACCGTCCTACGGAGTAACTTGATCTGGTTAGGGTTGAAGTATTTTACCCCATCAATCTTCTTTATCCTGTCCCTCCTTTTGCCTCTGGTGGCCGGGAACTTGATAACATTATGGGTTCGATCCATGGCTTTTTACCCCCTTATTTTGGCTTAATAAAGTTTTATATTGAGTTTTTAGGTCGAATCTGAGTCAAAATCATTGGGTTTTTGACCTCCGGAAGCCCTGAACTCAATATAAAACAGCAAGAATATTTTGACTTTACCATCTCTATCACCTTTGGTATTTATATGATTTACATTATAACGATAATCATGATAAAGTATGAAGTCAAGCAAATAATGCCTGATTATTATTAAATATCAGGTAGATGGGCTTATTGTTTGAAAGGGTAATAAGGAGGATTTAGGATTATATTTTATGGGGATTTGAGAAAAAAGGAAGGCTTCTGCTGGAATCTTATGTTCCGATCTCACTCAGAGGATACCGCTTAATAAAAGAGTTTATCCGTAAAAGATATTCGCTTAATGAAGTTTCAACCTGTTCTCTTTTCGCCCCCAGTTTATGCTTAAATATTTCTTGCCAGAATACTAAGTAAATACTAAAAAATGGTCCTATCAATCGTGCAAGCCATTTATTGTAATCATCAAGCTTAGGTTCATAGTCAAAATATGTCGCTTCTAATTTTGATTCACTAATTCTGTATCTATGCAGAAGGCCTATGGGGTCTGAATGGGAAAAAATACTGCAAAACTGGTGAATTTCAGGTAGCCCTTTGGCTAAAGGATAATTATCAATATCTTGTTTAATAGTTTTTTTAATATTGAGGAATACTTTGTTCCATTCTGGGTTTTTATCGTTATTCAATTTGCTCAGGTAAATGTCTGTCTTGTCCGGATGTTTCATTAAGTAGTATGCCGTAAACGCACAGTCAAGAGCTATCCGAAGACTAACAAAAGATTTGGAATGGTGCATTCGCAAAAATGCTGCCATCCCCTGATAAAATTCACCATGTATAATAAGATAAAGAAAAATGGGAATATTAAGATTAACGTCATCAAGAGGTTTTATTTCCAAGGAAGTTCTGAATAGTATATCCAAGTTATGGATGAGAAAAAAATTTTCGCCTAAATTAGCAATGTTTATAATGACATTTTCTTCCTCAATTCCAAAAAAATGAGTAAATTCTCTAATCGGGTCTGCACACATAACGCTAATGCCTCTTGATATTAGGCGGTCCTTGATTTAAGGAGGCTGGCCTTTCCGAAAACCATGATCTAATGGATCTCTTGTAATAAATCCTTTCCAAGCTGAACGAATATTTCATTAAGAGGGTCAATTTCAGGCCCTTCATGAAGGTTTCCCGATATTCGTCGTCGAGTAAGGATATTTCAACTATAAAGTTGATTTTCTTTTGCAAAGACAATAAGTTTCATCCTTTCATTAACTTGATCTTTATCCACACTAAAATGAGAACGTCTATGGCAATTCGGACAAACCCCGATAACCCATTCTGGATGGTCAGGACCTCCATCAGAAAGACGCCGTATATGGTGGACTTCTAAGTAGGGATTTCCAGTAAAAGTAAAGAAAGGCGCTTCGCTATTACAGGCCTCACATTTTCCATCGGCCCTTTTATGAACATATATCTTTATTGCTATTGATCTTTCAAAGACCATTACTGTCCGCTCGGTTGATTTAACAGAGTCCAGTGACTTCCCAATGGTCACCTTCCGTAATTCTGCCAAGGATAATTTAGAAAAAAATCTTCCCGGTCTTCTTGTCTTTCATAGTTGGACTGGAAGGCAGAAAGAGGCATGAGACGAAAAATAATAATATTTCTTTGGTTACCGTTCAAATCGGGACCACGCCGTATTTCAAAGCTATTGCAAATCATTTGATCAAGGTATCGAACGGTTCCGGATCGGACATATTTAAATAGATGAATATCTTTTCCATTAGCTATATGATCATTGATTGCCTTGTTACCACGAACAAAAGTCATATTCCCTTTTTGCCCTTCTCCCGTATAAAGAAATTCACCAGACGAATCCCAACGATCTTTATACCCAAACTCCTCCCCTGCTTCTCCCGTAAAGAGAATTATAATGGGGAATTTTTGAGGCGTGCTAATACCACCCTGACGTTGACCACCATATTCTTTATGGAGATCCCTACGATTATATTCATGGCCCATTATGAACATTTTGTATCTCCAATTATGATTTATAATCAATTGAGACTTAGTGCCTTTGTGATTAATCAATTGCCCGCCACAAATACCAGCTTGCAAAGCTCCTGTATGGTCTCCATGGTTCACTAATTGAAATCATTTCATCGGCAGAAGGGGTCTGCTGGAGCCCATATGCTAACCTAAAGCCTCTTTTTAGGCCAGCATCACCAAGCGATAAAATATCTGGCCTTCCAAGTCCGAATATAAGAAACATTTCCGCTGTCCACCTTCCAACTCCTTTCAGAGCAACAAGCTGAGAAATAATATCTTCATCCCCACATTCGGCAAGTGAGGCGAAATCGAGTTCACCATGTTGAACTGCAAAGGCTATCCCCATAATATAATTCTGCTTGGTCCGTGACAACCCCGCTTCCTTAAAACTTCTCGGGATCATTTTTAATATGCCTTCGGGTGTGAATTGCTCCGAGGCAAGAAACGAAAAAAGTTTACCTTTTATTGACCTTGCGGCTGCGGCTGAAAGCTGTTGGCTAATTATAGAAGACGTGAGAGCGTGAAATGGATTATTTTTGGCAGGGCTTAGGGTACATTGGCCATGTTTTTTTATTAATTTTGAAAGAACTTCATCTGAAGATTTTAGATGTTGTATAGCCTTTTTGATTAAAGGTTGATCTATTGTTTTTTCTTTATTCATATTAGCGAAACATCCACCAGGTGTCCACCTTCAGTCCACCCGGACCTATGGCTCATTTATAGTCCGAAATCATGAAATTTAAAAGGATTTTTGTCCCTGAAACATTTTCCTTTTATATATTTCCGGATTATTTGCCTGGGTATTACTTAATCGCCTAATTTAATTGATAAAACAATAAAACAGACAAGGATAATCGATAGCTGAATTTTTGGGATATATAAATCTTATAGGGGGATTAATATTTATTTAAAAAACAGCCCCTATATGAACTTTTTTGAGGAAATAAATGGGTTTTAATGTGGGCTTTTGACGATTGTGGAACTTAGCCTAAATTGGAGATCGTTGATTACAGGCCAACCTGGGAAGCCTGAAGGGCCTGTTTCGAGTGAAATATGGTCAAACATTAGAGAGTGACACTATGAATTTTTATCCCATGGACCAGGTGAAGGTCCTCAGAAGAATGGGTTCGGCAAAGGTAATTCCTTCTTTAGTTTTTGGTCATTCCTCCCTCTCTACAAGCTAAACTTTCTAACGACTTTCTAATGAACCATTGTCAAATAACCAAAAATAACATAAAAAAAGGAACCTTCCCCATGAATTAAGGGGTTGAGTTCCCATCTTTTTTTGGCTTTTCTTTTATGTTGTCTGATTCTTCGGGAGAGTCTCCGGAACCAAAGGCCGTGGGTTCAAGTCCCGCATCGCCCACCACTTGTTTTTTCTTTCCTGTTAGACTTTTCCCTGTCCTCGAACCTGGATGAGTTCGGCCGTGATGGACACGGCAATTTCTTCCGGAGTTTCGGCATGGATGTCCAGCCCGATGGGGGCGTGGATGGAATGGATCAGGTCTTCCGGAAATCCTTCCTCTTTCAAGGCCTTGAAAATAACCCCCCTTTTATGCCGGCTGCCGATCATTCCGATATAACCGGGGCCGATATCACGGGGATGATCTTTAAGGAGCTCTCGCAATAGTTGATGATCGTGCAAATGACCGCGGGTGACGATCACAATAAAGGCATTGGGGCCGAAAGAATATCCCTCGAGCATTTGTTCAAAAGGCCGAACGCAAATTTCATCGGCCTCGGGAAAACGCTCCCGGTTGGCGAATTCGGCTCGATCATCAAAGACCGTAACCCGGAAACCGACCATCTTGCCCAAGGTGCAAAGATACAAGGAGATGTGACCCGCCCCGAAGATATATAAGCCTGGAATGGGTATTAAGGGTTCCAGAAATATCCCCTTCTCTTCACCCTGAATCAGGGTTTTCATCAGATGGGGTTTGTTTCCCTCCAAAATTTGAGGAAGGTTTTTGAGGAGCGGGGTTATCCAGGGAAAGGCATCCGGGTCCTGGCTTTCTTCCGGGACATAGAGGAATTTTTTGTCCTGCCGATCGGCCGATATCCCATCCTCCAGCAAAGTGGCCAACAGGCAGGGCCGTCCTTTCTCACGAAGCTCCAAAGCCTTCCGAAAAAGATTAAGGTCTTGGGGGTTCAGACCGGAAAAGAGTTCCAGGTAAATATCGACTTCTCCGCCGCAGATCATCTCGGTTTCGGCCACCTCTTCCCCTCTCAAACGGAAATAGAGAATCTTATTTTTCCTTTTGGAAAATACCTGGGGGGCCTGGATCAGGACCTCGGCCTCCAATCTCCCCCCGCCGATGGTACCGAGAAAGGTCCCGTCAGGCCGGATCAGGAATTGCGTGCCCTGGGCCCGTGGGGCAGACCCTTTCTGCCTGATGATGGTGGCCAGGATTATTTCCCGGCCCTGGTTAAGCTCTTGTGCTATTTCTTGATAAATATCTTTCATCGTCTCTCTTTTCATAAAGATACTCGGCCTTGCCCAATATTAACAAACCGGTCATGAAAATCATTTTAACACATTTTTAATCCGATGGTCCTGAAAAATAAAGGGAATTAACCCTCTCCGTGGCGGGAAGAATTAATGATTGACGGCTTCGTAAAAAGTCCACCTGCTGTGTTGCGCGGCATCCTTCGTCGTTGCAGCGTACATATAAGTACGCCTCACTCCTCAGGATTTGCGCGCCTTGCATCTGGAGCTTTTTACTGTGCCGTCTCTTTGATGACTTTTTACGAGTTCATCATGATTGATGGTCCTGTAAAAAGTCGTCATTCCCGCGCAGGCGGGAATCCAGGCCAGGCGTAACCAATTAAAAACACTGGATTCCCTTTTTACGGGAATGACTAAAATGGGTGCTTGCGGACTTTTTACGAGTTCATCATGATTGTCTTGACAAGATTCTGCTAAATGATTATTGAATAACCAGCCTTAATCGGGGGTAAGGGCAATCTGTTGTCCTTGAGAGAAAAAACGGTCGAGAAAGGTCCCTGATGCCCAAAATCTTAAGCTGTTTAAAAAAAAGAGACTTACTTCATAATCCTCAGATCAACAGCGATCAACTGGTCCAATACGGCCATGAATATTTTAACCAGGATCGTCTGGCGGACACCCTTGATTTTTTCGAGAAGGCCAAGGATACGGAAGGGATTCGGCGAATTATGGAGCAAAGTATCGAAGAAGGAGATCCTTTTTTATTGCACCAATCAAGCAAACTGTTGAAGGAAGTCGCTACCGACGAGGCCTGGCGAAAAGTAGGGGAAAAGGCCCTGGCCAATGGAAGATTTCAGCAGGCCCTGATGGCCTTTAAGGCCGTTCATGACGAGGAACAAACCTTAAAAATTCAGATGATGCTGAGGTCTTAATATTTTTATGCCCAACAATAACCATAAAAGAGATTATTACGAGATCCTGGGGCTTTCCAGGCAGGCCAATGAAGAAGAGATCAAAAAGGCTTACCGGAAAATGGCCCTCCAATATCACCCGGACCGAAATCCCGGAGACAAAGAGGCTGAAGAGCGGTTTAAAGAGGCGGCCGAGGCTTATGAAGTTTTGCATGATTCCCAGAAAAGGGAAATCTATGACCGGTTCGGCCATGAGGGGTTAAAGAGTACCGGTTTCAGCGGGTTTGGAGGCTTTGAAGATATTTTTTCCAGTTTTGGTGATATCTTTGAAGACTTTTTCGGCCTTGGCCGAAGGGGCCGGGGAGGCGCTTCCCGGGCCAGGGAAGGGGCGGATCTTCGATACGATCTTTCCGTTTCTTTTATGGAGGCGGCCAATGGGAAGGAGCTTGAGTTAAAAATTCCCCGCCTGGAAACCTGTTCCGTCTGTCAGGGAAGCGGTCTGGAGCCCGGGACAAGCCCTGAATACTGCCCTACCTGCGGCGGAAGAGGGCAGGTTGTCCAAGCCCAGGGGTTTTTTCGAATAAGCACCCCTTGCCCCAGGTGTCATGGACAGGGACAGGTGATCAGCCATCCCTGTAAAGCCTGTCACGGTCAGGGACGGATCGAAGAGACCAAAACCCTGTCAGTAAAGATCCCCCCTGGAATTTCCAATGGGTCCCGATTGCGTTTCCGGGGCCAGGGCGAGGGGGGAATCAACGGGGGTCCGCCGGGGGACTTATATGTCGTCGTTTATGTCGAAGAACATGATTTCTTTCACCGAGAAGGGGACGATGTGGTCTGCTCAATACCTATTTCCATCACCCAGGCCGCTCTGGGAGCGGTCATTGAGGTTCCCACTTTGACTAATCCTAAAAAACTGACCATCCCCAAAGGGACTCAGAACGGCCAGACCCTGCGCCTGAAAGGAGAAGGATTCCCTCACCTTCGAGGGTCGGGCAAAGGGGATCAGATCATCCAAGTATCGATAAAAATCCCCACCCATTTGAGCAAAAAACAAGAAGAACTATTGCGGGAATTTGAGGAATCGGAGCATAAAAAATCAGGTTCCCGTCTATCCAAGCTGTTCTCCTGAATAAAACATCTTCCCCCGCCCTCTACCTGATATAGGCTTCGGTATCATAACGCCGCATCATGCGATGGGTATTAATTTCCATGGAAAAATAGGCGATCTTAGGTTCTCTGGTCAACTCCATCAGTTCAAGAGATTCGGGATTCATAGGCTCCTTTGTGTCATTCTTCGTCCACCAAATATCCCTGGGGGATGAGGAAATTATAAACTCAACAAATCAAAAGAAGGTTTCTCTCCGACCACATACGCCGGTTTGAAACAATAAGACGACAAAACCAAAAGGGGAAAGAAAGGCAGGGCAAAAATATCCGTTTGTACTTGCTCGCATCATTAGTAAGCAGTACGGGAGTTAGTACGGGAGAGGGAAAAAGTATAAAAAGGACTGCCTGGCGTTTTTATTTTTTGGCAGCGGCCCGTTTTTTCTTCATGGGAGTCCCACAACAAATCAGATCCACGGTATCACAACCGCAGTCTTGATCAACGGTGACCAACAGCCCGCAGTCGCTACAGGCGTATTTGGTCCCTACCCGGGAAGTTTTTTTGGGAGCAGCTTTGGTAACCGGTTTTTTCGTCATGGCCATTTTTTTCCTCCTCAGGGGCAAATTTAAGTCTTATTTTTATAATTTAATAAAAAAAAGAATATTGTCAAGAAGTTATTTGAAAAATTATTTTTCTTGCCAATAACGGTTAAATCGATTATAAAAGGTATTTTTAATAAATCGATTCAGAAATTTCTCAAGAGGGGAACTGGATGGGCAGCGTAGTCAAGAAAAGACGGAAAAAGATGCGGAAGCATAAGCATAAAAAGTTGATGAGGAAAACACGGCATCAGCGAAAGAAGAGAGGCAAGTAATCCATTAAGGGTAAGGGCATTGTTTCTGATCATTCCAGGTTGTTTTTCCTGGATCGTCCCCTGTAGTATTAAAAATGAAATGATTCTCTTTCTATACAGGCCATCCCTTCGGGTATGGCCTGTTTTATTATTGGGGGGATTATTAAAACACGCATCTTGACCATTGCCGGATCGGACCCGAGCGGCGGTGCCGGCGTCCAGGCCGACCTGAAGGTCATTGCCCTGCTGGGGGCCTATGGAACCTCGGTCATAACGGCTATAACGGCCCAGAACACCCTGGGGGTTCTGGGAATCTTTCCGGTCCCCCTGAACGTCATTCGGGAACAACTCCAAGCGGTCCTTTCCGATATCAGGATCGATGCCGTAAAAACAGGTATGTTGGCCCAAGCCGAAATCATTACCCTGGTAGCTCAGACCATAAAGAAATTCAAGATTAAAAAAGTGATTCTGGATCCGGTCATGGTCTCCGGGAAGGGATACCCATTATTAGAAGAAAAAGCCCTTCAAACTCTAAAGGAGGACCTTTTCCCTTTGGCCGGTTTGATAACCCCTAATCTTTTCGAGGCCGCCGCCTTAACCGGGTTACCGGTTGGGACCTTAACTGAAATGAAAAAAGCGGCCGAAGCGATTAAAAAGAAGACTCGGGGGAGTGTCTTGATCAAAGGGGGACATTTAACCGGGGCGGCCGTAGACCTCTTTTATGACGGAACGTCTTTTAGGGAATTCCCCAGCCCTCGAATCCAAATCCCCGATACTCATGGGACCGGCTGTACCTTTTCGGCGGCCATGGCCGTTTTTTGGGCCCAGGGACATCCCTTGATTAAATCAGTAGAGATGGCCAAGGATTTTATAACCAGGGCCATTGCCGGGGCTCAACCGGTGGGGCATGGTCAGTGGCCGACCGATCCTTATGCCGGGATTCAAAATAAAACGGAACGAATAAATGAGGTGCTGTCTTGACCCAGATTGAATCAGCCAGAAAGGGGATTATAACCCCTGAAATGCAGGAAATAGCCCTTCAAGAAGGGCTGGAAGCGGGAGAGATCCAAAAAAGAGTAGCCCAGGGGACAGTTGTTGTCCCGGCTAATCTTAGAAAAAAGAAGGCCAGGCCCGTCGGGATCGGGCAAGGGTTGACGATCAAGGTCAACGCCAATATCGGGACCTCTTCCGATCGGGTGGATCTGGACCAGGAATTGCGCAAGTTGAATATCTGTGTGGAAGCCAAGGCCGATACGGTCATGGACTTAAGTACAGGAGGGGATCTGAAGGAGATCCTCCGGACCCTGATCGCCCATTCTCCTTTGCCTGTGGGCACGGTCCCTATCTACCAGGCGGTGGTCGAGACGGTCAGGGAAAAAGGGGGGATTATCCACCTGACAGCAGATAAGATCTTTGAGGTGATTGAAGATCAGGCCCAGGCCGGGGTCGATTTTATTACCGTCCATTGCGGGGTCACCCTTAATTCCTTGGAGCGCTTGCAAAAGCAGGGCCGGATCACCGATATCGTCAGCCGGGGGGGGGGCCTTCCTGGCCACCTGGATGGTTTATCACGAAAAAGAGAACCCCCTCTTTACGGAATATGATCGGTTAATTGAATTGGCCCGGAAATATGACTTGACCTTGAGCCTCGGTGACGGCCTGCGTCCCGGTTGTCTGGCCGATGCCACCGATCGAGCCCAGGTCCAGGAATTGATCCACCTGGGTGAATTGCGGGAACAGGCCTTAAAAGCCGGCGTTCAGGTTATGATTGAAGGGCCGGGGCATGTCCCTTTGAATCAGATCGAGGCCAATATCCTGCTTCAGAAACAGCTCTGCCAAGGGGCCCCTTTTTATGTCCTTGGCCCTTTGGTTACGGATATTGCAGCCGGTTACGACCATATTGCCTGTGCCATCGGGGGCGCCTTAGCCGGTATGGCCGGGGCCGACTTTCTCTGCTATGTCACCCCTTCCGAACATTTAAAGCTCCCGACACCGGAAGATGTCCGGGAAGGGATCATCGCCACCCGCATCGCCGCCCATGCCGCCGATCTGGCCCGAGGTCAGGGCAGGGCCTGGGAACAGGATCGGCAAATGGCCTTGGCCCGCAAGGCCTTGAACTGGGAAAGACAGATCAGTCTGTGCCTGGACCCGGAAAAGGCCCGCAGAATGAGGGCCGAGAGCAGTCCCAGCGAATCGGAGGTCTGCACCATGTGCGGAGAGTTTTGTGCCATCAAAATGGTCCGGGATTTTTTGAAAAAGAAATAAACCTTTTTCAGACAGGATTTACCGGATTATCTGGATTTTTATGCCTTTCCAGAAGAAAGGCATAAGCCGTTGTCCTATGGACAAAAGCTTTACCCTCAGCAAGCACGGATAGAAGTGCTCAGGGTCCTTTTGGAGCCTGAGCAAAAACATGTAAATCCAGTCAGGCCATAATTTTTATATGGTAACCTTCGATAGATCCGGCCGTAACCTGAAAGAAACCATCCTGAAAGCCTTGTTCCCCGGGGATTATGTCTCCGGAGAACGGTTGTCTATGGAAATGAAAGTCACCCGCCCGGCGATCTGGAAACACATAGGACAATTGAAAGAAGATGGTTTTGTGATCGAAGCCCATAAAGGGAAAGGCTATCGCTTGAAATCAGTCCCGGATATTTTGTTCCCCGATCTGATCCGTCAGCAGATCAGCACCCACTGTTTCGGCCAAAAAATCCGTCATTTCCTGCGCACCGATTCCACCAATATACAGGCCAGGAGCCTGGCCACCGAAGGGGCTTCGGAGGGGACCTTGGTCGTAGCCGAATATCAAGAAAAAGGCAAAGGCCGGCTCAGCCGCGTCTGGGAATCTCCTTCGGGTCAAAATCTCCTTTTTTCTCTGATCCTCCGGCCGAACTGGCCGCCCCGACAGGCTTTTTATGGTACCGTCCTGGCCTCGATTTCTCTCTGTCGGGCCATTCAAGAAATCGTTGATATTCCCGTGGGCATCAAATGGCCCAACGATATTTATTGCCGGGATAAAAAATTGGCCGGTATCCTGACCGAATTCGCCACCGACCCGGATCGTTTGGAATATATGATTATCGGGATAGGGGTCAATTGTCATTGGGCGCCCCTGGAGGTCCCTTATGGAGGGCAGCCAGCCACCAGTATTTTACAGGAGGCGGGTAAGAAGATTTCCCGCCTTCAACTTCTCGCCCGGTTTTTGATTCACGGAGAAGCCCTTTATGAAAAGGCCCGGATCGAAGGGGTTGAGTTTTTGCGGGAAGAATGGGATCATTATTCCTTAATTAAAAACCGAAGGGTAACTATTTTAACCGGCCAGACTTCCCGGACAGGCCTTGCCCAAGGCATTGATGACCATGGCGGACTGATCGTTCTTTTGGATGACGGCCGAATGGAAACCATATTAACCGGAGATGTACATCTAAGAATCTAACTCCAGGAAAATAAAATGAAAAGGATCCCTTTGTTCCTTTTGCCCTTTGCCTGCTGGATTTGAGCTGTGCACCTCAATCGTCCCTTTCTCCTTCTCGGCCCTGCGAATTTTAAATATCAAAGAATTTCAGGCAAGGACACCGAATGAACCTGATGGGTTTAAACGGAACCCTCTCTTTTTTATTAATCGATGCCGGAAGATAACCTATTTTTGATAAGACCTTCCTATTTCTTTCCTTGACTGCTATTTTTTGACATTGTATGTTAACCTCATCCATAAGGTAAAACCTCCAACTAAGTCTTAACATGACCGTAAAAGAAATAATTTTGGTGACACAAAATTTTTCCGGGGTATCGGCCTGGGAGATTCGCCGACTAAGAAAGAAAAGTTATCAAAGGTATCTTATTTTTGACCAAATCGAATCTCAGCGCCTGGTAGAAACTGAAAAATTTATTGTTACTCTTTATAAAGAATATGACTATCAAAAGGAAAAGGGCCTAGGTGAATCCACAATTCCTCTCTCGGAAGGGGATGATGCCCGAGAACGGCTTGCTTCGGGATTAGAGTTGGCTGCTTTGGTGGCCAATCCTATTTTCCATCTGCCTGAAAAGGGGCTCAGTTATGGCAAGGTTCAAATTGTAGATCCGGAAGTCAGGAAGAACCCCCTTTTATATCTGGACCGAATTCAGGAAGATTTCAGGGAAATCCCTTTAGACAAGGTTAAGAGAAGTTCAGCGGAAATCTTTATTGAGGACTACGAAGTTTTTTTACTCAATTCCAGAGGGTTGGAAAAAGAGACGGCTGCTACGGAGATCCTGGTTGATTTTGTTTTATTAGCTGAAAAAGGTCAGTCGTTGGAAGGGGAAAGTCAAGGCGCAAAACGGGTCCGGTTTTATAAGGACCTCCATCTGACTGATATGGTCGGCCAATACGCCCAATATGCCCGTGAATCTTTGGAGGCCCGGCTTCCCCAGGGCGGAATATATCCGGTTATCTTTTCGGAAGAAGCGTTAGATACACTTTTTAATTTTTTTTGCCTCCAGGCCTCTGGCCAAGCCCATTTTCAGCACTGGTCACAACTGGTCATCGGAGAGCCAGTCATAGCCGATATCAAAGGAGAACCCTTGACCTTGGCCAGCAACCCTGGCCTTCCCGGAGGTATCAAGAGTCGGGCCTTTGACGACAACGGCCTGCCTCTTTATCGGGTTAACGTCATTCAAGATAATATTTTTAAAAGCCGGATGAATAGCAAACGATATGCCGATTATCTTGGCGAAGATGCCACAGGAGATTTCTCCAACATAGAGGTGGCTACAGGTCCAAGATCGTCTAAGGAATTATTTGAAGGTTCTTGTTACCATTTACTGCGATTTTCTACCTTTGAGCCCAACCCAGTTACCGGGGCCTTTTCCGGGGAGATCCGAACCGGGTATTTCCTTAATCATGGGCAGAAGATCTCGATTAAAGGAGGATCAGTTTCCGGAACCATGCAAGAAGCCTTTAAAGAAGCCTTTTTTTCTCGAGAAAGGATCCAAAGAGAGGCTTACCTTGGGCCGGAGGCTGTTAGAATTGAGAAGTTGGATATTGCGGGGAATTAATTTAAGGTTTAATAAATATCCTTTGAGATTTTTGCATGCGTCTCATCCCTAAAATTTGGAATTAAAAATGGAAGAAATCCCTCTTTACAATAGCCGACTGCTAAAAAATTATATCGAATACCTCCAAAAATTTTATCCCCAAATAGATCCCAATGACATTTTAGGTTATGCGGGAATCGAATCCTATGAAATCGAAGAAAGCGGGCAATGGTTATCTCAAAAACAGATAGACCGATTTCATGAGATGCTCGATTTGCTTACCGGTGATTCCAATATTTCCAGGGAAGTGGGGAGGTTTTCAGTTGCGGGTTCTTCTTATGGGCCAATAAAAAACTTGGTCACTGGTTTTTTGTCCCCGGCTACGGGCTATTTCTTTTTTGAAAAGCTTTGCTCAAAGATTACCACGGCGGTCACCTTTAAAGTGAAAAAATTAGGCGGGCGAAAAGTTGAGATTCGAACATTAATAAAACCCGGGGTACAAGAAAAACCTTTCCAGTGTCAAAATCGCATTGGAACGTTGGAAGTTTTAGCCAAAGTTTACACTAAAAAATTAGCTATGGTTGAGCATCCGATTTGTATCCATAAAGGGGGAGAGTTCTGTAAGTATATTGTTTCTTGGGAAATGACCCCATCTTATGTCTGGAAGTTAATCCGGAACTGGAGTATTCCTTTAAATTTTCTCTTCAATTTGGGCTTTTATTTTATTTTACCCTTCGATTCTTGGTTTTTGCTTCTCAAGATTTCTATTCTGATCAATATGGGGGTTGTAATCGTTTCGGAACATTTAGAAAAAAAGGACCTCATCGAAATTATTACGACTGAAAGTGAAGCCACCCAGAATTTACTTAATCAAACCAACAGGCGTTATAACGAAGTCCTGTTGGTGCAGGAAATCGGCCAGACCCTTTCCATGACGATGGATATTGAAGAATCCTTTCAAAATATCATGGAAGCGATGAAAAAACGGCTGGATTTTGACCGGGGATTGATCATGTTGGCCGACAAAGAAAAAACCCGGCTACATTTTACCATTGGCTACGGATACAACCAAGACGAGGAAAAGTATTTTAGAAAAGTTGAATTTCGTTTGGACAATCCCCAATCCACCGGGATGGCAGTTGAATCCTTTCAGAAGCAAACTCCATTTTTAATCGACAATACCGAAGAAGTCGAAAAAAAGCTTTCTGCCAAAAGTATGGAATTTCTCCACCGAGTCGGCACCCGGGCTTTTATTTGTGTGCCCATCGTCTACAAAGATGAGTCTTTAGGCATTCTTCTGGTAGATAACCTGACTTCCAAAAGGCCTTTAACCAAGGGAGACCTGAACCTCCTTATGGGGATCGCTCCCCAGATCGCCATCTGTATCAATAACGCCGTGACCTATACCAAAATAAGAGAAAGCGAAGAACGGTTTCGATCCTTAAGCGAAAACACGCCGGATATTGTCTATGCATTGAATAATGAGGGGGTTTTTTCTTATGTAAATCCGGCCTGGGAAAGGATATTAGGACATTCCCCGTCTGAAGTAATTGGGAAAAAATTCGTCGAATTTCTAAAGGAAGAAGATTCCAAAAAATTCCAACAACTTTTTGACCAGGTTTGGAGTGAGAAGAAAATCATCCGGGATGTCCTGGGGACTTTTTTACACAAAGACGGGGAAAAGAAGATCTTTAGTGCCAGCGGGGCCCCTAATTTTGACCCTGATGGAAATGTGATCAGTTTAGTTGGTATTTTAAGGGATATAACCGAACAGGTCCTTTTAGAGAATCAGCTCCGTCAAGCCAAAAAAATGGAAGCCATCGGCACATTGGCCGGCGGGATTGCCCACGATTTTAATAACCTTCTGATGGGTATTCAGGGATATACTTCGCTTATCCTCTTGAAAACGGATGAGACCGATCCTTTTTATGAAAAACTGGTCGGGATCAACCAACAAGTCCAGAGTGGAGTGGATTTGACCCGACAATTGCTCGGGTTTGCCAGAGGCGGCAAGTATGAGGTCAAGCCGGTAGATATAAACCAAATTCTCCATAATTCTTCTGAAATGTTCGGGAGGACTAAAAAAGAAATACGCATTCATCGACAATTCCAGGAAGATCTCTGGTCTGTGGAGGTTGATCAGGGACAGATTGAACAAGCCTTGCTGAACCTGTTTGTTAATGCCTGGCAAGCCATGCCCGGGGGAGGGTCCCTTTATTTGAAGACCCAAAATATTGTGATAACCTACCGCAGTTCCGACCACCCTAATCCTGGAAAATATGTCATGATTTCCATAATCGATACGGGCGAAGGGATGGATAAAAACGTTATTGAGAGAGTTTTCGAACCCTTTTTTACTACCAAAGAGATGGGACGGGGCACGGGGTTAGGATTGGCTATGGTTTATGGTATTGTCAAAAGCCATGGGGGAAGCATTTTTGCCAAGAGTCAAAAAAGGGCAAGGAAGCACCTTTTCCATTTATCTCCCGGCCTCTGATAAAAAGGTGGTCCTTGAAGAAAAACCCCCGGAGAAACTGGTTCGCGGGCAGGAAACTGTCCTCCTGGTGGATGATGAGGAAGTCATCCTGAAAGTAACTCGAGAAATCCTGGAGAGCCTGGGATATCAGGTAATGTCGGCTAATAGTGGTCAAGAAGCTTTATCCCTGTTCAAGAAAAAATATCAGGAAATTGACCTGATTATTTTGGACATGATCATGCCGGACCTAAAAGGGAGTCAGACCTACGATGGCTTAAAAGAAGTATATCCCCAGGTAAAGGTGCTTCTCTCCAGCGGTTACAGCATTGACGGACAAGCCGCCTCCCTTATAGAAAGAGGGTGTAAGGCTTTTATCCAAAAACCTTATACGGTTTCGGAATTATCAAAAAAGGTCAGAGAAGTCCTAAACATGCCGTAACACGTAAATAAAGTTCGGAGTTCGGAGTTCGGAGTTCGGAGAAAACCCGTTTTACTAACCCTCGACCTCCGTAGGAACGTTGTAGGGGCGGGTTTAAAACCCGCCCCTACAGATTATTTTCATGATTCGTAGTGCACCAGGGGCATGAGAGCTTAGTTCGAAAATAACGTTCAATGTTAGATGTAATCCACGCTTTCCGGGTCACCCCGGGGCATGAAATCTTTGAGCGTTACCGAGGAGGATACCATGGAACTGATCGTACAGAAATTGGAAATTCCGGAAGGGGCCAACCTTATTTTTGGTCAAACCCACTTTATTAAAACCGTGGAGGACCTTTACGAAATCCTTATCGGATCAGTCCCGGGGATTAAATTCGGACTGGCTTTTTGTGAGGCTTCAGGTGATTGTCTGATTCGAACCATCGGCAATGATCCGGAATTAGAAACAGCGACCGTTAACAACGCCAGGAATATCGGAGCAGGCCATACTTTTAATATTCTCATTCGTCAGGCCTTTCCGATTAATGTCATGAATGCCGTCAAAAATTGTCCGGAAGTCTGTTCGATCTATTGTGCAACAGCCAACCCGACAGAGGTCATCCTGGCTCAGACTGAGCAGGGACGGGGTGTCCTTGGTGTGGTGGACGGCTTTTCTCCCAAGGGAGTTGAGGGAGAAGAAGATCGGACCTGGCGGAAGGAAATTTTGAGAAAATTTGGTTATAAGATATAGGAAAATCAAAACATGATTCGAGCCAGACTTTGGCTGCAATGTGCGGCCATGAAGGATCCTGTTTCTCCCATCCAGGTCCGGCCGGCGGTTATCGGTTGGGAAGGGAAAAATCGTTCAGTTGAGTTGACCATCGAGCGGCCATTCAAGGGGAAGAGTTGCTTTCACGAATGAAAGGCTGGGTTACCGTAGATCCCAAGGAAGTGATCCTTTTGATTAAACCGGAGGGCTTTTTAAAAGTTGATGATCAAGGGCAACTCATCGTGGAAGCCGACTCTGAAGAAATCGTCGACCGGATCGGCCAACGATTAAAGGGCCGTTTCGGAGATCGGGTTTTTTTGGAAATATTGCCGGAATGAAAAAGGCAGCCATAACCATATGCCTGGATTAAGAAATCAAAAAATTATCGTACCCCCTTTTTTACAAAAAGGAGACACCATCGGAATTGCCACCCCGGCCAGTCCTTATAAGCACCAAGCCTTCCAGGAAGGCATTGATCTGCTCAAACAATGGGGCTTTCAAACCGTCTTGGGCCGAAAACGAATCAGCAGGGCTGGATATCTGGCCGGAACGGACCGGGAACGGGCCGAGGAGTTAATGGGGCTTTTCCTTAACCAGGAGATCAAGGCCATCTTATGCTCCCGCGGGGGCTACGGAGCCATGCGAATTCTGGATTATCTGGATTTTAGAAAAATCAAGGATCATCCCAAGCTCTTTATGGGATTCAGTGACATCACTGTATTGCTGATGGCCTTGTGGAAAAAAGCTGGCCTGCTGGCTTTTCACGGCCCAATGGTTACCAGCCTGTCCCGATTAAATCCCCAATCCCTGATCAAGTTTCAGGCCACTTTGGCTGGGCATTACCATCTTGAAGTCCCCTTAAACAAAAAAAAAGTTTTATTTCCCGGGGGCGCCGAGGGAGTGCTTTGGGGTGGAAATTTGACCTTGTTGGTCCATTTAATAGGGACCCCTTATGAGCCGGCTTGGGATCGGGCCATCCTCTTCCTGGAGGATTGCGGCGAAGAACCTTATAGGCTGGACCGCCTTTTTATGCATCTAAAATTGCGAGGGAGTCTTGAAAAAGTTTCCGCCATCCTGCTCGGACAATTTACCGGTTCCAAGACAGGGGAACTGTCCATGAATAGGATTAAAGAAATATTGGAGGACTTGAATATCCCGGTTTGGACCGGATTGCCCGTTGGCCATGGACCTCAGAATATTCCCCTCCCTATCGGAGCACCGGCCTTTCTGGATGGTAAAAAGGGACTCCTGGTCGTAGATCTTTAACGCTTAAGATTCATGCTGTTTCCTAAATTATATTCCCTAATGACTGCCGGGGTTAAAGAAGGTGTTTTTCCCGGAGCGGTTTTATTAGTAGGGCTGGGTGAAGAAGTATTGCTTCATCAGTCCTTCGGCTATGCCGCTCTGGTGCCTGAGAAACAACTCCTTCAAAAGAATACTATTTTTGACCTGGCCTCATTAACCAAGCCCCTGGCCACAACCCTGGGGATCATGGACCTGATTGAAAAAGGCCGGCTTTCCCTGGATCAACCATTGGATTCAAAGGGGGAAGGATTTCTGGGTCCAGAAAAATCCGGGATCACCCTCCGTTATCTTTTGGCCCACTCGGCAGGTTTTCAAGCCTACCGGCCCTATTATTTGGACCTGGACCGGCAAACAGGGGACAAAAAAAGGACGCTCCGGGAATGGGTTAAAAAAGACCGCCTATTATATCCTCCGGGCAGCCAAGCCTTGTACAGCGACCTGGGCTTTGTCCTCCTGGAATGGATTTTTGAGGAAACATCCGGAGAAGCCCTGGACACCTGGGCTTAAAAAAATATTTATGCCCCTTTGGGATTGACTCATTTGGGATTTCGCCCCATAAAACACGCCGAGGTGACCGATCCGGAGATCTATGCCTCCACCGAAGATTGTCCCTGGCGTAAAAAAGTCTTGCGCGGAGAAGTCCATGATGAGAATACCTATGCCGTTGGCGGGGTATCCGGGCAGGCCGGACTATTCGGTACGGCCGCTGAAATCTTTCAATTATTACGGGCCTTAAAAAGGGCCTACGATCACCCTGAGACGACTCACCGCTTCGACGGTCGGATGATCGACTCTTTTGGAAAAGGCAGGAGCAGCCAGCAGGGACCACTCGGGCCCTCGGCTTTGATACGCCTTCTGAGACCGGCTCCAGTACCGGCAGCTTTTTTTCTCCAGAAAGCGTGGGACATCTCGGATTTACCGGGACTTCTTTCTGGCTGGATCTGAAGCGAGACCTGATGGTCATTCTTTTAACCAATCGCATCCATCCCACCCGGGCTAACGAAAAAATTAAAGACTTCCGGCCTAAGCTCCACGACCTTGTCTTTCAGGAAACATTTTGACTTTAGATCAAATTTTGGTTAGATTACCCTGTTTCCATTTTACCGAGCGTTCAATGATAGGTTTGTATAAAGGATTTATATGATTCCCATTATGGAGCCATGGCTTGATCATCAGGAGATCGACCGGGTTATGGATTGTCTTAAAACGGGGTGGATATCTTCCCAGGGTGGGTATATCCCGGAGTTTGAAAAGGCCTTTTCCGGCTTTTGCCAGGCCAGATACGGGGTGGCTACCTCCAATGGAACGACGGCCCTCCACTTGGCTTTACTTACTTTGGGGATCGGCCCTGGGGATGAAGTGATCGTCCCGGCCTTAAGCTTTGTGGCCACCGCCAATGTGGTGATTTATACCGGTGCCCGGCCTGTTTTTGCCGATGTCGATGAAGAAACCTGGACCTTAAATCCTTCCTTGCTGAGACCTTTGATCACCGAGCGAACCAAGGCTATTATTCCCGTTCATCTTTACGGCCACCCCGCCGATATGGCACCTATTTTGGATTTGGCCAAGGAGTATGGCCTCTGGGTCATTGAGGATGCCGCCGAGGCCCATGGGGCGGAATACCAAGGGCATAAGGTCGGCTTTTTGGGGGATATGGGTTGTTTCAGTTTTTATGGGAACAAGATTATTTCCACCGGCGAAGGAGGAATGCTCGTAACCGACCATGAGGAGTGGATAGAAAAGTCTCTCCTGCTCCGAGGCCATGGGATGTCCAAAGAAAGAAAATATTGGCATCCGGTTGTCGGGTATAATTTTCGGATGACCAATATCCAGGCGGCTATCGGCTTGGGGCAGATGACTAAAATCGATAAGCTGATCGACCAAAAGAGAAAAATGGCCGACTACTACGCGGAGAAGTTGAAAAAAATCCCGGGAATCATCCTGCCGTCGGAAAAAAAGTGGGCTAAGTCGGTCTTCTGGCTCTATAGCATCCTTTTGAAACCGGAAGGAAATAAGAACCGGGATGACCTGATCTCCCGGCTTTCCTTGGTCGGAGTGGAAAGTCGTCCTGTTTTTTACCCCATACCCAGTATGCCCCCTTATCAGAATCAGGGAATTTACCCTGTGGCCGAAGGGATTTCAAAAGGAGGGATCTCCCTTCCTTCTGGGTTCAGTTTGACCCGGGCTCAACAAGACCATATCGTTGAAATAATCCAACAATTCCTCGAGGGATAAAGGAGCCCGGCCATCGAACTCTCCATCATTTTACCTACCTATAATGAAAAAGAAAATATCGTTGAATTGATCCAAGCGATCTTGGGGGTCTTAAAGCCCCTATCAGTTAAGGCCCAAATTGTCGTGGTGGATGATAACAGTCCTGACGGAACGGCGGACTTGATCAGGGAAAATTTTTCTTCTCAACCGGAAGTCTTTCTGATCTTAAGGAAAGGCGAACGAGGCCTGGCCACGGCCATTGCCGCTGGCATTGAGCAGTCCCGGTCAGACGTTGTCGTCATCATGGATACGGATTTTAATCACCATCCGAAGGATCTCCCCAGGCTATTAGAGCAACTGCCGAAAGCGGATATGGTCATCGGGTCCCGATATATTTCCGGGGGGGGATGAAGACCTCCCATCTCAGGTATTTGGGGAGCTGGATTTTTAATGTTTTTATTCGTGGGATGTTGGGCTCCCCGATAAAAGATAATCTGAGCGGCTTCTTGATCCTTAAAAAAGAAGTTGTGTCTCGATTGAAAAGCTACCGTATCTTTTACGGATATGGCGATTATTGCATTCGCCTGATCCACTATGCCCGTAAAGAAGGCCTTATCATCCGGGAAGTCCCGGTTGTTTATGAGTTCCGCTTAGGAGGTGAAAGCAAGACCCACTTTGTTAAATATCTGGTAGACTACATCAAGGCCACTCTGGCCCTTCGATTCGGAAGCACATGATAATCGTATCAGTGGTCCTTCCCACCTATAATGAAGCCGAGAATATCGGCCCTTTGATCGAGGCCCTTTTGATTCGCCTGCCCGAAACAAGTGAGATCGTCGTGGTAGACGATGATTCTCCGGACCTGACTTGGCAGATTGTCGAAGGGTTAAATCGAAAGGATTCACGGATCCGCTTGATTCGCCGAATCGGACGGCGTGGGTTGACCACAGCCCTTCAGGAAGGCATTGAGGCCTCTCAGGGAAGGTTTGTCTTCTGGATGGATTGTGATTTTTCGCAACCGCCGGAAAAGATTTCCGAATTGTTGAAGGCCCTGGAAGATCACGATATCGTGGTGGCCTCCCGCTATGTTCCTGGAGGAGAAGAAAAAGGGCATTCCCGATTAGGGTCCTTTTTGAGCAAAATGATCTGCCTCTTTGCTTCCTCGGTATTGAGTCCGGCCATCAAAGATTACACCAGCGGTTATGTGGGCACTCGAAAGGAAATATTGAAGGCCATTCCCTTACAGGGCGATTATGGGGAATATTGTATCGGATTTTTATATCGGGCCCATAAGAAGGGATACCGCATTTTGGAAATACCCTATACCTGTCTGCCCCGGTGCTCCGGGGAATCCAAGACGGCCACCAATTTGAGAGGATACCTCCAAAGGGGGCGAAAATATATCATGACTGTATTGAAACTTCGTTTTCAAGGGTAATCGACAGGAGAAGGAAGAGATGGAAACCATCGAACAGATCCAGGCAGAAGGAAAACCCATCGCCATCATTGTCCGGGAAGAATTTAACCAGCCCGGAGTTCATTTTTTCAGCCCCTTCGAGTTTTCGCAACAATTAGGAATACTGATTCACCCCATCGGTCATGAAGTCAAAGCCCATGTCCACAATCTCATTGCCCGAGATGTGCGGGTTACCCAGGAGGTCCTTCATGTCATTGAGGGAAAAGTAGAAATCACACTATTTTCGGAAAATAAAAAATACATTACTTCCCGCCTTCTGTCCAAAGGGGATACTATTTTGTTGGCTTATGGCGGCCATGGTATAAAAATCCTGGAGCCCAGCAAGATCCTGGAAATCAAACAAGGCCCTTATGTCGGGATGGAAGATAAGGAGTTTTTTTAAGACCATGATACGCGTTAACGAGCCCTGGTTAGGGAAGGAAGAATTCCAAAAGGTTGTTGCTTGTTTGAAAAGCAACTGGATTTCTTCTCAGGGTAAATATTTAACCGAATTTGAAGAAAACTTTGCCCATTATTGCGGGGTCAGGTACGGGATCAGCACGACCAGCGGGACCACGGCCCTCCATCTGGCCTTGGCGGTCTTGGGGGTCGGTCCCGGCGATGAAATCCTGATTCCGACTTTTACCATGGTGGCCACAGCCTTTGCCGTTGCTTACTGTGGGGCCAAGCCTGTTTTTATCGATTCCGAACCGGAAACCTTTAATATCAATTTGGACCGAGTTTCTTCTTACCTGCGCCTTCAGGAAAGGCGGGGAAAACTCAAGGTCAAAGCCATACTCCCCGTTCATATGTACGGCCACCCGGTGGATATGGCCCCGCTTTTAGAAATGGCTGAAAAATTTTCCGTCGCCGTTATTGAAGATGCGGCCGAGGCCCATGGAGCGGAATATAAGGGAAAAAGGTGTGGGAGCTTCGGCTTTCTGGGGTGCTTTAGTTTTTATGCCAACAAAATAATTACCACCGGAGAAGGAGGGATGGTGGTCACAGATGACCCCCTTTTGGCCGACAAAGCCAGACGGTTAAAAGACCTGGCCCATGCCCCCGGAAAGCGGTTTCTCCATACCGACTTGGGGTTTAATTATCGGATGACCAATCTACAGGCCGCTTTGGGGGTAGCCCAATTAAAAAAGATCGATACCCACATCAAAAAGAAACGATGGATCGCCCGGGAATATGAAAAGGGCTTGAAAGGGGTCTCGGGACTTAGGTTGCCCATAGAAAAATCCTGGGCCAAAAATGTCTATTGGATGTATGGGGTTTTGGTAGAGCCGGCTTTTGGCCTGGGCCGGGATGAACTTATGGACCGATTGAAACAACGGGGAATTGAGACCCGTTCTTTTTTTATTCCCATGCACCTTCAACCTGTTTTTAACCCCAGTGCCAGAAATTCCCGGCACTATGGACCTTATCCGGTAGCGGAAATCATTGCCCAACAAGGTTTTTATCTTCCATCGGGACTGACCCTCTCCAGGGATCAAATCCACCATATATGCCTTCAAATCAAAAAGCTGGCCCCTTGAATCCTGACCATTTTCAATCGAGGTGATTATGGGGAAACGGAGTTATTGGATCGGACTGATTATAAGTCTTATTTTTTTATTTTTATTTTTCAGGAAAATTGATTTTAGAGGAGTTTGGGAAATCTTCAAAAGTGTGGAATATGTTTATACCCTTCCTTTGATGGTCATCAATTTATTGGCGATTTGGGTCCGGGCCAAGCGCTGGGATTATCTTTTAAGTCCCATAAAAAAGGTCCCCATGAAAGAACTGTATAATGCCACGGCCATCGGTTTCATGGCCAACAATATCTTTCCGGCCCGGGTGGGGGAATTCGTCCGTGCGATTGTTCTGGGACATCGGGCGAGAATCAGCAAAACCGCTTCTTTTGCGACCATTGTCGTTGAGCGGTTGTTCGACGGTTTTACGGTCCTGTTCCTTTTTTTATTGGTGATTTTTTTTATGGCCTTCCCCCCGGAGCACTCTTCCCTTTTCAGTCAGGGGACTCTTAAGAGTGCCGCTTTATTAAGTTTTATCTTTTATTCCCTGGTCCTGGGCCTTTTGTTGTTACTACGGTTTCAGAACCAGAGGACCTATCGGATCATCTCCTTTTTTTTACAAAGGCTCCCGGAAAAACTCTCCCAAAAAATCACCCAAAAAATGGACTCCTTTGTCTCTGGCTTGACCGTTTTGAAACAATGGAAGGATCTATTATTAATCATCTTCTATTCTTTTTTCCTCTGGCTGATGATGTCTTTTTCGGTGTACCTCCTTTTCCTGGGTTTTCATTTTCCCCTGTCTCTCTGGGCGGCCATTTTTTTGGAAGTGATTTTGGTTTTTGGGGTGACCCTTCCCTCAGCACCGGGATATATCGGGACTTTCCATTGGGCCTGCGCCGCCGGGTTGATGTTTTTGGGCGTGGAAGGGAATCCGGCCAAAGGGTTCGCCGTTGTCCTCTGGTTTGTCAGTTTTATCCCGGTAACGGTTTTGGGACTGCTCCTTTTGTGGAAGGAGGGTATTTCTCTGAGCATTTTAAAGAAATCGGAAGAACACCCTCTAACGCCGCCCCGGCTTTAAAGGCGGTAATGTTTTCTTCCTGGAATTTCGGAGGAGATAACTGAATTATGGCCTCGACATATTTCTCTAAAGAAAATCCAAGGCCGCTGTGCTTGGCCACATATCCTAAAAATAACATATTCCCTGAACGGGAGAACCCCATATTTTTGGCCAACCCTTGGGCATCGATTCTGTCCTTGCCTTCCTCCTTTGAGTTGACGATCTTTTTCCCTTTTGGTTTGAGATAGTAGGCATAAAGTCCGGCCTCCTGGTCGGTTAAGCCCAGCAGGAGATCGGCCTGACCCTGTTCAATGGCCGGGGACAGGTAGCGGCCTATCTTGACCTGGGAAAAAACCGAACCCCCGCGCATGGCCATGCCGTGGGTTTCGGAAGAAATGACCGGGTAACCGGAAAGAAAGGCCGTCTCCACCAAGGCCCGGGTGACAAACAAGACCCCTTGTCCGCCGGTCCCAACGACGACGATTTGTTTTTTCATCGGCCTTCCCTCCGGATATGTTTTTTGGGGCAAACATCAATACAGGTGCCGCAATGGGTGCACAATTCTTCGATAATACGGACCGGTTCTTTTTTCTTTTCCTGGACCATGGCCGGGCAGTCAAATTGGGTGACGCAAATACCGCAGCCGTCGCATTCCTCCTGGTGCAAGACCACCTTTAAAGGAGGGGCTTTGGATAAAAGGTGTCTCCCGTAAACCAGACAAGGGTGGCGGGCTATAATGACCGCTACCCCACCATTTTCCTGCTGAATATAATTCCCGGCTTTTTTCAATAATTGGGTCGTTTTCGGAAAGTCGTACGGATCTGTTTCTTCGAGAAAGGCCACTCCGCAGGCAGTTATCATTTTTTTTAGATCAACGGGCTGGGCCGGACTTCCGTCGGAAAGGGTCGAAAGAAAGGGAGTAGGTTGTCCCCCGGTCATGGCCACGGTGGAATTGTCCAGAATGACCAGGATAAACCTGGCCTTTTGGTGGACGGCCTGGACCAGGGCCGGGATCCCGGCATGAAAAAAGGTGGAGTCGCCGATGGTGGCCACAATGGGCGGGATGGCTTGGTCGGAGGCTTGGAATCCCTGAAACAATCCGGTGGCGATGGAGATGCTGGCGCCCATGCACAGACAGGTATCCACCACCCCCATATTCATCCCAAGGGTATAACAGCCGATATCACTCGGAAAGATCCCCTTAGGGAAGGTCTTTTTGATGGCCCAAAAGGCCGAACGATGGGGGCAGCCGGGGCAAAGACTCGGCCTTCTCCCTTTGGGTTCGGAGACCGGTTCCCCCTGAATTTTCCACTTCAATAGCCGGGCCAGGAGATGGTGAATATGATCGGGGGTTAGTTCCCCTTCCGCTGGAACAGAGCCGTCCCGGTGTCCCAGCAATTTCAGCCCATCGGCTAATTGCATCTCAATCAACGGGTAAGTTTCTTCCAAGACCAGGATTGTTTTGTATCCCTTTAGAAATTTTTTTAATTCTTCCACCGGCAGGGGATAAGGCTGATCCACCTTGAATAAAGGGACCTGCCCGGACATTTTGGTATCCAAGAGGATATCTTGGGCCAAGGCATAAGGGACCCCTGAGGCCACAATAGCCAAAGGCGACGGCCCGCTTTTTTTGACCCAGTTTTTGGGAGCAGGATTTTCCTTGGCCATGGCTTGGAGTTTTTGGTTTAACTCCCGGTGGAGCAGATAACGAAAGTTAGGGGTGGCGGCCCAGCGCCCCGGATTCCGTTCAAAAAAGGCCTTTTTATCCGGTTCCGGCAGGGGATAGAGGGGGACTGGTTGCCGGGCATGGCAGACCCGGGTCGTAGGGCGGATCAAAACCGGAAGGGCATATTTTTCGGAAAGCTCGAAGGCCTGAGAAACCATCTCCTTGGCCTCAAGGGGAGAGGAAGGATCGAAGACCGGGATTTTGGCAAAAAAGGCTTGAAAGCGGCTGTCCTGCTCTGTCTGTGAGCTCTTAGGACCGGGATCATCGGCGGCAACGATGACAAAACCTCCTTTGACGCCGATATAAGCGGCACTCATCAAGGGATCAGCGGCCACATTTAATCCCACCTGTTTCATGGAAACAGCGGCCCGACGCCCTAAATAACTTTGGGCCAGGGCAGTTTCAAAGGCAATTTTCTCGTTGATGGCCCACTCGGCAAAGAGGGTAAGGTGTTCCTGTTTTTTGAATCGGAGGACCGCTTCCAGGATCTCGGAGGCCGGTGTGCCCGGATAGGAAGTGGCACATTGGACCCCGGCTTCCAACAATCCCCGGGCCATGGCCTCGTTGCCCATCATGATGACTTGTCCGATCTTCTTTTTTTTGGTCATGGGATCCTTCCCATTAATTTGGAGATGAAGATTTTGGGATATTAGCCTATTTTTTTGGGGGAGTAAAGGGGATATCTATTTTCCCGGTTTACCTGGACCAGAAAAAGGGTTATAAATCAATATAAGTTATCGTTTTGGATTAGAGTACTGAGGAGTCTTGGTTATGCGTCCCTTAGGGGAATATATTGAAAACCCGAATCGTATCATATCATTTCTGGAGGCGTTGAGAAAAGGTCTGTTACAAATCATCGCCGTCATTTTGATTTTTTCCGTTGTCGGGTATGGCTTCTCCAAAACAATCCTGAATTTCCTGCAAAAACATACCGGGGTTACCCTGGCTTATTATGGCCTTTCCGAGACCTTCCTGTCTCTGCTCAATATCGCCTTTTTTTCGTCTTTATTCATTACCATGCCTTTTTTATTGTTTAAGCTCTTGGGGGCCATGCGGGCCGTCTACCCTTCCTTCTCCCGGATCATGATGCTCGGATTTTGGCTCGTGGCGATTTTTCTTTTCTATTTAGGGGCCGGCTTCTGTCTTTTTGTCACCCTTCCTTACGGGGTCAAATTTTTATTAAGCTATCAAGGGGCCCATATTGAGGCCCTTATTTCCGTAAAAAAATTTGTATCTTTTTGCCTCCTCTTTACCTTTGCCTTCGGGATCGTCTTCGAACTCCCACTGGCCATGATCCTCTTGGCCAGGGTCGGCCTGGTTAAGGTGGGTTTTATGACCCGCTATCGCAGCTATGCCATTTTAATGATTGCCATCCTGGCAGCCGTCTTGACCCCTACCCCCGACGCCTTTAACATGATGCTTATGGCCGTTCCGCTCTACCTGCTCTTTGAGATCGGGATTATCGGGATGCGCATCTGGGGGAAAAAATAATAAGTGAGGGAAGAGGCCCACGGGTTTAACCCCGTGGGCCGTAAGGGTGTTGTAAGCCGGGCTCTTAAATCAAAGAAGTCCGAATTATTTTCTTTGGGCCTCTTCTTCGGCCCGCAGAATCTTGCGCAAGACCTTACCAACCGCTGACTTGGGCAGAGAATCTCTAAATTCGACGATCTTGGGGACCTTATAAGCCGCCAACTTCTCCCGGCAGAAGGTGATAATTTCTTCTTCAGTGGCGCTTTCCCCTGTCTTTAAAACAACACAAGCCTTAACGGTTTCTCCGCGGTACTGGTCGGAAATCCCCAGGGAAACGGCGTCCTGGATCTTGGGGTGCTGGAAGAGCACTTCATCGATTTCCCGCGGATAGATATTGAAACCGCCGGCAATGATCATGTCTTTTTTGCGATCGACAATAAAGAGGTAACCGTCTTCATCTCTTACGGCGATGTCGCCGGTATAAAGCCATCCGTCTTTCAATTGACCGGCTGTTTCCTCCGGTTCCTCCCAATAGCCTTTCATGATCAGAGGGCCCTTGATGATCATTTCTCCCGGCTCCCCTTGCGGCACATCTTCTTTCCCTTCCTTCAGATCCACGAGACGCAAATCCGTATCCGGAAAGGGAATACCGATACTGCCGGTTTTTTTCAAACCCAAAATAGGGTTGGAGGTGCCCAGTGAAGTGGTTTCGCTCATCCCCCAGCCTTCGCCGAAATAAATCCCCATATCTTTAACCTGCTCGATCAGCTCCACCGGCATGGGTGCGGCTCCAGAATTGAGAAGGCCGAACTTTCTATCCAATTGGAGTTCCGAAGCCCTGGGATGGTTGATCAGGGCGGTGATCAGAGTCGGCACCGTGGGGAAAAAGGTTATCTTTTCAAATTTGGCCAAAAGATCCATCAGCTCATCGATTTGAAAACGGGGCACCAGAATCTGGGTGGCGCAATTAAGGAGGGCATTATTCATGACCACGATATTGCCGTAGACATGGAAAAAGGGGAGTACGGCCAGGAATATCCTCCGTTCCGGGGGAGTGAGGCTCATGGTCGGAGTCCCCCAGAGTGAGCACTGCAAGGTGGCCGCTACCACGTTGGCATGGGTCAGGATTGCCCCCTTGGGGAGGCCGGTTGTTCCGCCGGTAAACTGGATCAGGGCTGGGTCATCCGGATTCACTTGTACTTTTGGTCGCTTTGTGCTGGAACAGTTTTCGATCAACTGTGAAAAATAGTGCCACCCTTCCTCCAGGTCCAGACCGGCCGGGGTGCTTTGTCCCATCCCCTGAATATAATCAGTAACCCTGGTCACCACGACCCTGGGGATAGGAACTGCTTGACAGAGGGCCTTGATATGAGGAAGGACCAAGTCAAAGGTAATCAGGGTGGTAATTCCGGTTTTGGCCGCCAGGGCCTTCAATTCATCAGGGGTATACATGGGATTCAGATTGACCACAATCGCTCCCAAAGATAAAGCCCCATAATAGGCTATGGGATATTGGGGGCAATTAGGCAGATGGATTCCTACCCGCTCTCGCTTGGAGACCCCTAAGGCCCCCAGGGCGTTGGCCATGCGCAGGGCATTGTTGCGCAGCTCCCAAAAGGTCATTTCCGTGCCGAAAAAGTTGAGGGCCGCTTTATCCGGAAAGGCATTGGCCGGAAGTTGCAGTAAATCATGGACCGGCAAACGGGGATAACGGATCGTCGTGGGTACGTTGTAATCATAATGTTTGTGCCAGGGGCGTTCTTCAGTCATTTCGTCCTCCTAAGGATTGTTATATGGTGTCCCATGAAGAGAACCTGTCTTGCTGGAACAAGGTGATCATTTAGGGACACGCTCAAAATTTAGAAAAAGATAATATTAGGTAGAAAAAGAAAGTCAATATTTTTTTCTAAAAACATCTTGATGTTGACAGATAAGAGGGAAAATGGTAGTTAAATTCAAGGAGGGATGGCCGAGTGGTTTAAGGCGGCGGTCTTGAAAACCGCTTTCCCTCCGGGGAACGGGGGTTCGAATCCCTCTCCCTCCGCCACTCAAAGCTATCAGCCATTAGCTGTCAGCATTCAGCTCATTTTTCCTGTTTGCTGATAGCTGACTGCTGAAATCTGATTATTCTCAAATGGAGAGATGACCGAGAAGGCTTAAGGTGCTCGCCTGCTAAGCGAGTGTAGGGGGAAACCTCTACCGAGGGTTCGAATCCCTCTCTCTCCGCCAGTTTATCCTCTCAAAGTTATTGTCAAAGTTATTTGTTCTGAATTCCGAGAAGATTGACGGCTTCGTAAAAAGTCCGCAAGCACTCATTTTAGTCATTCCCGTGGAAAAGGGAATCCAGTGTTTTTAATTAGTTAAGTCTGGCCTGGATTACCCCCTGCGCGGGAATGACGACTTTTTACGAGTTCATCAAGATTGATGAACTCGTAAAAAGTCATCAAAGAGACGGCACAGTAAAAAGCTCCAGATGCAAGGCGCGCAAATCCTGAGGAGTGAGGCGTACTTATATGTACGCTGCAACGACGAAGGATGCCGCGCAACACAGCAGCTGGACTTTTTACGAAGCCGTCAAGATTGACGATGGCTTAAATAAGTAAGCGCATCGGAATAATGGAGTGGTGGCGTAACGTTCTGAAAAACCCCGATACACCATTACTCCAAAGTTGGAGATGAGATCTCAAAAGACTTGAATTTTTTTCAGGGAGTATTGGCCTTCTGCGGCTGGGTTCGAGCCAGTTGCTCCTTGCAGATCCGGATGTAGTCATCCAATTTAGGCGGTAGGGGTGTGTCGGGGAACTGGCGAAGGATACCTTCAAATCTTCCCAAGGTGGCCTCGTATTTTTTCCCTTTAAAATAAAATTCTCCAATGTAAAATTCATGGGAGACTAAATTTTTCTTGGCGGTTATCAGATTCGTCTGAGCTTGAGAAACATATTCACTCTTGGGGAAGCTTTTAATCAATCGCTCGAATTCCTGGATAGCCAAGGAAGCGTTGCTCTGATCCCGGTCGATGGTCGGCATTTGTTTAAAATAACACATGGCTAATTGAAAAATGACATAAGGAATGACTTCATTGGCCGGATGCAGTTTTTCAAATTCCTTGTAGGTGACGGCGGCCAGTTCATAATCCTTATTTAAAAAATAACTATCGGCCAGTTTGAGCTCGGCCACGATGGCATACTGGTTGTAGGGAAAACGATCCTTCAGCTTCTGGAAGGCTTCAATGGCCCGTTCATACCTTTTTTGCTGGTAGTTATCCAAACCCTCCATAATCAAGGAATCCGGGGTCCGTTCTAATTCTTTGGAGCCATGGCTTTTAAATAGTCCGCAGCCGCTAAGCAGGAAAATGAGGCCTCCGGCTATAAAAAAAATCAGTCTAACCCATGAATAAGAAGCCAGGGAAGTTTTCCTCATAGGGTCTCCAGGTAGGTCTCGACGGAAAAAACCGCTGTGGCCCCATCCCCTACCGCAGTGGAAATCTGTCTTAATTGTTTATGACGGACATCCCCGGCGGCAAAGATTCCCCGGACAGAAGTGGCCAGACGATCATTGGTTCGAATAAATCCTTGGGTGTCCAGGGCCAAGGCCCCTTTCAACCAGCCGGTATTGGGCAGGGTGCCGACAAAAATAAATATCCCCTTGACCGACAGGGTTCTGACTGAAGGGAACCGTCCACCTTTTTGATCCGGACACCTTCTACTTCGTCGGTCCCCAGGATGGATTCCACCTGGGCATTCCAAATGGGATGGATGATGGAGTTAGCCAAGGCCTTCTCCTGCAGGATCTTGCAGGCCCGAAGTTGATCCCTTCGATGGATCAGGTATAATTTTTTGGCGAACCGGGTTAAATAAATAGACTCTTGCACGGCCGTGTCTCCGCCCCCGACTACGGCGATTTCCTGATCCCTGTAAAAAGGACCGTCACAGGTGCCGCAATAAGAAACTCCTTTGCCGATAAGCAACTCTTCTCCGGGGATACCCAATTTTTTATAAGCGGCGCCACTGGCGATGATCAAGGCCTTGGCCTTATAGGTTCCCTGGGCTCCCTCTATTATTTTGTCAGGACCTTCGAGAGAGAGGGAAACGATCTCATCGTTGATGATCGGCAATTCAAACCGTTCGGCGTGTTGACGCATCCTTTCGACCAAGTTCAAAACCGGAGATTCCTTCGGGAAACCCCGGGTAATTTTCCACCCAATCGGTAGTCAATACCTGGCCGCCTGGAATAAGTTTTTCAATAAGCAGGGTTTTAAGCCGGGAGCGTCGGGCATAAAGCCCGGCGGTCAGTCCGGCAGGACCTCCACCCACAATGATGAGTTCGTAAACAGGGTTTTCCACGGGATGACTTAAAGGGTCTTTTTAATAGCCGTTTCCAGAGTGCTTTTGGAAACCGCTCCGGTGATCTGCTCGACCACGGCCCCGTTTTTAAAGAGGATCAAGGTAGGGATGGCGCGTATCCCATATTGTCCCGGTATTTTTGGATTTTCATCTACATTTAATTTCCCTACCTTGAGCTGCCCTTGATAGTGGGTGGCTAATTCCTCCACGACCGGGGCGATGGCCCGACACGGTCCACACCAGGCCGCCCAAAAGTCGACCATGGCCGGTGTTGAAGCCTCTAATATTTCCGTTTGAAAATTTTCGTCGGTTACCTCGGCGATATTTTTTTCAGCCATGATTTCTCCCTTCCATATATATGGGTAAATAAGTTGGTTTATATTAAGGTAAGAAAGATTTTAATTCTCTTTCTCGCCATTGTCAATACTTACCAACATACTACCAAAATCATCAAGGAAAAATTTTGACTTTAGGGGTATTTTTAGTTTAATGTCTTTAAGTACCCTACCAGGGGAAAGGAGATTGTTATGGAAGATTTTGGACGTATGAACCGTCTTCCCCCTTATGTCTTTGCTACTGTAAACGCCTTAAAAATGGAACTTCGACGGCAGGGTGAGGATATCGTCGATCTGGGAATGGGAAATCCCGATCTGGCTACCCCCAAACATATCGTGGATAAACTTCGGGAAGCCGCCCTTAAAGCCCATAACCATCGCTATTCGGCTTCCAGGGGGATCACCCGTTTGAGAGCGGCCATTTGTGATTGGTACAAGCGACGTTACCAGGTGGAACTGGACCCGGAAAGCGAAGCCATTGTCACCATTGGGGCCAAGGAGGGGATTTCCCACCTGGTCCTGGCTACCACCAACCCGGGCGACGTGGTCTTCGCCCCCAATCCCACTTATCCGATTCACCCCTTTTCAGTGATTATTGCCGGAGGGGACTTAAGGAGTATCCCTTTAAGCCAGGATCGGGACTTCTTTGAAGATTTATTAACGGCCACCAAGCAGACCTGGCCCAATCCGAAGATGTTGATTATTTCTTTTCCCCATAATCCGACCACTATGGTGGTTGATTTAGATTTTTTTAAAAATATCGTCGCCTTTGCCAAAGAGCATCACCTGATGATCATCCATGATTTTGCCTATGCCGACCTGGTCTTTGACGGTTATAAGGCCCCCAGTTTTATGCAGGTTAAAGGGGCCAAGGATGTCGGGGTTGAACTTTTTTCCCTGTCCAAGAGTTATAGTATGGCCGGCTGGCGTATGGGGTTTGCCGTGGGAAACCCTGAATTGATTCATGCCCTGACCCGTATCAAGAGTTATTTGGATTATGGGGCCTTTCAGCCCATCCAGATAGCCTCCATTATCGCCTTAAACGGACCCCAGGAATGCGTCCAAGAGATTGTGGGGACCTATAAGGAACGGAGGGATACCCTGGTTCGGGGGCTGAATCGAATCGGTTGGAAAATGGAAAAGCCCAAAGGGACCATGTTCGTCTGGTCCAAGATACCGGAGCCTTTTAGAAAAATGGGTTCGGTCGAATTTTCTAAGTTCCTGATTCGGGAGGGGAAGGTAGCCGTGTCACCCGGTCGGGGTTTTGGGGAATATGGAGATGATTTTGTGCGTTTTGCCTTGGTCGAGAATCCCCATCGGATTAAGCAGGCCATTCGGGGAATCAAAAAGGCCTTAGACAAAGGCTAAGAATTTTTCGAGGGGATCATGAAAGAAATTCAGATCGGATTGATCGGTTTTGGTACGGTAGGCACCGGAGTGGTTAAGATTTTGCTTGAAAAAGAAGAGCTTCTTGCTTCCCTGGTGGGGACCCCTTTGAAATTGAAAAGGATCGCCGACCTGGACACAAAACGGGACCGGGGGGTCTTGGTTCCTCCAGGAATTCTGGTGGATCAGGCCGATCAAGTCCTGGAAGATCCGGAAATCTCCATTGTGATTGAACTGGTCGGAGGCCTGGAACCGGCCCGGAGCTTTATTCTAAGGGCCCTGGAAAAAGGGAAACACGTGGTGACGGCCAATAAAGCCTTGTTGGCCCACAAAGGGGATGAAATTTTTCAAAAGGCCGGGGACTGTAAATTGGATATCGGCTTTGAGGCCAGTGTCTGCGGCGGCATCCCAGTCATCCTGGCCCTTCAACAAGGGATAGTGGCCAATGAAATCGAAAGCATCCTGGGGATCTTTAACGGGACTTCCAATTTTATCCTGACTCAGATGACCGAAGGAGGACTGCCCTACTCTGAGGCTTTAAAAGAGGCGCAACAAAGGGGATTTGCCGAGGCCGACCCGACTCTGGATGTGGAAGGCATGGATACAGCTCATAAACTTTCCATCTTGATGCATCTGGCTTATGGGGCCCCGTTAGATCCTAAGGGGCTTTTTGTGGAAGGTATCACTCGAATTGGCCCTTTGGATATTGCCTTTGCCCGGGAATTTGGCTATTGCATCAAACTCTTAGCCATCTGCCGGAAGGAAGGAAAGTTGTTGGAAGCCTGCGTCCACCCGACCATGATCCCTAAAATTCATATGTTGGCTAATGTAAAGGGGGCTTATAATGCCCTTTATATTTGTGGTGATTCGGTGGGAGATATCTTGCTCTACGGCCAGGGGGCCGGAATGATGCCTACAGGAAGTGCCGTAGTCAGCGATCTGGTCAATATCGGAAGAAATATCAACAAAGAGATTACCCAGAGGATTCCTCCGAACCTTTCGGACCCGGGTTTTAAAGTAAAAAGATTGGCTTTAAAACCCTTTTCGGAGTTGGTTACCCATTATTATTTTCGGTTTTCCGCCCTGGATCACCCGGGGGTCTTATCTAAAATAGCCGGTATTCTTGGTGACCATAAGATCAGTATTGCCTCCGTAATCCAAAAGGGGAGAAAGCTTGATGGGCCGGTCCCCATAGTCATGATGACTCATGAAGCTCAAGAGGCGGACGTCCAAAAGGCCGTCCAGGAAATTGACCGGCTTAAAGAAATTACGGATCATACCGTAATCATTCGAGTAGAAAATTAATACCCTTTTAAGTCCAGGGCCGTGTCAATGGATAAGGGAATAAACTTAGCTCAATATGGTTGAAAATAGAAAATACTGCATTTTAGTGGGCGACGGAATGGGGGATTACCCCCAAGAGGCCCTGGATGGAAAGACCCCTTTGGAATCGGCCCAGACGCCTCAAATGGATAGGGTCGCCTCTCAGGGGATTTTGGGATGGGCCCAGACCATACCCCCTGACTGTGAACCGGGGAGTGATGTGGCCAATCTGGCCCTCCTTGGCTATGATCCATTGGTCTATCATACAGGCCGCGCCCCTCTGGAAGCCGTGAGTATGGGGGTCCGATTAAAGGAAGAGGATGTGGCTTTTCGGTGTAATCTGGTCAGCCTGGATAAACGGGCCGCTGGTCAGATGGTGATGAACTCTTACAGTGCCGGGCATATCACTACTGAAGAGGCCCGGGTTTTAATCAAGGACCTCAACGCATTCTGGTCTTCCTCGGGGTTGCGTTTCTATCCGGGGGTCGGTTATCGGCATATCCTGGTCTGGAGCGAGGCCGAGCCATCGGCCAGAACCCTTCCTCCCCATGATCTAACCGGTCAGGATGTGACCGACTATTTGAATTCCCAGGGGAATTTGGAACCGGTCGTGGATCTGATACGCCGATCCTGGTTTTTTTTAGAGCAGCACCCGATTAACCGGGCCAGAGAAGGCCGCGGTCTGCCTCCGGCCAACTCTATCTGGTTGTGGGGGCAGGGAAAGGCCCCGGCAATGCCTTCTTTTTTCAATAGATTCGGCCTTCGAGGGGGAGTGATCTCGGCCGTAGATCTCTTGAAGGGGATCGGGTTGTCAATCGGTATGGAATCCATCTTTGTAGAAGGGATTACCGGGTATTTAGACACCAATTACCGGGGAAAGGCCGAAAGGGCCTTGAACTTTCTGACTGAAAAGGACCTGGTGTATGTTCATGTGGAGGCCTCGGATGAGGCCTCTCATGAGGGAAGCTTGGAGAAAAAAATCCGAGCCCTGGAGGCCTTTGACCTGGAAGTGGTCGGGCCGATTCTCGAAGGACTGGGCCGGTTTAAAACCTATTCCCTGATGATCGTTACCGATCATTTTACACCGATTCGGATAATGACCCATACTCGGGAACCCGTTCCATTTACGGTTCTCCATTCCGAAGATCGATCCCGGCCCTTGCGGAAAAGGGGTTTTTCAGAGAAATCGGCTTATGAGGGGGAGGTTTTCTTCCCCAGGGGGGACCAACTGATGCCTTGGCTATTGGGGATAAAAGAATGAAATTTTTCCAAACGACCTATCGGGTGATCTACGGCGATGTGGATTCTATGAAGGTGGCCTATTATGCCAATTACCTGCGTTGGTTTGAGATCGGTCGGACGGAATTGATTCGCCATATGGGACTCCCCTATGCTGAAATAGAGGCCCAGGGGTATTTGTTGCCGGTGACCGAAACCTACTGCAAGTACGTAAAATCAGCTCGTTATGATGAAATTTTATTGATCAATACCGGGGTCGGATTTGTCCGTAAGGCCTCTATGCGTTTTGACTACCGGATTTTAAATCCGAGAAAGGATCTCCTGGTTCGGGGATACACCATTCACGCCTGTGTGGACCTGGAAGGAAAATTAGTTCGGCTTCCCGAAGCCCTTTTCCCCCTTTTGGAAAATTGGAAATAAAGTCTATTTTCTGATTGACAAAAATTATTATAAAAGTTATCATAAAAATTTTAAAATTTTGAAGAGGGAATAGCCATGTATGCCATTATTAAGACCGGGGGGAAACAGTATCAAGTAACCCCAGGCGACGTGATTCGAATCGAATCCTTGCAAGGCCAAAAAGGGGATACGGTATCGATACCCGAGGTTTTATTCGTCGCCCGTGATCAGGATATCTTAGTGGGTAAACCCAATTTGGAAGGGATTTCCGTGATCGGGGAAATTCTTCACCAGGGTCGCGACCGAAAGGTTTTGATTTTTAAACACAAACGGAGAAAAGGGTATCGGAAATTGGTCGGACATCGGCAACCGTATACCCAGTTCAAAATCAAAGAAATTCAAGGAGCATAGAGGGGTTTTATGGCACATAAAAAAGCCGGTGGCAGTTCCAGAAACGGCAGAGACAGCGAGGGGCAACGTTTTGGGGTCAAGCGTTATGCAGGGCAAACAGTTAAGGCCGGGAATATCCTGATCAGGCAGATCGGCACCAAGTTTCATCCCGGAGAAAACGTAGGGTTGGGAAAAGATTTCACACTTTTTGCCCTAAAAAATGGGGTGGTGACCTTTGAGCGGTGGGGGAAGGACAGAAAAAGAGTCAGCGTTTATTAGTTTCTCCGCCTGCACCGGAAGAAATATTCCAACTCCCCCATTATTTCCAATCTTTCCAATCCACCCGATCGACCGGCCCTAAAGGCTAGGGGAAAAGCTCACCGGAAATCTTTGAAATTCTTTGACGAGGCCAAAATTTTTGTCAGGTCCGGAGACGGAGGCAGCGGGTGTTTAAGCTTCCGCCGGGAACGATTTAAGCCCTTGGGAGGTCCGGACGGCGGCGATGGGGGCAAGGGCGGCGACGTCCTGATTACGGCCACCTCCAAGGTCCAGTCTCTCCTGGACTATCACTTCAAACAGCATTTTAAGGCCCCCAAGGGGGGCCATGGTCAGGGGAATGATCGAAACGGCAGAAAGGGTGGGAACATTCGCCTCCTGGTTCCCTTGGGTACCCTGATCCGAGAGGACGAGACCGGACAGATCATAGCGGATTTGACCGAGGAAGGACAGACCATAGTCGTCGCCCAAGGTGGGAGAGGGGGCAAGGGGAATAAGCACTTTGCCACAGCCACCCACAGGACGCCCCGATTTGCCCAAAAAGGAGAGCCGGGCCAAGAGGCCTGGTTGTTCCTGGAATTAAAAGTATTGGCCCATGTGGGGTTGGTGGGCCTGCCCAATGCCGGAAAATCAACCCTTCTTTCCCAACTTTCAGCCGCCAGGCCTAAAATCTCCGACTACCCTTTTACCACCCTGACCCCCAATTTGGGGATCCTTGAAAACGACCGGGGTTATCGCCTGACCATCGCCGATATCCCGGGGATCATCTCCGGGGCCAGTCAGGGGGCCGGGTTGGGACTGAAATTCCTCAAACACATTGAACGAACCCAGATTCTGGTGTTTCTCATCGACGGGTCGTTAGAAGGAGAAGCCCCTTATCTTTCCTTTCAGACCCTGATAAAGGAAATGAAGGCTTATAATCCGTGCCTTTTGGACAAACCCCAGATGGTGGTAGTCAATAAAATGGACCTGCCCTCGGCCAAGACCAATTTTGCCCGGCTTAAAAAAATCTTCAAAAAAGAACAAACGGAGGTGATACCCCTCTCGGCAAAAACAGGAGAAGGCATCCCCCTATTAATCGAACATCTTTTTAATACCGTTGTGCCGAAAGAGCATGGAAACGCAGAGTGAATTAACCGAACAGCGAAAGTCCTTCATTAAGGGCATAAAAAAGATCGTTATCAAAATCGGCAGCGCCGTATTGACCGATGATGGCCGCTTGCATCGTCCGGCCATTACCCGTTTAGCCGATGATGTTTCCGTGTTGAAAAAGAAAGGGTATCAGGTAACGATCGTCAGTTCCGGTGCCATTGCTTCGGGGGTGGGCAAGCTGAGGATGGGACGAAAACCAGAAACCATTCCCCAGAAGCAAGCCGTAGCGGCCATAGGTCAAGGGAGCCTGATGTATGCCTATGAGGAGGCCTTTGATTTTCATCAATTGTTAGTGGCCCAGGTCCTTTTGACCCGTGAAGACCTGACCAACCGTCAACGATACCTCAATGCCAGGAATACCCTGACTACCCTTTTGGATTGGGGGATCATCCCCATCATCAACGAGAACGATACGGTGGCCGTGGATGAGATCAAGTTCGGAGACAACGATAATCTTTCGGCCTTGATCACCCATCTGATCGACGGCGAGATGTTGATCGTTTTGACGGATATGGAAGGACTTTATGATCGGGACCCGAGGGAAGATCCCCTAGCCCATCTGATTCCCGTGGTGGATCACATCGACAGGCAGGTCGTTGACTATACATCGAAGTACTCCGGGCAATGGGGACTGGGGGGGATGCGTTCTAAGATTATGGCCGCCCGAAAGGTAACGGCCAGCGGTATTCCTGTCATTGTGGCCAACGGAAGGAAAGAAGGGGTTTTGGCTGAGATCATCAAAGGCAAACCCCTGGGCACTCTTTTTCTCCCTCAAAGACCGACCTTAAACCGGAAAAAACACTGGATTGCCTTTACCCTTAAACCCAAAGGAGATGTGATTATCGACGAAGGCGCCCAAAAGGCCGTGACGGAAAGGGGCAAGAGCTTATTGCCTTCAGGGATTGTAGAGGTGCAGGGACGTTTTGGGGTTGGGGCCTGCGTGCGCCTTCTGGCTCAAAAGGATCGGGTCATCGGGAAAGGCCTGGTCAATTATTCTTCTTCGGATATCGGTAAAATAAAGGGCTTGAAGACTAAAGAAATTGAGGCGCGACTGGAATACAAAAATTCCGACGAGGTGATTCATCGGGATAACATGGTCATCACCGGGGAGTAAGGTAAAAGGTTCAAGGCGTAAGGTGCAAGGAAAACCTTCCACCCAATAGGTCTTTTTTGGTATTTTGGCTTTCTTTAAACCTTGCACCTTGGACCCTAGACCCAGTCTTTTATTTCATGGGGACTTTCATGGACTTAAAAACACAAGTCATTCAAATCGCCCGGCAGGCCCGGGAGGCCTGCCCGGTCCTGGCTAATCTTGATTCCGGACAAAAGAATCAGGCCTTGGAGCGGATGGCCCAAGCCCTGATAAAACGGACCGGAAATATCCTGAAGGAAAATAAAAAAGACCTGGAGCAGGCCGAAAAAGCTGGCCATCCAGGGGCCTTTCTGGACCGCCTCAGCCTGACCGAAGGGACTTTGAATGAAATGGCCAGGGGCCTTCAGGAAGTGGCCCGGCTGGCTGATCCGGTTGGAGAGGTGACCGGCATGTGGCTCCGTCCCAATGGCTTGCAGGTGGGCCGAATGCGTATTCCCCTGGGGGTCATCGGGTTCATTTACGAATCGCGTCCTAATGTGACGGTGGACGCGGCCGGGCTTTGCTTGAAATCCGGCAATGCCGTTATCCTCAAAGGAGGAAGCGAGGCCATCAGGTCCAACTTGATTTTGACAAAAATACTTCAGGAGGTCCTCCATCGGGAAGGGATCCCTCAAGGGGCGGTCCAAGCCATACCGACCGCCGACCGGGAAGCCACGGCCGAACTGTTGAAATTAGAGGAATACATCGACCTGGTCATTCCGCGGGGCGGAGAGGGACTGATCCGGGCAGTGACCGCCCAAGCCCGAATGCCGGTCTTGAAGCATTATAAAGGCGTTTGCCATGTCTTCGTGGATAAAGGGGCGGATATTCCAATGGCCTATCAAATTTGCCTGAATGCCAAGGTCCAGCGCCCCGGGGTCTGCAACGCCATGGAGACCCTTCTGGTCCATAAGACCATGGCTAAAAAGTTCCTCCCTGGCATGGTGCAGCGGTTCCGAAAGGCAGGAGTGGAAATCCGGGGCTGTCCTCAAACGATGAAGGTCATCGGAAAGGGCAAAGGCTTCCGGGAGGCCGGTGAAGAGGACTGGCAGGCAGAGTACCTGGACCTGATTCTGGCCGTCCGAATAGTAGGAGATCTCCAAGGGGCCGTGAATCATATCCATCAATATGGTTCCCGCCATACGGAAGCCATCATCACCCAGGATTACAATCGGGCCCGGGAATTTTTAAAATCGGTGGATGCTTCGGTCGTTCTGGTCAACGCCTCTACCCGGTTCAATGACGGAAATCAATTGGGTCTGGGTGCGGAAATCGGCATCAGTACTTCCAAGTTGCATGCCTTCGGTCCTATGGGGCTTACTGAATTGACCACCACCAAATTTATCGTCTTCGGGCAGGGACAGGTGAGGAGTTAATAGGCATGAGGCACGAGGCAGGAGGCGTAAAACCAAGGGCGCAAGGGTCAAGGTGCAAGGTGCAAGGCTCGAAAACCGATCCCTCACCCCTCGTCTCCTTCCCTCAGCGCCTTTGTCAGGTGGGAGACTCGGGGCATCTAACCTCGAACTCCGAACTCCGAACTCCGAAATTAAAACGGTTTGGTTTATTCGGCGGCACCTTTAATCCGATCCATTTGGGTCACCTGAGGGCCGGAATAGAGATCCGGGAGGCCTTTTCTTTGGACCGGGTCTTATTCATCCCTACGGCCATTCCACCCCATAAAAAAACCCGGAACCTGCTCCCTTTTGCCTATCGTTTGAAGATGGTTCGCTTAGCCATAGCCGGTTATCCTTTTTTTAAGGCTTCGGATGTGGAAAAGAAACGAAAAGGGAAATCCTATTCCATCCAGACCCTGCGGTTTTTTAACAGGACCTATGGGAGCCAAGCCGAGCTCTACTTTATCGTTGGGATGGATGCCTTTTTGGAGATCAATACCTGGAAAAATTATCATGACCTCTTTGGCTTGAGTCATTTCGTGGTCATGGACCGACCGGGATACCGAAGGAGCCATGTCAAGGAGTTTCTCCAACAAGAAATATCTTCGGAGATTATTTTTTACCCCGGAGAAAACCGTTTCCTGCTTCCCTGGGGGTTCTCAGTCTTTCTATTCCCCATAACCCTGATGGATATTTCTTCAACCCGGATCCGGACCCTCAGACAGAAAAAACAGTCTATCCGCTATCTGCTTCCCTATGAGGTTGAAGACTATATCGAAGAGAAAAATTTTTATGCCGACTAAAAAACGTCCTTCCAAGTTATCAACCAAAGAAAAGGCCCTGTTGATAGCCAGGGTGGTCCTTCAAAAAAACCCCCTGGATCTCCATTTACTCGACGTCGGGGGAAGCTGTTCCTTTGCCGATTTCTTTTTAATCCTAAGCGGGAGCTCGACCCGCCAGACCCAGGCCCTGGCCGGTCATTTGAAAGAGACCATGAGTAAACTCGGGATCCATCCTCGAGGGTTGGAAGGGGTAGAAGCCGGGCATTGGATCTTAATGGATTATGGCGAAATCATCGTTCACATCTTTTATGAGCCGGTCAGAGGGTTTTACGACCTGGAAGGATTGTGGATAGAGGCCCCCCGCCTGCCCCTCCCTTCGGAAGAGTCAAAAGTCAAGGTTTCATGATGTCATCCCGCCTTTTCCTCCTTATCATCCTGGACGGATGGGGAATCGGTCCATCTTATCCGGGAAACGCCCTGACCCAGGCCCGAACACCGACTATGGACCATTTATTTAAAACTTGGTCCAATGCCCAATTAAAATGTTGGGGAGAGTCCGTGGGTCTGCCCGAAGGCCAGATGGGTAATTCCGAGGTGGGCCATCTTAACCTTGGGGCCGGTCGTATCGTCTATCAAGATATAACCCGCATAGACCGGGCTATTCGAAAGGGTGATTTTTTTCATCATCCGGATTTTCTTGAGACGATCCGGCACTGCCGGGATGAGGGAAAGACCCTCCATCTGCTGGGTCTGGTTTCGGACGGCGGGGTTCACAGCCATATCAATCATCTGTTGGCCTTACTTGAGTTGGCTAAAAAAGAAGAATGTGAACGGGTTATGATTCAGGTCATTACCGACGGAAGGGACACCCCTCCCAAAATGGGCCTTGAGTTCATAGGCCGACTGCAGGAACGTATCCAAGCAATCGGCGTGGGCCGGCTGGCCACTATTTGCGGACGGTTTTATGCCATGGACCGGGACAACCGTTGGGAACGGGTGGAAAAGGCCTTTCGGGCCCTGACGGAAGGCCGGGGGATTCCTTTTCAAGACCCCTTGAAAACCATGGAAGAGGCCTATCAAAACGGGGAAACCGATGAATTTATTCCGCCCCGCATTTTGGTAGGTGCAGACGGCCGGCCGATAGGGACCATCCAGGATGGGGATAGAGTCCTTTTTTTTAACTTTCGGGCCGACCGGGCCAGGGAGATCACCAGGGCCTTTATCGACCCGGATTTCCATTCCTTTACGGTTGAAGGCCGCCCCAGGCTTTCAGGGTTTATGACCATGACCGAATATGATCCCCGATTTTATCCCCGGGTGAAAGTGGCCTACCCACCGCAGAATCTGGTCCATACCTTGGGAGAGACCATCAGCCGTCAAGGGATCCGCCAACTCCGGATTGCCGAGACGGAAAAATATGCCCATGTGACCTATTTTTTCAATGGGGGAATAGAGACCCCTTTTCCCTTGGAGGAACGCTGTTTGATTTCTTCCACCAGAGATGTCCCTACCTATGATTTAAAACCCTCCATGAGCGCCCCGGAAGTAACCCAGGAGGTCTTAAAGAGGATAAAACTAAATCGCTATGGATTTATGGTTTTAAATTATGCTAATCTCGACATGGTTGGCCACACCGGGAAATTGGATGCAGCCGTTAAGGCCTGTGAGGTGGTTGATTCCTGTCTGGGGCAGGTGGTGTTGACTGCGGTCGATCAGGGGGGGATTGTTTTAATAACCGGGGATCATGGCAACGCCGAGGAAATGATCGACCGCCGGCATGGGGGTCCTCATACCGCTCACACTTCAACCAACCCGGTCCCTGTTTTATTGGTCGATCCGGGAAGGCCCAAGGCGCGTTTGGGGGACGGGATACTGGCTGATGTGGCCCCGACGGTTTTAACACTCTTAAATATTCCGATCCCCGAAGAGATGATCGGAAGGTGTCTGATTGAGTGACGACTTAAGTTCGGCACGAAAACCATGAAGGAATTGGATGAGAAAAAATTTTCTTAAAATTATTTTTGGACTGACAGCCTTCCTCTTATTTATTCTGCCCAATCCCTGGATGCTGCCTAAAAACGGCCGGCTTTTCGCCCTGACCATTGAAGAGGAACGAAAATTAGGCGATCAAGTGGTCAGGGAGGTGGAAAGCAAGTTTCAATTGATTCGGGATCCCCTGATCCTGGGATATCTTAATAAGCTCGGCCAGGAGATTCTCAAACAGTTCGGGCCCCAGCCCTATCCTTTCCATTTTTACCTTTTGAAAGACCCCCAACTGAATGCCTTTTCGGTCCCGGGCGGACATGTGTTTGTCACCACCGGTATTATCGGAATGATGGACTCGGAAGGTGAATTGGCCGGCCTGCTCGGCCATGAAATCACCCATGTCGCCCATCACCACATTGCCAAGCACATGGAACAGCAAAAAAAGATCGGCATGGCCACCATCGCCGCGGCCTTGCTCGGGGTCTTGGCCGGGGATCCGAGGATAGCCGCCGCGGCCATTACCGGTTCCATGGCCACTGCCCAGACCCTGGCCCTTAAATACAGCCGGGAAGACGAAGCCGATGCCGATAATTTCGGGGTTAAAAATATGGCCAAGGCCGGATTTGATCCCAAGTATATGATCGACCTGCTGGATAAACTTCGACGCTGGGGGTCTTTCGGGTCCGAAGGGATCCCGGCTTATTTGGAAACCCACCCTTTGACCGGAGACCGCATGTCCCACGTGGAAGACTTAATACATCAGTACGGAATTCTAGGCCCTTGGGTCAGGAAGAGTTCCGACGAATTCCGCCGCTTCCAGATCATTATCCTGACAAAATATGGTGACCTACAAAGGGCTCAAAATCGTTTTCAATCCTGGTCCAACGACGCCCAATCTCAATTTTGGGTCCATTATGGAGAGGGCTGGATCTCCATCCGGGAAGGGAAATTCGAAGCCGCCGTCGAACAATTCCAAATAGCCTTAAGTTTAAGACCCCAGGATCACTATCTCCTGAAAGACCTGGGGCAGGCCTTATTTTTAAAAGGAGACCTGGAGCAGGCCATTCAAAAATTGAGTCAGGCCTCCATCCTCGATCCCCAAGACGGAAATGCCGCCTTTTTTCTTGGACGGGCCTACCAGGAAAAAGGGGAAATTCTCCTGGCCCTGGAAAACTTTCAAAGGGCGCAGAAACTCGGTACGGAGGGAGAGGACCTCTACCATTATTTAGGGATTGTCTATGGAAACTTGAACGATCTCGGGCAGGCCCATTATTACTTTGGTAAATCGTTTAACCTGAAAGGGGACAAGGGGAAGGCCTTGTTTCATTTCCGAACCGCCTTGAGATATGCGGGTAACGATCCTATGCAAAAAGAGCTGATTGAAAAGGAAATTAAATCGCTTGAACCGGAAAAAACAAAAGGGAAGAAACCAGATCATTCTTAACCGGAAAGTATCACCCTTCCCCCAGGGTGGCCCAAGCTCACTTTATTCTTTTCAGGTAGTCTTTTAAGGTCTTATAAGGGGCCAGGGCCGGACAGGAATGGCGGACCGTTTCCCAATTGGGCTGATCGGTCAGCATGGGACCAAAGAAAGGCCATTTCCGGCAAGGGCTGGGCTTGACCTTATGAATGCTGCACTTCCCTCCCCTGGAAAAATGACAATAGCCATCTTCCCGGATATGAATATAGATCCGGCCGTTTTTTTCCTGACAAAATTTTTTCTGAAAGTCTCGGGGGGGAAAATTTAAAAAAGCTGAGATGCGGTCGATCTCTTCGGAGGTAAGATGGATACCCCCCTCTCCCCGGCAACAGGTCCCGCATTGGGTACATTCAAACAGATCCATGGCCTGTTTGAATAAAAGTTCCCGGTCATGAAGCGGTCCCCCTTTTACATCCATGGTCCTCCTCCATAAATATTGAATAGGGGGAAAACCGTCCCTTTTATGGCCTTGACCGCCCGGCGGGCGTCCAAAAAGGCCCGTTCCTTCTTGGCCGGTTCTTCCTGAAAATCTTCATCCTTCAACCATTGTTCCTGATAATCCAACTGGCGGATGGTATCCTGAAAAAAGGCGGGAAGTTTTTCCTGGCCCATTTCCCGGTCCGTCATAACGGCCCAGGCCAGGGTCCAGGCCCGGGCCACATTGACCTGATGATATCCTCCACCGCCCAGGGCAACCCAGGGAAGATTCAATCCCTTAAAAAATTTAACGGCCGAACAGAATCCTTTAGTGGTCAAGGAGAGATTGGCTAAGGGATCATTGTAAAAGCTGTCCACCCCCAATTGGGTCACGATGACGTCCGGGGCGTAGGCTTCCAGGATCGGCGGGACCACTTCCATAAAGGCCCAGAGGAAGATTTCATCGTCGGTCCAGGGGTAAAGGGGGCAATTGACCGCATAGCCCACCCCTTCACCGGCCCCGATTTCCTGGACAAATCCGGTACTGGGGAAGAGGGTCATCCCGTTTTGGTGAAAAGAAATGGTTAAGGCCTTACTCGTCCGGTAAAAAGCTTCCTGGACCCCGTCCCCGTGGTGGGCGTCGATATCGATATAAGCCACCTTTTTGCCCTGGGAGAGCAGGTAGAGGATTACCAGCACCGGGTCGTTGATATAACAGAAACCGGAAGCCATGTTTTTGTGGGCATGGTGCATGCCTCCGCCTATATGGAAGGCGATATTCCCTTGACCGGAGAGGACCCATTCTCCGGCCTGGATGGATCCTCCTCCGCAAAAACGTCCCCAATCCAAAACGCCGGGGAAAATGGGATTATCTCCAGGGCCTAATCCATAAGCCGACAAGTCGAGATCGCTATGTCCCGAGTTAGCCTTCTCCAATATCTGCCAGTAGTCGTGGGTGTGGAAAGACAGGACCTCTTCTTTTGTGGCCATCCGGGTTTTCTTAAGGCCAGCCTTTTCCGTGGTCAACAGCCCGTAAGCCTGAATCAAGGCCATGGTCAGTTTAAGCCTTCCCACCTGAAGCGGATGATGGGGGCCGTAATCGAATTTTTGGACATCTTCGTTATAGAGCAAAAGACAGGACTTTTGGGGTAGGACCATGATTTCTCCAACAGTCTTTTGAGTTTTGGGTGTGATCTAATAGGTCTTTTTAATCGAATTTGAAGGGGATGTCAACGGCACAACTCGGTGTCGTCTTTTTCCATCGGAACTCGACTTAAAACTGTTTTTTAAGATAACAAACTCGGCCCATCCCGTCAATCTGAAAGCTTTTCCCCTTGGCATCCAAGACGGTTTATCGTAAAAACTGGTCAGACCAGTTGACCGGACCGGCCATTAGCACGGGAGATCCCGATGACCCTAAAACCGATTACCAAGCCAAGATTATCCGAGGCTGCCGTCGAGCAGATTAAAAAATTCATTGTCAGCCACAAAATGGTCACAGGCAGCAAATTGCCTTCGGAACGGGAACTGGTGATCCTGCTGGCCATCAGCCGGGCTTCGGTCAGAGAGGCTTTGCAGATCCTGGAAATCATGGGACTGGTAGAGGCCAAACCGGGGAAAGGGAACTATGTCAAGGCGTTGACCGCCGATCTCTTTGCCCCGTTGTCGACCTGGCTTTCGACTCATAAAGAAACGCTGAAGGATCATTTTGAAGCCCGCTTGATCCTTGAGCCGGCGGCAGCCGCTTTGGCCGCCCTCCGGGCTGGCCCCGGCGATATCTCGAAGATGCAAGAAACCTTGGGTGTTTTTAAGGAAAATTTAGAGTCCCAGGACTTGGTGGGGCTTATCAAGGCTGATACCGCTTTCCACGGCTTGATCGGAGCCGCCACCGGAAACAAAACCATAAAATTGTTTATGGATACCATCACCAGGTTCCTCTTCGAAGGATGGAAGGCGAGCTTAAGGATTGAGGGGAGACCCTATAAGACGGTCCAAGAGCATACCCGGATCCTGAAGGCCATCATGGCTAAGGATCAAAAAAAAGCCCGGCAAGCCATGGAGCGGCATTTAAGAGAAGCGGTGGTGCATTTAAAAGACGTATGGGCCTGAAGGGACGGTAAACCCTATCGGCCTGCACGGTGGTAGGGCCGGTCCCTTATCCTGGCTGGCTGCCCCCTCGGCTTTCGACCGGGAGCGTTTTTGGGTTTTAACCATTCCGCTCTGGAAGCGGAAAATTTGAAAGGAGGGAACACATGGGTAAAGACCAAGGCAAGGGATTAACACGTAGGGATTTTATTAGAAAGTCGGCGGCCGGGATGGCCGGCTTGGGTTTGGCCGGAATGTCCATGGATGTCTTGTTTCAGGGTGACCAGGCCCTGGCGGCCAAAATAGCGCCACCCTCTCTTAAACTGGAGAAAGACCCGACACTCCGGGTGCTCCGCTGGTCGGCCTTTGTTAAAAGCGACGAGGAGATCTGGGATGCCAATACCCGCAAATGGGAACAGGCCACCGGCGGGAAAGTGGTTACCGAGTATCTTTCCTGGGAAGATGTGCGCTCCAAGGCGGCCATGGAGGCCTCGGTGGGGGCCGGACACGATATCGTCCTGGGATGGTTTGACGACCCCCATCTTTATCCGAATAAACTGGTTGATGTGACCGATGTGGCGACTTATTTGGGGAAAAAATACGGCGGCTGGTATCCGGTCTGCGAAAAGTACGGCCAGGATTCTAAGACCAAACGGTGGATCGCCCTGCCCATCGGCAGTGCTGGCTTATGCATCAATTACCGGGTAAGCTGGGTCCAGGAGGCCGGGTTTGAAAAGATGCCGGATAAGATCGAGGGCTTTATCAAATGCTCTAAGGCCTTGAAGGCCAAGGGTCACCCCACCGGATTTGCTTTGGGCCATGCCGTAGGGGACGCCAATTGCTGGACCCACTGGTGGCTGTGGTCCTTCGGAGGGAAGGCCGTCCAGGCCGATGGAAAGACTATTGCCATTAACAGCAAAGAGACCCTTCAGGCCCTGGACGCCTGCAAGGAATTTTATGAATCCATGATTCCCGGCGTGGCCTCCTGGCTCGATCCAAGTAACAATAAGGCCTTTTTGGCCGGACAGATTTCCGTAACCGCTAACGGCAACAGCATCTTTTTCGCTTCCATGGATAAATTCCCCGAGGTCCACAAGGACTTGATGACCATGAATTTTCCGGTGGGACCGGTGGGCCATCCGGCAGAGTTGTCCCTGTTCAGTCAAGCCTTTATCTTTAAACACAGCCGGTTCCCCAATGCGGCCAAGCTTTATCTTCAGTTCATGATGGAAGGTCCCCAATACGGGGAATGGGAGAGCGGCACCTGGGGTTATGTCACTCAGCCCTTAAAGGCCTATTACGACCTGCCAGCCTGGAAAAAGGATCCCCGAATCATCCCTTTCAGGGAATGCATCGGTCGGATGCTCTGGAACGGGTATGCCGGTCCTCTGGGGCCGGCCTCGGCCGCGGCTATGAGCGAATACGTCATTGTGGATATGTTCGCCGATGTTTGTGTGGGAGGAAAGTCTCCCAAAACAGCGGCCCTGGATGCGGAAAAAAAGTTAAAAAAATTTTACAAGTAGCTATTGAAGCTTCAGGCACCAAGGTGCGGTTCCGCCCAGGCGGGACCGGAAATCCGTAGGCTCTCTTTTGAAGAAATCCTCAAACCCTCATCCCTAATCAGGCCGGAGAGGGTTTGAGGATGAAAAAAAATGACCGACTAAAGACCATGGATCAGATTCCAACACCTGAGCAAGGTCAAACCCGAAAAGGACCACGGCGACCAAGGGCCTCCCGGAACCTGCAAGGAAGCGGGATGATGGGGGTTTTGTTTACGGCACCGGCCAATCTTATCCTCCTGCTTTTGTTGGCCTATCCTTTTATCCTGGGCATTTGGCTTTCCTTCACCGACACCATTATCGGCGGAACCGGCCGATTTGTGGGGCTCAGAAACTACCTCGACCTGCTTTCCAACGAAGTCTTTCAGTTGACCACCTTTAATACCTTGCTCTATACCCTGGTAGCAGTTTTGTTTAAATTGATTTTGGGTTTTGCCCTGGCCTTGGTCCTTAACCAGGAATTCAAAGGAAAGGGCCTTATTCGGGCCATTGTGTTGCTACCCTGGATCGTGCCTACGGCCCTTTCGACCCTCGCTTTCTGGTGGATCTTTGATTCTCAGTTTTCCAGTTTGAGTTGGCTTCTGATGAAAACCGGAATAATCCGGACGCCCATCGATTTCCTCGGTCTTCCCAACAATGCCCGGGCCTCGGTTATAGCCGTGAATGTCTGGCGGGGGATCCCCTTTTTTACCATCGGCCTGATGGCCGGCCTGCAGACCATCAACCAAAGCCTCTATGAAGCAGCCGATATCGACGGGGCCTCCCCCTGGGTCAAATTCCAAAGGATCACTTTGCCTTTAGTTATGCCCCTTTTGGCGGTCATAACCACCTTTTCGATCATTTGGACCTTTGCCGATTTCCACCTGATCTGGATCATGACCCGGGGGGGCCGGCCAATGCCACCCATATTTATGGGACCTTGTCCTATCAACGGGCCATTCCCGGCGGCCATCTCGGTCTTTATTTTTCCGGTCCTGCTGATCTGTGTACTGATCACGGCCCGCTATTTACGCCGGGAGGATTGATGATGCCCAGGCCGTTTTATCAACGATGGCTGCGCTTCCATCTGCCTTTGATCCTGTTTTTGATTTTTCTGCTATTTCCTTTTTACTGGATGCTGGTCACGACCTTCAAGTCCGATCAAGAGCTCTATAACCTCAGTCTGAATCCCTTTTTCATCCACACCTGGACCCTGACCAACGTCACACACCTGCTGTTTGGTACCCCCTTTTTACGCTGGCTATATAATACCCTGGTGGTCTCAGTCCTGTCGGCCTTCATCTCTCTGGCCACCAGCTTACTCGCGGCTTATGGGATACAACGCATCCGTTTCCGGGGTTCGGGTTTGATGGGCATCGCCATTTTTTTTTGCTACCTGGTCCCACCGACCATCCTATTCATCCCCTTGGCCACCCTGGTTTTTAAATTGAGGATCTGGGATTCTTTGATGTCTTTGGCCCTGATCTATCCCACCTTCCTGATCCCCTTTTGCACCTGGCTGTTAATGGGTTATTTTAAATCCATTCCCAAAGAATTAGAGGAATGCGCCCTGATGGATGGGGCCGGCCGCCTCTGGGTTTTCTGGCGGGTCATCATTCCCCTTTCTTTGCCGGGCATCCTTTCGGCCGGCATCTTTGCCTTTACCTTGTCCTGGAATGAGTATCTCTATGCCCTGACTTTCATTTCTTCCAGCGCCAAAAAGACCGTTTCAGTCGGATTGGTTACCGAATTGGTCCGGGGCGATATCTGATCATTGGGGCCCGTTGATGGCCGGGGCCCTTTTGGGAAGCGTTCCGGTGGCCCTGGTTTATTCATTTTTTGTGGAATACTATGTGGCCGGCATGACCGGTGCCTTGAAGGAGTAAGATAAGCCTATGGCCCAGGTGATTTTAAAAAATGTCCGTAAGACCTACGGAAAGGTCATGGCGGTCGATGATTTTTCCTTAACCGTTCAGGACCGGGAATTCATGGTTTTTGTCGGTCCCAGCGGCTGCGGCAAGACGACCACCTTAAGGATGATCGCCGGTCTGGAGGATATCTCCGGCGGAGAGGTCTTCATCGGAGAACGATTAGTCAACCAGACGCCCCCCAAGGAGAGGGATGTGGCCATGGTCTTCCAAAACTATGCGCTTTATCCCCACATGACCGTTTTTGATAATATGGCCTTCGGGCTGAAGCTGAAAAAGGTGCCCAAAGATGAGATCCAGGCCCGGGTGGTCAAGACGGCCAGGATCCTGGGAATTGAAGAATTCTTAAAGAGGAAACCCCGGGAATTATCTGGAGGCCAACGTCAACGGGTGGCCCTGGGCCGGGCTATTATCCGCACCCCTCAGGTCTATCTTTTTGACGAACCCCTCTCCAATCTGGATGCCAAGTTGAGGATCCAGATGCGCCTGGAATTGAAAAAATTGCATGAGTCCATGCAGACCACCAGTATCTATGTGACCCACGATCAGATTGAGGCCATGACCATGGGAGATCGTATCGTGGTCATGAAGGACGGGCTGATGCAACAGGTAGGAGAACCGTTGGAGCTTTATTTCCGGCCCGCCAACCGTTTTGTGGCCAGCTTTATCGGTTCCCCGACCATGAATTTTATACTCGCCCATATCAGCCGAAAGGGCGAGTCCTTGATGGTTGAATCCAGAGGATTGTCCCTGCCGGTACCAGAGGAAAAAACCCGGGTCCTGACCCCTTATGTGGATAAAAAATGTATCCTGGGGATCCGGCCGGATGACCTTCCCGCTGCCGAATCCCTGGAAGAAAAGGGGACCATGAAGGCCGTGGTTCTAGTGGTCCAGCCCGTGGGGAGCCAAATTTATCTCGACGTTAAAGTCGGAGATCATAACCTTCTGGCCTCAGTGGATGCCCGGACTCAGGTCAAACCCCGTCAGGAAATCATCTTAAAATCCAATTTGGAGAACTTCCATTTCTTTGATCCGGAAACAGAATCAGCCCTCCGGTAAATTGACCCTAACGATCCTTATCGCTTGAATCATTGTATTTAAGTCTCTTGTTTTATTTCCTCCTCCTTGAGAAAAAGGTCATGGTATTCCTCTTCCTTTAAATGGGTTTTGAGGAGCCGGGAGATAAGAATGAAAATTTCTTGAATCTCGTCTTCGGTCAGGCGCGGGAGCAGGGTCTTCAGAAAGGTATCGTCGGAGAATTTTTGCAGATAAACCTTTAGAGATTTCTCGTCTGTTTCCCGGTCCAGACCAAAGCCGACCAGTCCCTGATATTCATTGACAAAATTATGAGAATGACGTCCCGGTTTCATGGCCTCTTTTCCCCCTTCCGAATTTATCGGGTAACGGATTGATGGGGCTCCTTTCCGGAAAGCTGATACCGGGCAACCGCCCGATTGTGATCCTTTAGATTTTTTGAAAAATAATGGCTGCCGTCTTTTTTAGAGACAAAATAAAGGTAATTGCTATGGGCCGGCAGAAGAACCGCCTCAAGGGAATCCCTGCCCGGATTGGCGATTGGTCCCGGAGGTAAACCGGATTTAACATAGGTGTTATAGGCCGTGGGAGCCAGCAAATCTTTTTTCGTCAAGTCGCCGTTGAAATGACTGATCCCGTAGATGACCGTGGGATCGCTTTGCAAGGCCATTCCCATTTTGAGACGATTATAAAAAACCGAGGCCACCAAAGGCCGCTCACTGTGAAGAGCGCTTTCTTTTTCCACCATGGAGGCCAGGGTAACCATTTTTTTCAGACTGAGGGTGTCCTTGATTTCCTCCTCTTTCCGGAGACCGTTCAAGACCTCTTTGAACCTCTGGACCATTATTTTCTGAATGGCCTGGACACTCATGCCCCGGTGAAAAATATAGGTGTCCGGGAAAAGATAGCCTTCCAGAGACGGCCCTTCAATCCCCAACTGATCTAACCATTGGGGGTCCCCGGCAGAAGCCAAGAAGGCCTTTCCATCGACCAGGTTATTTTCGGACAGTCGCCGGGCGATCTGTTGGAGGGTAAATCCTTCGGGGAAGGTAACCCGTTTTAGCATGGAATTCCCGGTAGTCAAATATTCCAAAAGTATCCCTGGGGGCATTCCGGCATGCAATTCAAAATCCCCCCATTGGATCTTCTTCCCCAGCCCTTTCCACCAGGCCAGGAGCATGAATTTATAGGGAGCCTCAATGATCCCCCCCTGGGCCAATTGATTGGCGATAGTCTGAAGCCCCATCCCCGGCTTGATCCGGACTATCCGGGCAGGAGGGTTGGTGACCGGCGGGGGCGAGAGAAAGCGGGAAAAACTGTCCCACAGGAGGGTCCCCAGGATAAGAAAGCCGAAAAGAAAAAGGACCCGGTAGGGCTTCACGGGGTCCGTCCTTTTTCCCGGGGACGGCTGTCGAGATAACCCTGGAGGATATAGGCCGCGGCCAATCGGTCGATGACCTTCCGTCTTTTTTGCCGGCTCAAGTCCCCTTCTAAGAGGATCCTTTCTGCGGCCACGGTGGAAAGGCGCTCATCCCAGGGAATGATCTTTATGGAGAGAAGGAGACGAAGGTTCCCGATGAATTCTTCGGCCCCCAGGGCCGACGCTCCCTTGGTGCCATCCATATTGATGGGCAGCCCGACCACTACTTCTTCAACGCCGAATTCTTCCACCAAATTGCGGATAGCCATCAGGTCTTTTTCCAAGGTAGTCCGTTTAATAGAGGTCAGGACCTGGGCCGTAATAAGCAGGTCATCGCTCATGGCCACCCCGATAGTCTTGCTGCCTAAGTCCAAGCCTAAGATTTTCATGGGTTAGATCCGCCCTGAAAAATGGCCAATAAGGATACCCGCCAGCATAAGGATCCCCAGGGCCATATGGGTTTGTATGGTTAAGGCCTGGGCCGGGATGATTTGTTCAAAGGCCGCGTAGTTGCCCCAGAAGATGCGGATGGCCTTTATGGCCAGGGGCAGGGCCAGAAAGGAGAGAAGGACCTGGAAGGAAATCCCCTGGCTCCCCATCAAAAAGAAGAGAAAAAGAAAAGGAAGGGTCATCAAAAAAAGATAAATCCATCGGGAAGGCAGTAAGCCCAGATGAACCACCAGATTATATTTTTGGGCCTCGCGATCGGCCTGAAAATCCGGGAATTGATTGATCCAGATAACGGCCGTAATCAGGAAACCCAGGGGGAATCCCAGAAAGAAGGCCTGCCAGGTCAGTTGGTCGGTCAAGACATAATTGGTCCCCCAGGTGATTAAAGGGCCAAAGGCCATAAAAATGGTTATTTCTCCCAGGCCACGGGCCATGAATTTTAGAGGATTGGTCGAATAAAATAATCCGGCCATGAGTCCTAACAGACCCACAAAAGCCACCAGGGGGTGGCCGATCCAGATAAGGATCAGACCGGTAAGCAAGGCCAGGATAAAAAAGAAGAGAGCCATCGTCAATATCCGCCGGGGGTTGAGCAGATTTTCCTGGATAACCCGACTTCCACCGCTGAAAGGGGTGGGGTGGAGATTGATGCGGTCGCTCCCCTGGGCATCAAAATAATCATTGATCAGGTTGGCAGCAAGGTGGAGGGTACCCCACACCGATTAAAACCAGGAGTAATTCGGGACCCCGAAAAAAACCGTCGTGATAGGCCTGGCCGGCGGCCAAAAGGACCGGGACCAAAGAGCCTGTTAAAAACGGCAGACGCATGGCTCGCATATAGACATTCATTTTGGTCTCCTTCGGAGTTGTTGGGATACGATTAAAATTATAGTAAGGCCCTTCCCGGTGTCAAGCTGTAAATTGAACCTGCTCCCCTTCGCTCTTAGGAAGCCTTCCTCCGGTCCCCAAAAGAGATGCACCGGGTCGGGCACACCAGGCTGCAAGCCGGTTGCTCGTCTCGGGTGAGCCTGTCGATGCACAAATCGCACTTCATGGCCAGTCCTTTTTCCTCTTCGAACTGCATGGCCCCGAAGGGACAGGCTTCGACACAGGCCTGACAGCCGATGCACAACTCCTTGTCAATGAGCACCACGCCCTGCGTCGTCCTGCTTATGGCCCCGGCCGGACAGGCCTCCTTACAGGGGGCCTTGGCACAGTGGTGACAGTAAATAGGGACATAATCGCACCCCTTCTCCATCACCCGTACCAGCCTCGGCCCTACGCCGAGCTCGTGCTCCTGTTTGCAGGCCACTTCACAGGCATGACAACCCATACAATCCTTTTTGAAAAACATCAAAGAAACTTTCCCCATCTCATTTCCTCCTGTTATATAGGGTCTCGTAATAATGTCGATATAAGCCTCCTCACTCTCGCCCTCTCCCGCCTGGGTTGAGGAACCGGATTAAACTTCCTTCTCCTTGATGGGGAGGATCGAGGTGGGGGTGTGCCAGTCGAAACTATTTCTGAGACCGTTAATCTTTATTTTCCCGGTCCCCGCACACAACGCACCTGGTAGGCGTTGCCCTTGGAATAACTCAGCACGTAAACCCCGTCGAACATGACGATCCAGGCATTTTTAGTGTCCGGACCGAAGGTCGTTGACGACCAGTAACTTTGTGCGTCCTGGAAAGGAACCTCTTGACGGAAGACCGGTCGATATTGGCTCCGGTCCAGCAGGGTCTCAAGCTCGAAAACGCCGGGCAGGCGCCAATCCTTTTTGCCTCCCAATATCAGCTCACCGGCATAATCCATGGCTTCATCCCAAGTCATCTCACCGGCCGATTCCATTTGCCATTCCAGATGGGTTTCGGGGTCTATCCAGATAGCCATTCCCCTTTCCCTTTTCCTCTAATCCTCCACCCGGGCGATGTTGCACAGACAATTCCTTAGATTGGTGGCCCCCATGGCCGGGTCCATGGTCCGGTGGGCATTGTCCATCAGGATGTTGATGTTGGATATATCCCATCCGTGGCCCGGGTCTTTTATCTCCGGGTACCACCAGCCATGCTCGGCAACGATCACCCCGGGATCGATTCCGTCGTAGATCTTGGCCCGCTCCCTGACCCTGCCCCGCGGGGATTCGATATAAACCCAGTCGCCTTCCTTTATCCCGTGTTTCTCGGCCGTCGCAGGATGGATCTCGACGATCGGATCGGGCCGGATCTCCCTTAACCAGGGCTGCCAGCGGTTGGCCGAATGGAAAAAAGTGGGTGTGCGCAGGCCGGCATTAAGGATATAAGGGTATTGCTCCAGGAGTTCGGGTGTGGAAACCGGACTCTCCGGAAGTTCGACATATTTGGGCAGGGGGTCGAATCCCCACTTCTCCAGGGTGGTGGACCAGAGCTCCACCTTCCGGGTGGGTGTGGAAAATCCCCTCTCTTTGTACTTGTAATAGACCATTTCTCCCTGGAGACAACCGATCTGTTTAAATTCCTCCCAGGTCACCCCAGCCGGTTCGAGCAGGTAATCGAGGGCATCCTCTACGGTGTCCCACCACTGCTGGCCCATCCGCTTGCCCAGCTCCATGAAGATCTTGTGATCCTGCCAAGCCTCCCCGATCTCGACGCATTTCTGCCTGGCCACCACGAAGCCGTGTCGTTTCCAGTTGTCGGCCACGTGGTTCGTTTCGAGCCAGGTGGCCGCGGGCAGGAAGATGTCGGCCAGTTCGGCCGTAGGGGTAAGGAAGAAATCGATGGCTACCAGAAAATCCAGGGCCTTTAAGGCTTGGTAGGCTTCCCGGGCATTGGCCCGGGTGATCACCGGGTTGGTGCCGCACAAAAGTCCTGCTTTGAGCTGATAGGGTCTTCCTTCCAAAATGGATTCCCAGGCCACCTTGGGGGTAATAAAGGCCACCCTGGCCCCCAGCTTGTACTGCTCCCCTCCCAGCCTCTTGGCCCTTTGTTCCGGACTGAGGTCCTTGTGCCTGGCGAATTCAGCCACCGTTCGGGTCGGAGGGTTGACATAGAGGACGTTCCCCCCGGGGGCGTCCAGGTTGCCCGTGGCCGCCATGAGCCCGGTGGCCGCCCGGGTGAAGTCGGTGCAATTGTTGGTCTGCTCGGTGGGCACACCCCAGTGGATACAGGCCGGTTTGGTCGTGGCGTATTGCCTGGCCGCCTCCCGGATGAGGTCCTTGTCCACCCAGGTAATTTCTTCCACCCGTTCCAGGGGATAGTCCTTCATCACCCTTTCCCTGAAGGCCTCCCAGCCGTGAATATAAATGGCCACGAATTCCCGGTCGTAAAGCCCTTCTTCCATGATCACCCGGTGGAAACCCATGGCCAGTGCGGCGTCCGTTCCCGGACGAAGCTGAAGCCAGAGGTCGGCCCTTTTGGCCACAAAACCCTTTCGGGGATCGACGCAAATGAGCCTGGCCCCTTTCTTGTGTGCCTTCCAGAAATCGACTCCCTTGTACTCATCCGGGTTGGTCCATTGGGGGTTGCAGGCCCACATGACGATGAGCTTGGGCTCGCCCCGGTAGTCGCAGATCGGCAGGTTGCCGCAGGTGATCAGGGTCGAGGCCACCCTGGAGACATAGCACATGTGACCGGCCGTCAGGACGTTGGGCGTGCCCAGCATATTGGCGAAACGGTAGAGATGGCTCTCGTAGTCACGGCCGGTCCCCTGGCCGATGACAATGGCCTCGGGCCCGTGGGCGGCGATCACCTCCTTGAATTTAGCGGTAATCGTATCCAAGGCCTCATCCCAGGTGATCTGTTTCCATTTTCCATCGACCTTCTTCATCGGATGCCGGATCCTCTCGGGATGGTAGGCCAATTGGGTGATGGCCAGGCCTTTGCTGCACAGGGTCCCGTAACTGAGAGGGGATTTAGGGTCCCCCTCCACCTTGATCACCTTGCCGTCCTGGACATGGGCGATGACCCCGCAGCCCCCATGGCAACTTCGGCAAGCCGTTCTGATTTTTTTAACCTCCCCCATATGTGACCTCCTTAATGAGTTAATGCGTTATTGAGTCTTTGGGTCGTTGAGTCGTTGAGTCGTTGAGTCAATGAGTCGTTGAGTCAATGAGTCAATGACTGATCAATTCGACCATCACTCAAAGACTCAAAGACCCTATGACTCCTTGACCCAACGACTCAATAACCTTGTTTTGTATTTTTAATCGGTCTCGGCTATATCCGAGATGCCGAACTTCAGGGCATGAATGAAACTCATCATGGCCCGAACATTTTTCTCGATGACCGGCATCTCCCCGCCCAATTTTTTCAAATCAAGCAATCGCCCTTCAATCTGTTCGATACATTCCTTCATCTTTTCAAGGTTTTCTTGCCCGACTATTCCCGTTGGTTCAATCATGGTCTTTTTCCTCTCTGAGATCTCTGAACCTTTTTGATTTCAAGGTGTAGCGGGGGAGACCGCCAGGGGCCACCATCTCAATCCGGAATCTCAGATTGGTCTTGGTCTTGAGTCTTTCCGAAACTTGACGACAGAAATTCTGAACGGTCTCAGAACCCATTTCCTCCTGCGGCTCCACCCGAAGGCGGATTTCATCCATCAGGCTTTTTCGTTCGACCACGATTTCATATTCCACTATTTGACGGAATTCTTTCCTGACGATCTCCTCGACGGTGACCGGGGTAAACAGGACCCCCCGGATTTTTCTTAAATCATCGGTCCGGCCTTCGACTCCGGAGATCATCTTGGAGGTCCGGCCGCAGGGGCACCCGTTTTGTCCCCGGCGGACCACGTCCTTGGTGTTGAAACGGATCAAGGGGAAGGAGCGCCTCCCGAGGGGAGTGACCACGGCCACGCCCAATTCCCCCGGGCCGACTTCCCGGATCATGGTCTCCATATCCAAGATCTCCACCAGAAAGAAGGGCTCCATGATGTGCAGACCCTTTCTCTGCCCGCACATGGCCGCCCAGGCACAGGGCTCCGTTCCTCCGATGTGGTCATAAACCTCGGCGCCCCAGATTTGCTCCAGCCGGTTCCGGGTCGCCGGCGGCAAGGGTTCTCCGGCGCAAAGCATCTTTTTTATTCCCAGGTTTTTGGGGTCAAGCCCCATCTTGACGACTTCTTCGGCCAAGTGAAGACCGTAAGTCGGGGTGTTCATCAGGGCCGTGGCCTTGACCTCCATCATCTTGCTGATTCGGCCTCGGGTGTCGAGGGCGCCGCCGGGGACGACCTCGCAGCCCAGCTTTTCAGCCGCGTAATGGCCCTCCCAGAAGGCCACATAAACATTATAGCCGAAAGGAATAAAGACGCGGTCGGTTTCCCGGAATCCGGCCATCCATAAAATATGGCACCAGACTTCCACCCGCCACTGCCAGCTCTCATAGGATTCAGGCACGTATACCGGTCTCCCCGTCGTCCCTGAAGTCTGGCGGAAATCGGTCACCTCCTTCAAATCCACGCCGAGCATTTCTCCGTAAGGGAAGGGCGTCTTGCCCTCCTGGGCCTTTCTAAGTTCCTCTTTGTCGATGAGGGGAAGACGGCGAACTCCTTCGATACCGACGACTTCCTCGGGGATGATGTCCTTATACTTCTCTCGATAAAAAACCGAGTGATCCTTGGCATACTGAATCAGCTTACGAAGGTTCCTGAGTTCCAGGGCCAAATGCCGTCCCGAATCCAAGGTCTCCAACACAGGATTCCAATATCTCCTGCCTTCTTCACCCACCATAGAGGATCCTCCTTACAAAGAGAATTGGGCCTCGATTCTGGCCCCTATTTTTTTCAACAAGTCCCTATATTCGGAGATCTTTTCATCGGTCACCTGGCTTTTCAGGCCCACCACCCAGATGGCGGCCTGCAAATCCGGCCGTCTGATATTTAAGGGGATAGCCAGGGCGCGAATCACTTCGATATATTCTTCATCATCCAGGGCGAAACCTTCCTTATAGAGAACATATGTCCTCTATGTAGAACGTTGAGGCCGAGGGGTCAAGAAAAAAGGGTAAAGTACTTTATTTTTAACAGATTGGCTGATACTATAAGCCCGCTTTGCTATGTCAACTCGGACTATTTACCCATTCATCCAAGAGAGAAGAAGGAGATCTATCCATGAAGAGAAAACAGCTCCTCACACCATTGCTCGGTTTCCTCTCGCTGCTTATCCCTATGAAGGCTTCTTTTGCCCTGACCACGGTGAAGGTAGGGCTGCTCAAGCTTTCCAGTTCGGCGACGGTCTTTATCGGCCTGGATAAAGGATTTTTCGAGGCCGAGGGGATCAAGGTCGAGCCGGTCTGGTTTAAGTCGGCCCAGCCCATAGCCGTGGCTTTGGCCAGCGGAGATATCGATGTAGGGGCCACCGGCTTGACCGCCGGACTATACAATTCAGTGGCCCAAGGAATGAAAATCATGGTGGTGGCCGATAAAGGACGGGAATGGCCGGGCTATAAATTGACGGCTTTGATTGTGGACACCGAGCAATGGAAGGCCGGGGTCAAGGACTTGAAAGATCTAAAAGGCAAACGGGTGGGTGTCACCCAAATCGGTTCGACTTTTCACTACATCCTGGGAAACCTTCTGGAGAAAAAAGGGATGTCCTTGAATGACGTCAAGGTCGTCCCCTTAGGCAGCGTGGCCAGTATGCGCGATACGGTCGTCTCCCACCAGATCGAATCGGCCTTCCTGGTTCAGCCCCACGTGGCCCCTTTGGAAAAGGATCAGACCGCCAGGGTCCTGCTCTGGGTAGGCGATCAATTGCCTTATCAGATCGCCGCCATTTTTTATGGTGAAAAATTCATGAAGAACCGGGCCCTGGCCGTGGCCTTTATGAAAGGCTATATCAGGAGCTGCCGCTATTATTACGAGCAGGGATTGGCCAAAAAGGAAGGTCCGGGCCATCAGGAAATCCTGGGTATCATTTCCCGGTATACGGGGCAAAAACCCGAGGCCGTGGCCCTGGCCCTGCCCTACATCGACCGCAACGGGGAGTTGTACGCCGAGGATATCCAGAAACAGTTGGACTGGTATTTTAAGCATGGACTGGTTTCGAAAAAGATGCCGGCCTCCGAACTGATGGATCTGTCCATCTGGAAGGAGGCCATGCAGGCCCTGGGGAAATAAATGTGAGGGTCGAGGGGGCAACCCTCGAATCCTGGAACCCTGTTTTTAATCATGAAAGTTTTAATCGAACATCTCTCCAAGACCTATAACGACCGGAAGGGTGAAGCCACCCAAGCCCTTGACGATATCAATCTCCTCGTTCAAGAGAATGAATTTTTGGTGGTGGTTGGTCCCAGCGGCTGCGGCAAATCCACTCTACTCAACATCATCGCCGGACTCCTCGCCCCCACGTCGGGGCAAGTGGTCTTTGAAGGGGCCGGCGGAAATGATCGACCCCAGACGGCCGTGGTCTTTCAGGAGTTCGCCCTTTTTCCCTGGAGGACCGTTTTCAAAAATATCGTCTACGGTCTGGAGGAGCGAAAAGTCCCCAAGGTCGAACAATCGGCCGTGGCCCAAAAATTCATCCGGATGGTCGGCCTGCAGGGTTTTGAACAAAAATATCCCCACCAGCTTTCCGGGGGGATGAAACAACGGGTCTCCATCGCCCGGGCCTTGGCCAATGATCCGATGCTGCTACTCATGGATGAGCCCTTCTCGGCCCTGGATGCCCAGACCCGGACCCTGATGCAATATGAGCTTGCCCGGATCTGGGAAGAGACCCGCAAGAGCTTTCTTTACATTACCCATAATATTCAAGAGGCGGTCTTCTTAGGGGACCGGGTAGTGGTTCTTTCCCGGAGACCGGGGAGGATCCTGGATATCGTCCCAATTGATCTGCCCCGGCCCCGGGGAGAACATTTGATCCTGGAGAAATTCTACCTGGAATATGTGAACCGGATTTGGGGATCCATAAAAGATCAGGCCAGAGAGGCCATGGAGGAACAAAGGTGAATATTTTTACAGGACGGCAGGAAAAAAAATCCATTGGATCCGGGTCTTCAGCCAAGGCCGTGGTTCAGGACAAGACCTATTTTTTGCAGAAAAAGGAGTACCCCTGGCTCAGCCTGTCCTCTTTTCTGGCCATTTTGCTCTGCTGGGAATTGGTCAGCCGACGGCAATGGGTCACTCCCCTCTTCCTCCCGGCCCCCAGTGCCATCCTGGCCGAAGGGTGGGAGATGGTCAAGACCGGTCTGATCTTTAAGCATATCCTGGCCAGTCTCACCCGGATCCTTTGGGGATTTCTCCTGGCCTGCTCCCTGGGCATCATCGTCGGAATCGTGATCGGCTTCTTCAGCATCCCCGAGGCCATGGGAAACCCGATCATCGCCGCCACCTTCCCCATCCCCAAGATCGCCATACTCCCCTTGCTCATCCTCTGGTTGGGCATCGGCGAGGCCTCCAAGGTAGCGGTCATCGTCTTAGGGGTCTTTTTCCCGGTGGTGATCAATGTCTATACCGGGGTAAAAAATGTCGATCCCCTTTTGATCAAGGCGGCTTTGAGTCTGGGTTCGAACCGGATGCGGATCATCCGCAAGGTCGTCTTCCCGAGCATCCTGCCCATGATTTTTGCCGGCATGAAACTGGGGATGGGGATCGCCCTCTTGCTGGTGGTGGCCGCTGAAATGGTGGCCGCCGATGCCGGCATCGGTTTCATGATCCTGAATGCCGCCGATTTGATGGAGACCAAGAAATTGATGGTCGGCCTGATCATCCTTTCCCTGCTCGGGATTTTTTTTAACTGGTTGTTTCAGCGACTGGAGCAGGTGGTTATTCCCTGGAAAAAATAGGAGGAAAAAGATGGATTTTTTGGTTACCCATTCCAACCTTAAAGGAGAGGCCCACATCCCCGGTTCCAAATCCAATACCACCGGGCGGTGATCATCGCCAGCTTAGCCGGGGGGACCTCGATCATTCATAATCCGGTGGCCAGTACCGACTGTCTGACCACGGTTCGGGTCTGCCGACAGATCGGGGCCGAAATAGAATTGGGTGAGTCCTGGAAGGTGACTGGAAAGGGCAAAAGGCCCAAGGTGCCGGACGATGTCCTGCACATGGGCAACTCCGGGACCACTTATTATATCATGACGGCCACGGCCAGTCTGATCGAAGGTTATACGGTGATCACCGGCGATTATCAGATCCGCCGGAGACCGGCCCGGCCTTTGATCGAGGCCTTGAACAACCTGGGTGCCCAGGTCTTTTCCACCCGGGGCAGCGGCACGGCCCCTTTGGTAATCAAAGGGATCTTAGGGGGGGGTAAGGCCAGACTTCCAGGGATCAATTCTCAGTGGTTAAGCCCTCTTTTGATCAATGCCCCGCTGGGAGAAGGGGATACCGAGGTGGTGGTGGACAATCTCCAGGAAAGGCCTTACATCGAGATGACCCTGGGCTGGCTGAGCCGCCAGGGGATCGATTTCAGCCAGGAAAATTTTGAACGTTTTTTCCTTCGGGGCGGCCAAGCCTTCCGCCCTTTTGAAGAGACCCTACCCAGCGACTGGGAATCGGCCTGTTTCCCCCTGGTGGCCGCGGCCATCACCGATTCGGACATCACCCTTTTGGGCATGGACACCAGGGACTATCAGGGGGATAAAGCCATTATCGAAATTTTGAAGGCCATGGGGGCGAATGTGGAGGTCAAGGATTTCGGAAAGGGGGGAATCCGTGTGCGCGGCGGGCGTCCCCTGAAAGGTCTTGAGATTGATTGCGGCCATATTCCCGACGCCCCGCCCATTCTGTCCGTCTTGGGCTGCCGGGCTGAAGGAAAGACCGTTCTCAGGAATCTGGGGGCTTCAAGGCTTAAAGAGACCGACCGGACCAGGAGCATTTACGAGGAGTTGAGCAAGATGGGAGCCCGGATGGAAGAAAAGGAAAATTCCCTGACCATCTATCCCAGCACACTCAAGGGGACCCGGATCGACAGCCGCCATGACCACCGGATCGTCATGGCCACGGCCGTGGCCGGGTTGATTGCCCAAGGACCGACCCGCATCGATCATGCCGAATTTGCCAAGATTTCCTTCCCGACCTTCTATGAAGTGATGAAAGGGTTGGGGGCCGGGATTGATTTGGTCGAGCCGGAAAGATAAGAAAAGGTGCAAGGTATAAGGTGCAAGGTGCAAGGAGAAAAAAACTGAGACCCCATATCGCGCTTAAGCCATTTTAGAAATCTTCGTAGGGGCCGGTTTCAAACCGGCCCTTGTGCGGAATTTTTAGGGTTCCGGAGTCGGGCAAGATCAAAATAGGTCAGGCATCCTGCCTGACTTTTTCCAGGGCTTTTAACTCTTCCTGCCTACGGCTGATTTCCTCTTCCAACTCTTCAATGACCAGGAGTTGGTGCGGTCGGATGGAATGGGCTGGCAGGGCCGCTTCCCGGTCGGCCTTTTCCTCTTTCAACCGCCGGATCTCTTCCTGAAGCTGTTCAATTTTTATGTCCATCAAAATAACGCAAATCAAGTTACCAAATCACATTTACATATTTTGAGTTGCAAATCATAGAATCATTTGTTATTAGCGGAAATTTCAGGGTATATGCTGTTCCGGAGATAATTCGATCGTGTAATTCCGGAATATCGTCAATCTCAAAACTCTTCTGGATAATCTCAAAAGTGATCGGGATTATTTCCACATTTGAGTAAGTCAGACAGTAGGTTGTTAAGACTTGCAAAGAAGCTTCTATTCTTCCTCTTTCCGACAGGTAACCGATTTCCAAGGCTACCATCGCAGGAATGTATAAGCTGCGTATCCCTTGCTCGACCTCTTCAAAGAGTTCCTTCACCCGCTGAGGGAGTCGGCGCCTCTCAAGCCACAAGACCACGGCCATTGTATCAGCAACCAAAGAGGGATTATTCATAAGGATATAATTCTTTATAATCGGCAAATTCATTTTCTAAATGGGTTATGGAATTTTTATCTAATGTTTTTATCCCATTCCGGATATTTTGATCCTTCCTCTCTTTATTCGCTATTTCTCGGCAGATTTTTATTTTTATAAATTGGATGAAGTCTAAAATTTCCTGTAGGGCATTGAACGGAAGCCCTTGAGTTTCTTTCCGAATAGTTTCGTCGATATCTTGTTGATTCATCTCTCTTAGCCTCCTTTCGTTTAATTAAAATTTTTCTCGCCCTTTGAATGGGCTGACGGATTTCATGCTTTTTGAGCTTTTAATTTTATTACTAAAGAAAGGAGGATGCAAGTCCTTTATATCTTTCCAATAGAAGATCGTTACCTAAGTTGAGCATTCCTCTCCCTCTATGTTCGTGGACCTTTGGTAACATTTTATTTTGATAAACCGAATGATATTCTGTAGTATAAAAGAAACTCATCAAGGATGTTCAATAATGAAGGCCATGGTTTTGAATCATCTTTGTAATCTTAAGGAGAATAAAAATCCCCTGGAATTAGTCGAGATCCCCAAACCGGAACCTAAAGCCGATGAAATCCGGATCAAGGTCTCGGTCTGCGGGGTGTGCCATACGGAGCTGGATGAGATCGAAGGACGGACCCCGCCGCCTCGATTTCCGGTTGTTTTGGGACACCAGGTTGTGGGCCGGGTGGAGAAGCTGGGGGATAAGGCGAAGAGATTTGCCATCGGAGACAGAGTAGGCATCGCCTGGATTTATTCGGCTTGCGGGAAATGTGTCTTTTGTCTTCGGGGAGATGAAAATTTATGTGACCGATTCCAGGCCACCGGCCGCGACGTCCATGGGGGTTATGCCGAATACACCGTCGTTCCTGAACCATTTGCCTACAGAATTACGGAGGTATTTTCCGATGCCGAAGCAGCCCCCCTGTTATGTGCCGGGGCCATTGGCTATCGTTCCCTGAGATTGACCGGGATACAGGACGGACAGAACCTGGGGCTGGTGGGTTTTGGGGCCTCGGCCCACCTGGTGCTTAAGATGGCTAGGCACCAATATCCGAAAAGCCGCATCTTTATTTTTGCCCGAAGCGATCAGGAGAAAAATTTCGCCCGAGAATTGGGAGCGGTCTGGGCCGGAGGGATCGAAGAAGAGTCTCCGGAAAAACTGCACGGGGCCATTGATACCACGCCGGCCTGGAAACCGGTTATAGAAGCCTTAAAGAATTTAGAAAAAGGAGGACGGCTGGTGATTAATGCCATCCGAAAAGAAGACCGGGACAAGGCCTCCCTGCTTCAAATGGATTACCCTCGGGACCTGTGGATGGAAAAGGAAATCAAGAGCGTGGCCAATGTGACCCGACGGGATGTGAAAGAATTTTTGGCCCTGGCAGCCGAAATCCCCATCCGGCCGGAGATACAGGAATTCCATTTGGAAGAAGCCAATCAGGCCCTTCTGGAACTCAAGGAGAGAAAGATCCGGGGGGCCAAGGTGCTGAGAATCGCCTAATCTTATCTAAGGGCCTTCTTAAAAAAATGATCACATTCAATCTGTTATTAATGGGTTTCCTGGCCGTCTATTTCCTTCAGCTTATTTTCTCTCTCTGGCTGGAGAAAGTTAACCGGCGTTATTTAGAAAGCCAAGGGGGCCAGGTCCCCAAACCCTTTGAAGGATTTATTGACGGACAAAAGCTCTTCCGGATCGTGGCCTACACCCTGGAGAATAGCCGCTTCGCCTCCTTTCAACAGATCATTTCGGACCTCATCTTCCTGGTCATCCTCCTTTCGGGTTTTCTCCTTTTTTTAGATGAGCTGACCCGAAGATGGGGGGTTCCTTTCATCCTCTCAGGTCTTTTCTTCTGGCTGGTCCCGGGATTTATTTCATCGGTATTCGATCTTCCTTTCGATTATTATCACACCTTCCGGATCGAAGAAAAATATGGTTTTAATAAGTCCGACTTGAAAACCTGGATCGCCGATCAACTCAAGGGTGCGGCCCTGTCGCTGGTCCTGTTTTCCTTGATCCTTTCCCTTATCCTCTGGATGATCCGTCTTTCTCCAAACCATTGGTGGCTCTGGGGCTTTCTCATCCTTTCCCTTTTTCAACTGTTGATGGCCGTACTCTATCCCGTCCTGATCGCCCCGATCTTCAATAAATTTGAACCCCTCCGGGATCAGGAGTTAGCCGAAAAAATTTCCCGTCTGATGCAGGAGGCCGGAATCCGCATCAAGGGTCTCTTCCAGATGGATGCCGGCAAGCGCAGCGGCCATACCAACGCCTATTTTACCGGCCTGGGCAGAACCAAACGGATCGTCCTCTTTGATACCCTGATTCAAAGCCATCCCCAGGAAGAAATCCTGGCCGTGCTGGCCCATGAGGTGGGCCATTTTAAGGGCCACCACATCTGGAAACAGTTTTTGCTCTTTGCCTTGTCCATGCTGGGGGCCTTTTATCTGACCTATCTTCTGATGGACTGGCCCCTGCTCTACCGGACCTTTGGTTTTCAACATTCCCCTGCCTATGTAGGCTTGTTTCTGGTGGCCATCCTGGGACAAAAGGCCGGGTTTTTTCTTTCCCCTTTTTATATGGCCCTATCCAGGCGTTTCGAACGTCAGGCCGACCGGTTCGCCGTCAAGCTGCTCAAGTCTTCTTTCCCCATGGTGACGGTCTTAAAAAGGTTGGCGGCCGACAACTTGAGCAATCTATTCCCCCATCCGCTCTATGTCCGCTTCCATTATTCCCATCCGCCTTTGATGGAGAGGATCATTTCCATAGAACAATTGCCTGACAATGAAGATATCCAAAAATAAAAAACAACCGGATGAAGCCAGAGATAGTGCAGACCGGGAATAAAACGATCTTTTCATCTTTTAACTCCAAGAGATCGGGCGGCCGCTTTCCTATCGTGGCCTTATTTGCCGGGGCCGTGGCTATCGCCTTTGCCCCCATCTTTGTCCGTCTCAGTCCGGTAGGTCCCAGCGCCACGGCCTTCTGGCGCATTTTGTTGGCCCTGCCCCCCTTGTGGGTCTGGATGGTGATGAAGAGGGAAGGGCTTAATCCGAAACGCGGGCCTTCTTCCTGGTCCGACTATTTCCATTTAAGCCTGGCCGGCCTTTTCTTTGCCGGGGACCTGGCCATCTGGCATTGGTCCATCAAACTGACTTCGGTGGCCAACGCCACCTTGCTGGTCAATTTCGCCCCGGTTTTTGTCACCTTGGGGAGTTGGCTGATTTTTGGCCTCCGGGTGCGGCTGATTTTTCTTTTCGGCATGGGCCTGGCCTTGTTGGGCATGGTCCTGATCGCCGGCCATAGTCTCCAGGTGAGTCTCCATCATTTCCTGGGAGATACCCTGAGTTTTACGGCCGCCCTTTTTTATGCCGGATATCTCCTGTCCGTTAAATCGCTCAGGGAGCGCTTTCCCACGGCCACCCTGATGGCCTGGAGCGGGCTGGTCACCGCCGCTGCTCTGCTGCCGATTACCTTATTGTCCGGAGAGAATTTATTTTTCCATGGCCTTCAGGGCTGGACCATCCTGATCGGCCTGGCCTTGATCTCCCAGGTGGCCGGACAAAGTCTGATCGCCTTTGCCCTGGCCCACCTCCAGGCCTCCTTCTCCTCGGTGGCCCTGCTGGTCCAGCCGGTAACCGCGGCCTTGCTCGCCTGGCTCTTGTTGAATGAAGCCATCGGGGCCTGGCAGGTCTTCGGCGGCCTGATGGTCTTGTTCGGAATCCTGGTGGCCAAACGAGGGAGTACGACACAGGAATGAATATATCCTGAAATCGTGCAAGGTTCATTTGTGAAAAATCCGAAGAGTACATTAAAGTGGTATTCAATGAAAAGGCGTTTCAAATTTATTGACATTTTCTAAGTTAAGAGGTAGGAAATTTTAATAATTTATCAGCGTCTAATGAAAATTTCTTGTCGGTAACCTTTAATCAAGGGAGTGTCGATGGAAGAATAATAGACCCCATTTCTCAGATTACCCGATCAGGACCGAGAAGAACGTCAGGGGAAGCTGACGGAACCCTTTGGTTTCCAAGATAACAACTATAGAAAGATAAAAAAATGAGGACGGTTGCATTGGCTGTTTGCAGTTTGGCATTGATGTTATCCAATTTTGCGTTTGCAGGGCAGCAAGTGGGGGCCGGGGTGAATGGCTTTTCATTCTCGGCGGGCTACAATGGCTCACAACTTCACTACAGCGAGACAAACCCTATAAACGGCGGAGTTCTCGACAAAGATACGGGCTGGCTCAACGGGGCAACACTAGAAGCAAGGTATGACGGTGCTATAAGCCAGGTTCCATTTTTTGTTCGAGCCAACTTCGATTATTTGACTTCCAACAGTGCTACTTATACTGGAGCCATACAAAACGGACAGCCTCTTACTCTGGCGACACCTGAAACCATTTATAAAACTGAATTTAATCTGGGCTACAAGATTTGGAATCCAGACCACTTTACCCTCGCCCCGTACTTAGGTGTCGGCTACCGAGTTTGGGAGCGCGGCCAAGATGCTTTTCCTAATTATAAGGAGAGTTACACCTGGTGGTATGGCACGATCGGTGCTAATCTCGCCTACAGACCAGTCGATCGGGTACTGGTCGGCCTCGACGCCGCTTTATTGCTGCCCTTCAACCCACAAATGAAAACCAACATAGATAACACCATCGACACCACGACGTTTAACCTGGGAAGCCGGATCGGTTACCGTGTCCAAGTCCCTGTGTCTTATGATATCTATAGAGGAAAAGAATATAACATATTAACTTTCCTGACTCCTTACTACGAGAGGTGGAATGTTGGAGGGTCACCGGCTGTTACTTTAACCCAAGGGGGAGTACCGGCAGGCGTTTCCCTTGAGCCGACAAGCCAAACTGACCTTTATGGGCTGAAAGTCGGCCTGGGGGTAAATTTCTGAGGTTGATAGATTGGGGCCATCAAAATCCTTCCTTCTGATTATTTAAAACCTTCCGTATCCGAGAAAACAAGAATAAACCAATCCGATCCCCAGGGCTGGCGGAAGCGGGATGACCATATCTTTAAGAAAAAGATTATATCAAATAGGAATTTGATGGAGGAAACATGCACTTTGATCAGGTAATCCAAACGCGGAGAAGCATCCGGAATTTCAAGCCGGACCCGGTATCGGACAAGGCCATTTACGAAATATTGGCAGCTGCCCGTCTGGCGCCTTCCGGCTCGAATATCCAACCCTGGCGGTTCATCATTGTCCGGTCTCCGGAAATGAAGGAAAAACTTAAGGTGGCTACCATCTTCCGGTTTGCCTTAAAAGCGCCGGTCGTGATGGCCTGTTGCACCGACCTTTCGGCTCTGGACGGTAGACCGGACCGGCTTGTAGAATTGGTCCAGGCGGGGGTCTTTGACAATGTTGAAGTTGACGGCGAATATGCTCCACCGGAAAGGAACCGAGAACAGGTTTTGGGCTATTTGAACATGAACGTAGGAATAGCCATAACGCATATGATGCTCAAGGCGGTTGATTTAGGCTTGGGAACCTGCTGGATCGGCGGATTCGACCCTATGAAAGCAAAAGAAGTTCTTGCGCTGGATAATAATCTTCACGTCGTGGCCTTATTGCCCATTGGATATCCGGAACGGATTCCGGCGCCACGACCCAGGTTTTCATTGGAGAACTTGATCGTCAAGACGGTTTAACGGTCATTTTAACAAGGGGATTGTTCGGATTTTCCGAAATTTCTATTTTCTCAGTGAATGGAGAGTCATATGGCAAAAGGTTACTGGATCGGGAGGGTCGATGTCACTGACCCAGAGAAGTACATGGACTACGTTGCGGCCAATGCCGAGCCGTTTAAGAAGTTCGGCGCCCGCTTCTTGGTGCGGGCCGGTCGTTTTGAAAACCCGGAGGGTACGAGCCGTTCTCGAAATGTCGTGATCGAGTTTCCCTCCTACCAGGCAGCCCTCAATTGTTATAGATCGCCCGAATACCAAGAGGCGATCAAATTTAGGCTACCGGTTTCAACCGGAGATATCGTTATCATTGAAGGCTATGATGGGCCACAGCCCGAGTGATCGCCGCGCCTTTGTGAATTTTCCAATTCAAAATCATTCAAGATGGAGGACAAGATGGGACCGATAGATTGGTTGGACCAGATCGAAGTGATCATCTCCAACTGTGACCAGCATGGGATCACCACATTCATGAATCGGAGGGGTAGTGAGATTTTTGCCGGGTCTGGTGGCTACCAGCTCATTGGCAAGAGCATGGTGGAGTGCCACCCCGAGGGAGCTGTGCGGGAGAAGTTTGTAAATCTGTTGAAGAGCCAAAAATTCAATTGCTATACCATCGAGAGAAAAGGCAAGAAGATGCTGGTTTACCAGACACCTTTATTCAAGGACGGGGTTTTCGTTGGGTATAACGAGATGATCCTTCCAATCCCTGAAACCTTGCCGCATTTTGTGAGGGGATCCAGATAAATAACCGAAGTTGGTTGAAAAATTCCTGTAATCATCCAAATCACATTTTCGAAAAATCCGAAGAGTTTAACTGCAAATCAACGAAAAAAAGTTTGAAATTTATTAACTTTTTTGGCTATTAAAGGGTAGGAAATCGGAGAAATGGGATTTCATGTTGAATGCCTTTGAAAGGAAAAGAATTGCCTTTGAGAATGAGCGCGACTAAGGAAAATATAACGGCGCCCGCGGCTGGAAAACGGGAGGGCTTACGGGTCCCCATACTCCAGGGGATCCTCCCTATCAACTGGATTCAAGTCCCTACCGACATAATCGCCGGTATCACGCTGGCGGCCGTGGCTATCCCCGAAGTGATGGGCTACACGAAGATCTCTGGCACGCCGGTGCTCACCGGCCTCTACACCATCCTCATCCCAATGACCCTGTACGCGCTCTTCGGGTCGTCCAGACACCTCGTGGTCGGAGCCGACTCCGCCACGGCGGCAATTCTTGCCTCCAGTATTGCATCCATCGCGGTGCCGCGCTCGGACCAGTGGCTTGCCCTGGCAAGTCTCCTTGCGCTCATGTCGGCGGGTTTCCTTTTTCTCGCCCGCATCGTCCGTCTTGGATTTCTGACTGATTTCCTGTCTCGTACCGTGCTCATCGGATTTCTCTCCGGCGTCGGCGTCCAGGTGGCCGTCGGAGAGATTTCCGGGATGCTGGGTCTGCCAGGGGGCGGAAATAACGCGATTTCCAAGATATTCATCGATATACGACAGATCGAACAGACGAATTATACTGCAATGGCGGTTTCGGCAGCAGTACTCGTGATCATTATCGGTTCGTGGAAGATTTCCAAGAAGATACCGGGGGCACTAATTGCGGTGATCGGCGCCATAGTCGCCAGTTGGGCGCTTAACCTCGAATCCAGCGGGATTCATGTGCTCGGGACGGTTCCGAGCGGCTTGCCAAAAGTTGGCCTGCCGAATATGGCCGTGGACTGGAGTTTGATCCAGAATCTGGTGCCTACCGCCTTCACCATGTTCGTGGTCATACTTGCACAGAGTGCCGCTACCTCCCGCGCCTATGCGGCCCGTTACAATGAGAGATTCGACGAGAACGTAGACCTGATAGGTCTGGGCCTGGCTAATATCGGCGCCGGCCTTTCCGGCACCTTTGTCGTCAACGGCAGTCCGACCAAGACCCAGATGGTCGCCAACGCCGGCGGCCAGAGCCAGCTCGCACAGCTAACCACAAGCTGCATAGTTCTCCTGGTGCTGCTCTTCTTTACCGCTCCGCTGGCCCACATGCCGGGGGCCGTCCTCTCCGCGATAGTATTCCTGATTGGCCTGGAACTGATCGATGTCAAGGGTATGCGCAAGATCTTCTCCGAGCGGCCGTGGGAGTTCTGGGTGGCGCTGATCACGGCAGCGGTGGTCGTCTTTGTAGGAGTCGAGCAGAGCATTCTCCTGGCTATAGTCATGTCACTCGTGGTGCATACGCGCCATGGATATCAGGTGAAAAATATGCTGATCGTTCCCGACAAGACTCTCGGCTGGCGGCAGCAGAAGATCAGCCTACCGGAACAGGCCGTACCCGGCCTCATGATTTACCGGTTTATGCACAATATGTACTATGCCAATATCCAGGTGCTCACCGATGAAGTCGTCAGACTGGCCAGAAGAGCGCAGCCTCCTTTATCCATGTTCTGCATCGATGCAGCGGCTGTCAATGATGTGGACTTCACGGCGGCCGAAGCACTGCGCTCACTTCATGACATCCTCAAAGAGCTGGGTATTAGGCTTGTGTTTTGCGAACTCGTCGAGGAAGTTCGTGAGGAATTTGACCGATCGAATCTCATCGACCTGCTCGGCAAGGATGCTTTTTTTGAAACCCCCAATACTGTTTTAAACGCCTATATCCAGAGGAACGGCGGTGGTTCTTATTGAGAAGTATGAAGGACCTGATATGGACCCCTGACCGAAATGATAGTTCAATTGGCCAGGGATTTATAGCAAGAAATTTATTAAAAGAAAAAGGAGGATGCTATGGATTTAGAATTTAAGGACAAGTTCCTCAGCTTATGGGAAAAATACTTTAATGGGGCTGAACTCCCGATAATCTTCTATTATACAGACCGGGAAGGAAGCGGGGAATTAGTCAAGGCTCCGGCAACAGGTCACCAGTGTTTCATTGGGGTCTTAAATAAGGTGAGAAAAGGCAGAGCGTTATGCTTTGGAAGTAATTCTTTCGGTTGCAGTGGTGGGAAAAGGTACCTGGGATACACTCGTAAGCTAAGACCCAACTTCGAATACTTCCTTTCCTGCGGACTAAAAGGAGAAATGGAAGGGGAACGGTACAAAAAGACTCCGGAAATAGTAAAACAACTGATCGAAGAATCCCCCTGGTACGAGGCCCCGGCCAAGTATGTTGTCTTTAAAAGATGGGACAGACTTGTTCAAGAGGATGAAGTCGACGTGGTAATTTTTTATGCACCCCCAGATGTGTTGTCCGGGCTTTTTACTCTGGCTGGTTTCGAAGAAACAGGGCGCGAGAGTATCGTCGCCCCTTTTGGGGCTGGGTGCGGATCAATTGTTTTATACCCCTATTTAGAAAAGGACAGGGACCGACCTCGGGCCGTTCTGGGAATGTTTGACGTTTCAGCCAGGCCTTATGTTCCCAAAGAGACCCTAAGTTTTTCTCTTCCGATGAACAAGTTCAGAAGTATGGTTAATAATATGGAGGAGAGCTTCTTGATCACTAAATCATGGGCAAAGCTAAGAAAAAGAATTAAAGGGGCCTAGAAGAAAGTGGCGAAAGATCAAAGCCTTTTTATACACACTTCAGTAATTGTTGGAATTTGGAACTATCGGGTTACAATAGTAGATACTTATCGGCTACGAAATATGTTGCCATTGGTCAAGTAGGTACCAGATCAAGGTTGTTTTAGAATAAGGTAGATCCCGGGTCTAAAAGGAGATCATGGCCTCATCTTAAACCCATTGGCTTTAATTTGTTCGGTTAAGGTCAGTTGTATAGATCACCAATTCGGCGCAGACTAAACCTCTTAAATTTTTGTACAACCAATTGTTTTTCCATTATCTTTTTATCCTTGACTCTTTTCCCCCCCCTATTTATACTTTTCCACTTAAAAAAATTTTTAACCGCCCTCAGCCTCTGCAGGTATGGAGCAGTATGATATGACGACCAAATCGGAAGGAATGAAGTCGCAGGTCCCAAAACAAATGGGGCTGCTGCTTGTAGTGGCCTCTCTACTGGCCATTGTAGTGCTTTACGCCCTGGACATATCCTTCCTTTATGAACCGAAACACCTGCTGGGGATCACCAATACCCTCTTCACCACTGTTATTCCTCTCATCGTCGCCTTTTTCGCTTCCAGGGCCTTTCGAAGGACGGGCTCCTTCAGTGTCCTGCTCATGGGGTGCGGTATGCTGGGATTCGGCCTCTGTGCCGGATCGGCTGGATGGCTTAGAGAAATGCACGGAGGGGCGAACATTAACGTGACCCTTTACAATACCGGGGCCTTGCTGGGTTCCCTCTGCCATTTCACCGGGGCGGCCATCAATTACTCCAGGAAATCTTATGCATGGGGGCTGGAAAAGCAGAAACTGGCCGTCATACCGGCCTATGCCTCCATCATGGTCTTTTCCCTTCTCTTCTCCTTTGCCACCGTGCAGCGGGTTGTCCCGCCCTTCTTCATTCAGGGATCCGGCCCGACGGCCCTTCGACAGATCGTTCTGGGGCTGTCGATATTTCTTTATGGGCTTTCTTCTCTTTTTTTCCTGAACAATTACTTCAGAAGCAAATCGGATTTCCTCTACTGGTATTCCCTCTGCCTGGCCATGATGGCCCTGGGGTTGTTTGCCTTTTACATCCAGAAGATCGTCGGCAGCCCTATCGGCTGGGTCGGACGAACCTCGAATTACGTGGGGACCGTTTTTGCACTGACGGCCATCCTGGCGGCGGTTAGAAGCGGCAAGTCCAGGGGATTGCCGCTGGAAGAGGTCATCTCCGGCTTTTTCGTGGATGCCGAGGCCAATTACAAATCCCTGGTGGAAACCGCTTCGGAGGCCATTATCTCTTTTGATCAGGAAAACCGGATTATTCTCTGGAATTCCAGCGCCGAACGCATCTTTGGTTATTCCAAGGGGGAAGCAATAGGTTTGCCTCTTTTGGGGATGCTGATTCCCGAAGAATATGAGAAGACCCTGAGAGAACTGACCGAAGCCACTCAAGACCTGAATTCCCCAAACACCGTCGAGATGGTCGGCAGGCATAAAAATGGGGGATTTTTTCCGATCGAACTCTCCGCCTTTGGAAAAAAACTGCCCAACGGCTGGGTGGGTACCTGCATCCTTCACGATATCACCGATCGCAAGCAGGCCGAAGAGGAGCTGCGCCGGAATCGGGAATGGTTAAAGGTCACCCTTCGGAGCATCGGCGATGCCGTGATCGCTACCGATGCCTCCGGCATAATCACCTTCCTCAACCCCGTGGCCGCGACATTGACGGGCTGGCCGATAAGAGAAGCCCTTGGTCAGCCGGTCCAGAGCGTCTTCAGGATCGTTGACGAGCAATCGGGCCGGCCGGCCGAAAATATCGTCGAGCGCGTGTTGCGGGAGGGATTCATCGTCAACCTGGCCAACCATACGGCCCTGATCTCCCGCGACGGGCGGGAGGTCCCCGTCGAGGATAGCGCGGCCCCGATCAAGGACGGTGCTGGAAACATTATCGGGGTGGTGCTGGTCTTCCATGACGTCACCGAGAAGCGGCGCACACAGAAAGCGCTGCGCGAGAGCGAAACAAAATACCGGACCCTGTTCGAGAACATGGCCGAAGAGGTGCATTTCTGGCAACTCGTCCGCGATGAAGCCGGGCGGATCAAAACCTGGCGACTGGTGGACGCCAACCCTCCGACGCTTGATACCTGGGGCCGGAATTCGCTCGACGAAATCAGAGGAAAGACCACGGATGAGATTTTTGGTCCCGGTTCTACCGACCATTACCTGCCGGTCGTTCAGAAGATTATAACCGAAGGCGTTCCGTATTCGTTCGAGGACTATTTCCCCAATCTCGATAAATATTTCCGATTTACCAGCGTTCCCCTGAGTGAGTATTTCATCACCACCGGCGCGGATATCACCGGCATCAAAAAGGCCGAGGAGGCCTTGAAAAAAGCCCATGACGAACTGGAAGTCCGGGTTCGTGAACGAACCGCGGAACTGACTCTGAGTAATAAAGAACTGAACAACGAAATTGCCGAGCGGCTGAAGATGGAGCAGGCCTTGGAGGAATCAAAAGAGCAACTGCGAATCCTGGCCTCCCAGATTCTCACCGCCAGGAGAATGAAAGAAAACGGATCGCTTTGGAGGTTCACGACGTCCTGGGGTCTTCCTTAAGTGCCATAAAATTCAAGGCGGAAGAGGCCATGCTTCATCTCCCCAAGGACAGACCTTCGGATATTTCCAGGCCCCTGGAGGCCCTCATCCCCCTTATCCAGGATACAATCGGAGAAGCCCGCAGAATTCAGTCCGATTTGCGGCCTCCTCTTTTAGACGACCTGGGTATCGTACCCACCCTTTCCTGGTTCTGCCGGAGAGTTGAAACGATCTATTCGAATATCGCCGTTAAGCCATCAATTACCCTCTGTGAAGACGAGTTGCCGGATCATTTGAAAATCGTCCTTTTTCGAGTCATCCAGGAGGCCTTGAATAATATCGGTAAACACACCGGGCCGACTCGGTGCATCTCGGGCTGCAAAAAATCGACGGTACCATCGAACTGGGTATCCGAGATAATGGGAAAGGATTCGATCCGAAAAGTCTGTCCTCCAGGGAGATTTCCAAAAAAGGCCTGGGGCTCTCCAGCATGAGAGAACGGGTTGAATTCTCCGGCGGCTCTTTTTCCATTGAGTCCGCCAAAGGAAAAGGGACGGTTATCAAAGCGGTTTGGCCGGTCTGATTATGAAGGTAAGATTTGGCCGATAACAAGCTCCACCACCTTGAACCTGCATCGGAAAGAATAGGTGTCCTTTTGAAATCAAAGAAAAATAAAAACTCAAGCGGGCCTGGTTGTCTGAAAGACGAGAAGAATCCCGTTCCTTCGCTCCAGTCCGCACCGGAAACGCGCCAGGAAGCCGACGAGAAGATTCGGCTGAGCGAAGAGCATCTCCGCTCGGTCCTGGAGAACATGTCCGAAGGCATAATGCTTTTTGATCCTCAAGCTAATATCAGTTACCAGAACCCCGCCTCCTTGCGCATTCATGGCTATACGTCTGCGGCGGAGGAGGCACAGCGGGAGAGCGAAGAACGCTTCCGGGTCGCCCAAGAGCTTTCGCAGGATGGGTTCACCATCCTGCGCCCCCTCGCCCTTACGCACCTCGTCACACTTGTCGGGGAGGCGGCAAATAAATATCCCATTGAAAAACAAAAACAATACCCTTTAATTGCCTGGTCAAAAATAATAAGCATGCGTAACCGGTTGATTCACGGTTATGAGGCTGTCGATTACAACATCCTTTGGGATGCGGTTACAAATAACTTCCCTCCGCTTCTTGTTGAACTTGAAAAGATTCTTCCCCCTGAAGAGCAATAAGCTTAGGATAAAACAGCGCTTGGACGGACAGTAACCATGCGGAATGAAACGACATGAAGCTTCTCCACACCTCTGACTGGCACCTTGGCCGCGCCCTTTATGGCCGCAAGCGATACGAAGAATACGAAGCCTTCCTGGACTGGCTGGCAGTGCTCATCGAGAGCGATGACATCGACGTGCTTCTGGTGGCCGGTGACGTGTTTGACAACAGCACGCCCAGTAACCATGCCCAGGAATTGTATTACCGTTTTCTCTGTCGTGTGGCCGCCTCGCCCAGACGCCATGTCGTGGTCACGGCGGGAAATCACGACTCGCCCTCTTTTTTGAACGCCCCCCGTGAAATTCTGAAATTTCTCAACATCCATGTCGTCGGGTGTGCATCCGCGTCACCCGAAGATGAAGTGATCGTGATTGCCGGGCCGGATCAAGAGCCCCTGCTTATGGTCTGCGCCATCCCCTATCTCCGGGACCGGGACATCCGCACCGCCGAGGCGGGAGAGAGCCTGGAGGATAAGGAGGCGAAAATCATCGAAGGGATCAGGACTCATTACCGGATGGTGTATGAAGCGGCCGAAGAGAAACGCTCCGTATTGAAAAAGTCCGTTCCTATGGTCGCCATGGGGCACCTCTACACGGCAGGCGGTCAGACGGTTGACGGCGACGGGGTGCGCGAGCTGTATATCGGCACCCTTCTGCACGTCGGAACAGATGTGTTTCCTGAATGTATCGACTACCTTGCCCTGGGACATCTCCATATCCCGCAGACGGTGGGCGGATCGGATTTTATCCGCTATTCCGGTTCGCCTCTGCCGATCGGCTTTGGGGAAGCGGCCCAGGAAAAGAGCGTGGTTCTTGTTGCGTTTTCGGACGAGGCGCCTAAGGTGGCTAATATTTCCGTACCCCGTTTTCGGGAGTTGAAGACCCTGCGGGGGGACTGGCAAACCGTTGCCCGGGACATCGATGCGTTGAAGTCCCGGGGAAGCAATGCCTGGCTTGAGATCATCTATGAAGGAGACGAGATTGCCGGTGATTTGCGCCTGCGCCTGGATGAGGCTATTGCCGGGACCGGCCTGGAGATCCTGCTCGTCAAGAACAACCGGACACTGGAACGCCTCCTGACCGGGATGGATGCAGGGGAAACCCTTGATGATCTCGACGTCACGGATGTGTTCAAACGCTGCCTGGAAGCTCACGACATCCCGGGGGATGATCGCCCGGCACTATTGAGCGCCTACGGAGAAATCGTCGTCTCCCTGAATGAAGAAGATCGGATGGCGGAATAGGAGAAAGGGGCATGAGGATACTGGGCGTTCGATTCAAGAACCTGAATTCGCTCACCGGCGAATGGGAGGTCGATTTCACCCACCCGGCCTATGCATCTGAGGGCATCTTTGCCATCACCGGCCCCACAGGGGCAGGCAAGACGACTATCATGGATGCCGTCTGTCTCGCCCTTTACGGCAGCACGCCTCGCCTGGGCAAGGTGACGAAAAGTAGCAACGAAATTATGTCGCGCCAGACAGGGGAATGCTTCGCAGAGGTGACCTTTGAGACCGGGAAGGGCCGGTACCGTTGCCACTGGAGCCAGCACCGTGCCCGAAAAAAGGCGGAAGGCGAGTTGCAACAGGCCAGGCATGAAATAGCGGACACGGATACCGATAGGGTTCTGGAATCCAAGATAAACCAGGTAGGAGAATTCATCGAGAAGGTGACAGGAATGGACTTCGAGCGCTTCACCCGCTCGATGCTGCTTGCCCAGGGCGGATTCGCCGCCTTCCTCCAGGCCTCCCCTGATCACCGGGCGCCGATCCTCGAGCAGATTACCGGCACCGAAATCTACAGCCAAATTTCGGTGAAAGTTCACGAGCGCCGTACGGAAGAGAGGGAAAAACTCGATCTGTTGCAGGCCGAACTGAAAGGGATCCAGGTCTTGAGTGAAGACGAAGAGAAGAGTTTGCAGACCGGTCTGATAGAAAAGCAGCGGCAGGAAACCGAACTGACCGGGAAACTGAAGGAAATGGGAAAGGCCCTGGCCTGGATCGAGGGGATGGTTGCCCTGGAGAAAGAACTGGGAGAACTGAATAAGAAACAACAGGACTTCGAGCAGCGCTGTCAGGCCTTTGCCCCGGAATCCAAAAAGCTGGAAAAATCCCACAAGGCCCTCGGGCTGGAAGGCGATTACCGGGGGGTAACGGCTTTGCGGGAGTTGCAGGAAAGTGAGACCAAGGAACTCCATGGTGCCGTCGCCATGCTGCCTGAAAAGGAGAAGGCCGGCGCTGAGACGTTCGCCGCAAGACAGACCGCCGAGGCTTTGCTGCATGAGTCGCGGGCCAGGCAGGTGTCGGAAGGGAAGGTCATCAAAAAGGTACGTGACCTCGACGTCCGGTTGGCTGAGCAGAAAAAGCAGCTCGCCGAGAAGGACAAGGCCATCAAAGAAATCGAGAAACAGGGGGAAGGTTACAGAAACGCTCTAAAAAGCGGTGAAGAGGGTCTGAAGAAAACTCAGGCTGCCCTTGAAGCACTCGATGAATACCGGAGGAAACACGCCGCCGATGCCGCCTTGGTGACAAACCTCGGCGCCATTGAGAGGCGATTTGCCTTGCTTCAAGAGGTTGAGGCCAAGCGTTTAAAGGCCGGGGATGAACTTTCCGCGGCCGCCGAGAAAAAGGAAACCGCCCTGGCGGACTATGCCAAGAGAGAAGCCGCTCATAAAAAATCCCACCGGACCTTTGAAAAAAGTCAGAACAATCTCAAGGGCCTGACGGATGAAATCACGGCCATCCTCCAGGGAGGCGACATCGGCGGGTGGCGCAGTGAAGCGGATGCCCTTAAAGACCGTGAGCGTTTTTTGATCCAGGCCGGTGAAACTCTTGAAAGGATTGACCGGACATCCAAGACGCTGATGAGCCTGAAAACAAATTTGGAGGCATTAAACGACGGTAGCGCTAAGATTCTCGACGAGATCAAATCCTGTACCAATACAAAAACCATTCTGGAAAAAGAGTTGGTCACCCGGGAAATGCAGGTGTCGCTCCTCAGCCGTATCCGCGACCTTGAGGAAGAAAGGAAACGTCTTGAGGATGGCCAACCCTGCCCGCTGTGCGGTGCGACCGAGCACCCCTATGCCGAGGGGAATGTGCCGGTCTTGAACGAAGCGGAGGCGGGGCTTCAGAAAACAAAGGATGAATTCAGAAAGGCGTCTCAGCATCTGAACAAGTTGGAAGCCGACCGAGTGAAGACGGCAGCGGAAATCCAGCATACCGAAAAAGAACTGGCGGAAAAACAGGCGGCCCTGGACGCCAATGAAAAACAGGGGGCCGACGCCCTATGGAGACTGAAGATAGAAGTATCACCGGATGAGCGCGAAGAGAAGATCCGCCAGGAGATTGCTGGCGTACAGGCGAAGATTGCCGAAGCAAAGGGCCTTGTCGCCCTGGTCGAAGAGAAAGGTCGACAGGAAAAGTCGGCGCAGAAGGCCCTGGAAAAGACAAGGAAGACCTTTGACGAATCCGGGAAGGCCTTACAGGAGGCCGGACACCACCTGGAGATGGCCGGTCGTGATCACCAACGGCTGAGCAAAGATTGCGCCCTTCTGGCCGAGGAGACTGAGAAGGCCCGCACTGCCGCCTTGGCCGATGTTGAATCTTTCGGGATCAGCCGAATTTCTTTGGATAGTCTTGATGCCTTATGGCAGGACCTGACCGTACGCAAAGAGGCCTGGCAGGCGAATGAGACCGGAAAAGCCACGCAGGAAAAACAGACCAATGAACTGAAAGCGGGGATAGAGAAGCATCAGGCCTTGCTGCGCCGCCTGGAAGAAGACCTGGTGGCAAGATGCCAGGATCGTGACGGTCTGAAAGGGGAGTACGACTTTCTGAGTCTTTCCCGTCGGGAACTATTCGGCGAAAAGAATTCCGACCATGAGGAAAAGCGGCTGGCGGAAGAGGTGGACAAGGCGGGCAAGGTCCTGGAAAATGCCCGCGAAGGCTACGGGAAAATTGAAAAAGAAATCAGCGCCCTGAAAGAAAAAATCGCTTCCTTGCAAGGGAAAACAGACTATCGGGCCACGGAACTGGCACGGGCGGAACAGCGATGGGGGGAGGGGATCCAAAGGACCGGGTTCGAGAGCGAGGCGGAATATTTGTCGTCACGCCTGAGTGAAGAAGAGCGGGAAATCCTGACTGAAAAAGAAAGATTCCTGATCAAGGGGAAAACGGAGCTTGAGGCCCGCCGGAAGGATAGGTCGGAGACCCTGACTGCGGAGCGCGAGAAAAATTTGACGGAAGAATCCGCAGAAACGTTGAAGGAAAACATCCGCACCGGTGACGCCGATCTGAAACAAATTATGGTTGATATTGGAGGAATCAGGAAGATCTTGAGTGAAGATGAAAAACAAAAGGAGAAACAGAAAGAGCGCCTAAAAAACATGGACGCGCAGAAAAGGGAATGTTCGCGATGGGATAACCTGCATCAACTCATCGGTTCCGCCGACGGCAAGAAATTCCGGAATTTTGCCCAGGGGCTGACCTTCGAGATGATGACCGCCCATGCCAACCGGCAGCTCCGGAAGATGACGAAGCGCTATCTCCTCATCCGCGATACCGCCCAACCTCTGGAGCTGAATGTCATCGACAACTACCAGGCGGGAGAGGTCCGCTCCACCAAGAATCTCTCCGGCGGGGAAAGTTTTATCGTCAGCCTTGCCCTGGCGCTCGGCCTTTCTCAGATGGCCAGCCGGAATGTCCGGGTTGACTCCCTCTTTCTCGACGAGGGGTTCGGCACCCTTGACGAAGACGCCCTGGAAACGGCCTTGGAGACACTGGCGGGACTGCGGCAGGACGGCAAGCTTATCGGCGTTATATCCCATGTCACGGCACTCAAGGAACGTATCGGCGCCCAGATACAGGTAATCCCAGATACAGGCGGTCGCAGCAGCCTGTCTGGCCCAGGATGCCGGAAGATTTGATTGGACTGATCCTACCTAACCCCGCCCGAAGCCCCGCCCAGAAAAAGGGATCCCTGATCAATACCCCCGCTGTTTATCCACCTGGTTGATTAAGGGCTCTCCGCGCTGGTAACGCCGCAGATTTTCGAGGAATATTTCCATCACCCGATCGAAATAAAAAGGAGTCGCTCCGGCGTAATGGCAGGTAATGATGACATTTTCCATTTCCCACAGGGGTGAATCTTCAGGCAGGGGCTCGGTTTCAAAAACATCCAGCCCAGCCCCGGCGATCAAGCCTTCCTGAAGAGCCCTGATCAGGGCCTTCTCCTGGACGATTGAACCCCTGGCGATATTGATAAGATAAGCCGACTGCTTCATGCCCCGCAACTCTTTTTCCCCGATCAAGCCCTTAGTCTCCGGAGTCATCGGGGCGGCGATCACCACCCAGTCGGAAAGGGATAAGAGTTCTTCAAGTCCTTTCGTTCCATACATCATGTCGACATAGGGTGAAGACCGTTCCGGGTTTCGGCGGTTGGCCAATACCCGCATCTTCAATGCCTTGGCCTTTTAGCCGTTTTTTCGCCGATCTTTCCCGGTTCGATTATTCCCAGGGTTGATCCTTCCAGTTCGCAGACCCGCCCCCGGCGTGTCCATTGGCGTTTGATTTGTTGGCGGAGGCTGAAAGGAATATCTCGGGATAGGGCCAGCATCAGGGCCAGAATATGCTCGGAAATCGGTATGGCATGCACGCCCGAGGCATTGGTCAGGATAAAATCTTTTTCAATAATGTCCGGATAATTCCAAAGCCAGTCCGTACCGGCAAAATCCTGCTGCACCCAGCTCAAATGGGGCAACTCTCGGAAGCGGGCGGCCGGAAGATGTCCGAATACCACCTCGGTCTTTGAGGAGAAATAATCGGCCCTTCTTTCCCATTCCTCTTGGTCTTTGACGAACATCAACTCGGCGCCGGGAGCCGCCTGTCTGATTTTTTTCAGATTTTGTTCATTCAAAGTGGCGGCATTGACGAACATGCCATAAGGGATCAAAATCGCGCCGATCTTCCGTCTGTTCATGACTCTTCCTTTTCGCATTTTTATTGACCTTTCAGGCCCGTTTAATGCGGCGCCCAAAGACAGGTTGCAATTAAAGTCGAAGGCTATTCCTAAAGGAGCCAGCCATAATCGAGTTAACATCAACTAAGATAAAATTGTCAAGACAGTCGCTATCATACCAATTTAATAGAAAAAGACAAAGGGGAAGAATGTTTTTTGCTTTCCGTTGAGGGGACGGAAAACAAAAAGAGCTCTTTGCATTGGCCTGCCCCTCACGGGCAAATGCAAAATCTGGCTCTGAACTTAGCGTACTTGGCGTCTTGCGCGAAGCGGGCGGGTAGGGTTAATTTGAACCGCGGAGGTCGGGCTGCACCCGGGTGGCAGTGAGAAGCCGGGTTCATAGTAAAAATTACTTAACCGATCTTCTCGAAATAGACGTCGACCTGGTGATGAAGAAAGCCCTAAAGCATAATTTGGGCCGCCGAATTTTAAGGGAAGTGGTCTATGTCTAGAGAACGGAGAAGTGGTTGATTATCTGGAAGATGCTCCAGTGTCGGTGAGATAAGCGGTCCGAAGATGGACTTAACTTGACAGAATCCCTTTCCACCCTGCAGGTCTGTGATTCCACCCTTCGGCAATATCTTCAAAACCGTCTCGGGTCCCAATACATTGAAGAGAAATCAACTCATAAGGCATCTTAAATTAAACGGGGCCGTCTTTTTAAGAGAAGGCCGTCGTCATAGTATTTTCAAAAAAGAGTTGTTAAAAACAGAAGTTCCAAGGCATAATGAAATTGTGGACGAATTGGTAAGAAAAATTTGCAAAGATTTGGATATTCCTTTTGTGAGGAAATCGTTATGAAATATCGAGCTGTTATAAAAAAATCGGATGACTGGTGGATCGGGTGGTTGATTGACTTGCCGGGTGTTAATGCCCAGGAAAAAACAAAGAAAAAACTAATAGAATCCTTAAGGATCGGCGCTGAAGATATGCTGGCCACCGAAGTATCTTTCGATTCCAAAACCGAATTGGCTACAATTGATGTCCCCGATCCCGCTTGGGCCTGATTTTTATAAAGCGATAGTTAATGCCCATTATTGATGATATAATTTGGTTGGACGCGATAGTTGAGAAACTGATCTGGAAGCATCAAGTTTTGACGTCAGAAGTGGAAGAGGTTCTCAGAGGACGTTGCCGAATCTTTAGGAAAGAAACGGGTAGGGTCGAAGGAGAAAATTTATATAATGCCCTGGGGCAATCCGAAGACGGTCGCTATCTGTCCGTATTTTTCATCAAAAAACTAAACAATAAAGTCTTGATTGTGACCGCCAGGATATGAACAAAAATGAGAGAAAAAGATATGCAAAAAAGTAAAAAAATGGAGAACATGTCAATAGATCAGGCCTCGGAATTTTGGGACCGCCATGATTTTACTGAATTTCCAGATACTGAGGAAGTAAAAGGGCTTCGATTTAAATTAAAAAAGAAGAAGTATGTAGGAATTGAGAATGGATTGTATGAAATAATTAAAAAACAGGCCAAAAAATTACGGATCAATGAAGACAGTTTGATCAACGACTGGTTAAAAGAAAAAGTGGGGGTTTAACTGGCCGCCGTTCCGAGGATCAGAGTCTCCGCCCACTGACAAAAGTGACCCCGGCGGACGGCAGTCCTCAAGAAATCGCCTGCCCGATTTCTTGATTGCCCAAGTGGTTAACCGTGTTCCCCCGTGTGTCCGGCTCCGCCGGACCCGTGCCAAAAATAGATTCTATCGTTTGCATTTTTTTAGTTCCGCCCCCGGCGGGCGGAAGTCCTTTTTCGGATCGTTCGTCCCAATCCGAAAAAAGTGTTATCCTTAGCGCGCCCTTCGCGCCTTCGCGGTTCAGTCTCACTCAGTCCCACTCTGCGCGCTTGAGCGACCGAAGGGAGCGGGCGAGAGACAGCCTTGATTTTGAAAGACCCGTGTCATCCGCGTGTCCGGCCCAGCCGGACCCGTGCCAAAAAAGAAGCCCTTGCGGACACCAATATGTACTTGACAACGTGAAGGTTTTGGAAGAATAATTATAGCTATAGAATGAATTGTGTCATAAAGGAGGGAAAGGGAGTGCCAAGAATTACTTTAAAAGAGACGATAACCAAAGAAATTGACATTCCAATAGAAACCCTGTGTGAACTCATCGATCACCTGCCGCCGGAAGACCGCAATAAAATGTTAATGAGGTTACAATCCCCATCGATTCGATTAAAACCCTTTCACAAGGATAAAATAGCATCGATCCTTTCTGATTTTCAAACATCAGGACTATATGAAAATCGTTTTTTAAAAGACTTGGAAGAAGGACTAAAAAAATCAAGTCCTTATCGATAGACCTCCATGCCCCAAATTCTTGATCTTCGAGAGGACCTTCGGCAATACCTTCAAAAACACGGCTTATCCAAAAAATGGGGGCGAGTGAAGGGCCTCTTTGAGAACGATCCCTCGCATCCTTCTTTACATACAGAGCTATTGGAACCCAAACACCATCATATTTATTCTTTCAGGATAGATAAAAAGTATAGGGCAATTTTTATTTGTCTGTCTGAAGACCAGGTGGAGATAATCGCGATTACCAAACACTATCGAAAATAAAACTTTGGGGACACCTCCCACAACGGACGGCAGTGATCGTGGGCAACTCGTTGCTCTGCTTCTTCGACTCAAGGTCGCTAAAACCTATTTCCCTACAGCCGGAGGCCGGAAACAATCGGTTTACGGAGCGGGAACCACCCGGCGGGCTTCGTGAGGGACAAGGATTTGAAGAATATCGTAAACCGCCGCTCCCTGAAGCCTTAATTCTTCTTTGTCTCCCTCAGACAGTGCTTTGTCCAGGACCAGATGGGTCTCTGTTATCTGCCTTATTGTCCCCCACCCGGAAATCAATGATCCTACGGATACTTCATAATCCTTGCCCGATATTTGTATCAACCCGGTTTCCTGGCCGATCCACTTCCCTAAGATTGATAACTAAATTGAGAAGTTATGGGATTAGCACCAAATGGGGGTTTGACAACTTCTTCCTGAAATCTTGTTTTTGAATTTTGGCTCTTTAGGCTACATTACAAACGGTAATGGTTGAAAATTTTTGAGATCGCCGGGAAACCAGGCGGTCAACGAAGGACTATCCGGTAGTGGGCATCAAGCTGTTCCACGTCATTTAAAAAGGATAGCTCCATTCATTTTTCGCTCACCTGTTCACCTTGAGCATCCTGGAAATAATCCTTCTCCTGTCAAAAACATGACAAATTATGTCCGATCATGGAAGTTAAAACCTGTCCACCCGCTTATTACTTACCTTCAAAGCCCTCTTCCTAAACCTTAACATCCCAAAATAATTGTAATTTCACAATCATTACATTTATGGCCTAATTGTTGCATTTTAATAAAACAGAAACTAACTGGGAAAACTAACTTTTCGGCTTCTACCAGAAAAAGGAATTTCTATGAGACATTTTAATGATGACGTTCTCAAAGCGGACGAAATATCGAGATGGCTGAGAATCCCTAAGTCAACTATTTATAAACTCTGCCTGGAAGGTAAGATCCCTGGGATAAAAATCGGCAAACATTGGCGGTTTGACCGTAAAGAAATTGGGGTTTGGTTCAATAAAAGAACTTAAAATGGAAACCAAGAGATTAGCTGGGATGGAAGTGTCGATTCACGAGAAAGTTGAAATGGAAATTGATACCCCTTTAGCTACCCTTTATGAAGAAACCGCCGGCACTTCTTTAAAAGACAGATCGACCGGCCTGCATAATAAGGCCTTCGTCAAGAAATACCTGGCAATGGAAATTAAACGGGCGCACCGGCAACGCTATCCCTTCGGCCTGATGAAGATCGACATTGATGATTTCAAGAAAATAAATGATCGGTTCGGGAGCTTGTCCGGAAATTTGATCATAAAAGACCTGGCGCAAATAATTAAGAAAAATATTCGGGAAGTCGATCTGTCGGCTCGTTACGGAGGCGATGAATTCGTGGTGATCCTGCCCTATACCGATCAGACCGAAACGGTGCAGGTTTTCGAGCGTATTCAAAAAGCCGTGGCATGTTACTGGCAAAGTAAGAAAACCCTCCTTCAACAGGGACCCTTGACCTTGAGTTTCGGGGTCGCCTTTTTCCCCAACCAAGGAACGACTGTGGGAGAATTAATTCGAAAAGCCGACCTGGCCCTTTATCGATCCAAGCAGGAAGGGAAAAACCGATATACCTTTTATAACGGGTTGCTGGATTTAGGAGAAAAAAGATGAAATATGAGGTCCAGACTGAAAGACAACCGATCGAGGAGTTGGAAGTTCTTCGCCAGAAGACCGCTGAACTGGAAGAATCAGAAAAATTGGAAACCTATCCTGACCCCCCCAAACCCATAGAAATTGACCTAACCCAATTACAAGCACGAATTGGGGTCTTGGAGCAAGCAGAAGCCCGGCTCAAGCGGGAATTAGAGATTTCTCAAAAGGAAGCAGCCCAATACTGGGCTTTCATAGAGAAGGCCACTGATATCATTTATAGAACTGATGCAAATGGGTATTTAACTTATGCCAATCCGACTTCAGAAAGGATTACCGGATACACTAAAGAGGAACTCGTCAGTCACCATTATCTGAAATTGATCCGACCTGATTTCCGAGATGAAGCGGCTCGGACCTATGGTAAACAATTTGTTTACAAGATTTCAGATACCTATTTCGAATTTCCCCTGGTAGCCAAGGATGGACGGGAGATTTGGCTGGGTCAGCATGTTCAATTGCTGACGAACGAAGAACAAGTGATCGGATTTCAAGCCATAGCTCGGGACAAAACGGCTCGCAAGCAGGCGGAGGAGGCGCTGAAATCTTCGCTGTCTTTGCTCAGTGCCTCTTTGGAGTCGACTGCCGATGGGCTCCTAATCGTAGACAGGGAAGAAAAAATTGTACGTTGGAATCAGAAATTCGCTGAGATGTGGAAAATACCAGAAGAAGTTCTCTCCAGCTGTGATGATGAAAAAGCAATAAACCATGTTCTTTCGCAGCTTGCTGACCCAGAGCAGTTTTTAGTCAAAGTCAATGCATTGTATGCACAACCGGAGGAATCGAGTTTCGACCAGATCAAGTTTGTGGATGGGCGCGTTTTCGAACGTTATTCCCAGCCTCAAAGAATAGAAGATAATATTGTAGGCCGCGTGTGGTCATTCCGGGACATCACCGAGCGCAAGCAGGCCGAGGAGGAAAAGAAGAAGTTAGAGGAGCAGTTACAGCGGGCGGAGAAGATGGAAGCCCTGGGGACCCTGGCGGGTGGCGTCGCCCACGATCTCAACAATGTTCTGGGTGTTATTGTCGGCTACTCGGAGCTGCTCCTTTATGACGTAGATGCTTCAAGCAAGTTTCGGCCCCGTCTTGAGAATATTCTGGACGGAAGCCAGAGGGCTGCCGCGATTGTCCAGGATCTGCTCACCCTGGCCAGAAGGGGGATATCCAGCAGGCAGGTGTTAAATCTGAACAAAATTATTGTCGATTGCCAGAATTCACCAGAATTTGAGAAACTGTTTTCCTACCATCCTTCGATAAAGCTCAAGACCGATCTTGAACGGGATCTGTTGAACATCCCCGGTTCTTCCGTACATCTCGGAAAGGCGCTATTCAATCTGATTTCGAATGCGAGTGAGGCTATGCCGAATGGCGGAACCCTGACCATTAAAACATCCAATCTGTATCTGGACAAACCAATTAATGGATATGATGCAGTCCGGGAGGGAGACTACGCTGTGATTTCCGTGTCCGATACAGGGGAAGGGATACCGGTTGTTAATCTAAAACGGATTTTTGAGCCTTTTTATACGAAGAAAGTTATGGGGAGAAGCGGAACCGGATTAGGTCTGGCAGTGGTTTGGGGTACGGTGAAGGATCATCATGGATACATTAACGTTCTGAGCAAAGAGGGAAAGGGAAGCACCTTTACCCTCTATTTTCCCGTGACGAGGGAAGAAATCACTTCTGAAGATGTTACTGTCTCTATCTCCAAATACATAGGAAAAGGTGAAACGATTCTCATTGTAGATGACGTCAAGGGTCAGCGTGATTTAGCAGAAGAGATGCTCAGGAAGTTGAATTACAACGTTACAAGTGTCTCCAGCGGTGAGGAGGCGGTGGTATACCTGAAGGAGCATACGGTTGATCTCGTGGTTCTGGACATGATCATGGATCCCGGCTTGGATGGACTGGACACCTACCGGACCATGCTTGAGATTCGTCCGAAACAGAAGGCGCTTATCGTCAGCGGTTTTTCGGCAATGGAGCGGGTAAACGCCGCCCAGACCATCGGCGCGGGGGCATTCGTGAAAAAACCCTACGTCATAGAGAAACTGGGGCTGGCTGTGAGAAAAGAGCTGGCCCGAATCACATGAACATGAGAGGATTAAAGTCTACCATTACAACTGGTAATATTTGATCTGGTACAAATTACACACATCTGTCCGTAGAATCGATCCTGGATCAAATGTCGCGTTCACGGGCCATTAGAAAAATATGATCGAATTACCTTTATTAGACGACGAATACCGGGAAGTTCTTCCTGTAGTCTTCCAAATCTCATTTTTGAAAAAACACAAGACTTCAAACCATATTCGTTTGAATCCCTACCTCAGTTCGGCCCTCCCGGGGAATAAAAATCCCGGAATTATGTACTTGACAAACGTGAAAAAATGAATTATATTTAAATTATGAAAAATAAAACTGAAAAAACTGGGTTGTTGGTCCCTCATTATCAAGATGAGGATAAGGCAAGAGAGCATATAGAAAATATTCGCTGGCCTAACGGTCCTGTTTGCCCTCATTGCGGAGTTATTAATAAGGCTTCAAGAATCAATGCAAGTCCAGATTCTAAAAGCCCTGTCCGTAAAGGTGTTTGGTGGTGTCATGATTGCCAAAAACAATTTACCGTGACCGTAGGTTCAATCTTTGAAGATTCTCATATACCTCTTCATAAATGGTTACTGGCAATTCATCTGATGTTATCTTCAAAAAAGGGGATTAGTGCGCACCAGTTAATGCGAAACTTAGAAATCGGCAGTTATCGTACTGCCTGGTTTATGGCCCATCGCATTCGCTGGGCGCTAACGCAAGAACCAGTTAAATCTATTTTTAGCGGGATTGTAGAAGTGGATGAAACCTACATCGGGGGGAAAATAAAGACAGGTCCGCAAGCCGATAAGCCCGGAGAACGGCCAAAAGATAGGCCTTGGGCACTTGCCAATAAAACAGCCGTTGTTTCCGTTTTGCAACGTGGCGGATCGGTCCGATCTTATCCGGTAAAGCGTGTTACCGCAAAAAACTTAAAACCTATCATCAATGAAATGGTTTCAAAAGATGCCCATTTAATGACCGATACCTCAACCGTCTTGACAAGCGCAGGAGCTAACCGTAAACTTTCTCAAGTAAACCATTCGGCAGAAGAATATTCTCGTATGGAAAATGGAGAACTAATTAGCACTAATACTGTAGAGGGGTATTTTTCAATCGTAAAGCGTGGTAATTATGGCGTTTATCATCATTGGAGTAAAAAATATATGGAGCATTATTTAAGAGAATTTGATTGGCGCTATAATCAACGAAAAACTCCAGACATGGAGCGCACTATTATCGCTCTCCAAGGAGTAGGAGGGAAACGACTCTTCCTAAAACCGAACAGGGAAATAAAACCTATTTCTTGATTTTCTTGTAAGGGTAAAGAAAAAACGCTTACTTGGCTTGCTGGCGGAATAAGCGCTTAAAGGACTTCTAACCCAAGACAGAATAACCATATTCTTTTTTGGGGAGGAAATCAAGATGATTTTATCAGAATATTCCAGGGAACTATTAAGTCTTGAATTATTAAAATTATATTCTAACTTGAGAGTCCCGAGTTCTCTATCATTAAGATAACTTAATTTTGCCCTCCTTTGCAAGCTGGATTTTCCATTGGGAGTGTTCAATAGCCAGATCAACCCATTGCTGTATAAGTTTTTTAAAGCGCTTGAAGGTTGCAATTTGTGATTTCAGGTCTTGTACGAATTCAGCTTTGACGTATTCGGTTTTGCTTTTCATCCGATAGGTATAGCTGATCTGATAGAACCCGCCTTTTTTTTCTTTAGGTTTCTGATATTGGTACGTCAGTGACCCCGGCCTCATCTCCCCGATTCTCCCCAGTTCTTCTTTGATTTTAGCAATTTTTTTCTCGATTTGATCCAGTTTTTTATGCATAGGCCCTCCTTTTTTGTTACCTTATAGCATATATATGCTATAATAACAAGAAATTTCTTGCCAGAAAGGAGAAAAAGATGACCCTTTGGATTCAGTGGTGGAAAATTGTCCGACAGTTACGTCCCGCCTTTAAACGAGAAAGAACCTTCCTGTGGTTTGCCCTCTGTCTGGTTGGTCTAACCGTTCGCCCCGATCTGCGAGGCGTTACCAGCCTCATACGGGCGATAGGCTTGAAAGTCATTTTCTATGACCGGCTCCTCGATTTTTTTCATAGCCCGGCCGTTGTACTGGATTCCCTCGCCACTCTTTGGTGTCAACTCATTCTGACGGTTTTGCCCGCCCCATTCCTGCCTAAGGTCAATAACCGGATTATTTTTATCGGCGATGGAATCAAGTTGGCCAAAACCGGTCGTAAAATGCCGGCGGTTAAAAAACTGCACCAGGAATCCACTAACAACAATAAGTCGGAATTCATTTTCGGCCACTCCTGTCAAGCCATCGCCCTACTGGTCGGATGCGCTCAAAGCTTCTTTGCCCTCCCGATCACCTGCCGCATCCATGAGGGGGTTGTCTTCTCAAACCGGCAGACCAAAACGTTATTGGATAAAATGATCACCCTGGTCCATTCCTTGTCGATTTCTATTCCCTTTTATCTGGTTTTAGACGCCTATTACGCCAGCAAAGTGGTGGTCCATGGTTTACTTAATAGAGGGGACCATTTGATCACCCAGGTTCGTAGAAATGCCGTAGCTTATTGGCCTGCCCGGCCAATAGACGAGAAAAAAAGAGGCCCAAAGAGAAAATACGGAGAGAAGGTCAAACTCCGGACACTGTTCAAAGATCTTTCCAACTTTATCGAGGCACCCAGTCCGGCCTATGGAGAAACCCAGGTCACGATACGATATCGTCATCTCGATCTCCTTTGGCGGCCGGTAGGCATCCTGGTCCGCTTCGTCCTGGTCATCCACCCCCAGCACGGCTCCAAGATCTTTATGACCACCGATCTGTCCCTGTTGCCGATGGACATCCTTCGACTCTATGGGTTCCGATTCAAAATCGAAGTCTCTTTCAAGCAAGCATTCTATACCATCGGAACCTATGCCTATCACTTCTGGATGGCGGAAATGACTCCTCGCCCCAATAAATCGGGCAATCAATACCTGCACCGAAAGACCAAATCGTACAGAGACCAGGTTCGCCGAAAAATGCAAGCTTACCATTGTCACATGCAACTGGGCATTATTGCTCAAGGCTTGTTGCAGTACCTCTCTATGACCTGCACCAAGGCGGTTTGGGAGTCTTTTGGTTCATGGCTCCGCACCATCCGTCCTGGAATTTATCCATCGGAACAGGTAACCGCTCTGGCAATGAGAAACTCGCTTCCTGAATTACTCGTCAATTCCCCAGATGATCAAATCCTGGTGAATTTCATTCGACAAAAAATCGATTTGGACCGGAAAGAAGGATTGCGCTTGTTGGCAGCTTAATCAATAGAGGGTATTTCTTGATTCTATCGGTAATTTCGGGTAGAGTAACGGCGAGTATTCGGTACTCTAAAGATTCTAATAATGGAGAAAGAATTTTAATTATGATCAAGGGATTTTTAGATGAAAGCGGAACCCATTGGCCAGGCCGTTTTTGTGTGGCTGGCTGTGCTGGGGATCTTAATGAATGGACTCTATTTGAAAAAGAATGGAGTGAAATATTAAAATACAAGAAAATACCCTTTTTCCACGCAAAAGAGCGAGAGAGTGAATCATTAAAATCTTTTTTAGTAGATATTCTCAAAAGAAAAAATCTTTTGAAAATAATTTTTTCAGTAAATAATAAAGACTATAAAGAGGGATTTAACCATAAATTTAAAAGTGTCCTCGGTAATGCCTATGCGGCTTGCACCTATCTCAGTGTTCTCAAGATTTGTGAAGAAGTAAAAAAAATAAATAGGTTTGAAAAAGTAAGTATAGCCATAGAGGACGGTCAACTTAACATTAAACACATAGAAGAAAGCCTAAAAAAAGCCATGAATGATTGGGGGAGCATGGATAAAAACAAGGCTGAATTGGTTGAAGTTTCTATTATAAAAAAATATACTCATTTATCTCTTGATGTAGCAGATTTTTTAGCACATTCTTGTTCTACTCAAAACAAATGGTTCGATCTTTTACTCCAAAATAATAATATTTTTTATCATCACATTACCAAGGAAGAAATTAAAGAACTTTCAGAATTAAAGGATATTTCAGAAATTATAAGGAAGCGCAGGTTTTACAATGGAAAATGTTAAAAAGAAAATCACAGAAGATGATCTCCTTGCGGCACTCTTGAAGGTAAAGCCTACTCCTGGAATGCCAAGGCCAGGAAAAAGACCTTCAAGGCCCAAAATCGAAAAAATTAATAAAGACAAATAATTTTTGAAGGGCTGAAATTATTATGTATTTAGCTATTACTTTATTTTGGGTTAGTGGTATTTTATTCACTTATGGATTTAACCAGAAAACATTTGAAGATCTTGATATTAAAAAATATGATCGTTTATTATTTGCACTGTCTTTCCGTCTTTGGTTTCTTTGGCCTTTCGTCCTTGGCAATACCATTCGCCGGCGGTTAGATAAAAACAATCAATAATAACCCTCCTCTCTAAATAATATTACTTTTGTTAAGTGCATAATTCCGAAAAATCCTGTTGACTTTTTATAAAACGGTGTACAATTAGGGATATCCTAAGTTAAGAATAAGCCAATAAATCGTCTTCCAGTTTCGCTACTTTGCCCTAAAGGGGAGCAAGAATATGGAGGAAATTTGGAAACCCCGTTTCTCAACAGAGAGCTGGGGTTTTTTATTTTGGTCTAAGGAGGTAATCTCATGGCCCCGGATCAATTAAAAAGAAAGCTTGCAGCCATCCTCAGTGCGGATGTCAAGGGCTACAGCCGCCTCATGGGGGGGGACGAGGAGTGGACGCTTCGGACACTGAATACCTACAAAAAAACGATGGGGGGCCTCATCCAACAACACCAAGGCCGAGTCGTAGGAACTGCCGGTGATAGCGTCTTGGCCGAATTTGGCAGCGTTGTGGATGCGGTGCAGTGCGCCGTCGAGATCCAGCAGATGCTCCGAGCCAAGAACGCCGTGTTACCGGAAACCCGCCGGATGGAATTTCGGATCGGAATCAACCTGGGGGATGTTATCGAAGAAGGCGATTCGATCTATGGGGATGGGGTAAACATTGCCGCACGTCTGGAAGCCCTGGCCGAGGCCGGTGGGATCTGCATCTCTGAGAGCGCCTTTCAGCAGATCGAAAATAAGTTACCCCTCCGATATGACTTTCTTGGAGAGCACGCAGTAAAGAATATTGCCAGACCGGTGCGGGTTTACAAGGCACGGATAGAGCCAGCACCCTCCCAGATGATTGATGAGAAAAAACCTGGAATGAAGAGGCTATCCCTTGCCATGTTGGCCTTAATAGCCCTGGTGGTGATAGCCGCTGGTGCAGTCCTCAACCATTTCGTCCTTCATCCTTCCGTCTCCAAGACGGAGGTAGCCTCTAAGGAGAAGATGGCAAATCCATCGTCCAATGTTCCCTCAATTGCTGTGCTGCCCTTTGTCAATATGAGCGAGGACCCCAAGCAGGATTATTTTAGTGATGGGATGACAGAGGACCTTATTACGGACCTTTCTAAAATTTCCGGTCTTATGGTGATTGCCAGAAATTCGACCTTCACTTACAAGGGAAAGCAGGTGAAAATTGAACAGATTGCCAAAGAACTTGGAGTACGCTATGTACTGGAAGGCAGTGTTCGGCGGGCGGGCAACGAAATCAGAATTAATGCCCAGCTCATCGATGCCTTGGGCGGTCAACATCTTTGGGCGGAACGATATGACGGCAAGATCGACAAAATTTTTTCCTTGCAGGATCAAATTACCCATAAGATTGTTTCGGCCCTGGAGTTAAAGTTGACCAAAAGGGAAAAAGACCTGGTCCTTCAGAGGGGAACAAAAAACGTGGCCGCCTATGATTCATTTCTAAAGGGATGGGGACACTATCTCAGGTTCACGCCTGCCGATATCGAAGAAGCCATTCCTTCATTCAGGAAAGCCATAGATCTGGATCCGGATTACGCGCGGGCCTACGCCGCGCTGGCCTTGATTCATTGGACGGCTTCTATAAATACGTCATTGTTACCTGGCCTCGGAGGGATGTTTTATCGTGAGGGTCGAATGCGGGCTGCTGATTTTCTGAAGAAGGCCATGAAGCAACCCTCCTCCATTGCTTACAACGTCTCTTCCCAAATTTATCTCTACAGGCATCAGTACCAAGAAGCTATCTCTGAAGTGGAACGAGGTCTGGCCCTCGATCCGAGTGATCCTTCCTGCTTTCAATCGATGGCTTTTACTTTAGTCATGGCCGGGAGGCCGGAAGAGGCCATGGAATATATAGAGAAGGGAAAACGGCTGGATCCCCTCAATCCATCGGGATATTTTTATCTTTTTGGGTTGGCCCACTTTGTCCAAGGAGATCTGAATGAAGCTGTGGCCCTGATGGAGAAGGCATTGAAACTGAACCCCAAAAACGAGGCGACCGCCTTTGATTTGGCGGCGTTTTATGGACTGATGGGTCGCGAACAGGAAGCACGGGCAACGCTCAAAACCATCAGAAAGAAGGTGATGGGCAGTCTTAATATTGACGTGAGATACATAATGTGGATGAGACCATTCAGAGACCGACCCATTGCCGATAAGTACGTGGATGGTCTTCTAAAGGCGGGGATGCCGGGACAAACGTCTGGATACTTCCAGGCAATCAAGGAAAATCAGTTGACTGGGGACAAAATCAAGGAATTGTTCTTTGGTTCAACCATCGCTGGAATTGACACCTTTATTGGGCCTTGGTGGAGTGATTTAAAAAAAAATGGGGGATTCATCTGGCGAGGAACAAACAGTTCGGATATCGGCAAGAGCCAAATTAAAGGTGATGTACTTTGTCTGCAGTACCAGGAGAGATTTTGGGGACTCGAACACTGTGGGACTGTTTTCAAAAATCCCATGAGCAACAAGAATATGAAAGACGAATATTTCTTTCTCGGCGATACCCCATGGACATTTTCGCCGGTACATTAACCGATGCCTATTGTCTGATGGTCAGAAATCGATTGCGAAGTTGAAAAGAAAGGTTAAGAAGATGAAAAGATTTTTTCTGGTGGTGGTAATTCTTTTCACACTGCTGATGACTTGTTGTATGGTTATGGCCAAGGGGCAGCCGCAAATATTGCTTATCCCACGGGAATCGGAGACCTATGGTTCCTTAGATTTCATGCTCATCCGAGAGGTAGGGATGATGCGAGATATGCTGCAGAAAGCGGGTTTCAAAGTATTAGTAGCTACGACCTCTGGCCAACCTCTGGAGGGTTTCATTAAAAGTCTCAGACCGGACCTGAAATTATCAGAGGTTCGGGTAGACGATTATGCCGGTGTGATACTGGCCTGCATGGGTGTCGGTTTTTTCCCCGGCGTGCACATATCCCCAGCCGCTGTTTCAGTCGTTAAACAAGCGGTAGCCAAAAAAATACCTGTTGCAGCTAATGCTGGGGCCATTTATATCCTAGCTGAAGCCGGTGCTCTAAAGGGCAAACGATACTCCTTTGTCCAGGACCCGTTTAATCCTTATCCCCCTAATAAAAGAGATCCCAGGTTCGAGGGAGCAATTTATAACGGCCTTGGGGTCGTCCAGGATGGTACGATAATCACTTCAGCCATATGTCCAGCTATGGAAAGCGCGACAGGATTGCGTGAAAGCACTCCCGAACTTATCCGTGCATTTATCGCTAAAGTCAGCAGAAAGAACAGTAATTAAATCATTCAAATCCAGTTCAAAAATAGCCATACTTTTTGTGCACCTTTCAAAGAATAATTCTTAATTTATAAAAATACTACAACTGTTGACTTGTAGGTGTAAGAGCCAAAGAAATGGGGCCTTACTTATGATTTCAATCCTATCGACAAGTTGGCAGCACTCAATAAACATTTTAAGGAGGCTTTATGAAATGGTATCATTATGTTGCTTGCTTCTTCGCTGGTCTCTTCTTAACCAACACTGTTCCACATTTCGTTCACGGGGTATCCGGTGACAGTTTTCCCTCACCATTTGCAAATCCACCGGGCAAGGGATTGTCATCTCCAATGGTAAATGTTTTGTGGGCTCTAGCCAATGTAGTCATTGGGTACTTTCTCTTAAGAATAGGTAAGGTCTCCCAAACAAATAAATGGAGCCTCCTTGCATTTTTTGCAGGTGTCGTTTTCATCAGTATAATGCTAAGCATTGCATTCGTTGACAAGATGCATTAAGAATTCAATCCCAAACCAAAATTCATTGATAGGTGTATTCGGCAGCCAAGGAATATGGCACAGTACCCGCCAGGTCAACTCCCCTTCAAGCCATATTAACCCTATTTAGCAGAGAAAGAGGGGGACAATGGAGGAAATTTTTCTGTGTTGCAGTTGTGGCGCAGAGGCCCGATAGGTATCTAAACGGAATGTGTTAACTTCGAGGTAAATCAATGGAAATGATCATTGAAAATCACTGGAAGTAGACGTGTAGGGTAGCATACAGGGTAGCACAAATAAAAAATGGCCCACAAAAACCCTTCGTAAGCCATTGAAATTTTGGTAGCGGGGGCAGGATTTGAACCTGCGACCTTCGGGTTATGAGCCCGACGAGCTACCGGACTGCTCCACCCCGCGATAACATATAAATAAAAATTATATCATTAAATAGTTGAAAATGTCAAACCTTTTCTGAAGCCTCGGCTTTGGTTTCAGCCGCCTCTTCCTTCTTGCCTTGCCCGGGCATCATCCCCTTGACCCTATCCATGGCTTTCTGGGCCTTGGTCTTTTTCTTTTTGGTCTTTTTCTCTTCCGAGTGCCCGATAAGTTCTATGACGGAAACAGGGGCGGCATCCCCTTTACGATAGCGCAACTTGGTAATCTGAGTATATCCTCCGTTCCGTTCCAAAAAACGGTCTTTGATCTCTCCGAACAATTTATAAACCACCTTCTTGTCCTGAATAACGGCCAGGGCCTGCCGGCGAGCATGGAGGTCTCCCTGCTTGGCCAGGGTAATCATGCGGTCGGCTTCGATCCGCAGCTCTTTGGCCTTGGCCAAGGTAGTTTCAATGCGTTCATGCTCCAGAAGGGAGGTAACCATGTTGCGCATCAAGGCCTTCCGATGGCTGGTAGTACGACTTAATTTTCTTCCAGTACAATTATGCCTCATAATTGTTTTCCTTCTTTTCTTCTATTGGGGGAGGCAGGAAACCTTCCAATTTTAATCCTAAGTGTAAGCCCATCTCATCTAAAATGGCCTTGATTTCATTCAATGATTTTCGACCGAAATTTTTGGTTTTTAGCATTTCCGGCTCGGTTTTCTGGACGAGCTCCCAGATATAGCGGATATTGGCGTTCTTTAAACAATTGGCCGATCGGACGGAGAGCTCCAATTCCTCAACGCTCTTGTATAAATTCTGATTGATCTGTTCTTCCTGGTGGATCATCTCTATCCGCTCCGGCTCTTCGGTCTCTTCCTCAAAATTAATAAAAGGGCCCAATTGTTCTTTCAGTATTTTGGCGGCTACGGCCACCGCATCCTCCGGGGTAACGCTTCCGTCGGTCCAAATCTCCAAGGTCAGTTTGTCATAATCGGTGATTTGACCGACCCGGGCGTTCCCTACGACATAGTTAACTTTTTTAATCGGCGAATAGGCCGTGTCCAAAAAGATCGTTCCGATGGGGGCGCTTTCGATCTTATTTCTTTCCGAGGGAACATAGCCCTTGCCCATTTTAACGGTCATTTCGGCCTTTAACTGGCCGTCTCCGGATAGGGTGGCGATGTTCAGCTCCGGATTTAATACCTCTACATGGGGATCACAAATGAAATCCTTGGCCCGGACCACTCCCTCCCGGTTGGCATTGAGCTTGATGGTCCGCGGTTCGTCTCCATGGAGCTTTAAACGGACTGCCTTGAGATTTAAAATGATATCAGTGACATCTTCCACCACACCCGGGAAAGTCGAAAATTCATGCAGAGCCCCGTCAAATTTAACGGAAACGATGGCCGCCCCCTGAAGCGAAGAAATGAGAACCCTTCGCAGGGCATTCCCCAAGGTAATCCCAAACCCTCGTTCCAAAGGTTCACATACGAATTTTCCGTAGAATCGACTGTGCCCATCCGGATCCACTTCCAGTCGTTTGGGCTTGATCAGTTCACGCCAGTTCCGATACATAATCTCTCCTTAGCCTCTTCCCAGCAATCATCCCGATTACTTGGAATAAAGTTCGACAATAAGCTGTTCCTGAATGGGCATAGTTAAATCTTCCCGGACCGGTAAAGATTTAATGATTCCGGAATAGTGTGCTTTCTCGAGTTCCAACCATTGGGGAACTCCCCGTCGGGCGACCGCTTCCATGGATTCAATAATGGAAGCTATTTTCTGGCTCTTTTCTTTTACGGAAACCGTGTCCCCCTTTTTCACCTGAAAGGAGGGGATATTGACTTTTCGGCCATTGACCATAAAATGACTATGTCGAACCAACTGCCGGGCCTGAGTTCTGGAATTGGCAAACCCTAAGCGATAGACCACATTATCCAGCCTTCTCTCTAAAAGGACTAAAAGATTGGTGCCGGTAATCCCTTTTAAACGTTCGGCCTTAACAAAGGTCCCCCGGAATTGAGATTCGAGCAACCCGTACATCCACTTTACTTTTTGTTTTTCTCGGAGCTGAATTCCATATTCGGAACGTTTGCTGCGACCCTGACCGTGTTGTCCCGGAGGATACCCCCGGCGTTCGAAGGCACATTTATCCGAATAACACCGATCCCCCTTAAGAAACATTTTTAAGCCTTCCCGCCGGCACATTCGGCAGACCGAATCTCTATATCTAGCCAACCTCTTCCTCCTCTGGAATGATAATTAAGGAATTATTATACCCTACGCTTTTTGGGAGGACGGCACCCATTATGGGGTATGGGGGTCACATCCCGAATCAATTTAACCTGAAAGCCGGTAGCCTGTATGGCCCGCAAAGCCGCCTCCCGACCCGCGCCCGGGCCTTTAACGAAAACATCCACGGAGCGCATGCCGTTTTCCATCGCCCTTTTAGCCGCTTCTTCGGCAGCCAGTTGAGCGGCAAAGGGAGTGCTCTTTCGGGACCCTTTAAATCCTTGCGTACCCGCACTGGCCCAGGCGATAACATTCCCCATCGGGTCGGTAATCGTGATGATCGTATTATTGAAGGTCGACTGAATATGGGCGATCCCGACGGGAATATTTTTCTTTTCCTTCTTTTTCTTGGTTGTCTTTTTTACTTCTTTGGCCATGATTCACCCCGAAAGTTATTTTTTCTTTTTGCCGGCCAGCGTCCGACGCGGGCCTTTGCGAGTCCGGGCGTTGGTATGAGTCCGCTGACCCCGCACCGGAAGGGATTTGCGGTGCCGAAGTCCGCGGTAGGTCCCCAAATCCATCAACCGTTTGATACTCGTGGAAACTTCCCGCCTGAGGTCTCCTTCCACCCGAACCGTTCCGTCAACGACTTTCCGGATTTGAGCGATCTGGGTTTCCGTCAACTGATCGGTCTTGGTGTCCAGAGGAATTTGGGCTTCCTCCAAAATCTTTTTGGAAGCGGCCCGACCGATCCCATAAATATAAGTCAAGCCTACTTCAATCCGTTTATTCTTTGGTAAATCAATTCCCGCTATTCTGGCCAAACCGGTCCTCCCCTTATTATCCCTGACGCTGTTTATGCTTGGGGTTTTCACATAGTACCCGCAAGACCCCTTTGCGCCGAATAATTTTACATTTGCTGCATATTTTTTTGACTGATGCCTTTACTTTCATAATAGCCCTCAAACAAAGGGTCTGGAAATTCAAGGATACGAGGATTCAAGTGAAACCCCAATTAAAAAACTCACCTTCTCACTTGAATCCTGGACCCCTTGAATCCTGGACCCCTCTTCATTTTTATTTTGACCGATAGGTGATCCGGCCCCGATTAAAATCATAAGGAGACAACTCCACCGTTACCCGGTCCCCCGGCAAAATTTTTATAAAATGCAGTCGCATCTTTCCGGATATATGGGCCAGGACCCGATGCCCATTATCCAGCTGCACCCTGAACATGGCGTTCGGCAGGGTTTCCACTACCGTGCCTTCCACTTCAATGGCTTCTTCTTTGGGCATAATCTCTTTAAAAAAGGGTTGTCCCGTGATCAGCCTGAGTCAAAATTCGGCCACCGTCTTCCGTAATGGCTATCGTATGCTCAAAGTGGGCCGACAAGCTCCTGTCTTTGGTGACCGCTGTCCAACCGTCGGCCAACAGCTCAACCTCACTGGCCCCGGCATTGACCATGGGTTCTATGGCTAAAACCATTCCCGGTTTTAAAAGGATGCCCCTGCCCGCATCTCCAAAATTAGGAACCTGGGGATCTTCATGAAGGGCTTTTCCTATACCGTGTCCCACAAATTGGCGGACTACCGAAAACCCTTTGTCCTCCACATGGTTTTGAACAGCCGAAGAGACATCCCCCAATCGCCTTCCGGCCTTAACCTGGTCCAACCCCTTAAACAAGGATTCCCGAGTGACCCGGATCAACCGTTCGGCTAAGGGGGAAACCTCCCCGACCGCCTGGGTCAGGGCAGCGTCTCCATAATACCCATCAAGATAAACACCAAAATCCAGACTGACAATATCCCCGTCCACCAATCTTCTTTTCGAAGGAAACCCGTGGACGACTTCTTCATTAACCGAGACGCACAAACTGAACGGATATCCGTGGTACCCTTTAAATGCCGGCCGGGCCTTTTTTTTTAAAGAGAGCCGCGAAGCCAACTGATCCAATTCCTGGGTGGTTACCCCCGGCTTAATCCGATTTCGGATCTCCGCTAAAATTTCGGCCACCAATTTCCCCGAGGCGCTCATTTTTTCAATCTCCTCCGGGGATTTCAAGAAGATCATCCGCCTCCTTAAGAGAAAACCTCTGCGATCCTGTCGAAAATCTGTTGAATACTTCCTTGCCCCTCAATCGGCCGAAGCAGATTTTTCTCTTTATAGTATTGAATTAAAGGAAAAGTTTGAGAATCATAAACATCCAGGCGGTTTCGGACGGTATCTTCATTATCGTCATCCCGCTGATAGAGTTCTCCCTGGCATTTATCGCATAAATCCTTATTGAGAGAGGGATCAAAAATAACATGGTAGCCCCGGCCGCATTGACGACAGGTCCGCCGTCCGGTCAGACGTTTGATCAACTCTCCTTTGTCCACCTCGATCGAAATCACATGATCGATGGCCGAATGCATATCGGCCAAGACCTTGTCCAGGGCCTGGGCCTGGGCGACGGTCCGTGGGAAGCCGTCCAGGATATAGCCGTTCCGGCAATCGGGCTCCTTGAGCCGTTCCCGGATAATATCAATAACCACCTCATCGGGAACCAAAAGCCCTTTATCCATATATTCCTTGGCCTTCAGTCCCAAAGGGGTCCGCTCTTTTAAGGCGGCCCTCAAGATATCACCGGTTGAAATTTGGGGGATCTGATATTTATCGATCATCATCTTGGCCTGCGTCCCTTTGCCGGCCCCCGGCGGTCCCAACAATATTAGATTCATCGAATTCCTCCTTGATCCTTGAGACTATCTTTTAATGCGCGCCATTCCCTTTTTCATGAATCCTTCGTAATGGCGGGTCAACATGTGCGATTCAATTTGGGCCATGGTATCGATGGCCACACCGATAACAATCAATAGGGCCGTTCCGCCGAAATAAAAAGGGACATTGAAACGATGGATCAGAACGGTCGGCAGGACGCAAACCGCCGAGATGTACAAGGCTCCGCCGAAGGTAATGCGGGTCAATATCCGGTCGATATAATCGGCCGTTCTTTTCCCAGGCCGGATCCCCGGGATATACCCGCCGTACTTTTTCATATTTTCGGCCACATCGACCGGGTTAAAGGTCACCGCGGTGTAAAAATAGCAGAAGAAAAAAATAAAACCCACATAAACCAAAGAATAAAGGACTCCGCCGACGGAAAGATAATTTTTGACGAAAGCACTCAACCATTGAATCTGGATAAACTGGGTAATGGTAGCCGGAAACATGAGGATGGACGAAGCAAAAATGGGCGGTATGACCCCGGAAGTATTGATCTTCAAGGGCAGGTGGGTGCTTTGTCCTCCATAAATCTTCCGGCCGACTACGCGCTTGGCGTACTGAACCGGGATACGTCGTTGCCCCCGCTCCACAAAAACAATAAACGCCACAACCACGACCATCATGACCCCCAACAACACAATAAAGATAAAATTCATCTCCCCGGTCCGCACCAATTGCCAGGTATTGGTTAAAGCGGTCGGCATGCGGGCCACGATGCCGGCGAAAATGATCAGAGAGATGCCGTTTCCAATGCCCCGCTCGGTAATCTGTTCTCCCAGCCACATGATAAAGGCCGTACCCGAAGTCAAGGTGATCATGGTCATCAAGCGAAAAGCCCAGCCGGCGTGAATGACTACCGAGGCCCCGCCGGGCCCGGACATATTCTCCATGCCTACGGCGATTCCCAAGCCCTGAAAAAGGGAAAGGACCACCGTCCCATAGCGGGCATATTGGGTAATCTTTTTCCGCCCGGCCTCCCCTTCTTTTTTGAGTTTATCCAGGTAGGGGATGACCACCGTCAAGAGGTCCAGAATAATGGAGGCGCTGATATAGGGCATGATCCCTAAGGCAAAAATGGACATATGCATCAAGGCCCCGCCTGAAAACATGTCAAAAAGACCGAATAGGGTCCCCTGGGCCCTTTTGAAAAAGGCCGCCAAAGCCACCGCATCAATTCCGGGAGAAGGGATATGGACCCCGACGCGATAAACGGCCAGCATGGCCAGGGTAAACCAGATCTTCTTCTTAAGCTCGGGGATCTTGGTAATATTTTGAATGCCGCCGATCACCACTAAATCACCTCAACCGTTCCCCCGGCCGCCTCGATCTTCTGCCTGGCCCCTTGGCTGCATTTATTGACCTTGATAAACAAGGCGTTTTGAATCTCTCCGTGTCCCAACAATTTGACCCCGTCTTTCAAACGGCGGATGATCCCCGTCTGTAACAGGCCTGGCAAATCCACGGTGGATCCATTTTCAAAAGATTGGAGATCCCGGATATTGATCAATGTGTAGACCTCCCTGCCGATAGGGGTAAAACCCCGCTTAGGAAGGCGTCTTTGGATGGGCATCTGGCCCCCTTCAAAACCGGGACGAACCCCTCCTCCGGACCTGGCATTCTGACCTTTGCTACCCCGAGTAGCCGTCTTCCCATGTCCGGAGCCTAAGCCTCGGCCTACCCGTTTAGGCTTTTTTCTGGAACCGGGGGCCGGTGACAAATTGCCCAAATGATATCTCGTGCCTTTTGGTTCTGAATCCATTACAACAACTCCATTCTCATTCTTTAACTTCCACCAGATGGGATATCTGTCGAATCATCCCTCTTAGTTCCGGCGTATCTTTACGGGTTATGGTTTTATTCATCTTGGTCAACCCCAAGCTCTGAATGGTTCGCCGATGCTTGGGGGGTCGGCCGATTCCACTTTTGGATAAGGTAATTTGAATCATCTTTTCAGTCATGGCCTTACCTGATTTCTACCAAGGTTTTGCCTCTTTTTTGGGCGATCATTTCCGGGCTGTTAAGATTTCGCAAGCCTTCCAAGGTGGCCCGGATCACATTGTGAGGGTTATGGGAACCCAGGCATTTGGTCAAAATATTCTGTACCCCCACGGCCTCCATGACCGCGCGCACCACCCCTCCGGCGATAATTCCCGTTCCTTTTGAGGCCGGCTTTAGTAAAACCCGCCCGGCGCCGAAGGAACCGATGACCTCGTGGGGGATGGTTTGATCGGTCAATGGGAATCCCTTCATCTCCCTTTTGGCCTTTTCCATGGCCTTGCGGATGGCTTCGGGAACTTCGTTGGCCTTTCCTAACCCGGCCCCGACACTACCGTTTCCATCCCCGACAACGGCCAAGGCACTGAAACTAAAACGACGCCCCCCCTTAACCACCTTGGCCACACGACTGATATGGACCACTTTGTTGATTAATTGCTTATCCGTTAAATTGAAGTCTGCCAATCTCGCCCCCCTCTAAAATTCCAACCCGGCTTCCCGGGCGGCTAAAGATACCGCTTTTACCCGGCCATGATACAAAAAACCGTTCCGATCAAAAACCACCTGTTTGATTCCCTTTTCCGTGGCCTTCCGGGCCAACAGGGCCCCCACCTTTTGGGCCACCGTCACCTTTCCGGGTACCCGGGTTTCCCGGATTTCCGGGCTCAAACTGGACACCTGGACCAGGGTTTGGCCGGTGGTATCCACAATGATTTGGGCGTAAATGTTCCGGGCACTGCGAAAAACGGAAAGCCGGGGTCGTGTCTCATCTCCCCAGATCTTTTTTCTCACCCGTTTTTTTCTCTTTAAGTGGGCCATTTTTTTTTTCTTTAGAGATTCCATAACGTCCTCTGAGATTATTTAGAACCGGTTTTCCCAACCTTCCGGCGGATTTTTTCTTCCTGATATTTGATCCCCTTTCCCTTGTAGGGCTCGGGGGGACGAAACCTGCGGATCCGGGCGGCAGTCAGTCCTAAAAGATCCCGGTCGATACCGCTTAAGGTCAGCTTAGTCTGTTTTTCAACCTGGGCGGAAATCCCTTCCGGCAATTGAAAAGGGACCGGATGAGAATAACCGAGATTCAAAATAAGTTGATTGCCCTGGACTTCGGCACGATATCCTACCCCTTGTATCTCTAAAACCCTTTCAAAACCTTCGGCCACTCCTTTGACCATATTGGCTATTAAGGTCCTGAATAAGCCGAACAAGGCCTTGACCTTTTGACTTTCTTCCCGGGGTTGAAGGATGATTCGGTTATCCTCCACCTTGACGACCAATTGGGGAGGAACAATCCGCCGCAACTCCCCCCTGGGACCTTGAACGACGACCCCCTCATCGGTCAATAACACCTTGACCTTAATGGGTATCGGAATGGGTTTTTTTCCAACCCGTGACATACCTTTCTCCTTTCCCGCCTCTTCTCCGTCTTACCAGACCGTGCAGATAATTTCTCCGCCCACGCCCTGCTTTCGAGCTTCCCGCTCCGTCATAACCCCCTTAGAGGTCGTCAGGATCGACAGACCCAGCCCATTCAACACCTTGGGGATGTTATCCTTCTTGGCATAATAGCGCCGACTGGGCCGACTGGCCCTTTGGATACTGGAGAGGACCTGTTGATTCTTTTCGTCAAATTTAAGATAAAGGCGGAGTAATCCCTGCCGGTTATCCTTGATGACCTTGAAATTTTTGATATACCCTTCATCTTTCAATATCCGGGCGATCTGGATCTTGATCTTGGAAGCCGGAATATCCACCTTGCTGAATTTAGCAGAACTGCCGTTTCGAATCCGGGTCAGCATATCGGCAATGGGATCGGTCATACCCATAAGTTTTAGCTCCTTTTTTGGTTCCTTATTGATGAATGTCTCGGTTACCAGCTGGATTTAATGACACCGGGGATATCCCCCTTAAGGGCCATCAGCCGGAAGCAGATACGGCAAATCCCGAATTTTCGAATATAGCCCCTGGGGCGGCCGCATAATGGGCATCGGTTATAACCCTGAACCTTGAATTTCGGGGTCCGCTTGGCCTTGATCATTAAAGACGTCTTTGCCAAATTGTCTTCCTCCTTTTTACCGGCTTAAAGTTTCTACCATCCACCCGGGATTAATTGCGAAAAGGCATTCCCAATAATTTCAACAAGGTCCTTCCTTCTTCGTCGGTCTTGGAAGTAGTGACGATGGTGATATTCAAGCCTTTGACCTTGTCAATCTTGTCATAATTAATCTCCGGGAAAATGATGTGCTCCCGGATTCCCAGGGTATAATTGCCGCGACCGTCAAAGGATTTTGGTGAAACGCCTCGAAAATCCCGAACCCGGGGCAAGGCAATGTGGATCAATTTATCCAGGAAGTCAAACATGCGCTCCCGGCGCAGGGTGACCATGCAGCCGATAGGCATATTTTCCCGCAACTTAAAAGAAGCGATCGATTTTTTGGCCCGGGTGATCACCACCTTTTGACCGGCGATGAGGGCCAGTTCTTCCACGGCATTATCCAGGATTTTAATATTTTGAATGGCTTCCCCCAGGCCCATATTAAGCACAATCGTTTGCAGCTTGGGGACTTCCATGACATTACGATAATTGAACTCTTTGATCAATTGGGGTCTGACTTCGTTTTCATAAAGGGTTTTTAATCTGGGCATGCCTCGTTCCATCCTTTTCCGTCTATTTATTCTCCAAAATCTCCCCGCATTTTTTGCAAACACGGACCGTTTTCCCATCCGTTTGTCTCTGAAAACCGACCCGAACCGGGTCGGTACATTTTCCACAGATGAGCATCACATTGGAAACATGGAGGGGGGCTTCTTTTTCAATGATGCCCCCTTTACTGACCTTTCCTCCGGGACGGGTATGCCGCTTGATATAATTGACCTTTTCTACAATCACCCGGTTTTTTCCCGGAAGGACTTTAAGGATTTTACCGACCTTACCCTTTTCTTTCCCTGAAACAACCATGACCTTATCATTCTTTTTTATATGGATCTTGTACCTGACCATGATAGTTAATCCTTACTCGCTTTCCTTAAAAAGCCCTTATAAGACTTCTGGGGCCAGAGAAATAATCTTCATAAAATTCTTAGCCCTGAGTTCCCGGGCCACCGGGCCGAATATGCGGGTTCCAACCGGTTCCCGTTGTTGATTGATCAAAACCGCCGAATTGTCGTCAAATTTAATATAGGAGCCGTCCGGCCGGGAGATCTCCTTTTTAGTCCGAACCACCACGGCCTTCATGACATCCCCTTTTTTGACCTTGGCATTCGGGATGGCCTCCTTGACGGAAACCACGATAATATCCCCGATCCGGGCATAACGGCGGCGCGTTCCACCCAAGACCCGGATGCAAAATACCTTTTTGGCTCCAGAATTATCGGCTACGTCGAGTTGTGTTTGTGTCTGTATCATAAGGGATCACCCTGCCTTCTACTCCATTTTCTCTTCGATCTTGCTGACCTTAAACCGCTTCAGCTTGCTTAGAGGACGCGTTTCCGTCAGCAAAACCCGATCCCCGATACGGCATTCATTCCCTTCATCGTGGGCCATGAATTTGTCTTTCCTGCGGATAAACTTTTGGTAAGCCGAGTGCTTCACCAACCGTTCCACCGAAACCACAACCGTTTTTTCCATCTTATCGCTGACCACGGTCCCGGTTAACGTCTTATGACTGCCCCTCTTTTTCATATCCTAACCTCTTTGTTTTTTTACAGGTTGATCATTTTGGCGCGAAGAACCGTTTTGATGCGGGCCAGATCCTTTTTGGTCATCGGTATGCGCATGGTGTTTTCCAGTAAACCCGTGGCGTGTTGAAAACGTAAGTTAAACAAGGTCTCCTGAACCTCTTTCTCTTTGGACCGCAATTCCTCTATGGTCAATTCCGTTAACTCCTTGGCTTTCACTGCAGACTCCTCACCACAATCTTGGTCTTAATGGGAAGTTTATGAGCGGCTAAACGCAAGGCCTCATCGGCCACCTCTTTGGAAACCCCTTCCATTTCATAAATGATCCGCCCGGGACGGATAACCGCCACCCAGGCTTCGGGAGCACCCTTCCCCTTTCCCATCCGGGTTTCAGCGGGTTTCTTGGTAATCGGCTTGTCCGGAAAAATGCGTATCCATATCTTCCCGCCCCTCTTGATGGAACGGGTCATGGCGATTCGGGCCGCCTCGATTTGTTGGGCGGTCAACCGTCCGCATTCCATGGCCTGAATTCCGAAGTCGCCGAATTCCAGGTTTGAACCCCTGTAAGCGGCGCCCCGCATCCGACCTTTTTGTTGTTTTCGATATTTTACTTTTTTTGGACTGAGCATGTCAGATATTCCTCACCTTCAGGTTATAGGCTATAGGCAATAGGCTATAAGTCGGTGCCTTTATATGATTTTTTTGCCTATCGCCTCGTGCCTCTCGCCTATCGCCTGTATTTATCAAACCGGTATTTCCTTTTCGGCTAATTTTTCCCCTTTAAAGATGATCACCTTGATTCCGATAAGCCCGTAGGTTGTGGCCGCCTCGGCAAACCCGTAATCGATAACGGCTCGCAAAGTATGCAACGGAACTCGGCCCTCCCGATACCATTCGGTCCTGGCCATTTCCGCTCCGCCTAGGCGGCCGGCACAGGCGATCTTGATACCTTTGGCTCCGAATTTTCGCGCCGAACTCACCGCCTTTTTCATGGCCCGTCTGAAGGCCACCCGGCGTTCTAATTGGGAGGCCACATTTTCAGCCACCAACTGGGCTTCGACCTCCGGTTTACGGACCTCCTGGATATCCAAAATGACTTCCCGTTTTATCTTTTTTTCCAGGTCTTTTTTCAGGATTTCAATCTGGGACCCTTTTTTGCCGATAACGATCCCGGGACGGGCCGTATAGATAATAATCTTGGCTTTATTGGCCGCCCTTTCTATTTCAATCCGGGCAATACCCGCTTCAAACAATCTTTTTTTCAAAAAATCGCGGATTTGTTTATCCTCTTGAATCAGATGAGCAAACTCTTTATCAGCAAACCACCTGGAATTCCAATCCTTGTTTACAACCAGTCGGAATCCCTTTGGATGTGTCTTCTGTCCCAAACCGACCTCCTTGTCCTTAAGCTTCCGCTAAATAAACTGTAATATGACTGGTCCTTTTTAATATGGGAGTTGCCCGCCCCATGGCCCTGGGCATAAAGCGCTTTAGAGTCGGACCGCCGTCCACCAGAACCGTTTTGACCACCAGTGTATCGATATCCACTTTATTCTGTTCGGCATTGGCTACCGCCGAGTGCAATACCTTTTGGAGGATACGGGCCCCTTTTCTGGGCATAAACTGGAGAATGGCAATGGCTTCTTCCACTTTTCGCCCCTTGATGGTCGGTATGATCACCTGGACCTTTCGAGGCGCTATCCGTATATATTTAGCTTGGGCTTTTGTCTCCATCGGTTTACCCTTTCCTACTTGGTTTTTCCTTTAACCGTGGTCTTTTTGTCTCCGGAATGAGAATAAAAAGTCCTGGTGGGAGCAAACTCACCCAATTTGTGGCCGACCATATTTTCCGTAACATAGACCGGAATGAACTTTTTACCGTTATGGACCGCAAAGGTCAGGCCCACAAACTCAGGAAGGATGGTTGAGCGTCTGGACCAGGTTTTAATGACTTTACGGCTCTTGGCCTCCTGGGATTCCTCTACTTTTTTCAACAAAGGTCCATCAACAAACGGCCCTTTTTTTACTGAACGTGCCACATTACCCCCATTTCAATTGCGGATTGCGGATTTTGGATTGCGGAATCAATCAGTTTCATTTCACCATCCGAATTTTATCGCCGACTGAATTAATAACTGTTTTTTATTCCGAAATCCGAAATCGACAATCTAAAATTGGTTTAGGCTTTTCTTTTCTTGACGATCAACCGATCACTACTTTTTTTCTTCCGGGTTTTATAACCCTTCGTCGGAACCCCCCAGGGGGTTACCGGGTGTCGTCCCCCGGAGGATTTGCCCTCTCCTCCCCCGTGGGGATGATCCACGGGATTCATGGCTACACCACGGACCTTGGGTTTTTTACCCAACCAGCGGCTTCGGCCGGCCTTCCCCAGAGAAACCCTCTCATGTAAAAGATGGCCGCATTGCCCTATGGTGGCCTTGCAGGTCAATAGGATCTTGCGCACTTCTCCCGAAGGCATTTTGATTTGTCCGTACTTATCTTCCTTGGCCATTAATTGTCCGTAAGTGCCGGCACTGCGGGCCATTTGCCCGCCACAGCCCGGCTTTAATTCGATATTATGGATAGTGGTCCCCAGAGGAATGTTAGCTATGGGTAGGGCATTACCCGGCTTAATGTCGGCCTGGGCGCTGCTGATCACCGAGTCTCCTAATTTTAAGTCCTGAGGGGCCAGAATATAACGCTTTTCACCATCAGCATAATGCAACAAGGCGATTCGTGTTGATCGATTAGGGTCATATTCGATCCCGGCCACCCTGGCCGGAATATCGGTCTTTTCCCGTTTAAAATCAATACGCCGATATTGACGTTTATGTCCGCCTCCCCGATATCGGCTGGTTATGCGACCGTAATTGTTGCGTCCACCGGTACTGGACAAGGGTTCAACCAGTCCCCGCAGGGGTCCCTTTGAAGTGATCTCCTCAAAAGTGTCAAAGGTCTGAAACCGCCTTCCCGGCGAGGTTGGTGTACAAGTTTTAATGCCCATATCTATTCTCCCTTACCCAAGCGCCCGTCATCCGCCCTATAGATTCTCAATGGCCTCTCCAGGGGCCAGCCGAATCAAGGCCTTTTTCCAGTCTGCGGTCCGTCCGACCTTTTTTCCTACGCGCTTTTTCTTCCCTTCCAGTTGCATTAGATTGACCCGTTCCACCTTAACCTTGAACAGGGTCTGTATAGCCGTTTTGACCTCCGTACGATTGGCGCGGCGGTCCACCTCAAAGGCCACCTCATTGAATTCTTCTTTTTTTCGAGTGCTTTTTTCGGTTAACAAGGGCCTTTTGATAATTTGAAACATATCTTTCATTGGCCTAAGGCCTCCTCAATGATTGGAATACTGGGTTTAAGCAGGACCAATTGATCGTACCTTAATAGATCATAGACATTCATGCCGTCCGCCCTCAGAACTTTTACACCGTTGACATTCCGGGCTGATTTTTCTAAATTTGGGTTTTCCTGATCGGTAACGATCAAGGTCTTTTTTAATTGCAGACGCTCCATGATCTGATTAAACTTTTTCGTTTTAATCTCTTCCAAATTAAAATGTTCCAAGACCGTCAGTTGCGCACCCTGCCATTTGGAGGATAAGGCCATTTTCAGGGCCAATTTTTTGACCTTTTTGTTGACCTTCATCTCATAGTTCCGGGGTTTAGGCCCGAAAACAATCCCCCCTTTTCGCATCAAAGGGGAAGTCCTGCTGCCCTGTCTGGCCCGACCGGTCCCTTTTTGACGAAAGGGCTTTTTGCCTCCCCCACGGACTTCCGACCGACCTTTGGTTGATGAGGTTCCGGCCCTCTGATTAGTTTGAAAGACCGAGACGATCTGATGAAATATATGAGGGTTGACCTCCCGGTTAAAGATCTCCTCCTTCAAAATGAGGTCTTCCACCTTTTCTCCGGAAAGGTTATAGACAGTTACCGTTGGCATACCTTTTTCCTTAACGCCTTGAATGATGTTTCCTAATCAAAGAGATCGGATCAATCCATAAGCGATTCTGATTCACTTTTTATAAATGGCCACTAAGTTGTTGCGGCTCCCGGGCACTGCCCCTTTGACAATCAGCAAATTTTGTTCCGGTCGTATATCTACAATCGAAAGGTCCAGCATACTTACCCGGCGGTTTCCCATCTGGCCGGGCATTTTTTTCCCTTTGGTGACCCGGGAAGGATAGGCGCTGGAGCCGATAGAACCCGGAACCCGGTGGGAGGTACAACCATGGGTATCCTTTCCCCCGGAAAAACCCCAACGTTTGACTACGCCGGCAAAACCTTTTCCCTTGCTCGTCCCTCGGACCTTGACCTTTTCCCCGACTTGGAATATATCGACCCGGATTTCATCTCCCACTTGATAGGACTGATCGCCTGAAGCCGGAAATTCTTTGATATACTTTAAAGGGGCCAGCCCCTTTTTCTTAAAGTGTCCCCCTAACGGCTTATTAACCGCCTTGGGTTTGGCCGGGACGAAACCCAATTGATAGACCGTCCCTTGGGTCGGCTCTCCTTTTTTCTGAATCACTACACAAGGCCCGGCCTCAATGACCGTCACGGCCACGGCTTTACCTTCCTCCAAGAACATGCGGGTCATTCCCAGCTTTTTTCCCAAGATCCCTTGCATCATGCGCCTTCCTGAAAAACAGTTTTCTAAAAATCTTCTTATAATTTGATCTCGACGTCCACCCCGGCCGACAAGTCCAATTTCATCAAGGCGTCCACAGTGGCTTGCGTGGGTTCAAGGATATCCAATAATCGTTTATGAGTCCGGACTTCAAATTGTTCCCGGGATTTTTTATCCACGTGGGGAGATCTTAAAACACAGAATTTCTCTATCATGGTCGGCAAGGGAATCGGCCCGGCTACCCGAGCCCCGGTCCTCCGGGCCGTTTCCACAATCTCGGCTGCTGACTGGTCAAGTAGTTTATGGTCAAAAGCCCTGAGTTGGATCCGAATTTTTTGGCTGGTCATCATAAGACTTCCTCTAAATTTTTCCTTAAATTCATAGACATCAAGGCTCAAAGAGGCTACCGGTAAAACCGGTACAAGATGTAAGGTGTACGGTTTTCCTTGAACCTTAAACCTTGAACCTTGGACCCTTTCTTTACTCGATAATCTCGGAAATGACGCCGGCGCCGACCGTTCGGCCCCCCTCCCGGATGGCAAAACGAAGTTCCTTCTCCATGGCGATCGGCATGATCAACGAAACCTCCACCGAAACATTGTCCCCGGGCATGACCATCTCCACCCCTTCCGGTAACGTCACCACTCCCGTCACGTCCGTCGTTCGAAAATAAAACTGCGGCCGATAGCCGTTAAAAAACGGCGTGTGCCGGCCCCCTTCTTCCTTCGTCAATATATACGCCTCGGCCTTAAACTTGGTGTGCGGCGTGATGCTCCCCGGCTTGGCCACTACCTGGCCCCGCTCCACTTCATCCCGCTTCGTCCCCCGAAGCAGCAGCCCCACATTGTCCCCCGCCTGCCCCTGATCCAGAGTCTTGCGGAACATCTCCACTCCCGTACAAATCGTCTTGATCGTCGGCCGAATCCCGATGATCTCCACTTCATCCCCCACCTTGACCAGACCCCGTTCCACCCGGCCCGTTACCACCGTCCCCCGGCCCGAAATACTAAACACATCCTCCACCGGCATCAAAAACGGCTTCTCTATATCCCGCACCGGCTCCGGTATAAACTTGTCCACCGCATCCATCAAATCCAATATGGGCTTGCAATTATTACACTCCTCTTTCCCGCACCCGCATTCCAGAGCCTTCAACGCCGACCCCTTGACAATCGGAATCTCGTCCCCGGGAAATTCATACTTGGTCAATAACTCCCTTAACTCCAACTCCACCAACTCAATCAACTCCGGATCATCGACCATGTCCACCTTGTTCAAAAATACCACGATATACGGCACCCCTACCTGACGGGCCAGTAATATATGCTCCCGCGTCTGCGGCATCGGTCCATCATCGGCCCCAACTACCAATATGGCCCCGTCCATCTGCGCCGCTCCCGTAATCATGTTCTTAATATAGTCCGCATGTCCCGGACAATCCACGTGCGCATAATGCCGCTTCTTCGTCTCATATTCCACATGCGCCGTCGCTATCGTGATCCCCCGCTCCTTCTCCTCCGGCGCTTTGTCAATTTGATCAAACGGTACGTAATTCGCCATCCCGCTCTTCGATAAACATAAGGTGATCGCCGCCGTCAACGTCGTCTTCCCATGATCAATATGCCCTATCGTCCCTACATTCACATGCGGCTTCGTCCGCTCAAATTTCTTCTTCGACATCTCCGCCTCCCCCTTGGTTGATTAAGTCCTAACCGGTGTCCTAAAAATAATTAATGTGGATTAACCCTTTTTTTTATCTTTTATTAGAGATTCGAAAACGGATTGAGGAACCTTCTGGTAATGGGAAAATTGGAGGGTAAAGGTGGCCCGCCCCTGAGTCAAAGAGCGGATACCGGTAGAATAGCCGAACATTTCGGCCATCGGGGCCTGACCCCGCACGATCCTGGCCTTTCCACGGCTTTCCAGACCTAAAATCTTTCCCCTTCGGGAATTCAAATCCCCCATGACTTCTCCGATGAATTCTTCCGGAGTCACGATTTCCACTTCCATGATCGGTTCCAGCAAAACGGCCTTGGCCTTGGCCGCCGCTTCTTTAAAGGCGATGGAGCCGGCGAAGAGAAAGGCCCGTTCAGAAGAATCGACTTCGTGAAAACTGCCGTCTATCAGTCGGACCCCTATATCCACCATAGGGTATCCGGCCAGTCCCCCCCCTTCCATGGCCTCGACGATGCCTTTTTCCACGGCCGGTATATATTCCTTGGGAATCACACCCCCGACAATCTTGTTTTCAAACAAAAAGCCTTCTCCGGCCTCTCGTGGATAGACTTCAAGCCAAACATGGCCGTATTGGCCGCGCCCGCCACTTTGACGGATGTACTTTCCCTCGGCCTTGACTTCCCGGGTAATGGTTTCCTTATAGGCCACCTGAGGTTTCCCGATATGGGCACCCACATGGAACTCCCGGGTCAACCGGTCGACAATAATTTCCAGGTGCAATTCGCCCATACCGGAGATGATGGTTTGTCCGGTTTCTTCGTCGGTATGGACTTTAAAGGAAGGGTCTTCGGCCGCAACCCGTTGAAGGGACAACCCTAGTTTGTCTAAATCAGCCTTGCTTTTCGGTTCAATGGCAATGGAAATAACCGGCTCGGGGATACTCACCGATTCGAGCAGGATCGGGGCTTGCAAATCACAGAGGCTGTCGCCGGTAGTCGTGTTTTTAAGACCGACGATGGCCGCTATGTCTCCGGCCCTCATTTCTTTGATCTCTTCTCGCTGATTGGCGTGCATTTTCAGTAATCGGCCGATCTTTTCCTTCCTCCCTTTATTGACATTGAGAATCACGTCTCCGGAAGCCAGGCGGCCGGAGTAGACCCTCAAAAAAGTCAGATGCCCCACGTAGGGATCGGACATTAATTTGAAGGCCAGACCCGTAAAAGGGGCCTCTTCATCGGCCTTTCGTTCTTCTATTTCCCCGGAAGGATTTTTCCCTTCGATGGGAGGGACATCAGTGGGGGCCGGCAGATAGCGAATGATGGCATCCAGGAGCGGCTGGACCCCTTTATTCTTAAAGGCCGAGCCGCAAAGGACGGGAACGACTTTTTGCTCGAGGGTAGCCCGGCGCAAGGCCTGGACGATCTTTTCCTCCGCTACTTCTTCCCCGGCTGAGGTAGGCTTCCATAATGGCGTCATCGGTATCGGCCAAAGCCTCGATCAACTTCTGCCGATAGAGACCAACCACCTCTTTCAAACCCTCCGGGATAGGCTCGGATTCCAAGGTCTTTCCCAGGGTGGCTTCATTAAACGAATAGGCCTTAAGGGCGATTAGATCCACAATTCCCTGGAAGGATTCCTCCTTGCCCAGGGGCCATTGAATAAACACCGGATTGGCCCCCAACCGTTCTTCAATCATCTTTAGACACCGTTCGTGATCGGCCCCGACCCGATCCATCTTGTTAATAAAGGCCAGCCGCGGGATCTTATAGCGGTCGGCCTGACGCCAGACCGTCTCCGATTGGGGCTCTACACCGGCCACGGCATCAAAAACCGCTATGGCCCCATCCAGGACCCGGAGGCTCCGTTCGACTTCGATGGTAAAATCCACATGGCCGGGGGTATCGATGATATTGATCCGATGGTCCTTCCAGAAGCAGGTGGTGGCCGCCGAAGTGATGGTGATCCCCCGTTCCTGTTCCTGTTCCATCCAGTCCATCACGGCCGATCCGTCGTGAACCTCCCCCATCTTATAGGATACCCCGGTATAATAAAGGATCCTTTCAGTCGTGGTTGTTTTTCCGGCGTCTATATGGGCCATGATCCCTATATTCCGAATCCGTGATAATGAAACCTTCTCAGACAAAAAATGACTCCGTTTCCCGTTTCAAACATACCCTTATTCACCGGTTACCAGCGGTAGTGGGCAAAGGCCTTGTTGGCCTCGGCCATCTTATGGGTATCTTCTTTCTTTTTGATGGCCGAACCGCGGTTGTTGGCCGCATCCAGCAGCTCCCCGGCCAATTTACCCTCCATGGTTTTCTCAGAGCGGGCCTTGGCATAATTGATGACCCAGCGAATGCTGAGAGAAAGCCGACGGCCGGACCTGACCTCCACCGGAACCTGGTAGGTAGACCCCCCTACTCTCCTGGATTTAACCTCGATCACCGGCTTGACATTGTCGATGGCCTTTTCGAATATCTTGATCGGCTCTTCTTCGGTCTTTTTGGCAATCAGATCCAACGATCGATAAAGGATCGACTCGGCAGTACTCTTTTTCCCTTGGCGCATCAAAGAATTGACAAACTTGGCTACCAGCGGGCTGTGATGCTTGGGATCGGGCAAAATGGCCCTGTGAACAACTTCTCTTTTCCTCGGCATTCCGACCTCGTTCTTAATTATCTTAGGTTTATTGTTTCAGTTCTTACCCCCGGGGTTCGCTGCCTTTAAAACTCCGAACTCCGAGCACAAAACTATTTGGGTCTCTTGGCCCCATATTTAGACCGGCTGTTTTTTCGATCCGCCACCCCGATGGAATCCAAGGTTCCTCGAATAATATGATAACGAACGCCCGGCAGATCCTTAACCCGTCCCCCTCGAATCAAAACCACCGAGTGTTCTTGCAGATTATGTCCGATCCCCGGGATATAGGTCGTCACTTCCATGCCGTTGGTGAGGCGAACCCTGGCCACCTTCCGAAGGGCCGAATTGGGTTTTTTGGGAGTCGAGGTATAGACGCGAATGCACACCCCCCGTTTTTGCGGACACCCCCTTAAGGCCGGTGCGGTATTTTTCTTTTTGACTTTTTGCCTACCCTGGCGAATCAACTGATTGATGGTGGCCATAAAACGCTTACCTGTTCTTTCTTGAAGTGGGTCTAATCGCTCAAAATATAAAATCAAATTATATAAACTGATTTGATTTAATTGTCAACCTTTTTTTCAACTCCTTCTTCAATTTGAGGCAGGAGAATCTTACGATAAACAGGCATTCCCGATCCGGCCGGGATTAAGCGTCCCATAATCACATTTTCTTTGAGACCCCTTAGAAAATCTTTCTCTCCGGCGATACAGGTGTCGGTCAGCACCTTGGTGGTTTCTTGGAATGAGGCCGCCGAAATAAAGCTGTCGGTCGATAAAGAGGCCTTGGTTATTCCCTGAAGCACCGGTTCGGCCTGAGCCGGCTGACCCCCTTTGGCCTGGATCTCTTGGTTTTTTCGGGTAAATACCTGCCGTTCCACCTGGTCCCCCACCATATAGTCCGTATCTCCGGGATCTTTGATCCGCACTTTACGCAGCATCTGCCGGACAATCACCTCGATATGTTTATCGTTGATCTTGACCCCTTGAAGTCGATAAACTTCCTGGACTTCATTGACCAAGTACTTGGCCAATTCCTTAATCCCGCTGACGCTCAAAATGTCGTGAGGATTGGCCGAACCATCCATTAAAGGCTCGCCGGCCAGGATCATATCCCCTTCCTGCACACTCACATGCTTGCCTTTGGGGATCAGATATTCTTTGGCCTCGCCCACCTCGGGGGTCACGATAACTTTTCTTTTCCCTTTGGTGTGCTTCCCAAAAGAAACCATCCCGTCGATTTCAGTAATCACGGCGTGTTCCTTGGGTTTACGAACCTCAAAAAGCTCAGCCACCCGGGGCAGACCCCCGGTAATATCCTTGGTCTTGGTGGTCTCCCGGGGAATTTTGGCGATCACATCGCCGGCCAAAACCGGGTCCCCTTCGGAGACCATGATAATGGCCCCGATGGGCAATAGATAACGGGAAAAGGAATTGGTATCCGGAAGTCGGGCTGTTTTCCCGGTCTCATCTTTGATGGAGATCCGCGGCCGGACTTCGGCATCCCGATACTCGACGATGACCCGGCTGGATTTTCCAGTAACCACATCCCGCCGTTCTTCCATGGTCGTCCCTTCGGTAACATCTCCGAATTTGGCCCGTCCGGAAACAGCGGTAATAATCGGGATGGTAAAGGGGTCCCAATTGGCTAGCAAAGTTCCGGCCTTGATCATCTGTTTGTCTTTGACCTTAAGCAGGGTCCCATAAATGAGGGGATATCGTTCCCGCTCCCGGTTCCTTTCATCCAGGACACAGATCTGTCCGTTGCGGTTCATGACCACCAGGTCCCCGTCTCGATTCTGCACGGTGTGGAGCTGGACAAATTGGACCTTTCCCTCGGTCCGGGAATGAAGGGTGGTCTGTTCTCCCCGCTTGCTGGCCACGCCCCCGATATGGAAGGTCCGCATGGTCAACTGAGTTCCCGGTTCACCGATGGACTGGGCGGCGATAATACCGATGGCTTCTCCGATATTGACCTGTTTTCCATAAGCCAGGTCCCGACCATAACACTTGGCACAAACCCCCCGGGCGCTTTGACAGGTCAGCACGGAACGGATCAAGACTTTCTCGATGCTGGCTTCTTCAATCCGTTCCACCGCCGCCTCATCGATTTCACTGCCTCCCGGTACCAGCACTTCATCGGTAAAAGGATCTCGGATGTCCTCCAAGGTCACCCGGCCCAGAATGCGCTCTCCGACCGGTTGGATGACTTCACCGGCTTCCCGGAGGGATTCGACGAAAATCCCGTCGATGGTTCCACAATCGATTTCATTGATAATCACGTCCTGGGATACATCCACCAGCCGCCGGGTCAGATATCCGGAGTTGGCTGTTTTCAGGGCCGTATCGGCCAGCCCTTTCCTGGCCCCATGGGTGGAAATAAAGTATTCCAGAACACTCAATCCCTCGCGGAAATTGGCCCGAATCGGCGTTTCGATGATCTCTCCCGAAGGCTTGGCCATCAAGCCTCGCATCCCGGCCAATTGTCTCATCTGATCCTTGCTCCCCCTGGCCCCGGAATCGGTCATCATAAAAATAGGGTTAAAACTGGGAACTTGGATTTCTTTATGGTCCGGACCGGTCGATAATTCCGAGCCCATGACCTGCATCATCTTTTGGGCCACGTCCTCACTGGCCCTGGCCCAGATGTCGACCAATTTATTGTATTTCTCACCGTCGGTTATCAAGCCGTCGGTATATTGTTTCTCGACTTTACGGACCTCTTCTTCCGCTTTTCTCAAGATCTCCTTTTTTTGAGGAGGAATTTTCATATCCGATACAGAAATGGAAATCCCCGAAAGGGTCGCATAGTGGTAGCCCACATCTTTCAATCGGTCGGCCAAGAGGACCGTCTGTTTGATCCCGGCCTTTCGGTAACATTCATCAATCAGTTTACGAATCTCTTTTTTAGTCATTACGCGGTTAATGCGTTCAAAAGGGATCATGGGTGGCAGGACTTCCCCTAAGAGCACCCGGCCGACCGTTGAATCCACCAGCCGATCCTGCAGGCGGACCTTGATCCGGGCCTGGAGATCCACTTCCCCGGCGTCATAAGATATGCGGACTTCTTCCGGCCCATAAAAAATCTTCCCGCTCCCTTTGGCAAACATCCGGTCCCGGGTCATATAATACAAACCCAGAATAATGTCCTGCGAGGGAACAATGATCGGCTCACCATTGGCCGGCGAAAGGATATTGTTGGTGGACATCATCAGCACCCGGGCCTCGATCTGGGCCTGGATGGACAAGGGAATGTGGACGGCCATCTGGTCTCCATCAAAATCGGCATTAAAGGCCGTACAGACCAGGGGATGGAGTTGAATGGCCTTCCCTTCCACCAGGATCGGTTCGAAGGCCTGGATACCCAGTCGATGCAAGGTCGGGGCCCGATTCAGCAGCACCGGGTATTCCCGAACGACTTCATCCAGGGTGTCCCAAACCTCCGGGGTTTCCTTTTCCACCATTTTTTTGGCGGTCTTAATAGTGGTGACATAACCCTTTTCTTCCAGTCGCTGGTAAATAAAAGGCTTAAACAGTTCCAGGGCCATTTTTTTAGGCAAGCCGCACTGGTGCAGGCGGAGATTGGGTCCGACGACAATCACCGACCGGCCGGAATAATCAACTCGTTTCCCTAAAAGATTTTGTCGGAACCGCCCCTGCTTTCCTTTCAGCATATCGCTTAAGGACTTCAAAGGACGTTTGTTGGTTCCGGTGATTACCTTACCTCGTCTCCCATTATCGAAAAGGACGTCTACGGCTTCCTGAAGCATCCGTTTTTCGTTTCGGATAATGATATCAGGGGCATTCAGTTCCAAGAGCCGTTTTAAACGATTATTCCGGTTGATGACCCGCCGGTAAAGGTCATTCAAATCGGAAGTAGCAAACCGACCCCCGTCCAAAGGCACCAGGGGTCTTAAGTCTGGAGGTAAAACCGGTATGACCGTCATGACCATCCAGTCGGGTCGGTTCCCTGAGTCCTTGAAGGCATCGACGACCTTAAGTCTCTTGATTAATTTTTTCTTTTTAGCCTCCGAGTGGGTCTTTTGGGCCTCTTCCCGCAAGGCTATGGATTCAGCCTCCAAATCCAGATTTTTCAGCAGGAGTTGGATGGCTTCAGCCCCGATACCGGCCACAAATCGGTCTCCGAATTCTTCTTTGATCTGGCGATAGCGCTCTTCGGAAAACAGACTGCGAACAGGCAAGGAAGGTTCCTTAGACTCCAAAACGATATAAGCCTCAAAATAAAGGACCTTTTCCAGTTCTTTGAGGGTCAGATCCAGGAGGGTCCCTATTTTGCTGGGGAGACTCTTCAGAAACCAGATATGGGCCACCGGGCTGGCCAATTCGATATGCCCCATCCGTTCCCGGCGAACCTTGGATTGAATGACCTCGACCCCACATTTTTCACAGACCACGCCCCGATGTTTCATTCGTTTGTATTTTCCGCAATTACATTCATAATCCTTGGTGGGACCGAATATTTTGGCACAAAAAAGCCCGTCCCGTTCGGGCTTGAAAGTCCGGTAATTGATAGTCTCCGGTTTTTTTACCTCTCCATGGGACCATTCGCGGATCTTCTCCGGCGAGGCCAGAGAGATCTTTACGGCATAAAAATTCAAGGGATCTTTTGGCTTGGCAAAATAGCTAAATAAATCTTCCAAATTGTACTCCTCAATAATAAGGTGCAAGGTTCAAGGCATAAGGTATAAGGTATAAGGTATAAGGTGGTTTCGTCGGGTTTTACCTTGCACCCTGCACCTTGAACCTTGTACCCTTATTTATTAATGTCGCCCCTAAGAGCGCTTGGTAGGCTCTCCTTCCAGGAGCTCCACATTAAGACCCAGGCTCTGTAATTCCTTAACCAAAACATTAAAGGATTCGGGCAACCCGGCCTCTAAGATATTATCACCCTTGACGATCTTTTCATACATCCGGGTCCGGCCGACGACGTCATCCGACTTTACGGTTAAAAATTCCTGCAAGGTAAAGGCAGCCCCGTAGGCCTCCATGGCCCAAACCTCCATTTCACCCAATCGTTGTCCGCCGAATTGAGCCTTTCCCCCCAAGGGCTGCTGGGTAACCAGGGAATAGGGTCCGATGGAACGGGCATGGATTTTATCATCCACCAGGTGGTGTAATTTCAGCATGTACATGACACCTACCGTTACCGGTCGGTCAAAGGCTTGACCGGTCCGGCCGTCATAGAGAATGGATTGACCTGTTTCGGGCAACCCGGCCAGCTTAAGCAATCTCTGAATATCTTCCTCATCGGCTCCGTCAAAGACCGGTGTGGCCATGTGGATCCCCTCCAGGAATTGGTCGGCTAAAACAGACAGGTTCTCCTCCGGAAGATTATCGATATATTCTTCCACTTTCTTGGATTCATATATCTTCCGGAACAGACGACGGGTTTCTCCATCCCTCCCCAGTGTATTGAGCAGATGAGCCACCTTTTTCCCTAATTCTTTGGATACCCAGCCGAGATGGGTTTCCATAACCTGCCCCACATTCATCCTCGATGGCACCCCCAAAGGATTGAGAACGATATCAACCGGTGTCCCGTCGGCGAAATAGGGCATATCTTCTGCCGGTAGGATTCGGGAGACTACCCCTTTATTCCCGTGACGGCCGGCCATCTTGTCACCTACTGAGAGCTTACGTTTCACGGCCACATAAACCTTGACCATTTTGACGACCCCCGGCGGCAGCTCATCCCCTCTTTTTAATTTGGCGATCTTTCCTTCAAAGCTCTCTTTGATCAGGCTGACCTGTTCCTGATAATCTTTAATAATTTTGTCTACTTCTTCTTTCAGTTCTTTTCCCTTGGCGACCGAGATTTCCTTCCATTTTTTGACCGGGATTTTGGACAGACGGTCAGAGGTAAATTTCTCGCCCCGAGAAATCAGTATTTTTCCGCTGCGATCCTCTTTAATGGTTCCGGCCGAAACTTTCCCGGCCAATAGCCCTTTCAAACGCAGCAAGGCCTCCCGCTGAACGATCTGGATTTCATCGTTTTGGTCTTTCATGATCCGGGAAATCTCTTCCTCTTCGATAGCCTTGGATCGGGAGTCCCGTTCCACGCCCTTTCGGGAAAAAACATTGGCGTCGATGACGATCCCCTCGATACCCGGCGGAACCCTTAGGGAGGTGTCTTTGACATCCCCGGCCTTTTCTCCGAAAATAGCCCGGAGTAATTTTTCTTCAGGAGAAAGCTGGGTTTCCCCTTTAGGGGTGATCTTGCCCACCAGAATATCTCCAGGCGTCACCTCGGCCCCAATGCGAATAATCCCGCTTTCATCCAGATTCTTTAAGGATTCGTCACCCAGGTTGGGAATATCCCGGGTAATCTCCTCCCTTCCCAATTTGGTATCCCGGGCGATCAATTCAAATTCTTCGATATGAATGGAAGTAAAGACATCATCCTTAACCAAATGCTCGCCCACCAGTATCGAATCTTCAAAATTATATCCCCCCCAGGACATAAAGGCCACGGTGACATTCCGGCCCAGGGCCAATTCCCCTCGTTCCGTGGACGGTCCATCGGCAATGACCTGCCCCTTTCCGACCAAGTCCCCTTTCCGAACGATGGGCTTCTGGTTGAAACAGGTATTTTGGTTCGACCGTTTAAACTTGATCAATTTATAAATTTCCACATCGGCCCCCAAGGCCTTTCCGGATTCCTTGCCCGAGGGATAACGAACCACGATCCGATCGGCATCCACGTCCTCAACGATGCCGTCCCGTTTGGCCAACATCGTGACTCCCGAATCCCGGGCCACGACCTCTTCGATACCGGTCCCGATAATCGGGGCCCGGCAGGCCAAAAGGGGGACGGCCTGGCGTTGCATATTGGATCCCATTAGAGCCCGGTTGGCGTCATCATTCTCCAGGAAGGGGATCAGGGAGGCCGCCACGCTGACCAACTGGTTCGGTGAAACGTCCATCAAGTGAATCGGCTCTTCTTCCTGGTTGACCATGACAAATTCCCCGTCCCGTCGGGCTGAAACCATGGGATCCAAGATCTTACCCATGCGGTCCAACATCACACTGGCTTGGGCGATATTGAGATCCTTCTCATCCATGGCACTTAAGAAATTAACCTCCCGGGAGACAACGCTGTCTTTGATCGTCCGGTAAGGGGTTTCGATAAACCCGAACTCATTGACCCGGGCATAGGTACTCAAAGAAACGATCAAACCGATATTGGGACCTTCCGGGGTTTCTATGGGACAGATCCTTCCATAATGGGTGGGATGAACATCCCGGACCTCAAACCCGGCTCTTTCTCGGGTCAACCCGCCCGGACCCAGGGCAGACAGCCGTCTCTTATGAGTAATTTCAGAAAGGGGGTTGGTTTGATCCATGAACTGAGAGAGCTGGCTGGTCCCAAAGAATTCTTTGACCACCGCCGCCACCGGTTTGGGATTAATCAAATCATGGGGCATGAGGGTTTCGATTTCCTGCAGGGTCATCCGTTCCTTGATCGTCCGCTCCATACGCACCAAGCCGATCCGGTATTGGTTCTCCATGAGTTCCCCTACGGCTCGAACCCGACGGTTTCCAAGATGATCGATATCATCCACCGGCCCATTGGTATCTTTGAGTTCGATCAACTTTTTGACGGCCAACAAGATGTCTTCTTTGCGTAAGGTCCTTTCCTCTAAGGGGATCTCCTGCCCCAGCCTCCGGTTTAATTTAAGCCGGCCCACAGTGGAAAGGTCGTAATTTTCCGGATTGAAAAACAGATTCTGGAAAAAGTTGTTGGCCACCTCCAGGGTCGGGGGATTACTGGGACGCAGTTTCTTGTAGATTTCCAGGATGGCCTCTTCCGTATTGAAAATTTTATCGATAATCAAGGTATCCCGCAGGGAAGAGCTGACATTGACCCCATCGATGAAAAGCACATCAAAATGGTCCACCTTTTTCTGGATGAGCTGATTCAGTTTGTCCCGGGTCAGGGCTTCGTTACTGGCTGCCAAAACTTCTCCCGTCCCCGGGTCGATCACATCCTGGGCCAGGTAATAACCTTCGATATCTTCATTCTTGGCCGGGAGGGAGGTGATCTCGGCCTCTTGAAGCATCTTGATGATTTTTTTATTGATCTTTTTATTCTTCCTGGCCAGGACCTCACCAGTCAAGGGGTGAACGATGTCCCGGGGGGCCTTTTTCCCCAAGAGGAACTCAGGATTGACTTCCCGTCTCAGTTTCCCGTCTTCCAGGGTGATCCGTTCTCGCTCATAAAAGAAGTTCAATAGATCCTGGTTGGTATACCCCAGAGCCTTTAACAGTATTGTCACCGGGAATTTGCGACGGCGGTCGATGCGGACGTATAACAGGTTTTTGGGATCAAATTCCAGGTCGATCCACGATCCCCGCAAGGGGATGATCCGGGCTGAATACAATAAACGCCCGCTGCTATGGGTCTTTCCCTTATCATGATCAAAAAAGATCCCCGGAGACCGGTGGAGCTGACTGACCACCACCCGTTCCGTCCCGTTGACGATAAATGTCCCTTTATCGGTCATCAAGGGAATGGTTCCGAAATAGATATCTTGTTCCTTGATATCCCGAATGGTCTGACTGCCGGTGTCTTTGTCCAGGTCGTAGACAATCAGCCGGACGGTGATCTTCATCGGCACTTCATAGGTCATACCCCTTTGAAGGCATTCTGCTACATCATACTTGACTTCTCCGAAAGAATACCGGACAAACTCCAATGAAGACATACCGCTGAAGTCCCGAATGGGGAAGACGCTTTTAAAAACGCCCTGAAGTCCTACACTATCCCTCAGTTCGGGATCTATATCTTTTTGTAAAAGCCGTTCGTAAGACTGCTTTTGCATATCGATTAAATTGGGAATGTCGATAATTTTTTCAATCCTTCCGAAGTTTTTTCGGAATCGGACATTATGAATGGACCGCTCTGTCATTCTTGCTCCTTCCTGAGTTCAAGGAAGTTTAGTATTGCTTTTGCCAATGTTACCAATAGATCCTTCTTGAAGGTGAATCCCCACCTCCCCTTTATTTCCCCAGATTTTACGCACAAATAAAGGAAAGGTGAGGATAGAAGGGTCAGTAAAAGAAACAGGTTATTTAATTTCTACCGTCGCCCCTGCTTCTTCCAATTGTTTTTTCACTTTTTCGGCCTCTTCCTTGGAGACCCCTTCTTTAATGGTATTCGGCAGGCTTTCAACAGCGTCCTTAGCCTCTTTCAGTCCCAGGCTGGTAATGGCCCGCACCTCTTTGATCACCTGGATTTTTTTATCCCCAACCCCGGTAATGATCACAGAAAATTCCGTCTGTTCCTCTTTGGCCTGGGCTTCAGCCGGAGCCTGTGCCATTCCGGCCATGGCCATGACCGGTGCCGAGGCCTTAACGCCAAACTTTTCTTCCAATTCTTTAACCAGATCAGACAGTTCTAAAACCGTCATGCCGGCAATAAACTCGACTACATCTTCTTTGGTGATTTTCTCAGCCATCGTAATAAGTCCTCCTTATTTCTGCTTGTTCCTTAGGCCTTGGCTTTTTGTTCTTCAATGGCCTTTAAGGTTCCCATAAATTTCTGAATGATTCCGGCCAGGGTAGATACCAAACCCGTGGGCACGGCAATAAGCGATGCGAGTACCTGACCCAGCAAGACTTCCCGGGAAGGCATTTTGGACAACTGCAGGACCGCTTCTCCGGAAATGGGTTTTCCTTCCAGTACCCCGCCCCTAAGGACAAAGGTCTCCCGGGTTTTGGCAAAGTCGGCCAGAATTTTTGCCGAGGCTACCGGGTCCCGATAGCTTACGGTTATTCCGCAAGGCCCCACAAAAAGGTCTTTCAAAGATACAACAGGAGTTCCCTGAGAAGCCCGGAAAAACAAGGTGTTTTTGACAACCTGGTACTCATCGCCGCCCTGCCGCATGTCCCGGCGTAAGCGATTTAACGACTCGACGTTTTGCCCGCGGAAGTCCGTTAGAAAAACGGCCTTGGCTTGGGTCAAACGTTCGTGGAGGTCGGCCACGATCTTTTCCTTCTCCGCCCGTTTCAATAATTGGTTCCTCCTTTCTTTGGATATTTTGATTAGGTTTTAAAGTCCGTGGCACCGACGGCTGACCCCAAATCACTGATACGAGTCTCGGTAGGCAGAAAGGGTTCATTTAGGCCTTTAAAAGGCACCTACGGTCTTCGACCCTAAAACAAAACTATTCACTTCGAAATCCGAATATCAAATTTCGTGCTTTTTTATTTAGCTATTTCTTTAACAAAAGAAGGATCGATTTTGATCCCCGGACCCATGGTCGTTGAGATAGTAACGCTCTTTAAATAAGTCCCCTTGGCGCTGGATGGTTTAAGCCGCAACAAGATCTCAAACAGGGACATGATGTTGGGCATCAGTTTTTCCGGACCGAAGGAAACCCGCCCTACCGGTGCGTGGACGATCCCGTTTTTTTCAGCCCTGAATTCAATCTTTCCGGCTTTGATTTCCCGGACCGCCTTGGCCACATCAAAGGTCACCGTCCCGGTTTTGGCATTGGGCATCAACCCCCGGGGTCCTAAAATCTTTCCGATTTTTCCAACCGTGCCCATCATATCCGGCGTGGCCACGGCCTTGTCAAAATCCGTCCACCCGCCCTTTATTTTTTCGATAATCTCTTCGGACCCCACAAAATCGGCCCCGGCCTCCAAGGCTTCCCGCTCTTTTTCTCCCTTGGCAAAAACCAAGACCCGGGTGGTTTTCCCCGTCCCGTTAGGCAAAACTACGGCCCCCCGGACCATTTGATCGGCATGACGGGGGTCGACCCCTAAACGAACCGCCATGTCCACGGTTTCATCAAAACGGGTAAAGGAAGAAGATAAGGCCAACTGGACCGCCTCCTCCAAGGGATAGCGTTTGGTCCGATCCACCGGGTTAACGGCTTTCTTATATTTTTTCCCTCGATCTGGCATAATGTTCTAACCTACCTCTCTAACGATTTTAGCCAACATCTAAACCCATGCTCCGCGCCGTTCCCTCAATGATCTTTTTAGCGGCTTCCAGGGTGTTGGCATTTAAGTCCGGCATTTTGAGCTTGGCGATTTCTTCGATTTGTTTTGGACTGACCTTGCCGACTTTGTCACGATTGGGGATTTTGGAGCCTTTGGCAATCTGGGCGGCCTTTTTTAACAATATCGATGCCGGCGGGGTCTTGGTAATAAAGGTAAAAGACCGATCGGAAAAAACAGTGATGACCACCGGGATGATCATGCCCTCCTGCCCTTGGGTGCGGGCATTAAAGGCCTTACAAAATTCCATGATATTGACCCCGTGTTGGCCCAGGGCCGGCCCGATGGGCGGCGAAGGATTGGCTTGGGCCGCTGGCACCTGAAGTTTGATATAGGCGACAATTTTTTTAGCCATTATAAATACTCTCCTCAGTCGTAAATCGTTTTAATAATCTTGGTCTTTATTCTGGATTCTGACTCTTGAATTCTGACGTTATAATTTGGCCACCTGAACAAAATCGAGTTCAACCGGTGTAGCCCGGCCGAAGATACTGATCAAAACCTTGATTTTACCCTTGTCCGGTTTGACTTCCTCAACCACACCGTTAAAACTGGAAAAAGGCCCGTCAATCACCCGAACCTCATCTCCTTCTTCAAAATAAAATTTGGGCTTAGGTTTGATGGCCCCTTCCGCCATCTGGTTAATGACCTTCTGGGCTTCTTCGTCCGGGACGGGAACCGGTTTGTTTTTCTCTCCTATAAACCCGGTAACCTTGGGGGTGTCTTTAACCAAATGCCAGGTCTCATCATTGAGTTCCATGCGGACCAGAATATACCCCGGGTAGAATTTACGCGACGAGGTCTTCCGTTCCCCTTTGATCAGTTCCACCACCTTTTCCGTAGGGACCAAAATCTCTGAGAACAGATCCGCTTTTCCCAAGGACTTGACACGCTCCTCCAGGGCCAATTTAACCTTATGCTCAAAACCTGAATAAGTATGAACAATATACCATTTGTGTGCCACAGGCTTACCTTTTCAACTAAGCTCTTTTTAGAATAATCCCTACCGCTTTGGCCAGTCCAACATCCAACAACCCTAAGAAAAAAGCGACCAGAACGGATAAAAATATCACCATGCCGGTGGCGGCAATCGTCTCTTTTCTGGAAGGCCAGGTCACCTTTTTAAGTTCAATCCGGACCTCCCGAAAAAAATCTTTAACCTGTCCGATCCACTGGTTCTTCCCCACCCACTTGGTGGCCAGTCCTTCTGCCGGCTCTTCTTTAAGATTCGATTTTTTAAGGCTACCCTTAACCTTGGCTTTAGGGGCAATCGAAAGCTCATCCTCTTTATTCGATCCGAAGTTTTTCTCCTCCAGCCCTTTTTCGGACTCATCCATCCCATTTTTCTTTTTTGTCTTGACTTTTTTCATACTCTCCAAGGGCCTCTTTGAGATTTGATCCAGATAAGTTATGGCAGGCCAGGAGGGATTCGAACCCCCAACACCCGGATTTGGAGTCCGGTGCTCTAACCATTAGAGCTACTGGCCTGGAAGACCAGGTAAACCCCGCTTAAACCTATTTGGTTTCCTTGTGCACCGTGTGGGTCTGGCAAGAAGGACAATATTTTTTAAATTCTAACTTATCCGGAGTCTTTCTTTTATTCTTAGTGGTGGTGTAGTTTTTTCTTTTACACCCGGTACAAGACAATATGATGATATCTCGCATATTCGATCCTTAATATCCATGCCGGTATAAGGCATAAGGTGTACGGTTTTCCTTGAACCTTAAACCTTGAACCTTGGACCCTTTCTTTACTCGATAATCTCGGAAATGACGCCGGCGCCGACCGTTCGGCCCCCCTCCCGGATGGCAAAACGAAGTTCCTTCTCCATGGCGATCGGCATGATCAACGAAACCTCCACCGAAACATTGTCCCCGGGCATGACCATCTCCACCCCTTCCGGTAACGTCACCACTCCCGTCACGTCCGTCGTTCGAAAATAAAACTGCGGCCGATAGCCGTTAAAAAACGGCGTGTGCCGGCCCCCTTCTTCCTTCGTCAATATATACGCCTCGGCCTTAAACTTGGTGTGCGGCGTGATGCTCCCCGGCTTGGCCACTACCTGGCCCCGCTCCACTTCATCCCGCTTCGTCCCCCGAAGCAGCAGCCCCACATTGTCCCCCGCCTGCCCCTGATCCAGAGTCTTGCGGAACATCTCCACTCCCGTACAAATCGTCTTGATCGTCGGCCGAATCCCGATGATCTCCACTTCATCCCCCACCTTGACCAGACCCCGTTCCACCCGGCCCGTTACCACCGTCCCCCGGCCCGAAATACTAAACACATCCTCCACCGGCATCAAAAACGGCTTCTCTATATCCCGCACCGGCTCCGGTATAAACTTGTCCACCGCATCCATCAAATCCAATATGGGCTTGCAATTATTACACTCCTCTTTCCCGCACCCGCATTCCAGAGCCTTCAACGCCGACCCCTTGACAATCGGAATCTCGTCCCCGGGAAATTCATACTTGGTCAATAACTCCCTTAACTCCAACTCCACCAACTCAATCAACTCCGGATCATCAACCATGTCCACCTTGTTCAAAAATACCACGATATACGGCACCCCTACCTGACGGGCCAGTAATATATGCTCCCGCGTCTGCGGCATCGGTCCATCATCGGCCCCAACTACCAATATGGCCCCGTCCATCTGCGCCGCTCCCGTAATCATGTTCTTAATATAGTCCGCATGTCCCGGACAATCCACGTGCGCATAATGCCGCTTCTTCGTCTCATATTCCACATGCGCCGTCGCTATCGTGATCCCCCGCTCCTTCTCCTCCGGCGCTTTGTCAATTTGATCAAACGGTACGTAATTCGCCATCCCGCTCTTCGATAAACATAAGGTGATCGCCGCCGTCAACGTCGTCTTCCCATGATCAATATGCCCTATCGTCCCTACATTCACATGCGGCTTCGTCCGCTCAAATTTCTTCTTCGACATCTCCGCCTCCCCCTTGGTTAAAAATTGATTCCCTTAGGTTGAAAGTTTTAGATACCAATGTTCTGGAGCCCACGACCGGGATTGAACCGGTGAACCTCTTCCTTACCAAGGAAGTGCTCTACCAACTGAGCTACGTGGGCTTTTTATGTTTGGTTTATTTGTCCCTTAAAATCGGTTTTGCAGATAGCTCTTTAATTTGTTGGAGCGGGAAACGGGATTCGAACCCGCGACCCTCAGCTTGGAAGGCTGACGCTCTAGCCAACTGAGCTACTCCCGCTTTTTTATTGTTGAGGAAAAGAGAAGCTATGGCTGTAGTTTTAACAATATGGCCCTGCTTAACCGTATTTCCTACATCCTCCTCGTTGACGGATTCCCCGCCAATCGATACCATATCCGTACCGGGATGGTGGAGGGGGGAGGATTCGAACCTCCGAAGGCATGGCCGACAGATTTACAGTCTGTTCCCTTTGACCGCTCGGGAACCCCTCCCAATGTGGGTTTTTGTATAATAATTACAGGGAAAAAATACTATCTATATGATTTATTTCGATAAAACCCTTCCTGGAGCCAGCGAAGGGATTCGAACCCCCGACCAACTGATTACAAATCAGTCGCTCTACCTGCTGAGCTACGCTGGCAGAATCGTCTAAAATATAACTCTTTATTATAGGGTCTTCCAAAAAATATTCAAGAAATTTTTTCTCGGAATGTTCCGAACTTTATTTTTAGGGCTGCCTAAAACCGGAACAGACAACCCGGATTAATTTTATTATTAAGTAAATCAGTAAATTAGTACAGCTTAGCCAGCGTTTAGCGATACAAAAAGAATTAGTATAATTTATTTTTTGAAAAAATTCAATAGAAAAATTAAATTCTAAAATTGCCAATGCCAGACTTTATTTCCCCTTCCTTCCGATCCGGGGTTGGATTTCAACCGACATCAATGGGACCGGTACACAGAGGCACCTTGAATGCCTTTTCTCCGGGACCTTCCGCCAAGAATTCTTTGGCGGTAATGACCCGTAAAGGGGGATAAAGGGGTTGCGGCGGTAATGATCGAGGATCCGGCGGTGGATTTAATAAAAATACTTCTTCGCCGGCTGTTTATAAGGTTCCAGGATCTGGGCGTTTAAATCCTCCGTCTCCGCAAACAAGGTCTTGGGGGTGGAAAATTCAATCAGGGCATTGTCGTCGGTATTCAAGATCCCGCTTCTGGTCACGGCGGCCACCTCGGCCGGGCCCATTGTAAAACGGGACATCAGATTTTCCAAGTCCATGACCCCTATCCGTTTCAGGTCCTGTTGAACCAGCCGCCAGTTCATCCTTTCTTTTATCCGGGCCAAAGACAAATCGGGCCTTTGCTTAAACCCCACCATCACCAAATCTTTCTCCTGGGGCTGAAAAACATAAACATAGGGGAACACCGAATGAAAGGTGGTTAAAACCGTTTTAAAGCTTTCTGGGGAGATCTTGTAGAGCTGAAGCCATTGGCAAAAGACCCCGGCCGGTTTTAATTTACTATATCCCAGGCGGAAAAATTCCTGGGTAAAAACATTGGCCACCCCGGCCATCCAAGGGTTGGAAGGCTCGGAGATGATGACATCATACTGGTCTGAGGTGACCAAAAGATAGTTGCGCGCATCGGCCACCCGAAGGGTCAGACGGGGGTCTTTGAGCGGCTGATTGTTGACTTGATCGAAGAAGCGGGACCCCTGGATGACCGCCTCTTCCAACTCGACCAGGGTGATTTTTTTGGCCGGAAAGGGGGTCACCGAACCCACAGTCACCCCGCTGCCCATGCCGACGACCAGGACCTCGTCTAAATGAGGGGCCAGAAGCATGGGGAAATGGGCTACCAGGACCTGGGTGGGCATATCCCCTTTGGTAGAGGCCTCCACTTTGCCGTTGGACTTCATATAAACAGTCCCGGTGCGCCGGGATTTATGGACGCTGATGGTGCAGGTGTGCCCTTCCTTGTAAAACAGCAAGGGTTCGTTTTTCGGGTCATACATGGCCATCAATTGTTGGCGGGAGGTATTTTTAAAATTGTGGGCATAGATGTAAACCCCGCTGACCATCAAGGGGGCCTTCCAGGCCGGAGGAAATAATAGGATGATCAGGGTCGATAAAAAGACGGCCGGGGCGGCGATCCATTTAAGAGAGGGACGGGGGGCGGCGGTTAGCATGAGCAGAAACAAACCAAGCAATAAATTCAACCCGATCCCCAGTAGGATGGTATTGCGGATCCCCAAGAGGGGAATCAAAAAAAAGCCGCCGGCAAAGGACCCAAGGATGCAGCCGATGGTATTGATGGTATAGATGTTTCCCACCATCCGGCCCACCTGTTTTATGTTGGAGGTATAGATCTTGATGGTTAAAGGAAAGATGGCCCCCATAAAAAGGGTCGGGGCCAGCATGATGAAAAAGGCTAAAAGGAATTTTCCGGTCAAAAGCAGATTGATCGATTTCCCTAAAGACCGGTAGAGCAGAAGGTACCAGTAAGGCAATTCCTGAAAAAAAACCAGGCTGAGAAAGGCGAAAATCCCGATGCCGATTTGCAACCAGGCCCAGGTAAATCCCTGATGGTTTAGGGTGTCCACCTTGTTGGAAAAAAAATAGGAGCCCAGAGCGATTCCCACAAGGAAGGTGGTCAGCATGATCGAAAAACCATAGACCGAGGAATCCACTAAAAGGGAAAGGGTCCGGCTCCAGGCCACTTCATAGATCATGGAAATAAATCCGGACAGGGAAATGCCTAAGAGCACCGACCAGATGACCTTTTTGGGTAAGACCGGGATGGAAACCTTGGGCCGAATAAGTTCATTCTCTTTGGAAAGCTTAGGCCCTTCGGAAACCGGCGGGGCCGGGGAGCGCCGGTAAAGGGCCAGGATGCTTAAGGCCACCAATAGGTTCACCGCTACGGCAATCCCCAGAGTCTTTTGGACCCCCAGGAGAGGAAGCAGAAAAAATCCGCTTAGGGCCGTGCCCAGGACAGCCCCGAAGGTATTTAAGGCATAAAGACGGCCGATGGTCACCCCCAGGGTCTTTTCCTGTAGAACGGACCACTTGCTCAAGATCGGCAGGGTGGCACCCATGCAGGTCGTCGGGATAACCAGGACCACCGAGACCAATAAAAACTGCATCAAGGTGAAGCCGTAAAAGTTGGGGTGGAACTGGACCCAGATAACCCGGTAAGCCGGAATCAACAGGGAAAAAAACCAGGGGACCATCAAAGCGTAGAGACCGATAATCCCTTCCAAAAGGCCATAATACATAAGCGGGCGTTTTTGGCGATCCATGATCCGTCCGAAGAGATAACTGCCCAGGGCAAGACCTCCCATAAAGGAGGTCAGGACCGTGTGCTGACGGCCAGGGTGGTGGAGCCGAAGATCAAAATAAGCATTCGCAGCCAGAGGACTTCATAAAGAAGGCCGCTGAAACCGGACAAAAAGAAGCATAAAAGGACAATGGGTCGAATCATGCTGGCTACCTCGCTTAAATTCAAGAATAAGTGGAGAGGATTCAAAGATTCGAGGGTTCATGTGTATAGACTTCATGTCTTTCACTTGAATCCCTGACTCCTGGAACCCTTGAATCCTTATTGCGATCTGTGATTCTTAATTCCAAAAACCAAAGAATGCAAGGCAAAAGTAGAGGAAAATATTTTGCTGAAAAGCAGAAGGAAGTCCGTTATAATCAAATCATGGCCCGTTTCATAAAACCCTATCGTCTGATCAGCCATACCGCCGACTTGGGGATAGAGGTCCGGGGTAAAGACCGGGCCGATCTTTTTATTCAAGCGGCCTGGTCCTTTTTCGACCTGATGGTTGAGGCCCGTCGGATCGAACCAAAACAAGAAAGGATCATAACCGTTGAGGCCCCGGACCAGGAGGCCCTGCTGGTCGCCTGGCTGGGAGAGTTGTTGTATATTTTTGAGACCGGGCATCTGGTTCTGGGCCGGTTCCAGGTCCAATCCTTGACTCCCCAGGCCCTTCAGGCCTCGACCTGGGGTGAAGGTTATGACCCTAAAAAACACCTCTTTAAATTAGGGATAAAGGCGGTAACCTTCCATCAACTGCGTATCTGGAAAGAAAAGGGAGGTTGGCGGGCCCGGGTCATTTTTGATCTCTAAAATCTCAGACAGGATTTACAGGATTAAAGGCGGACCTATTATGAATGAAAAAATAAAAATTGAAAAAATAGATGATTATCGTTTCCGTATCCCCAAGGAAGGAAAGATGCGGACCGACGGCCTGGTTTTTACTTCAAAAACCATGCTCCCTGATTTGAGACAAGACCAAAGCCTTCAACAGGTAGCCAATGTGGCCTGGCTTCCGGGAATCGTCGGACCTTCCCTGGCCATGCCGGATATCCATTGGGGATACGGCTTTCCCATCGGCGGGGTGGCGGCCTTTGATCCAGACCATGGGGTCGTCTCGCCCGGAGGAGTCGGATACGACATCAACTGAGGGGTCCGTCTGCTGCGCTCCGGGTTGAGCCGCAAAGACATAAAAGGCCGGATCAAGGAAATCGTTAATGCCTTGTTTCGGAATATCCCTTCCGGCGTGGGTTCCCATCGCAAAGATTTTAAACTTTCGGCAGCCGACCAGGAAAAGGTCTTGAAAATAGGGGCCCGCTGGGCCGTGGCGCAGGGCTTCGGCAGCTTCAAGGACCTGGAGCACATCGAGGAAGGCGGATGCATTGAAGGGGCCCGTCCGGAGCTGGTTTCGGCCAGGGCCATAGAGCGGGGCAAGGATCAATTGGGCACCCTCGGTTCGGGCAATCATTTTGTTGAAGTCGGCTATGTGGAGACCATTTATGATGCCGAGGCGGCCCGCGGTCTGGGTCTCTTCGACCAACAGATAACGGTCATCGTCCATACCGGCTCCCGGGGACTGGGTCATCAGGTCTGTGACGACTCGATCAAAAAACTCCTCAAGGCCACGGCCAAATACGGCATCGAATTGCCGGACCGGCAATTGTGTTGCGCACCCATCCCTTCGCCGGAGGGGCAGAATTACCTGGGGACCATGGCCGCGGCCGCCAACTTCGCCTTTGCCAATCGGCAGATAATCGCCCACTGGGTCAAAGAGACCTTGGAACAAGTCTTACATCTGGGTCCTAAAGATCTGCAACTGGAATTGATTTATGACGTCTGCCACAATATCGCCAAATTTGAGGATCATGTCTGGGACGGCCGGAGAAGGCGGCTCTGTATCCATCGCAAAGGGGCCACCCGGGCCTTTCCGCCCCACCATCCGCAGATTCCGGCGGATTACCGAGATCTGGGCCAGCCGGTCCTGATCCCCGGAGACATGGGCCGCTACTCTTATGTCCTCTTAGGGACCGATGGGGCCATGGCCGAGACCTTCGGCAGCACCTGCCACGGGGCCGGCCGGGTCATGAGCCGTCAGGCAGCCAAAAAGGCGGCCAAAGGCCGGGCCATTACCCGGGAGCTGGAAGATCAAGGGATCTATGTCCTTGGAGCCGGACTGGGGACCATTGTGGAAGAAATCTCAGAAGCCTATAAAGACGTGGCTCAAGTGGTCGAGGTCGTCCATCAAGCCGGCATCTCCAAAAAGGTAGCCCGCCTGCGACCCCTGGGGGTAATCAAAGGCTGATGGCTTCGGAATCCTCGGTCCTGCCGATAAAAATGACGCCCCGGGGCACTTTCCTGGGAAAAAGGTTTATTCCCTTGACGAACGAACAGTTTTTTATTGAAAAGACCTGGGAGAGATTTCTGGACGAAACCCTTGGTCCTGAAATGGGGCGCGAAGAAATGGAGGCCCTGGAGCGGGCCTTAAAAAAATTCAAAGGGATCTCCTCCCAAAAGTTGGAGAATCCTTATTTTTGGGAGAGCTGGAGCCCCACCTGGGCCGAATATTCGAGAAGAAACCTAACCCGGAGTCTTTTACTGTTAAACCGTTTAGCCCGTATTGTCCCCCATCAAAAAATCGTCAGTCTGGGGGCCGGTTCCTGCTGGCAGGAGATTTTTTTGGCCCACCATGGATGTCCAAAAGGCCGGGTCCTGGGCCTGGATTTTTCCCGGCACATGATCAAACAGGGGGCTATCCTGGCCCGTAAAATAAAGGTAAAAAACATTTATTTTACGGTCGGCAAGGTGGAACGGCTTCCCTTGTTAAAAAATGCCGGAGAACTGGTCATCAGCATCAATTTATTGGACCTCGTTCCCGAAGTCCCCAGGGTGCTCAAAGAAATAAAGGGAATTTTAGCCGGACAGGAAAAGGGTCGCTATTTTTTCGTCTTTCCTTTGAACCCTCGGACCCGTTTGCAGACCCAGGCCGAAAACTGGAAGTCGCAGCTCATTCATGCCGGATTGGATGGGCCAAAACTTTTTTGTCTTTCCACAAAAAATTACAAGGGAGAATCCCTCCGTCTTTTGGGGCTGACCAACATCGATTCGGTCGGCTGAGTCCACTGAGCCCCGCCTGTGCATAGGCTTTCCCGCAGCCGCCAAGCCTACCGCAAGAACACGTCCGCGGCGCTGCGCACACGGATCATTGTGTCTTTCCGCTTGTCATTCTTCTTGATGTCAAAAATACTGTCTTGGTCCCTCAAAAATACAGCCTTCAAGCCATCCCCATTTTCAAATGTTTCTGTTAATCTAATCCATAAAAATAATCTTTAGGAGGTGCGTCATGGCCAATCCATTTGTTCACCTTGAATTGCATACCAAAGACGTGGACAAGTCAAAAAAGTTTTACACCAGTCTGTTCGATTGGAAGTTGGAAGAATATCCAGGCATGGACTACACGATTATCAACGTCGGGGAAGGAACGGGCGGAGGATTGATGAAGAACCCTATGCCGAACGGTCCCGACAACTGGCTTCCCTACATCCTGGTTGACGATATCGCGGCATCGACCAAGAAAGCGAAGTCGCTCGGGGCCGCCATTGTCCAGGAGGTTACCGAGATTCCGGACATGGGGTGGTTCAGCGTGATTTTGGATCCGACCGGTGCCGCTTTTGGACTCTGGCAGACAAAAACAGACAAGTAAGGTTGGGAATTCCCGAGGGGAGGTCCAAAAGTTGGCTCATTTCCCCGGCAAGCCTGGCCAGGACCGGTCTAAGGATTTATAACTTGGCAGTACTTCTTTAAGAAAACCAAAGGCCTGATCGTAGATTCCCGGCGCTTCGCCCTCCCTGGGACCGGCCACATTGAGCACCGCAATATGGTTCCCTTTCCCCCACTGCCATAGGGCCTCTTTATCGTCCCCCTTCTTCAGGTCCATCACCAGATAAGGCCGTTTATGAAAGCGAGCCAATTTTAGGGTCAGGGCCGTACCGCCCCTGGGCTTTCCCCGGGTCAGGATCAGGGTGCCGTCGGCCTCCAGGACATTTTTTGCGGTCCGCACCGGATAGTATGGAGAATGGGTCTCCTGAAGGGGATATTTAAGATCGATCGACCCGTCTTCAGCCCGCCGGCCTCTTGGACACCAGCCTCCGGCCGGCAGGCCTAATTCCAAGGCCGCATCCAGGGCCGCCCGGTCCACCCCGGTCTGGCCCCCGGAAATGATCCTGGAAAAAATTTTTTTCATCTGTTTTTGCAAAATTCTCTCCTTGGACCGGCTGAAAATATGTTACCATAGCGTCCATTCCTTTTAAAGAGAGAAGATAACCATGGCTAAAAAGAAACAGCTGGGGCCTCTGTTAATAGAAGAGGGTTGGACCATGATCAGGGAACTGAACAAGGTCCTCAAAGGAAGACTGCCGGATTTTCAAAGGACGGAAACAGTCGATTTGCCCAAGGTCCTGCCACCGGCGGAAGAACTACAAGAACTCAAGATGTTGATTGAATGGTGCCTGAAACTTTGGGCGGAACACGATGGGTTTATTTTTAGGCCCGGACCTTATTATAACGAATGACTTTCTTGATAGGATTGCCTCAATGAGAGCCCGTGTTTTATTTGGTCATATCTTTTTTCCCCCCAAGTTTATTTTTTTCCGAAATGAGGCATAGGAGATTCTTTGAAAAGAAATCTATTACCTTCACCAACCGCCATGGATATTCATTAACCCTTTGGCGATTTTCTCGCCGGCCCTATTGCTTCCTAACAGGCTGTAAACCGTTCGGGGACATCGGAATTTTTTATAAAGCGCCTTGATACAATTGGAAAAATTTTCCTCTTCATCCCCGGATACCGTAATCACCTCCTGCGAAATTTCTTCAATAGACTTATCCATGGTATTTTCCATCCTGAGCCCATCTTTCAACAGCCTATTCTCAATTTTCTCGCAGGAAATGGACACGCCGTATTCTTTGGCCAGAATACTCAAATCTTCTTCATTGATTTCCTCTAACGGATCACCCGGAAAATAGCGCAACCTGACAAAATAGGCGTTCATGACTTCCTCTCCCTAATCCGACAAATATTCCCGATACTTTTTGGATTTGCTTTTTCTCTCTTCCCGCGTCCGCAGAAAATAATCTTTGGATGGGGCGATATGATAGGTATAATGACTATAGGCCGTCTCCGGAAGAAAACGGCTGTCTGCCCAGGCCTTCTCTTCGAACTTCATATCGATCTTGCCATTGGCCAAGCTTAGTTTTCCCCGCACCCCACAGGTAGGACATTCCACTGTTTCCCGATCTTTTAATATCCGGAAAAGCCAATCATGGCAGGAAGGACAAACGCCTTCTTCCCCCTTGTAAGTTAGATCCCTCCCCTGGACAGCCAGGGCGATTTCTTTTCCCAAGCCATAGGCCAGATCCATGGCCTCTTGATCCAGGACGACCTCGGATATCCCCTGGGTACAGATAGCCGCCTGGTTGATTTTAGTCAGGCCCATAAGATTCAAGAGAATATTGGCCTGGACGAAAATATAGGGAATCCATCCGCGCGTGGCATAAGGGACAATGACGGAGGCTAGCTTTGAAATTTTGCCGGTTTGATGGCCCAGAATCCAACATCGGTCAACCAGTTGTTTGATTACAGCCGTCAATTCCAGGAAATAACAGGGCGACCCCAGAAGGACCCCGTCGCACTCGTTAACTTTGGAAAAAATCAGATCCACATCATCGTCTTTGACCTGACAGACATTATTCCGGAACAGGCAGAGCCCGCATCCGCGGCAGGGTCCTATTCTATAATCCGTCAACCGGAGGATTTCAACCTGGGCTTCCTCGGCTTCCGCGCCCATCAAGGCTTGTTTCAAAAGGATTTCCGTGTTTCCGTTTTTCCGAAAACTCCCGTTCAAAGCCAGAATCTTCATTTTAATGACTCTCCTTTCTTCTTTTAGAAGGCCATCCGTCCATCCTTTATTCCCTTTTACAAAACGCCCAGGAGGTCTAAACATCGGTTCAGGTTTTCCAAATCCATAATTATCATTGAGGATCGACCTGCGCCGCCGCTGATGACCAAGGGAATCTCCGTCGAAGAACTTATCCCTTCGCCCGGGTAGGCGGGATCCCGGCCAGGGCCTTGGCCAGCTTCACCTTTTTGTCCAGACCCCCCTCCCGGAAGATCATCACCCGTTGGGCCTGAGGGGAGCCGGCCCCATGCATGGATTCCACCATGGCTGTGCCGCCGGTCATGGATTCGATCAGCCGGCCGATCTTGATGCGGTCTTCGGTGGGGATCTTGGCCACGCCGGAAAAGTACTTCTTCACCAGATGTCCCACATCCTCGCTCTTCAGATCGTATTCACTGGGCAAAGTGGCCAGAAACCCCCCGGCCAGGTCGGTGGCCAGACGGGCCACTTCAAAATGGAAGCGGGTGGCATTATGTTTGCCCACATTGGCCAGCATGGTGTCCACCATGTAAGCCCCGGAAGGGGTGGGCCAGCCCTCGGCCGCGCAGGCGATGGAAGAGCTGTAAAGGGTTTCTCCCAGATGGATCATCTCAGTCACCTTATCCCGCACATGAGAGGCCTTGGCCGTACCCTGGATCTGGGCCAGATAGGTCACCGCCCCGGTCAAAACATCGATTAACCCAGTCTTACAGCCGCCGTAATTGGCCCGATGGTGGGCGGCAAAACGGTAGACCAGGAGGCTGGTAAAATCCGTCTCCCCGTTCATAAATACCCGGTCCCAGGGGACAAAGACATTTTCAAAGGCAATAAGCGCCTCCCCGCCGACCCCGCCGAAAACAGGGTTCCCGGCATCGATCCGTTCTTTATTGTCCTTGCGGGTGTCGTTGGCCTGTCGGCCGAAGACCATGGTTACCCCGGGGGCATTGGCCGGCACGGCACAGACCACGGCGTAATCTTTGGATTTTTCATCCAAGGCCGTCGTGGGCATGATCAGGATCTCATGGGAATTGACTCCTCCGGTCATGTGTACCTTGGCCCCGCGGATGATCAGCCCATCTTCCCGACGTTCCACCACATGGACATATTGATCCGGGTCGAATTGTTCGGCCGGACCTTTAGACCGGTCCCCTTTGGGATCGGTCATGGCCCCGACGACCATCAGATTTTCTTCCTGGATATAAGTCAGCCACTTTTTAAAGCGCTCAAAATAATGAGTCCCGTATTTCTGGTCGATTTCAAAGGTCACTGAATAAGTGGCATTGATGCCGTCCAGTCCCACGCAGCGCTGGAAGCAGGACCCCGTCTTCTGTCCCAGAACCCGCAGCAGCTTGACCTTTTTGACCAAGTCCTCCACGTTCTGGTGCACATGGGTAAAACGGCTGATGGTCTTCCCGGTCAAATGAGAGGTGGCCGTGGCCAGGTCTTTATATTCCGGGTCATTGGCCAGGGCATAGGTCATGGCCGCGGACCGGACATGAGGGGCCGTTGCCGGATGGCGGGTCACATCCTTGATCCGTTTCCCCTTGTAATAAACCACCTGGTTTAATTTCCGCAGACTCTTCATGTAATCCGGGGCGTTTTTTATTTTCATTTCTTATATCCTTTCAAATTGGTTTCGTGATAGTCTAAATTTCAAATTTACCCAACTGTATCATTTGATCAACCATTTTTCAAAAATAATTTTCCATCCTCCTTATTTCAAGTTTAAACGGGAAGCCTCGATGGTGTCTTTATGCAATTCAACATAACGGCAGCTTGGTTCCCGGCCGCATACTCGACAGACCCTGTCATAGGCGGAATTGATGGTCCCGCATTCGGGGCAGAAAAAATGCTCGAGCATTTCATCAAACCACTCCGAATAGCCGACCTCGGCAATCCGTTCCTGGGATTGCCAGAGTTCAATTCTATGGGGGCGTTCGGCTTGAAATTTCTTTAATTCTTCACAGGGGTACTCACCGCATTCTCCGCAAAACTCAAGGCCTTTTTCGGCCGCGCAGGCCGACATGTGACAAAGGTTTTCGCAGTAATAGCTTCGTTTTTCAGAACGGCAGCCTTCGCATTTCCAGGCTTCCACCGGCTGTCCGAAACGTTCGGCTATGCCTTTAAGCCTTTCAGGCTCTTCGGTGGTGCCGATAAACACCGTGCAAGCGGGGCAGAACAACCCGCATACGGCACTCAGTCTTTTTTTGTCTTTAAAATCCTTGTGGTTGATCATGCCATTCTCCTTAATGCGAAAGTACGAAAATAGGGTTCAAGGATTCCAGGAGTCGAGGGTTAAAGTGCTCAAGTGGTTTTAAGTTAAACGCCTTTCACTTGAATCCCGGATACCTGGACTCCCTAAATCCTGATTTTCATGCTTCGTGGGGCCCGCCCCGGTCCCCTTATAAATCAGCCTTATTAGTCCGGATAACTTATTATTGCTCCAGTTAAAACTCGTCGCACTAAACCTGCGAGGAATCTTCCATGAGAGTGGCTTTAGTGAGTTTGAGGCCGATGGCATCCTTCTCAATGCCGAAGACGTGAGTCTGCGCCCACTTCGATAGGTCAGAATCGGTCATCTTGGGGAAACGGCGTTGCATCTCAATCATGCTCTGCACGAGGAAGCCGCCGGTGCCGCAGGCCGGGTCAATCACAATGTCTGATTGTTTTAGATCCATTAGACGAACACCAGCCTCAATCACCTCCTGAGGTGTGAAATACTGGCCTTCGCCCTGCTTCAGTGCCTCACTTCGGAGAACTTGGAAAGCTACGGCGACGGACGATACGCCCATGTCCAGGAGACGAAGTCCCGACAAGGCATCAACACAGACCGTAATGGTGTCGTCTGACAGGCGGAGTGTTTTGTCATTCTCCGTGGTGAAAGTCTCAGGATAGACATCGGATAGATTCTCAAATGCCTCTCGAATAGAGTCAGCGGTCTTTTTGGATGATTCCATTCGCCGGAAGAAGACCGGGCTGTCCGGGTCTGATTTTCCCTGTTTGTCACTCTCCAGTTTTGTAAGCAGAAGATTGCACAATTGGTCGAGTTGCTCTTCCCGACGTGTGACCACAGTGTCGGAGATCACAACCTTGTCCAAGAGGTCGGAGATGACATTGCGGAAGATTTGCTCAGTTGGTTCAACAAGGTCAGTGTAGCAGGATGCCTGGGCATCCGGGGTTATTGCCTCGCCGAGGCGAGGGAGTTTGTTGAGTTCAAGTCGCTTTAACAGCATTCTGCCGTCAGGGTTCCGGTAAAGGAACGCAGCCTTCGCAGAAGGCTCGGGAGTGTTGACCCAAACACCCAAACTCGCGTGTGGTTCGCCAACGAAGTAGCTTTCCAACTGGGTGATGCCGGCCCTCTCATTTGGTTGCTTGCATTCAACGATAAAAATCAGGTGTTCCGGATCGCCGCGATGGGCTTCCGTATCGAAGACTGCAACATCGACGGGAAATCCCGCGAACCTCTGTCCTTTCTCGCGCTTTGTCGCTTCAGAACGGCGTCTTCGGAATACGCCATTCGTTCTTGCCGAAGATCATCTGGCCAACTTTCCAGCCGCGGGAGACAAGCAAGTTGACTAGAGGGCCGACGACTTCATACTGCTCGCCGGTTTCCTTCAGAACGGCCAATACATGCTTTTCGTAATCGTACTTCATCGTGTCACGCATTCTGCCCTGCACGGCAGACTCTTCGCCATGTTTCTCTCTCCATATCTCATTTAAATCGTATCCAAAAGCTATTGAACATTTAACAAAATTTTTTACTTTAACGGTTTCTGTATATCATGCCATTCTTGAAGACAAACAATATTAGGAAAATTTTCTGTGGCGGGGCAAAAACAAAGGATTGCTTCATGGACCAGCCTTTCGGTTAAGGGTTGCCGACATCAAGAAGAAGAGCTAATAAGCGATGGATAATTTAAAGCATAATCAACGGGCAAAGTCAATTTTAAAGGAATGAGGCGGGAGGGAATGAAGAAGAGAAGTTCAGAGTAAAGAGTTCGGAGTTCGGAGAAAGGAACTAAAGTTTGGGAGGGGGACAAAATCAGGCTCACGCCGTCAAGAGTTGGTTGCGGTTCGAAAAAGTCGGGAGCCGATGATGAGATGCTCCTCAAGCGAAGCGGCCCTGAGCTCCTGACCCCCGGCTTCTTTATTTCGAATCTATTCCCATCCCCTCAATCGATAATAATCCTTAATCAGCCGGTTCAGTTCATCCTCGGTGATCACCTTGCCGCTCTCTGGCAGGGCCTCTTTGTGGAACCTTGGAGGCAGGCAGTCCTGGTCCAGGGTCATGCCTTCGCGCAGGTTGAACTCCCGGCACCCGGTGATCACCCGGTTGGTCATCGTATGGATCTCTTCCTTGCCCCAATTCAAACCGGTGGTCATGTGGATGATGCGGGACAGTTCCGACCAGGGGTAGAGGTCCCGGTAAAAACGGCAGAGGATCAGGGTGTCCAATAAACACAGGCGGTCTTCAAAATCGATAAAAAGCTCAGCCTTGCCTTCGATCTGGTCCGGTTCGATCATTTTGGCCAACTCAGGTTTGTAAAAAGTGGACCGCAAATGACAGGCCCCCCGGTCCGAGGTGGCGTAGCCCAGACCCATGCCTTTGAGCACCCGCGGATCGTATCCGGCCGGTTCCAGGCCTTTAACATGGATGGCGATATCTTCCAGCCCCCATTCGGCGGCGGCAGTCTTGATCCCCTCGGCCAAAACCGCCCCGATGCCCTGGCGATAGGCGATCTTTTTGAGCAGATCCGCAATGGCCGGCACATCACCGTATTCAATCTTTTCCGGGATCTTTCCCCGTTTATAAGCCTCGATGGCGAATCCGGCCAGGTTACCGGCGGTAATGGTATCCATCCCCAGGCGGTCACAGATATCGTTTAAATATAGAATGTCCTCGATACTTTTAATCAGGCATAAGCCGCCGAAGGCATAGATGGTCTCATATTCCGGTCCTTCCAGGGTCAGCCCCTTGTGGGGACCTTCCTTAACCGTACCTAACCGGCCGCAGGCGAAAAAGCATTGAGGGCAGGCCCGGGGCTGGACTTCACATCTTTCATGGAGGCTGTCGGCGCTTATGGCTTCCCAGCCTTCAAGGGTCCCCTTGGACCAATACTCGGTCGGGAAAGCCCCGGCCTTGTTCAAAACCGCTACCATCATGGGCGTACCCATTTTCCGGTAATTCGCCGCCCCGGGATCGGTCTTGCCCTTCTCCAGAATTTCTTTGGAAAAGCCCCGGGCTTCATCCGGAAAGGCCAGGGAGCGTTTTCGGCTTCCATAAAAACACAAGGCCTTGATCTTCTTTGCGCCCATGACCGCACCGGTGCCGGTCCGGCCGGCCGAACGCCAATAATCGTTTTCGATCACCGAAAAACGGACTCGGTTTTCTCCCGCCGGACCGATGACCAGGGCCGCGGCCCGTTCGGCGGTGGCGCCCATTCTTCT
>CAWIRY010000090.1:0-17907 GCA_963838485.1 uncultured delta proteobacterium | reverse complement strand
TTAGCCACCATATCCCCCTTTTTCTATGTCTGTAATGCACCCTTTACAGACATGGACCTTAAAAATGGATGAACTTTTCCGCTCCTGATTCAACCCGGTCCGCATTGTGAAAATAAATAAGAGTGGTCTTCGGATCGGTATGCCGGGCCATGGCCTGGGCTTGTTCAAGACTTGCTCCCCCTTTGATGCTCAGGCTAATAGCGGTATGCCGAAGGGAATGGGCCGACAGCCTCTTGTCGTTCAAATTAATCCCTCTGAGGATCCCTTTAACGATCCGGCTTATACTTTTGGTCGTGAGCGGGAGACCATGGTTTCGGTCGGATATCGACGAAAAGAGAGGATCGGAGTCCGATAACTGCCCCCGTGCCGAGAGATATCCCCGGAGCGGCGTTAGCGTCTCCTCAACCAGGATAACAAAATCATCCTTGGTATTCCTGCCTTTTCCCTGAACCCACAGGACCGCCTCTCCACCTTCCTGCCGGAGATCTCCCACCTGGGCTCTGGCAACCTCGATAGTTCTGAGCCCGGTCCTGATAAGCAGATTGAAGAGAGCGTAGTCCCTGAGCCCTTCCAGGGACCCCAGGTCAATTGACTCCAGGGCCTCCCGGATCTGGAAGGGGGCAAGGCAGTCTTTCCTAAAGCCCTTGGCCTTCTTGGTTCCCTTTACGCCTTTGGCAATATTGGGATAAACCTTTTCACTTTCCAGCCACTCGAACAATTTCCTCACTGCTGTCATATAACCATCCACGGTATAGGACGATTTGCCAAGGGTAAGAAGGTGCTCCCGGTAGGCAAGGATGTCCTGGCGATGGAGGGTATAGAAAGCGGTTATCCTGTCCGTCTCCCCAAGCCAGCCAATAAACTGTTTCAGTTCCCGGTAATAGGTAGCCCTTGAGGATTGAGAAACATCCTGAGATTCAATAAATCGTTTAACCAATTCAAGAAGGTCTGTACTATTAGCAACAAAAGCCTCCCCTTGGTTATCAATCTTTATGATTTCAGTTCCCTGGAGATCCATCTCTTAGTCCTCCACTTCAATTGATTTTATATATAAGATAATGTCTTTATTTATTGATGTCAAAATATATTTAAATGTAAAAATAGGTGGGGTAGGTATGGTGGTAAAGTGACACCATAAAATGGGCGATCCATCCGAAGAACTTCTCCCTGAACTCTTCTAAAATCGGTTCATTAGCAAAATTTATGGGAGCCCGTTTGCTGGGGCAGATCACCAAGTGTGTGATATAAAGCGATTTTAATCACCTCGTAACTACGAAAGCCATAGGCTTTTTTTGTGGTCAATTTCGCTTTGTTGTTAAAGCCCTCTACAGCACCTAATGCGATTCGATCTTTGACCCGGAACCAATTGAGCAAAAGCTCCCAGTGATTGCGTAACATCTTGGCCACTTTCTTCATCGGGTCGATTCGGGAGCGCGTCGTTCTTTGACACCATTCGTCCAGAAATCGACCAGCCCATTTCGGGGAGGTATAGCTCCAAAAGCGCTGCAGATCCTCCTTGAGGAGGTAGGCGCGAACCGTTTTCAGATTGCAGGATAACAGTTCCTTCAGCTTTACCGTTTGTTTGTCGGTTAAATTTTCTGGCCGTTTCAGTAAACACCAACGACTATTAGTCAGGACTGGCTGTTCTCCTTTCGCCTTAAGCTGCTTGGCTTCTTGGGCTCTTACTTTGTCGATGGCTTTACCCACTTGACTCATAATATGAAATCGGTCCAAGATATGAACCGCCTGACCTGCTAACTCGGCCACTATCCGCAGATAGGGTTTCCACATATCACTGCAGATGAAGCGAAGCCGGGCCGTGGCCTCGGGGCCAAAGTCTTCAAAGAAGGCCCGTAAGGTTTTCTGGGTCCGCTCCTGACCTATCCAGAGTAATCGTCGGCACCCGATATCGATTTGATAGACCATCGTCAGGTATTTAGGACCCTTTTTCCAGAAGATCTCATCAATGCCGATAGCCGTAACATTCTCAAGATCTCGATGGGCCAGTCCCCAGGCGACAGCCATCTTAACCGAGCGAAATACATTATCCCAGGTGGTCTGAAAGACCTCGGCCGTTTCTTTCCAACTCAGTCGCTTAGCCCAGCGAGCCAGGAACCAGGAAAAGGGGATGGTCATATGGTTCTTCCCTTGCGCCCAGGGAACCCGCTCTACCTTGACACCGCAACGAGGGCAATCGACCCGCCGGAGGCCGTAAAGGAAAAAAACAGCTATGCCCCAAAGAGGTACAAACTGAAACCATCGGACCGGCAAGGTGTCATAGCCGGGGCCTTTCTTCTCACAGCCCGAACAAATCGGGCGGCTGTTCTGACGAGGACGAATTTCAATCTCCAGGGTCATTTGAGTTCGTCTTCTCCTTAATCGAACTTGACCATATACAAAACCACTATGCTTTTGAACCTGATTAAGGATATATTTGATCTGCATCCCGTTTCTCCTCTGGCGATGGTTTGTTTTCGCACAACTTCCATCTTGCCAGATTTGAGAGCGGGATGCACTTTTATCTTAGTCTAACGTTAACCCCTTTTTATAGGGCCATTTATTACCCATAAATTTTGCTAAAGAACCCTAAAATCTAATTTGAATAAAACAGAAGAGTACAAACACTAATCGTTGACGGACCCTCCTATTTAATGGTCCCATTCCAAAGGGAAATCCCCCTATTTACTATTCCTAAAATCGTGTATAATGGAAGTTTTATTCACAAGCCAGATCAATAAAGTAACCCGTCTTCCAGCAACGCCACTTTACCTAAAGGGGGCAAGAATATGGAGGAATTTAGGAAATCCCGTTTCTCAAAAAGAGAGCGGGGTTTTGTGTTTTATTGATACATGGGAGGTGAACTCATGAAAAATAGTCAGTCGCACGAAAAGCATGGAGAATCCAGCCCGAAGATACTTCTGTCGGAAAGTAAGAGGCTATCCCACCTTTCCGGTATTAAGGTTGTGAAGAAAGGGAAAATACCCGCTGACATTCAGGCAAACGGCGAAATTTATGATTTATTGATTCTTCCCGCATTTACATTATGTGCATGCTATCTCGGATATGCAAATTTTAAAATACTGGAGGAAGAAAAGGTTGAGATCCCCGTCGACTTGATCTGGGACCTGTTCAACTTTACGTCTGGTCTAACCATCGGCAGGCAAATAATGGATCGGCATATGATGATTATTGAGAAGGCTTTCGAGTTGCTTGGCTTCCATGCAGATCTTTCAGTCAAGGATCAACATATTGTTGTCATTGATGGAATTTCAAAGATTACGGACAGGGAGAGTGGTAAAACGAAATACGTTGGATTCAACGAAAAAGGCATAAATCCGGACATTTTTTTGCAGATGTTGATGCGTGCTCTACACAAAGACTTTTGAATGTATCCTTTTTTTGACAACGGGAATTGAGCGCAGGGTCGTCAATCCAGAGACAAATGAATATCGTTTACATCCCCAGAATCCCTTGAGTTGGGAAATTATACAGAAACTTTAGAATAATTTGGGCGCCTCGAAAGTGAGCCTGGAGGATGGCTTATGACCTGTGGCGGATCTGGCATCCAGCAGCGAGAATACTCTTTAATGTGGAGTAAATAGACAAAGGAGAAATCAATGAAAACAAAAGTGGGTTTATGGATTGACCATAGGAAGGCAATTGTCGTGGCTGTTACGGACGAAGGGGAAGAGATAAAACTGATCATATCGAAGGTTGAAAAACAGCTCCGCCGTTCTGGTGATTCACCTCTTAAGGGTCCCTATGAACCACAGCAAGTACCGGCGGGGGATAGCCGTCAGAGAACGTTGAAGGGACATCTCAACATTTACTACGATGCGGTAATTGCAAGTATTAGGGCTGCAGAATCTATTCTGATATTTGGTCCTGGTGAGGCAAAGGGCGAGTTGAAAACGCGTCTCGAAAGAGATAACCTCGGTGGACGCATTGAAGGTATTGAAACAGTTGACAAAATGACGGATCGTCAGATCGCGGCGAAGGTTCGAAAGCACTTTGCCGAGTAGCGTTCGGCAATAGGATCGAGATAGACTTGACCACACCTTGCAGTTCACGTCGCGTTCCGCACCGAAAATGAAGGTGCACGTTGGGCAGATGATGAGCGACCCTGAATGGGAGAACGACAGGAAAGATTAGAATAGATGCTAAGAACGCGGACTACACAATTCAAGGCTTCTTGATGTGGTATTCCGGGGGCAGTTTACTTAATTCAAGATAATAGGGAAGTGTCCCTATATTCCCAGGACCAAGTACAATGAAGGAGGAACCTAAATGAGCAACAACTGCCGGGTGCATTATAAAAAAGGTGATATTGAGATTGAAATCGAGTCAAGTGACAAAGACTACATTGATTAAATGCTGCAGAAATTACTCTCACCACAGGCGTCTCAAAGTTCGCTGGTGGAACCGGCGAAACAAAAACGTAAGAGTCCCCAAACCGGCCGTCGGCAGGGGAAGTGAAAATGTGGGCGCTGTTAAAAAAATAAGTTGACGGTTGATAGGACATCTACCACCTACACTTACGCCCACGATCCTATGGGACGTCTTGCCCCGGACATGTCTAGGCTCTGTTAACTTTCAATCCGTAATCATTCGTTTTCAATACATGTCCCAATCAAGAGTTGTAGGTGAAGTCAAAACGAAAATGTTGCCGCTCAGAGTAGCAAACAACCCATTGATAGCACAGGTGGAGTAAAACAAGGCTATTTGTTCAGGTTCACCTTTGATGCCTTGTCCAGAATTCATAATGACTGCCATGTCCTAAAGTGTCCCCGTATGGTTCTCCTTTTTCAATAGGGACTGCATCTATTAGGGTTGGCCAGGAGTGGACTTGTGGTGTGGTGCTGGGTGACTTCCAAGTAACCTTATCTACAACTTATCTACAATATTTTTATTAAAAAATATTAATATAATCAATAACTTAATGGCGGAGAGGGTGGGATTCGAACCCACGGTCTGGTCAAAGAATTATGTTGTTGAAAAGGTGCCTCGAATAGAATAAACTAAAGCCCTTGGGTCAGTAACGGACCAGGTAGTTAAAATATTATATAATAAATTCAATAAGTTGTTGGCAAAAGCATGGGTTCGATTCCCATGCACTTCCGCCATAACTTATTTAAATTATTAAATTATTTTTTTTAATTTACTATCCACAAACATCCTCTCTTTTTCCCGCCTAAGATTAGCAAGACAAACTGCGAGATTGAACAAATTGGTGATACCCCCGTTTAGGTTGAGTTTGTGGAGTATATCGGAAAAAGGAAAAAGAAAGTTACCCACATCGAGGTCAGGCAATCCGAGCTGGACCAACTGGTTCCCCTGAACATTAAAAGGTAGCCTTTTCAGAAAGATTACTCCATTGGCGACTTGGACCGACATGGCTCTTCGGTTTTACTTTTTATGATGACCGCTGTCACGATTTAACTTATCATAGGGGTCAAGATCGGGGATGTCGATCCTCACCATTCCATTTTTTCCTGATTATATAAAGATATCTGCGCTCTTTTATCCTCACAATGATCTACTCACTTCCACCGCCCAATACGGCATAAAGCCTCACCTGATTGGCGAGCTTCCCCAGGTGGACGGCGATAAATCCCTGTTGCGCTGCATAGAGGGAGCGTTGCGCATCCAGGACCCCAAGGTAGTTGTCTATTCCCTTTGCGTACCTTACATTGGAGAGGCGGTAGTTTTCGGCGCTGGCATTGACCAGGGATTGTTGTGCGGAAAACTGCCGGTCCACCGTGCCCCGAATAGCAAGGGCATCGGCCACTTCCCTGAAGGCCGTCTGAACGGCCTTCACATATTGGGCCACAGCGATTTCCTTTTGCACTTTGGTTACCCGTAACGCCGGCCAGGTGCGGGCGTCGAAAATCGGCATCACAATCTGCGGCGAATAGCTCCAGGCATCCGAGCCGGACTTGAAGAGGCCGGAGAGATCGCCACTGGCGGTCCCGGCTGCGGCGGTCAGGGAAATGCGGGGAAAGAACGACGCACGGGCAACGCCGATGTTGGCGTTGGCCGCCTTGAGTTGATGCTCGGCCGCCAGAATGTCAGGCCGGTTCAGGAGCACCTCGGATGAAACGCCGGCGGAAATCTCCTGGGGAGGTTTAACGCCGTCCAGGTTTGCAGGCAGGAGCTCACCCGGCAGCGGAGAGCCGGCCAGAAGGTTCAAGGCATTTTCATCCAGCGCCACCAATTGGATATAGCGGGCCACTTCTCCCCGAGCTGCTTCCACTTGCGTTTGGGCTCGGCGGAGGTCCAGTTCGTTTGAAATCCCGATTTCATAGCGCCTTCTGACCAAATCGTAGGCCGCCTGCTGTGACTCCAGCGTGGACTGCGCCAGTTTGAGGTTATCCCGGTCCGCCGCCAGGGTCAGATAGGCCTCCGCCACCGCGGATACAAGGGAGATTTGGGCGCTGATGCGGGCCTGATCCGTGGCCAGATATTCCTCCAGTGCCTGATCCTTCAGGCTGCGGATGCGGCCGAAGAAATCAATTTCCCAGGAGATGATGCCCAGATTGACATCGTATCGTTCGATCGTTACCGATCCACCCGAATTTCCCGCAAGACTCCCGAAAGTCGAGGCGGACTCATGTTGTTTACTGTCGCTGATGGTCGCATTGACTGCCGGCAGAAGTTCGGCCCGCTGGATGCCGTACAGCGCACGGGCCCTTTGTACATTCAGGGCGACGAGCCGTAGGTCTCGGTTGTTGTTAAGGGCCGTCTCGATGACCTTTTTTAGCCGTTCGTCGGTGAAAAATTCCTGCCATCTCAGATCCATGGCGGCTGGAACCCCGGTCGCCGTTTTGGTTTCCTGGTAGGCGTCACCGGTCGGCCAGGTGGCTGGGATCGGGGCTTCGGGTTTCGTATAGTTTGGAGCCAATGTGCAGCCGGACAGGCCAAGGAGCACTCCCAGAGAGCCGTAAAGGACTGGTTTTAACCTTTTCATATCAGTGGTCCTCCTCCGGGGTCTGGGTGGAAGCGGGGGATGGCCCAGGGGGGTGCTGGGGTTGTTTCTTCATGAATATCTGGGATATGAGGACAAAGAACAAGGGAATGAAGATCAGGTCAATAAAGGTGGCGGACAGCATCCCGCCGGTAACGGCGGTTCCAATGGCATTCATCGCGCCGGCACCGGCACCCGAGGCGAGGGCCAGTGGCAGGGTACCGAAGAAGAAGGCCAGCGATGTCATCATGACGGGGCGGAAACGTATTCGCACGGCCTCAATAGTGGCTTCGATCAGGCCCACGCCATGCCGCCTCTGCTCCTTGATGAATTGAATGATCAGAATGGCGTTCTTGGTCGAAAGACCAAGGGTCGTAAGGAATCCGATCTGGAAGTAAACATCGTTGTGAAGCCCCCGCAAGGAGGTGGCCAGCAAAGCGCCGAATACCCCAAGCGGCAACATCATCAGGTTGACAAAAGGGATAGTCCAACTTTCATACAAGGCCGCCACGCACAGGAAGATGACCAGGATAGAAAAAGCGTAGAGAATCGGTCCTTGTGAGGTCGCCATCCGCTCCTGGTAGGAAAGCCCCGTCCAGTCAAAGCCAATCCCCTGGGGCAACTTGGTGACGATCTCTTCCATGGCCTGCATAGTCTCGCCGGTACTCTTTCCCGGCGCCGGTTCGCCCCAGATGTTTATGGATGGAAAGCCGTTGAAACGCTCCAACTTGGGAGAACCGGAAGTCCAGTGACCGGAGGCAAAAGAGGAAAATGGCACCATATTGCCTGCCGTATTGCGCACATACAGTCTTTCCAGGTCCCTGGGCAACATCCGGTAAGGGGCATCGGCCTGAATGTATACCCGCTTCACCCGGCCGGCCTGAATGAAGTCATTGACATAGGCACTGCCGAAGGCCGCGGATATGGTATCGTGAATGGAGGTGATGGGGACCCCCAGGGCGCCGGCCTTTTCCCAATCCACATCGATCCGGTATTCGGGCACGTCTTCCAGGCCGTTGGGGCGGACACGGACCAGTCTCGGGTCCCTGGCCGCCAGGCCGAGAAGCTGGTTGCGGGCCGCCATCAGGCGGGCGTGGCCCAAACCGCCGCGGTCCAGCAACTGGAAATCAAAGCCCTTGGAAATACCGAGTTCGACGACCGGCGGTGGCGGAAAGGCAAAGACCATGGCGCTGCGAATTTTTGAAAAGGCCCTCATGGCCCGGCTGGCTACGGCCTCAGCCTTCAATTCCGGCGAATGGCGAAGCTTCCAGTCCTGGAGCTTGACAAAGGCCAGACCCATATTTTGACCATTGCCAGCGAAACTAAAACCGGAAATGGTCATGATGGATTCAACCGCCTTTTTCTCACCCTTCAGGAAATGGTCCCTGACCCCCTCCATGACCTTCTCGGTCTGCTCCATGGTCGAGTTCGCCGGAAGCATGGTCTGGACCATCAGAATTCCCTGATCTTCCTCCGGGAGATAACTGGTGGGCAACCGCAGAAACAGGAAAGCAATCACCCCAAGGAGCAGAATGTAGACCACCAGGTAGGGTCGTTTCCTGGAAATAGAGTGCCTGACCACGGCACTATACCGGTTTCTGACCCAGGAAAAAACGCGGTCAAACCTCCTGAAGAAGGGGCGAAGGAAGGCGACCCCGGTTTCCGCCGCTTCCTGCCCCTCAGGCACCGACTTGAGAAGCGAGGCGCAGAGGACCGGCGTCAGAATCAAGGCCACCACCACCGAAAGCATCATGGAAGCAATAATCGTCAAGGAAAACTGACGGTAAATAACCCCGGTGGAGCCGGGAAAGAAGGCCATGGGGCCGAAGACCGCCGAGAGTACCAGGCCGATACCGATCAGGGCGCTGGTGATCTGGTTCATGGACTTGGCCGTGGCCTCTTTGGGTGAAAGCCCCTCCTCACTCATGATCCGTTCCACGTTCTCAACCACCACAATGGCGTCGTCCACCAGCAGGCCGATGGCCAGCACCATGGCGAACATGGTCAGCATGTTGATGGAGAACCCGAAGAGCCCCAGCACCGCAAAGGTCCCCAGAATGACCACCGGCACCGCGATGGTCGGGATCAGGGTGGCCCGCATGTTTCCCATGAATAGAAACATGACCAGGAAAACCAGAAGGATGGCCTCAAAAAGGGTCTTGACCACCTCTTCTATGGCCACCTTGACAAAAGGGGTGGTGTCGAAGGGATAAATGACCTTCATACCGGGAGGGAAAAACCGGCTCATCTCCTCTAATTTGTTCTTGATGGCCTTAGCCGTGGCCAGGGCATTGGCGCCGGCGGCCTGCCGGATGGCCAAGGCGGCGGCGGGCTTGTTGTTATAATAGCTGTCCTGGTCGTACTGTTCGCTTCCCAGTTCGGTTCGTCCCACATCCTTGATCCGCACGATGGAGCCGTCAGGGTTGGTGCGTATGGGGATAGCGGCAAACTCTGCGGGCGTCTTTAATAGACTCTGGACGATGATGGCGGCGTTCAAACGCTGGCCCTCCACGGCCGGCGCCCCGCCGAACTGGCCGGCCGACACCTCCACGTTGTAGGCCTGAAGGGCTGTGATGACATCCTGGGTCGTCAGTTGGTAATCGTTCAGTTTGTCAGGGTTGAGCCAGACCCGCATGGCATGCTGGGTGCCGAAGGTCGCCACCTCGCCCACCCCGGGTACCCTTGAAAGCACCTTCTCCAGGTTGGATTGGGCATAGTCCCGCAAATCGTTCCCATCCATGCTGCCGTCTTCCGAGATCATGCCCACGATCAACAGGTAGTTGCGGGTGGATTTGCTCACCGTGACGCCCTGGCGCTGCACCACCTCCGGCAGACTGGTCATAGCCAGTTGGAGCTTATTCTGCACCTGAGCCCAGGCCAGGTCCGGATCGGTCCCCGGGGCAAAGGTCAGCTCAACGCGGGAGGCGCCGGACGAGTCACTGGTAGCGGCCAGGTAGAGCATCTTGTCGAAGCCGGTCATCTTCTGCTCGATGATCTGGGTGACACTGTTTTCCACTGTCTCCGCCGAGGCCCCCGGATAGAGTGAGGTAATGGCGATGGACGGCGGGGCAATGGGGGGGTACTGGGCGATGGGCAGATTGTAAATGGCCAGCCCGCCCGCCACCATCAGAATTAAGGCGATGACCCAGGCAAATACCGGACGATCCAGAAAGAATTTTGATAACATTACAGGCCTCCAGCGGTTCGCTTTGGCGGCTGGGCCCCTGATCCGGCACCAGGTTTGGGCCCGGTTTTATTGGCCTCAAAAGGAACCACTTTCACGGCAGAGCCGGGTCGCGTCTTTTGCATGCCTTCGACGATTACCCGCTCGCCGGACGAAAGACCGGCCGAGACGAGCCATTGGTCGCCCATGGCCCGATCGAGGGTGAGCATCCGCTGCTGGACAATCCCCTTGGCGTCCACGATCAGCGCGACAGGATTCCCTTTCGTATCCCGTGAGACCGCCTGCTGGGGAATAAGGATGGCCTGTCTATTGACCCCTTCTTCCATTTCTGCCCGGACAAACATGCCTGGCAGGAGAAGGTGTTTGGGATTTGGAAAAACCATCCGCAGTATGAAGGATCCGGTCGTTGCATCCACCGAGACCTCGCGGAATTGAAACGACCCTTTCAGGGGATATCTCGTGCCGTCTTCTAAGATGAGACTGACCTTGTTCTGATTTGTTCCATCTCGTTTGAGGCGGCCGTCTTCCAGGCTTCGTTTCAACCGCAGCAGTTCGGTCGTGGATTGGGTCACATCGACGAAGACCGGGTCAAGCTGCTGAATCGAAGCCAGCGCAGCCGGCTGGTTGGCGGTCATCAGGGCCCCTTCCGTCACGTTGGACCGGCCGATGCGACCGGAGATGGGTGCGGTGATCCGGGTGTATCCAAGATTGATTCGGGCCGTCTCAACCATGGCTTTATAGTATTGGACATCGGCTTCGGCCTGTTTCAGGGCCGCCGCCGCGTCGTCATAGTCCTGCTGACTGACCGCTTTGTCTGGAAGTGCTTCTTTGTACCTCTCGGCCTTCAACCGGACGGCCGGTAGGTTGGCCTCAGACCGGCCAAGGGCGGCCTTGGCATTGTCGAGGGCGGCCTGAAAAGGGGCCGGATCGATCTGATAGAGTACCTGGCCGGCCTTGACATCGGAACCTTCCGTAAAAAAACGTTTCTGGATGATGCCGTTGACCTGGGGCCTGATTTCGGAGACCAGATAGGCGGAGGTGCGCCCCGGCAATTCGGTGGTCAGCACGATCCGCTGCGGCTGGACCGCCACTGTGGCGACTTCCGGGACGGGGGGCGGAGCCGGGTGCTTGCGTTCGCAAGCATTCATCAAAAAGCCGGCTGATAATACAATAAGGTTTACCAAGATCAACTTTGAAATTCTCATCCTACCGCTCCTTGAGGTATCCGTATATTCGGGCTGACATTTCCCGCTTAAGAACCGCCATTGAGGCGCAACTTAAAAAAATCTATCAGACCCAGTTGCAGAAAGCCCGGGATTAGCCTCCTCCTTCCGGTAACATCAATTATGAGTCAACGTTCCCCTCTACTCCTGGGACCTTGATAACATTTTATTATGATAAACTGGTTGTGGGACGACCCCATCCTAATAATTCCCTGTAAATCTCCTCGGTTTTATCGATCATCCCCTTGAGGGTAAAATTATTCCAGATCGATTCGCTGGCTTCGCAAGCCATTTTCAGGCATTCTTCTCTATTTTGGTAAGCCCAATTTATAGCTTTGCTTAAAGACCGAACATCGCGCGGGGGGACCAAGGTCCATGGCGTTCTTCCTGACTTAATCGACGTAATCAATGAATGATGGATTTAGAGGCACTGCCTTCCAGTATAACCGTAAGGTTATCGATTACGGCCTTTGGGATTATCGTCGGCTCCGAGTTAGAAGTTCCCAATGGAATAAGCGATCTTGGGGATAAAATTCAGGGCACAGGCATAAGTGATAAAAAAGATTATAGAGAAAAAGAATATCAAGATTTTAATTTTAAGGGTCACTTTATTCTTGCCTCCTTAGAATTAAGTTCCTTCTCGGTCCACTCGATCAAGGAGTCGAGATCCGACTCCTCCTGCCGCGACCTCCCGGATGCCGCCGAGGGAGAACCGGGTGATATGGTCGGCAATTTGTTCAATATGGGTTGGGTCAAAGCTCTGCGGGCGAAGAGCCGCAATGATATGTCTCCCAATATGATGGTGTAGACATTGTCCAATTATGCTCATTGTTACAAGAAAGATCTCATGGCCTTCTTCTCCATCCAGTGGCTTTTCTCCGTGCATTAGTTCTCGAACAATACCCGAAAGATAAGCATAAAGAGGTCGGCCAGAGTTTTCCACTATTTGATTGAAAGCATTGCTTGGATCGACGATTTCTTGGACCATGAGCTTCCCATGCCAGGCAGGCAAACCTTTATCCATAGCACGCAAAAGAAGTGACAGAATAAATGCCCGTAGTCTTTCCTCCGGTGTGGCTCCTTCCGTGAGTCCCAAATTAGGCGGATATTTGCTAACCGCCAATCGGTGTGAATACTCGATGATAGCCGTATAGAGTCCTCTTTTGTCCCTGAAGTGATAGTTGACAGAACCGACATGAGTACCAGCACTATTGCATATATCTCTTACTGTCGTCGCACGATAACCATGCTGCGCAAACATCTCCCCTGCCGCCTCGATCAGCCTTGATTTTGTGTCCTCGTTCCTCTTTGAGTTGTCTTGCATCGCTGCCTTCCGCCAACATAATCGACAACAAACTGACGTTTGGAACATCTGTTAGAAACAATTATTTGGTTATTTATTTCATTTGTCAACTGTTTTTTTAGAATTTTTTCGGGGTCTGTGAGCCTCTTTCCCAAAATCAATCACTTCGCCTTGAAAAGATATACTACTCCTGAACGGATAGGCCGTTTATCTAAGAAGGCTCTGGGTAAAGAGATGTGGAAACGGAGCAAGGGCAAGTTAGGTTTTGAAGACGCGGAGTCTCTGATTGCCCTGGCGCGGAAGACGGTAGGCATCCAAGAGGGTCTGGCCGGCATTTTCATGGACATCCGGCATTCCTGTTCTATGCGGCTATCCAAATGATAAGAAAGACCGGGATCATGTATGAGTATTATACCAGACTAACCAGCAGGGGCATGGAGAGGATGAGGGCACTGATCGCCGTATCGAGGAAGCTTTTAGGGAATCCATGCCATCGTTCGGAATAACAGAGACTATGTGGGTCAATACCAAGCCCCCGAAAGGAGGGTGCTCAAAAAGGCCGCCTAAGGGATAAGCACACATAAGTACGATAAGTACGGCCTTGCCTTGACAGTTTATCCGTGCCAAAAATAGATTCTATCTTTTGTAGTTGCCTTTTTTCCGCCCCCGGCGGACGGCCGGTCTCCGGAAATCAGGTTCCTGATTTTTGGAGAAAAGCTTGGCAGTAACCGTGCCATCCGTGTGTCCGGCCCTGCCGGACCCGTGCCAAAAAATTCTTTATCCTACCCAGATCAGCCGCCGCAGGCTAACTTCGCGCCCCCTTTGCGCCTTCGCGGTTCAAGCTTTCTCCCAACCGCCCGCTTCGCTCAAGACGCCAAGGAAAAATTTGAAACCGGACTCAACCTATGTTATTATAATAATTTCTATGACTTTATCTTGAACATAAAACAAATTGATTAAACAGAATAAATCCAACAACTCCTATTGACAGGTAAGGGTACCCCTATGAAAGTTTTTGAATATACAGCCGTCGTCTGGAAGGAGGCGGAAGGGTTTGTTTCCAAGTGTCCTGAACTGGGGGTAGCCAGTTGTGGGGATACGTTTGAAGAGGCGGTCAGTAATTTAAAAGAAGCGGTTGAATTATATCTGGACAACGCCAAAGAACTCGGTCTGATTGAGGACATCGAAGAAAGCCTGACAACCAAAGAAAAATTTACGGCTTATTTGGAGGCCGTTGTTTAATGACCAGAATACCTTCCCTTTCTTCGAGGGAGGTCGTTCGGGCTTTAAGAAAAGGAGGCTTCCTGGATGCCCCCAAAAGAGGTAAGGGAAGTCATATCGCTATGGTTAAAAAGGGGTCAGGATTACCCAGGTTAGTTATCATACCTGAGAGAAAAGTGTTACCGAAAGGAACCTTAAGGGCAATTCTGGAGCAGGCAGGATTGTCACGAGAAGAATTTCTCTCATTATTGTAACCCCGACAGGGCCAAGCCCTTTTTCGGATCGTTCGTCCCGATCCGAAAAAAATGTTATCCTTCGCGCCCCCTTTGCGTCCTTAGCGCCTCAGCGGTTCAAGCTTTCCCCCGCCCGCTTCGCTTAAGACGCCAAGTACGCCAAGGGAATAAGCGCCAAGACAAGAGGGGGAAACTTATTCATTGCCGGGATACCGGCAGGCCAAGCCCTTTTTCGAATCGTTCGTTCCGATCCGAAAAAGAATTTATCCTTCGCGCCTCCTTCGCGCCTCCTTTGCGCCCTTAGCGCCTTAGCGGTTCAAGCTTTCTCCTAACCGCCCCCCGGGCCAGGAGGCCGTCAATTACTGGTTCATGCCAACCGGCTGGAATTAAACTATCGCACATTTCCATTGGCAATCGATAAATTTCAGTGCTATCTTGTCCGAGTAGTAGTAAGTGTATTCTTCTGATTTTTCAAAAATGGCAACTGAACGATTACAGTAGGAGGAAGAAGTTGTCAAACCCCCATTTGATGCTAATCCCATATCTCCTCGATGTAGTTATCAATCTTGAGGAAGTTGAGCAGTAAAGAAACCGGGTTAATACAAATATCTGGCAAGGAGTATGAAGTATCAATAGGGTCATTGATTCCCGGGTGGGGGACAATAAGGCAGATAACAGAGACCCATTTGGCCATAGACAAGGCGCTATCCGAGGAAGACAAAGAAGAGTTAAGGCTTCAGGGAGCGGCGGTATTCGATGTCCTTCAAATCCTTGTCCCTCACGAAGTCCACCGGGTCGTTCCCGCTCCGTAAACCTGATTGTTCCCAGTCTCTTTCTGCAGCGATTATTTCTTTCGGACTCCATGTCTTTTTAGTTCCTCCATTTCCTCAACCTTCCCACTATTTTTTTGTATAATTAAACCGTTCTGTTATAATAAAATAATATTCTCATGCTAAGCACTCATGCCCGCCTGAAGCGGGCGCCACGAAACATGAAAAATTCCCCCCCTCCCTCACCCTCCCCCTCGGAGGGGGGAGGGAAGGGGTGGGGATGGACAACAAAGGTTATTTTCGAACTAAGGGAGAAATCGTTATGGGTTATCCAAATAAAAAAAAAAATGACTCCTATACTTACAAGGATTATGTGGAATGGCCAGACGACGAGCGGTGGGAGTTGATCGAGGGAGTGGCTTATAATATGACACCTTCTCCTTCCAGGAGTCATCAAAAAATTTCCGTTGCCTTAGTCAAGAAAATTTCCCAATATCTGGAAGAGAAAAAATGCGAAGTCTACCATGCCCCTTTTGATGTCCGTTTACCCGAAGGAGGGGAAGAAGATGACGAAATCAAGACCGTTGTGCAACCGGATATCATGGTTATTTGTGACCCATCCAAATTGGATGAAAAAGGATGCAAGGGCAGTCCCGATCTGATCATGGAAATCCTTTCTCCCTCCACGGCTTCTATGGATTATATAACCAAGTTAAACCTTTATGAAAAGAATAAAGTACATGAATACTGGATCATCCATCCGATCGATAAAATTGTCATGGTATATAGGCTTTCCGAAAACGGGAAATATGGCCGGGCGGAAGTCTATTCGGGAGTGGATAAAGTGAAGGCTGGACTATTTGATGATTTGGTTATTGACCTGAAGGAGATTTTTATTTCTGATTAATCTTGTTAATCCTGTCAAATAAAAATTTTCCAAAAGGAGGAACGAACATGGCATCTGCTGAAGGCGCCCGATTGGCGCAAACGATCCGTCAAAACCTGAAAAAAATGAACAAGCTTTGTGCGGGTCTTGATGAGGCCACGGCCTCCCGGGCCCCGGCCGGCCGCTGGTCTCCCAAAGAGATCATCTCCCATCTTTCAGGCCCTGAAGGAATCGGTCTCCTGCCGGCCTTTCAGACCATCCTTACCCAGGACACCCCCCGCCTGGATATAGAGGCCGCCGATTCGTACTACACCGGGAAACGTCCCCAAATGACCTTCGCCGAACTACTTTCCCAATTAAACGGAGAATATGGACGTATGGCGGAGTTGGTGTCCGGCCTGTCTGATGAACAGTTGGCCCGCAAGGCCCATATTCCCTTGTTCAAAGAATCGCCGTTGGGGGAATATCCGACTTTGGGCGTATTTGTCGGGGCCTTGGCCGAGTACCACCTGGGCGAACATATCGACCACATGAAGGAGATCCTGGCGGCCCTTGGCGCTGCTTCGGCTGCTCAAAAAAAATAACGATCTTTCACCTTCAGGAATGGATTTTTTCTTTTTGGCCGGCATCAAAATAAGTAAAAAACCAACGCCAGGGATAGATTTAAGCGAGGGGGAGGGTGAGGGCGGGCGTCACGAATCATGAAAAGGGGTTTTCCCGGACCCTGAACCTTGAACCGCATTTTCGAACCAACCCATGTCAATCATCACCCTGAGCACCGATTTCGGATTAACGGATCCCTATGTGGGGGTCATGAAAGGGGTGATCCTGGGGATCAATCCCGAAGTCCGGTTAGTGGACCTCTCCCACGCCTTGTCACATCATCGCCTCCTGGAAGGGGCCTTTGTTTTAAATAGCGCCTTTTCTTATTTCCCAAAAGGGACCATTCACCTGGCCGTGGTAGATCCGGGTGTAGGGGGAGAGCGGAGGCTGATCGGCATCAAGGGGAAAGATCATATCTGGGTCGGGCCGGATAACGGCTTGTTTACTTTGGTTCTGAAGGAACAACCCAGGATCAAAATAATTCAATTGACCAACCAGGCCTTTTTTTTGAAGAAGATTTCCGCCACCTTTCACGGGCGGGACATAATGGCCCCGGCGGCTGCTCATCTGAGCCTTGGAATCCGCCTGGAGGAAATGGGACCGCCTGTATCCGATCCTGTCTTGCTTCCCCTTCCCGAACCGGAGATTAAAAAAAACCGGCTTATCGGCCAGGTCCTCTGGGCCGATCATTTCGGCAACCTGATTACCAATATAAGCCGGGAAGCACTCCTTCCCTTTTTGTCCGGTTCAGCCTTTAAAATGATGATCGGGCCGCAGATCATCACGGCCTTGCTTCAGACCTATTCCCAGGGCCGGGCCGGCGCCTTAATGGCCTTGGTCGGCAGCAGCGGTTACCTGGAAATCGCCTGTAACTTAGGCAATGCCGCCCAAAAGGTGGGCTATCAATCAGGGAAGGAAATGATAGTCACGGTGGTTCAAAAAGCAAAATAATCCCTATCTGCTTGATGATGAGCACCGCCGGGATTTATTTCCTGGCTTTTCCGGGATAGGGGATGGACCGGTCGGTGAGCATGAAGATAAAACTTTGAATCAACGAATTAAGGTTTTTTATTCTGAATTCTGACTTCTGGATTCTGAATTCTTGGTTTTTATTTTCCCTAAATCGATCTAATCAGCGCCGCCATCTCCTCGAAATTCAAAGAGTCCTTGGAAACAAAACGACTGGCCCCGCTTTGCAGGGCCGCATCCCGATATTCCTGGTTGTCATAACTGGTGAGAACGACGACCAGCATTTCAGGATAGCTGGCCTTGATCTTTTTGGTCAGGGAAAGACCGTTCTCTCCGGGTAACCGGATATCCATAAAGACCAATTGGGGACGAAAGGTCTCCACCTTTTCCAGGCACTCCTTCCCTTCGATCGCCTCCTCGATGTGGAGATCAGGGCTGACTATTTGAAGGTTGTCTTTAAAGGCCTGACGGAATCGGTCATTATCTTCGACAATCAATACCCGTATTTCCGGATTCTCGGCTGAATTTGAAAGGGCCATGTTCTGTCCTAA
>CAWIRY010000089.1:0-35900 GCA_963838485.1 uncultured delta proteobacterium | reverse complement strand
GGCCTGCTGAATGAACTCCTTATACAGCTCCTGGCGACGAAGCCGGTCTTGGCCAACCCACTGTGCATGAACTTCCCTTTGCTGCCCGATCCAAGAACCAAGAAAGGACATGGAGCCGCCAATCGCCGCTCCTACGAGGGCTGCACCAGCGGAAAATAGGCCTGCATCCATCATTGAAATCTCCGAACTAGACTTCACCGGATGACCAATCAGACCGGGTCCATGACTTTTATTTGAGCACCAGCCGCTTCAGACCGGGCGTCCTCCCGCGGACGCTCCTCGGACGTGGAAGGGGACGCCACATCAATGGATTTTGAGCCCGTAGCCGGCTCCTTAATCCGGAACCAAGTCACGTACAGAGCCGGCAAGAACAACAACGTGAGCAGGGTGCCGACGATGATGCCGCCCATCATCGCGTAGGCCATCGGCCCCCAAAAAATCTCGCGCGCGATGGGAATGAGGGCCAAACTCGCCGCCGCCGCGGTCAGCATGATCGGCCGAAACCGGTGCTCGGTTGCTTCCACCACCGCCTCCCATGCCGGCCGGCCTTCGTTTCTCACTTCTTCAATCTGCACGATCAGGATCACTGAGTTGCGGATGAGGATGCCGATCAACGCCAGCACACCGAGAATGGCGACGAATCCGAGTGGCGCTCCGCTGGGCAGCAAAGCTGTGACCACGCCGATCACTGCAAGCGGCGCGACCGCGCATACCAGAAACAGTCGATGAAAGCTCTGCAGTTGCACCATCAAGATGGTAGCCATGACAAACAGCATCAGCGGAATGACAGCCTTGATCGGGCCTTGGCTCTTGGCACTCTCCTCGACGGATCCTCCGACCGCGACCGAGTACCCGTTAGGCAGCTGCTTAGAAAACTCGGCAATCCTTGGCGCGAGTTGCTCCACAACGGTATTCGGCTGCACGTCATCACGGATGCTCGATTGCAGGGTGATGGTGGGCAACCGGGACCGCCGCCATATCGTCGGCTGTTCAACTTCGTAGCGTATGTTGGCGACTGCGCCAAGCGGCACAGATTGACCGCCCAAGCCAATGAGTTGCAAGTCACGCAGCGTGCTGATTGATGCGCGTTCCGCGGCCGTCGCCCGATCCACCACGTTTATCAGATATATACTGTCGCGCACCTGTGTGATGGATGTGCCGTTGAGAACACCGTTCAGAGTAGCGGCGATATCTTCCGAGGACACACCGAGCTGCCGCGCCTTGTCCTGCAGAACGTCTACTTTCACGACGCGCGCGGGCTCCATCCAATTGAACACAACATGGTTCAGGTGAGGATTTGATCGCACGATCGCGGCGAGACTTCTCGGACAACTCTTTTACCTTTGAGATGTTCGGGCCGCTGAGCCGGTATTGCACCGGGCGGCCGACCGGGGGCCCAACCTCAAGCAGTTTGACGTACGTATCGGTGCCTGGAAAAGTCTTCCGCAAATAGCCTTCGAACTGCTCCTTGAGCCGGTCACGGACCGTGATGCCGCCCTTGGTGACGACGACCATCTGACCAAACCAGCTGTTGGCAGTCTGCAAATCGAACGAGAGAACGAACCGCGGCGCGCCGGTTCCCACATAGGTCGACCAATGATCGACCCGATTATTTCCCTCAAGTTGTTCACGCTCGAACCGAGCCATCTGTGCGTTGGTGTCGGCGATCGAGGCGTTCTGCGGCAAGTTCCAGTCGATGACCAGTTCGGCACGGTCGGATGACGGAAAGAACTGCTGCTGGACGAACTGCGTGCCACAGAGCGCGGCCACGAACGCCGCCACGGTAACTCCGATCGTTACCCATCGGTGATGCATGCACACGGCCAATACACGAGCGAACATCCCGGCAATTCGTCCCTTGCCGCCGTGATGACCTTTCATCTTGGCTGGGAGAATGGTGACCCCGAGCAGCGGAGTGAACAGGACCGCGACGATCCATGACACGATCAATGAGACGGCAATCACGACGAACAAGGTGAACGTGTATTCGCCGGCATTACTGCTGTTGAGGCCAATGGGTATGAATCCGGCGACGGTGACGAGCGTACCCGTCAGCATCGGGAACGCGGTGGACGTGTAGACGTAGGTCGCGGCCTTCGACAGCGGGTCGCCGACCTCGAGCCTTGCCACCATCATTTCGACGGCAATCATCGCGTCATCGACCAGAAGTCCCAGAGCAATGATCAATGCTCCGAGCGAAATCCGCTGTAGCGAAATGCCGCAAACCGCCATCACCGCAAAGGTGATTGCGAGAACCAATGGGATCGCGATCGCAACCACAAGACCGGCACGCAGGCCGAGACTGAAGAAGCTGATGGCGAGAACAATGACGACCGCCTCGAACAATGCTTCGGTGAAGCCCGAAACCGCGTGCTCGACAACAACGGGTTGATCCGCCACCAGATGGACGCCGACCCCGATCGGCAGATCGGCAATGACCTTTGACATTTCCTCCTTCAAGGCCTCGCCGAATTTCAACAGGTTAGCGCCTGTTTTCATGCCGATGGCGAGAGCGATGGCGGGTTGTCCGTTGAAGCGGATCAGCGTCGTGGGCGGGTCGACATACCCCCGGGTAACTTTGGCCACGTCCGTCAGGGGGAAGAACCGGTCATTGATCCGCAGATTGATTGCTTTGAGACTTGCCTCCGATGTGAACTCGCCGCTGACGCGCACACTGATCCGCTCGGGTCCTTCCTGAAATACGCCAGATGCCGTGACGGCATTTTGGGCCTGGAGGGAGGACATGATTGACCGAGCATCGATGCCAAGCGCCGCGATCTTGCGCGTGGAAAACTCGAGGTAAATGACCTCGTCCTGTGCGCCCAGAATGTCTACCTTACCGACATTCGGGACAGTCAAGACCTTCGCGCGAACGTCCTCGACCTGGTCGCGCAGCTGGCGCTGACTTAGGCCGTCGCTGGTGAAAGCGTAGATATTGCCGAACACATCGCCGAAGCGATCGTTGAAGCCAGGCCCGATAACGCCTTGCGGTAAGTCAGGCCTAATGTCCGCGATCATGTTGCGGACCCGAACCCACGTCGGGCGGACATCGCTGGCCTTCGTGTTATCTCGAAGGTATACAAAGACCGTCGTTTGGCCCGCCGTGGTTACGCTCTTTGTGTAATCGAGCGACTCCAACTCCTCGAGCTTCTTCTCGATCCTGTCCGTGACTTGGCGCGTCACTTCCTCGGCGGATGCGCCCGGCCATTGGGCCTGGATCACCATAGTTTTGATTGTGAAGTCCGGATCTTCTTGTCGGCCAAGCTGCAGGTAGGCAAATAGGCCGGCCGTCATGAAGGCGATCATGAAATACCAGACGAGGGAACGGTGTTTGAGCGCCCAGTCGGAAAGATTGAACGACCTCATGGCGTTGCGTCCTCTTCGATTCGGACTTGCTGTCCTTGCTTGAGGCTATGGATACCGGCAGTTACTACGCGTGTTCCAGCGGAGAGACCGGCGTCGACCCGCATACCGCTTCCATCTGCCGAGAGCGCGACCTTGCGCAGTGAGACTGTGCTGGCGGGCAGATCGACGACCCAAACAAAAGTGTCGCCCTCCTTGGTGAGGACAGCTGATGCAGGCACCCGCAGAACTTCATCTTGTAACTTGCTCAGTGTCGCCGTGACGGTGCTTCCGAGCCGAAAGCTTGGGGGCGGATCAATCAAGGATATGCGGATGCGACGCATGCGCGTCGCGTCATCCGCTTGCGGCGCAATCTCGCGGATCCGGCCTTCCACCTGAATGGCGGGAAGCAACTGCAAACTTACCGTAAATGGCAGACCAAGCTGCAACGCGACGGGGAAATCCGGCCCGACATCGACGACAGCCTCTCTCACGTCGGGCCGTGCTAGTGTAACGACAGTCTGCCCGGGTGAGACGACTTGTCCCACATCGGCGCTTACGGCCGTTACAACCCCGGCGAACTCGGCCTTCAACTGCGCGTAGCCCAGTTGCTCAAGTGCCTTCGTCAGGTTCGCCTGCGCGCGAGCAACCGATGCTTGGGCGCCGACTCGTGCATATTCTGCGTCGTCCAAACTAGCCTTTGTCGTCGCGTCGCCGACAATCAGTGTCCGCTTTCGTTCTTCCGTTGCGCTTGCATTCGCAAGTCGGGCCTTGCTTCTTGAGAGCTCTGCTCTGGCAGATTGAACTGCGAGCTCAAACGTCGTCGGATCGATTGCGGCGAGGATCTGGCCTTCCTCAACCAAGTCTCCGACGTTGACGGGGCGCGAGATGAGACGGCCGAGCACGCGGAACCCGATATTCGTCGTGTAGCGGGGTTCTACAGTACCCGCCGCTACAGTGCTGCCCGGCGGCGTCGGTTCGACAACAATCGACAGGACTGGTCGAACCGGCTCGGGTGCCTCTGTTCTTTCGTTGCACCCCGACGTGACCAGCGTCACGGCCAAGATGCCGGCTGTCATGGCTGCGTGTGGCTTCATGACTGATCGCCCTGATATGTGACCAATTGGCCGGAGCTAAGCAGCTTGCCTCCATCGACGACGACGCGCTCTCCAGGCTGTAGTCCTTCTTTGATGATGACCGTTCCGGCCTCATAGCCGCCGATCGTCACTGGCTTCAATGAAGCTGCGTTGTTCGCCGGGTCGACAACCCAGATCGCTGGCTTTGAGCCCATCGCCATCAAGGCCGCCCACGGCAAGCTGATTTGCGCGACCGGTCTAAATCTGCCTGTGCCGGCTACACTGCTTCCAAGCGTCATGGCACGCGGCGGATTTTGAATTGCGACCTTGACCCGCACCGTGGAGCTTTTCGTATCGACTGCCGGCGATACCTCCCTTATGCGTCCGAGAGCTGTGACATTCGGATCCGAGAGGAGCCTCAGCGCTATTTCGCCGCGTTCAGCGTCTCCTAGCAAGATTCGTTCATCGACATCGAAGATAGCGTCACGGTCGCCGTCTTGCGCCAGTGTGAAAGCCGACTGACCCGCGTCCACCACCTGGCCGATCTCGAGCTTACGCTCGGTAATCACTCCGGCGGCGCTGGCGCGTAGTTCGGTATCTCCAAGCGCCTCTTTAGCCCTTCCCAATTGCGCCTTCGCGTCCTCCAGCGAAGCTTCTGCGCTTTGTAATCCTTCCTGCGCCTGATCGAAGACGACTCGCGTGGTGAAACCGTTGGAAAGGAGTGCCTTCTGCCGCTCAAACGTCGCTGTTGCCACGCGCAATTGAGACTGCGACGCTGCCGCCGCCGCCGTTGCGGCATCGAGGTCGGCTTTCTGCTCGGCGGGATCGAGGCGGGCCAAAACTTGGCCGCGCTCGACGTGAGCCCCAGCCTCCACCAACCGTTCAACCACGCGTCCGCTGACCCGAAACGCCAGATCGGCACGGAAATGGGCTTGAACCTCGCCGGTTATCGTCACTGACGTTTGCCGAACTCGCGGCCGCACAATCTCCGTGCGCACGAACGCCGCACGCTGTGTCGAGCCCGCAGAGTCATCGTGGCACGCACTTAGCGCCGGCGCGAGGAGCGCCAGTGCCAACGCGGCACTCACGCGCTTCAGGGTCACGGCCAAGATATTTGCCATCGTCAGCTCCTTCTGAGAGCGCACTCAATCGTTCGTGTGCTCAATTTGGTCATTGTGACTTTGCACCTTGTCCAGACCGCACACTGGAAGTCGATCTCGCCTCCCGCTGGCCAAATCGCCTAACGCCGGCCTCATCGAGAATGTAGAGCGGCTCCGCGCGTCGAAGCTCGAAGTCGTGGATTAGCGCCAGCCAACGATTGTCCAGCACAATCCAACCCCCGTTGAAGCGGACGGCAACGATCGCATGGTCTTGATGCGCGGCGATCAAGCGCACGATCACGAGTTTCACGTCCCGTTCGGGGAAACCGGCTTCTAGCAGCGCGAAATACTTCGCAACCGCGTAGTCTTTGCAGTCACCTGCGCCCGCAGAAAGAGTTGCTAACGCTGACTGCCAGACCAAAGGATCGATGGCTGGCTTTATTGCCAAATTAATCGCGCGATTGATGAAGCCAATGCGGGCAACGCCGTCCTGGCTTCGTGCTTCGTCAACGATCTTGCGGAGGGCGCGCGCGGCCGGCGAGCAAGATGCTTCTTGGGCAGCACAGAGCGCCAAGCTTGCCATATCGATCAGAACGCGAAGCTTTACGTCTTGCCAAATCTGAGCGAGCGGCCCATCGGCAAAGTGCAAGCCGGGGGATGCGAAGGGCTCTTCCACCGCGTTCAGCGTCGCCGTCGGCGTGTCTGCGATGGAGATCTTGGCGGATCGAGCAGGTGTGAAAACGCGCGCCGAACCCATCCTTGGTTCGCGACCGCTCGCCAAATCGTTGCTCGCGAGTCCACTCTCCAAACCTGCTAGCAGCGTCAGCAGGATCGCCATCGGCATCGCAATTTGTCGGGCTATCAGCTGCGCGCGCATCGTCCGGTTCCGGTTCCCACAATCATACTAGACCGTATAGTTTATTTTACTTGCACGCCTATCGATGACGTGTCAAGTACCGTTTCGGATGAGGGTCTCAGAGCTCTCAAGATCGTGATTGCAACGAGGTGCCGATAATGGCCAGCACAAGAAGCAAAAAACACCTGCGCGTCCGACCCGGCAGACCGCCTAAGGGTCTCGCCGCCGACGTGGAGCGGCGGATCCTCGACGCTGCCCAGAAGCTCTTTCTCGAAAAAGGCTTCCAAAGTACGAGTGTCGACGAAATCGCCGAGATGGCGCCGGCGAGCAAGCCGACGATCTATTCCCACTTTCCCGGTAAAGAGGCGCTTTTCGCCGCGGTGGTCGCCCGCGTCATCAACGGATTGACGAATTTCGACGGCTACATACCCCACGGGCGTACGGTGCAGGACAAGCTGACGAACCTCGCGACAGCGATTAGCGAGAGAGCTATTGACGACTCGGTCGACGTCATGCGTGCTACAATTGCTGAAGCGCAACGATTTCCTGACTTGAGCCGCGACGTACATGAAGCCTCCCGAAGCCGGGCTGCAGATGCTGTTTCCTACCTTTTGAACGACGCGACCGACATTCCTTCGCGCTCGTCAAAGGCACCTTTCAGTACAAAAAGAATTCTGAGCACGGCACAGATCTTTATGGATCTCATTTTGCTTCCAATGCTCATGCGCTCCCTGATGGGGGAGGACGTGAAAAGCCTTCGAAAGTCGTTGCCATCCTTTGCGCGCGAACGCGTCAGCTTTTTTCTGGCGGCCTGCGAGGGGGATTGGACGCATTGATGACGCCTCTCGGAGGCCGTAGGCAATATGCGCAGCGGCGCCAGCCTTAGCTGTCCTGATTGCTACCTGCCGCCACGACGCTGGTGAGAATTCAATAGAACCTGTGCAGGCCTTCCTTCAATGCAGCAAGCCGCTTTCACACTTAGGACTGTGCTTAGCCCGATAAACTTTCATTTAGGAGTGAGGGGAGTCTTTGCGGCGCGAAAAGGCGAGCGCAGCTGATGCTTGCGTGCTTCTTGACTTCTGTGGTTCGGCTGATGAACGGGCAGACTGACGAAACACGTAAGGCCGCTGGGCTGTCACGCGGACGCGAATTAGAGCGATCTTCGTCCGGACAGAAACCAAGTTTGCGACGGGCCCTTGCCTTTGACATTAATCGTCCTTGGCCCAGCGAAATTGTATTTGTCGAATAGGGTTGTACGCACCGCATCGGTGACTTGAATGCGTCCCGCGGCACCATGGCTTTCCATTCGGCTCGCCACGTTTACAGTGTCACCCCAAACATCGAAAATAAATTTTGTTTCGCCAATAATGCCCGCACATACGGGTCCGGCATGTATCCCAATACGGATCGCGAGTTTCGTTCCATCCGGAGCCCAGACCTTATTGGTTTCATCCAGCATTTGGAGCGCAGCGTCAGCAATTTTGTATAGGTGTTCAGGAACAACGTTCGGTATGCCACCCACAGCCATATAGCAATCACCGATCATCTTGATCTTCTCAAGTCCATGACGCGCGACAATACGATCGAACCTACTGAACAAGTCGTTGAGCATACCTACGATCTGCGTGGACTCCAGCCGAGCAGATAGTGAGGTGAAATCAACCACGTCGGCAAACAAAACGCTCGCCTCGGAAAATCTATCGGAAATCGCCAACTCGCCAGCAAGTTTTCGGGTTGCAATCGAAGATGGCAGGACATTATTTAACAAGCTTCTCACTTTTTCTTCGGCTAGCAGCAGTTGTTGTGCCTGCCACCAAGCAAGGTGCTGCATACGATCTAGGACGAATGTCCCTATTGCGACCAAACCCAACGTGGTCGACAGCCAGGCCAAGTGAAATCCAAGTACCAACGGCGCCTCAGGATGCAGAAGCGTAACGGAAGCAAAGAAGGCGCATACGGCGCAAAGCGCCAGTACCAAACCGTCAACGAATGAGCCTCCGCAAACAACGAATGAAGCTACTCCCAACGCTATCCAAAGCTCCGTAGGCTGATAGTACGACACCGACACTGATGACGACAGAGCTAGCATGATTGTGAGGAGCGCAATCTGAGTGATCATTGCGCTAAAGCAGAGCAGTTCAATCCAGCGGTTGGGTCTACGCAAAGAGACCGCAGCCAAGAACACCAATAACGTCACCGTGCCCATAATGTGGACGTAAAATAGCGAAGGCGATGCATCATGTAGCGTGAGTAGATCTAGTGCAGCGAACACCATTGAGATGAAAACGCCGGCGATAATTGTCACCTTCAGCGCTGTCAGTCGATACTGAAGGCGCGCGTCACGATACTGCCGCTCAATTTTGGGGTCGGCAAATTGCGGCAAAAGCGGATGAAGTAATTTTTTTGACTTCCGCGCACTCTTATTGGTGTCAACGCCGGTCTTATGTGGCCCACGGTCGGAGATCGTTCGGCAGTCTGGCATGAGCTGCTGTAAATGCACGGGCGTTCGCTTGGCGAGCGAAAGAGGGAAGGGAGATGACATATGGGCATCCGGTATTCGGCTTACTTGGGCCTTGATTGCCACGCAGCAACAAAGTGCTGGTGTGATTTTGCGGCTCAGGTCGCGAGGCTCGTCTCGCCAATCGAAACCAATTGTCGAATCGGTCGTTGCAAATAGTCATGCACGACCCGGCCCAGACCCAGCGTAAGATCGGCGACAATGTGGATAGCGGACACGATCTCCCGGACTGGCAGTTCGGCGACCGGCGCTAGAGCGTGAGGGGCCAAGCACAAGGCCGCTGGCCCGGTCCAGGCGCCCTTCAATACAATGTCCTCAAGGCGGTATTCGACAAGCTCGCAGATCCGCGGCGTACCGTCGACGTGGGGGATGATTTTAAGCAGGAAGTTCGGCGCTTCGAGCGACGTCTTGACTTGCGCCAAGTCGGCTTGACGGTGCTTGTATCCCATCGTCCCGGTCGCGACCCGCAGTGGGCCGTAATCCAGGGTGCCGACGAGCGTGTCGATCTCAGTCCGCAAGGTCGGCTGCGCGAGCTTCTTGGGAAAGCCCCAGAGCTCGCGCCCGCCGGCGATTGGCCCCTCGTCGTTGAGGAACATACAATGAGTATACCCGCCGTGCCGGCCGCGGAAGGACGCCGGGATCACTTGGCCGCTTTCGGTGTAGTCGCCGAAGCCATTTGAATCCGGCATGCGGATAAATTCGTATTTGACCAGCGGCTCGCGCTCGTCGACCTCGAGCGGTTCGGGAACGACGGCCCTGAGCTTCGCTGGATCAGTGCGATATGTGATGATGAGGTATTCGCGGTTCACGAAGCGATATGGGCCCGGCGGATAAGCCGGGTTCGTGAGCGGCATTGCGAACGCTCGTTTCAGCACTTCTTTTTGACGCATTTTAATCCTCTTTGCGTTCGGGTAATCCACGAGCTCTGTTAGATTATTCGCGACCATCACGTTCAAGATCGAACGTGAGAACCCCGTCTAGACCCGTCGGGCGCGCGAGAACCTCGGGATGGCGCAGCGTACGTACCGCATCATGATAACCCGCGCGCCAATGATCTCGCATTGAAAGGCGAGAAAACTCATAATCCTTTGAATGACCTTCGTAGTTCTGCGCGCGGTAAATGAGTTGGACGATGTTGTAGACCTTGCGCGAGGCGACTGTTTTTAGGATCTGCACCTCATCGTTCCTCCGAAGGTCCTCAGGGACGTCGTGCAGCAGAGCGTCAATCGCGCGTCTGATCCGTTGCACACGCTTGAAGTGATCGGTGCTCGCCCGCGTGCGGCTCGAATACTGGATTTCTTTCACGCGGGTGACGACGTCGGCGATGTTGCGCGGAAGTTGTCCCCGCGAGCTCCAGAGGTCGACCTGAAACGCGAGTGTGTCCTGTTCGTGATCGTGTTCGCGGCCATACTCAATGATCCATTCAAGGGGCGTGTTGGACACAAGGCCACCATCCCAATACTGCTCGCCCTCAATCTCGACGGCGGGAAAACTGGGCGGCAGCGCTCCGCTCGCCATGACGTGCTCGGGACGGATAATGTGGGTCTCACTATCGAAATAGACGAAATTGCCCGTCCTGACATTCACGGCGCCCGCGCTGAAACGGGTTATCCCGGAGTTCAGGCGATCAAAGTCCACCAGGCGCTCCAGCGTGTGCTTAAGGTCTTTGGTGTCGTAGAAACTAGTCGCCGCGAGCGTCCCGCCGGGCTGCAGCCACGGTGTCACGGGCCGCGCCGAGAAGAAACCTGCCGCACCGCAGGCCATTGCCCAGCTGGCGCTTATTTGATTGAGGACATTGCGTATATCATCGCCGCGCGCCAAATCTTGGATCGGTTCGGATGACCAATGCCAAGGCGTGTTCGAAGTAACGTGCGTCCAAAACTCTCGTAGACGGTCAACGCGATCATTGGGAGCGTTGCCGGCGATGACGGCACCGTTAATCGCGCCGATCGAGATGCCGGCGATCCAGTCGGGATGAATATTGGCTTCCGCCAGCGCCTCGTAGACGCCTCCCTGATATGCGCCGAGGGCGCCGCCGCCCTGCAAAACCAAGGCAACACACTCGAACGGAAGACGCCGTTCCAAAGCCCTAAAGCGTGGTCGAAGCTGGACATTCATGGCGTGGCCCTCACTTACGGCTCGTCATACATACGAGACTGTTTAGTTCGATGTGCTAGCAGTATTTTGTCCGTCCCCTGCGTGGGCTGTTCAACGATCTTGGCTCTAGCGTGCTCCATCGTCGCCCCTGCGCGCTCGTTGGAATATTCCACCACGGTGGGAACGAGGCCGGCGGCCTCCGAAAAGGTCAAGCTTTGATGATCCAGATCGAGGCTTGTTTGTACTTGCCATCTGGCCGCGCAGATCGTCTGCTCAAGACTTAGACGGCCGACGATATTTTCGACTGCAGCGTCGACGCGGCTGTGTGCGATCAAATGGGCGTTCACGATAACCTGACCGGTACCGTTGACGTCCGTGCTATCGAGACGCCGCAGAGCCAAATCGGCCGCGGCAAGACCCTGAAGAAGGAGTGCACGGATATGTGCTTCGTCAGCGCTACGAGAAGTGATAGAAATCAGGTAACCTACCTCAAGCTCAGCGGTGCTTAGAGGCTGCCGATTGATAACTCGGACAATCGGACGCAGCAGAAGGTTTATCAGCGCGACAAAGGAGGTTGCTACGGCCGCGGCGGCCAGATAACCGGCGCCAGCAAGAACGCCCACTGCGGCCGAACACCATAGCGTGGCAGCCGTGTTCAGACCGCGAACGCTCAATCCTTCGCGAAAAATCAGCCCGGCTCCAAGAAAGCCGATACCTGAAACCACTTGCGCCGCTATGCGGGTCGGACTGCCCTCGCCCGGGACAATATCGGAAAAGACGACGAAAGTTGCCGCCCCGAGCGCGACCAGGGTATTCGTCCGCAGGCCGGCGAGCCGGTTATGCCATTGTCGCTCAAATCCGATAACCGAGCTGAGCGCAACGGCGGCCGCCAGATTGATTGCAGCTTGTTCAATGGAAAGAGTCACCACTGCCTCCTGCATCATCGACACATTGGAGTCTTCTCAGACGCTGTCGGCCGGATCAATGCAGCTAATCGATCTAACAATTGGTTCTTTGTTTGCCTCGATAAAGTTTTGTTTAGAGTACAAGCACCTGCATCATCTCTCAGCTGTTAGTGCAGCTGATACTTGCTGGGCGCGATTACATTCTTTTGCCAGAGGAAGAGGTGCGGTGCGAGCGACCCCGCGAAACGGCATTTACGACGGTCTGTCGTGATCGTCGTGCTAACAGGCGTCGTCGGCACAGTTTTGGTAGAGTTCGTGCTCGCGCGGCTCCGGTTGCGCTCAGCGCTCTCCAAAGGAGCCCTGTTGGGTGCGGGCGCGCACGGTGCGGGGACGGCGCGGGGGCATCAGATAGGGCGAGACGAGGGAGCTGTTGCCGGCTTACTGATGGTGCTTGTCGGATTGATGAAGGTGGCCCTTGCGCCTTTCGTCATGCGGATCTCATCGGTCATTTCAGAAGGCAAGGGGACCTCTTTCCCCTCCCCCTGGATACCGGCATATTCAAAGGCCTTATTGTTCAATAGAGAGACTGTCCCTTTCAGGCTCTCTCCCATCCCGATGGGCAGGGTAAAAGGGACGGCCTTGATTCTCAAAAGGGTTTGGATCGAGGTAAGCGTTTTTTGGAAGTCGGCCCGCTCCCGGTCCAGCTTATTAATAAAAATTAAACGGGGAATACCGTATTGTTCGGCGGCCTGCCAGATGCGCTCGGTCTGGACCTTTACCCCGTCAACCGCATCGACCACTACCACCAGACCGTCCAGGACCTGAAGGCAGGAAAAAGTATCGGCGATAAAATTTTCATCACCCGGCGTATCGGCGAAAAAAACCTTGTGCTTCTTCCAGTTATAATGATGGAAAGACGTATTGATGGTCAGATGGCGTTTCAATTCTTCCGGTTCAAAATCCAGGACCGAAGAGCCATCGTCCACCCTTCCCAGGCGATCGATGGTCTTGGTGATAAATAAGACGGCTTCCCCCAGGGAGGTTTTCCCCGCTCCGCTGTGGGCTACCAGACCGATGGTTCTGACTTTTTCAAGATTTTTTTCCATACCCCATCCTTTCCCGATACTTATAAATGATGGCTTAAATACCTTAATTGGTCAATAAAAGTCAAGAAATTTAACTCCGGCAATATTTTTTCTTGACAACTATTCAGTTTATAAGTAACTGTTAATAGAATAAAAAAATTATTATCTCGTAATTTTATTAAACCCTTAACTTAAGGAGGCTTCTTATGAATCGAATGAAATGGTTTTTTTTGACGAGTATGGTTTTGATGTTGACGGGAACCTTGATGGTTCCAGGCCCGGTCAAGGCTGCGGACACCATCAAAGTGGGGATCATTCTTCCCTTGACCGGAGGGGAGGCGGCCTTTGGAGAAATTGAAAAAAATTCGTTTATGATGGCTTTCAAAGAGATCCAAAAGGCCGGCGGGTTAAAAGGTGCTAAGATTGAATTGCTCTTTGAGGATGATACCGGCAAACCCGATATCGCTCGGGCTGCTGCAGAAAAGCTCATCTCCAATGACAAGGTAGCCATCTTGGGTGGAGGATATGGAAGCTCCGAAACCCGGGCTATCGCCGGGGTAGCCCAGCAAAACAAAATGCCTTTTTTGATTAATACCGGCGCGGCCGACATTATTACCGAGCAGGGCTGGAATTATGTCTTTCGTCTGAATCCCCCGGTCAGCGAGTATGCCGGGGCCGCAGAATCTTTCTTGAAGGAAGTGGCCAAGCCCAAGACAGCGGCCATCCTTTATGAAAATTCCCTGTTCGGCACCAGCGGCTCCAAATCATTTGAAAAATCCTGCCAAGAGTTAGGGATCCAGGTGGCCCTAAAGGAAGGGTATGAAAAGGGGGCCGTGGACTTTAAGCCTCTCCTGATAAAAGTTAAAAACACCAATCCCGATCTTATCTATATGATCTCTTATATTATGGATGCTTCCTTGCTCATCCGGCAGTCGATGGAGCTCGACATCAACCCTAAACTCTTCATGGGGGGTGCAGCCGGCTTTACCCTTCCGGAATTCTATCAAAATGCCGGCAGGGCTGCTGATGGGGTTTTTTCAGCCACCTTGTGGTTGCCTACCCTCCCCTTGCTCGGTGCCATGGATTATGCTAACAATTACAAAAAACAATATGGGAAAGTTCCGGATTACCACGGCGCAGAAGCTTATTCCGCCATGTTCGTGATCACTGATGTGCTGAAAAGGACCAAATCATTATCCCATGATGATATCCGTCAGGCCCTGGCAACAACCGACATGAAGACCGCCTTTGGCCGGGTCAAGTTCGTCTCTTACGGAAAAAAATCCAACCAGAACAAGGTCGCCACCTATTTGGTTCAATGGCAGAAAGGCAAGCTGGAATGTGTCTGGCCCAAAGAATATGCCACGGCCAAATACATATTCCCGCATAAGCCCTGGAAAGAACGTTAGGGGAAAAGACCTGGGCGGGCCGGTAAAAAGCCCGCCCTTTATCTGTAATCAACCCTTTTTAGGAAACGGTTATGATTGTCTTTATTCAGACCCTGGTGGCCGGAATTCTGATTGGGGGCCTCTACGCCTTGATCGGGATAGGCATGACCCTCATCATGGGGGTTATGGGAATCATCAATCTGGCTCATGGGCAGATTATGATGGTCTCCATGTACATCACCCTGGTCTGTTTTAATGTTTTCGGTATGGATCCCTACTTTTCTCTCTTGATAACCATGCCGGCCCTTTTCCTGGTGGCCTTTTTTATTGGGAAATACCTGCTGGTTCCTCTGATCGGCCGAGACTCCATTCTTCCGGAAAACCAGGTCCTGATGACCGTCGGAATCGCCATTTGTTTAACGGAGATCATGCGCTTTATCTTTACCTCCAACTACCAGTCGGTCCGCACCGGTTATTCCAACAAGGCATTTTCCGTGCAAGGCATTTCCTTTGACCTGCCTTTGGTAATCGCCTTTTTTATTGCCATCGTCATCACGGGGCTGCTCTTCTTTTTTTTGATGAAGACCGATATCGGCCGGGCTATCCGGGCTACGGCCCAGGATAAGGATGCCGCGGTTTTGATGGGCATCAACCAGCGAAGAATCACCTATGCCACCTATGGCCTGGGAGCGGCCCTGACCGCCGCCGCCGGGTCATTGCTCTTGCCGATCTATTATCTTTTCCCGGATCTGGGCGGTCAATTCACCGTGAAGGCCTTTATCATTACTATCCTGGGCGGTATGGGAAGCACGGTGGGGGCTATTCTGGGTGGACTCACCCTGGGCATTGCCGAATCCCTGGGCGCCACCTATATTTCCATGGGTTACAAGGATGCGGTAGGGATGGTCATCTTTCTCCTGGTGCTTATTTTTATTCCGGGAGGGTTGAAAAAGTTCACGAAAATTTAATTTAAAAAAAGGGGCCGTGGATTCAAGGATTCGAGGGTTCAAGGGGTTTAACTTCCGAGCCTTTCGTTTAAATCTTTGAACACTTGATACACGTTTTAAGCGAGGGATAAAGATGAAAGGACTGAAAGCCCTTATCGTTCTGCTCATAGCCGTGATCCTGCCTTTAATCATCAAGCAGGATTACTACATCCATCTTCTGATCCTGGTCTTGATGTGGGTTATTATCGGGTCCTGCTGGAACCTGATCGCCGGCTATACCGGACAGGTCTCTTTCGGACAGGCGGCCTTTTTCGGCATTGGGGCCTATACGGCCGGGATTTTTTATACCAAGCTGGGAATCTCTGCCTGGTGGGGTATGGCTTTTGGAGGATGGACGGCTGTCATCCTGGCTTTGATCATCGGCTATCTCTGTTTTCGTCTCCGGGGGCCTTATTTTGCCCTGGCCACCCTGGCCTCCGGAGAAATTCTCAGGCTTATCGCCAATAACTGGGTGGATTTTACCGAGGGCATGGTCGGGATCCTGACCATACAGACTTTTTCCAGCAAGCTCCCCTACTATTATCTGGTGTTGGCCCTGGCTACCCTCTGTCTCGGGGTGATCTATCTGGTCATGAATTCCAAGCTGGGTTATTATTTTGTGTCCATTCGTGAAGATCAGGATGCCGCCGAATCTCTGGGGATCAATACCACCCTGTATAAAAATATTTCGTTTATGATCAGTTCCTTTTTTACCGGAACCGTCGGGGCCTTTTATCTGAATTATATGGGTTTTATTGATCCATCGGTGGTTTTTTCTCTCCACGATATCTCCATCCAGGCCATTCTGGTCGGAATTATCGGCGGCGTGGGCACACTCTGGGGGCCGGCTATCGGGGCCTTGGCTATGGTTGGGATTCAAGAGCTCTTTCGGACGGCTATCTTCGGTCTGGCCCCTAAATGGGTCAGCCAGGGGCATGCCATGGCCTTTGGGCTCTTAGTCGTTTTAACCATCCTCTTTATGTCCAATGGAGTAGTGGGAGACTGGCCTAAGATCAAAAGGATCTTTGTCCGGAAGGCAACGCAGGCGGCCTCATGAGTATATTCGAAGCGCAAGAATTGGTCAAATTTTTCGGAGGCCTGGCGGCCGTCAACGGCGTGAGCTTCAAGGTCGAGCAAGGTGAAATCTTCGGGCTCATCGGTCCCAACGGCTCGGGAAAAACCACGACTTTCAATCTGATTAACAATTACTTCCCCTTGACTTCCGGGGATCTTCTTTTGAATAATCAAAGCATCAAAGGGATGAAAACCCACAAAATCTGTCAACTCGGCATTGCCCGAACCTTTCAAGTCGTCAAACCCCTGGCCCGCATGACGGTCTTAGATAATGTCACCGCTTCGGCCTTTTGCCGGATGAATACCATCAAAGAGGCCAAAAATCTGGCCATGGAAACCATTGAATTCTGTGGTCTGACCGCTTATAAAGATCAGGCCGCCAAGAGTCTGCCCATCGGGCTGCGCAAACGTTTGGAGATCACCCGGGCCTTGGCCACTCAGCCCAAGCTGCTCTTGCTCGATGAAACCGCCGCCGGCCTTACCCCCAAGGAAGCGGATCTGGCCATCGAATTAATCAAAGAGATCAACCGTCGTGGAGTGACGATCATCGTTATTGAACATATCATGAAAGTCATCATGAGTATTTCCAACCGCATTCTGGCCATCAATTACGGCCAGCCCATTGCCCTCGGAAGCCCTGAAGAGATTGCCCGAAATCCAAAAGTGATAGAGGCTTATCTGGGGGAGGAAAAAAATGCTTAAGATCAATCATATCGATGTTTCTTACGGCGATGTCCAGGTCCTCTGGGATGTCTCTTTCGAGGTCAAGGAAAAAGAGATTCTGGTTTTGATTGGGACCAATGGTGCGGGTAAGTCAACTACCTTAAAAAGCATATCCGGACTACTTCGACCCTCCAATGGGTCCATAGAATTTAACGGGACCCGGCTGGATAAGATCCCGGATTATAAGATTATCGAATCCGGTATCGCCCATGTCCCCGAAGGCCGTCGGCTATTTCCGGAAATGACCGTGGAGGAAAATTTGATCATGGGGTCGCTCAGCCACGCGGCCAAACCCAAACGCCATCAAACTCTGAAGGAAGTCTACCATTTGTTTCCTCGCCTGCAGGAAAGGCGCAAACAACTCTCCCGTACCTTAAGTGGGGGGGAACAGCAGATGTGCGCCATCGCTCGTGGATTGATGGCCTTGCCGAAACTCCTGCTTTTTGATGAACCCTCTCTCGGTTTATCGCCCATCCTGGTCCAGGATATCTTTCAGATCATCCAACGGATCAATCGGGAAGGGGTGACCGTCCTTTTGGTGGAACAGAACGTCAAGCATACCCTGTCTATCTGTCACCGGGCCTATGTCTTGGAAAACGGCCGCATTGTCTTGGAAGGGGCCGGGAAAGATCTCCTCAATGATCCCCACGTCAAAGAAGCCTATCTGGGAATATAGATTTGAAACCAGGATTCAAGGGGTCGAGGGGCCAAGGATTCAAGTGAAATGCAAACAAACTTCCAAGAACAAAACCTTGAACCCTGGAATCCTCGAATCCTTGACCCCTTCTATTTGAATCAATGAACGCCCTGATCCTGGCGGCCGGAGAAGGGTCCCGCCTCCTGCCTCTGACCCGAACCAAACCCAAACCCCTTTTCCCGATCCTCAACCGGTCCGTGCTTCAGTTCACTTTTGATTACCTGAATCGGTTCTCTATCCAAAGGGCGATCCTCAATACGCATCATCTGTCAGGGCAGATAGAAGAATTCGTTCAAATCGAAAAAGAGAACCGGCCTTTTGAAATACAGACCCGTTTCGAACCAACGATCCTGGGAACAGGCGGGGGGATCGGCAACACCAGGGACTCTTGGTCTTCCTATCCCTTTGTCGTCATTAACGGCGACATCCTCACCGATATTGATTTAAACCAGGCCGTCGTTTTTCATCAAAGTCATAAAGGGCCGGTCACCTTGATCCTGCACGATTATCCGGAATTCAATCAGATCTCAGTGGATGCGCAGGGCCGGATTCAAGATTTCCGGCAGGAATCAGGGTGTGGACTGGCCTTCACCGGAATACACCTGCTGGAAAAGAAGATCTTTGATTTTCTCCCGCCGCCAGGCGTGTTTGAAATTATCCCGGTATATCAGCAGATGATTCAGGAGGGGATCCCGGTTCGGGCCTACATCAGTAAAAACCATTATTGGCGGGATATCGGAACATCCAGGTCTTATCTGAAGGTCCATGAGGAATTATTGAACACCCCCACCCCTTCCCTCCCCCCTCTGAGGGGGAGGGTGAGGGAGGGGGGGCCACCAGAAAAGTCTCAAGAAATCATGACGCCTCCCAGGGGCCTGATAGCTGCCTTAAGGAGGCCGAAAAAAAACAAAGGACTTTTCATCCACCCCGAGGCCCGGATCGAAAAAGGGGTTGAATTCTCAGGCTGGGCCTGCATCGGAAAAGGATGTCTTTTAAAAAAGGGATGCCGAATTCATCATTCTGTGCTTTGGGAGGATGTGGTGGTGGAATCAGGGGTGTCGGTTTTCGAGTCTATTATTGGTCAGGGGGTTCATCTCAAACATGACCTTCGAGAAGAAGCCGTCATCAATGTTGGGCTCGCAAAAAATCGTCATTCCCGCGAAGGCGGGAATCCAGATGGTCCGCAACCCTTTAAAAACTCCGGCTTCCCGCCCGAGCGAGAATGAAAAAGGTCAAGCAGTGCGAACCCTGATCCATTTTATAAAACGCCATTTGCCTTTAACAACCGTTTTTACCGGCCGCTTGCGCATCAAGACCCTTCAAGGAGACGGCTCGGACCGGAGGGTCTATCGCCTTTTCACCGGCCGCAAAACCTTTATTGCCGTTTCTCACCCCCAAGGACGAACCGGAGCGCCTTCGGAAAACGATTCCTTCTTTTATGTGGCCCGGCATTTAAAAAAAAAGGGGCTCCCTACTCCCCGAATCTATGCTTTTGACCGTCGCCTCGGCCACTTTTTGCTGGAAGATTTCGGCGATGTTTCTCTGGAATCCATGGTCAAGGAAGCCAGAGGACCTGAAATCGTAAAACGGACCTATGAGCGGCTTTTGATGCTACTTTTAAACATTCAAATTCAGGGGGTCGAAAATTTTGATCCCCGATATTGTTATGATACCCCTTTTTATGACGGGCTGTTTTCCTGGAAACGTGAATCCCTATATTTTCTTGAGGCTTTTTTAAAAGGCTATCGGCATTATCCAAAGGTGCCCGGCCAGGTCGAAAAAGAATTGCAGGAACTGGCCCTTCGAGTCGATCAGGAAAAATTAAGATTATTGCTTTACCGGGACTTTCAGTCCAGAAATATCATGGTGGGGGATTTCGGTTTTGGTCTGATCGATTTTCAGGCCGCCCGATTGGGACCGCCCCAGTACGATCTGGCTTCTCTGCTGATCGACCCTTATGTCAATATGGCTAACAAGTTACAGGAAGAACTTTATGATTTTTATCTATCTATCCTATGCGGTCAAATCTCGATCAAACCCAAAAGCTTTCGAGAACATTACGAGATCATAGCCTTTCAAAGGAATCTTCAAATCTTAGGAGCCTATGCTTTTCTTTCCCGAATCAAAAGTAAAACCTATTTTGAACAATACATCCCCACAGCCTTGTTCAGCTTAAAAAGGCGCCTTTCCGGAAAAATATTCCAACCCTATAAGAATGTGAGGCAATTGATTGCTGATCTTTAGATCATGGAAAGGCCCGATAAGCGAACACCGTCAGGAGGTTGTTGTACAGTAATCAAGCTTATTTTTTTGATCGACTAAAAGCTGCGGAATAGTAAAAAGTCGTCACCCGGGCGAACCCCGGATCAGGTCCAGGGCAGGCGCCGGGGTCCAGACACCGTCCCAGTGGAAACCGGGAACCCGACCTTTGAACCTGGATTCCGGCTTTCGCCCGGAATGACAAAAATGATAATTTCTGATTATTTACGGGAGGGGTGGTTCAGGAGTCCTTTTCCACCAGGGCGAGGGCTTCGCGCAGGAGCTGAAGACTTTCCTGGGCGGCAATTTCGTCGATCTTATGGATGGCAAAACCGGCATGGACGATGACGTAATCGCCAACGCTCGCATCTTCAAGCAATAGGAGGCTGACCTTCCTGATGACACCGTCCACATCGATGGTTCCGAGGCCGTCTTTGATTTCTACAATCTTCGAGGGTATGGCTAAACACATATTCAGTAATTCTTTTTCCTGTAAGAGGCCCCCAGCCGGTCAACTTCCGCCAGCACCATCTCGATCATCGAATCAATTTTCGCCTGAATGAAGGGGGTTAGTTCGTCACTGAAAGTCTCGATGTCCTGGGGTTCGACCCCGAGGATGACCGTTTTAGGGACTTTATCAAAGACCTGGCACATTGTCAAGGCCTCCAGAAAATCCACCTGATGAAGCGAATTTTTGGCCCTGATCCTGGCCGGTATTTCATCTCCTTCAAGACGAACCAGGGTGCCGGGTTTTCCCCCGTTCTTGACGGCATCGACAACAATGAGATGCTCTGCTTCGGACAGGATACCCAGAAGATTCATTCCCAGCACCCCCCCATCGACAACCGAGACGTTCTCTGAAAACTCATAGAGGTCCATCAGTTTTTCAATGACCCGGACCCCGAACCCTTCATCGCTGAAAAGGATATTGCCGATGCCTAAGATCAGGATGTGCCCCCTATAGTTCGGAGTTCGGAGTTCGGAGTTCGGAGTAGTAGATTTGGACATAGGTAGTCTCAATTTCGTCTCTTGGTTTCCAGAAGGTCAAACTTCTTTGGTTTTTACTCCAATCTCCGAACTCCGAACTGATTACTCCGAACTCTGAACTCCGAACTTTCTTTTCTCCTTAAAGCGCCCTTACCTTGTAAACCTGGTTGGAGTCGGGGTCAATGACGTGAATCCCGCAGGCGATGCAAGGGTCAAAGGAATGAACGGTCCGGAGGATCTCCAGGGGCTGTTTCGGGTCGGCCACCGGCGTTCCGATCAAGGCCTCTTCCACCGGTCCCATCTTGCCGTCTTCATCCCTCGGGCAAAGGTTCCAGGTAGAGGGAACCACCATCTGGTAGTTTTCGATCTTCTTATCTTTGATCTTTATCCAGTGACCCAAGGCCCCCCGGGCCACATCATTCAGGCCGCAGCCCATGGCCATGCCTTCGGGCATCTCCCAGTGCTGATAAGTCTTCAAATCGCCACGCTTAACATGGTCAACCAGCTCCATGATCCAGCCTTCCATGGCATCCCCGATGACGACGGTTTCGAGACCCCTGGCCGCTGTTCGACCCAGGGTTGAGAAGAGGGCCCCTACCGGAACGCCCAGCTTTTTCAGAGTGTCGTCAACGATCGTTTTAATCTCTTTCTTGTCTCTGGCATAAGCAACCAATACCCTGGCCAGAGGCCCCACTTCACAGGATTCTCCGTCGTAGCGCGGGGATTTGAACCAGGAATACTTTCCCTCCGGGTTGAAATCCCCGTGTTGGGGTTTGGTTACCCCTTCAAAGGGGTGCTTGGGAAATCCAGGTTCATACCAGGAGTGGGCCACGTGCTCGGATACCTTCATCTGATCCGGCATTTTTATGCCCTTCAGGTCTCTCTTCATGATCACCCCCCTGGGCATGAAGAGATCCTCCGGCTCTTTATCGCCCAGAGGAAGATCGCCCCAGGCCAGGAAATTGGTCGTCCCTCCGATGGCCCCCCAATCTTTATAAAAAGAAGCCACGGCCAATAGGTCGGAAATATAGACGTTTTTGATAAATTCCTGGGTTTCCTTCCAGACATAAAGGAACTCGGTGATACGTTCAGGGTTCAGATCGGCCACACAGGTAATACCGCCCACGACCAGAGATTGGAGATGGGGGTTCTTTCCCCCGAAGATGGCGTGCATCCTGGCTGCCTTGGCCTGGAGCCGAAGGGCCTCAATATAATGGGCCGCGGCCATAAGGTTGGCCTCCGGCGGAAGTTTGTAGGCTGGATGGCCTCAGTAGGCGTTATTGAACGGGCCAAGTTGGCCGCTGTCGACAAAGGTCTGCAGTCGCTGTTTCACATCCTTGAAATACACTGTACCGCCAAAAGATGCGTTAGAGATATTATCCGAAAGGGCGGCTGTTTTGGCCGGGTCAGCCTTAAGGGCGCTGACGATGTCCACCCAGTCCAGGGCGTGGAGGTGGTAGAAATGGACCAGGTGATCCTGCTGGTACTGGGCCCCGTGCAGAAGATTCCTCAAGATGCGTGCGTCGTCCGGAATCCGTACTTTAACTGCATTTTCAACTGCCCTCACCGAGGACAGGGCATGGGTGTAAGTTCAGACCCCGCAGGCACGCTGGGTAAAGTGATGGGCATCCCGTGGATCCCGGCCCTGCAAAATGATTTCAATGCCCCTGAACATGGTGCCTGAGCTCCAGGCGTTGACAACCTTGCCCCCGGCCACCTCCACCTCGATCTTAAGGTGGCCTTCTATCCTGGTAATCGGATCAACTGTTATTTTAGTACCCATTAGGATCTCCTTATAAAATAAATTTTAAAAGTTTTTTAGAAAAAATCGGCGTCACCTGCCCTGGCTGGAGCCTAACTCTTTATATTTTCCCTGTAAAAGGGAGTCATCTCATCCCAAAAATTGGGTTCGCTGCAGCCGATGCAGGGATGGCCGGCCTGAATGGGCCAACTGGTGCCGCCATGGAACTTGACGGTGGGGCAGTTATTGTAGGTTTCAGGACCTTTACATCCCATCTTGTAAAGACAGTAACCCATGCGGGCCTCAATGGAGCCGAATTCAAGGACAAAATTATTGGATTCGAAATGGGACCTTCTGGGGCACTGGTCATGAATCGTGTTGCCGTAGGCAAAGAGAGGACGCCCCAGGTCGTCTAAGGCCGGCAGTTTTCCCAAAAGGAGATAATTCACCACGGTCCCTACCAGATTAACCGGATTGGGAGGGCAGCCCGAAATATTGACCGGCTTTATACCCAGGGCCTCTCCGACACTTTTGTACCCGCCAGGGTTGGGCTTGGCTGCCTGAATGCCTCCGAAGGAGGAACAGGTGCCCATGCAGACCACGGCCAGGGCCTGGGGGCAGACTTCCCGGGCAATTTCCAGGAAGGGCCGGTCGGCAATTTTTCCGTAAGCCCCGTCATACTTGGTGGCAATGGCGCCGTCGACGATACAAATGAATTGCCCTTTGTATTTTTTAACGGCGGCCTTCAGATTTTCTTCAGCCTGATGCCCTGCCGCGGCCATGATGGTTTCATGGTATTCTATGTCGAGAATATCCAGAACCAGGTCGGCAACCCAGGGATACATGGACCTCAAAAGGGCCTCCGTACAACCGGTACACACCCCGAAGGAGAGCCAGATCACCGGGGGGCGCTGCTTGGGAGCGGCGAAGACCTCTGCCACCTTGGGCACAAAAGATGACGAAAGTCCCAGAGTGGCTGTAAGGATAGTACAATAGCGCAGAAAGTCTCTTCTGGTGACCCCTTTCTGCTCGAGTCTTTCGTAGAATTCCTTTTCCATTGTCACCTCCTGAAAATAATTATTATTTTGATCCCAGAGGGATAATCCCTTTCTTTTTAATGATCTCTTGGCCTTTCTCCGACAGGGCAAAATCAATGAAGGCCCTGGCCGGTCCGGCAGGCTGCCCCTTGGTGACAAAGGAAAATTCTTGAAAATAGGGATACCCTTTGTCCTTCGGGGCAAGACCGTTGACTTTGACCGTCCTTACTCCTCCTGCTTTTGATACGGCCCCCTGGGTAACGAAAGAAATAGCCCCGGGAAAACGCTTGACCACTTCCAAGGCCGTGGTGGAAAGGTTGGTCATGACGTCATAATTGATTTCTTTTCGCTTCAGGGCCAAATGTCCGAAATTCTCGTAAGCGGCGGTGCTTTTCCCGGGAACGACCAGAACAATCCTCTCGTCCGGCCTGCCTAACTGTTTCCAATTGGTGATTTTTTTGTTGAAGATATCCCGGAGTTGTTCTTCCGTGAGATTAATAAGTCGATTTCGGGCGTTGACAATGATCGACAGGGGGTCTTGGCAAAAGGGAGTTTCCACATAGCCCCCTTCTTGGAATGGATACGTCCCCCCCCTAGCCATACTGGCAATGTCGCTCTCGCCGTTCATAAGGCGACTCACCGCGGCAGGAGAAGAGGTCACATACAAAATCCACCTCAATTCCCGTGGCCTTGGTAAAGGTCTCCAGCCTTTCTTTTTCGAAGGCTTCAAAAACCTGGGCAGAGCAACTGTACCTCAGTTTTTCTTGGGCCTTTGCAGTAAAAGGCAGTGCCCAAGAACCCAGGATGGTGGCAACCACCATCGCAAACCAGGCAACTCTTCTTTTCATGCTTGCTCCTCCTTGATTAATTGACAATAGAATTGAGCTCCCTGCACCACGCTTGCAGGGAATCTTCCAAGCCCTCCCGGCCCGCCATCCGGGGAATAATCACTGGACGGAGTGCGGAACTGTTTAAATCAACGGCCTTTCCCGTTTTCGCCAAAAGGCCGGCAAAAGACAAATGCAGGAATTTAAACCATAAGATATTTTTTTAATAAGTGGAAAAATGGGATTCGCCCGGTAAATTTTGGGCTGAACTGCTTTTATCCCTTGCGGGAGGAATTGTTCGAAGCCATTAAAGCGGGATGGAATCAAATGGCACATCCACAAAAAACAGGCAAAATTATTTGAAATTTGTTAATTTTTTGTGAAGAATTTGCTTTTGAATGAAGTGACTGTATCGCAGGGATAAATAGAGGTCAAGAAAAAAATGAGTCCAGGCAAAAATTCAAATATTTCTCTTTTTTCTTGCTGCCTTGATTCCCTGTCCCCGTGGTTAATGAACTAGATATTTTAACCTACCGCTTAACTTAACCTTTGGGTTTTAACGATTTTCGCTTGAATCCTCGAATCCTTGACCCCTTGAATCCTTTGACCATCGCCAACTCTTTTGGAAATGTTCCATATTTCTTCTGTCCTGAGACCCCTGATTAAGTTTAACAGCGATTTATTCATGGACAGGAGAAAAAACAAATTATAAAATGATTCTCAACATGGCCAAGCCAAAAATCCTTATTGTCGAAGATGATCCGGATATTTCAGAACTGATTCATTTTAACCTGGAAAAAGCCGGTTATCAAACCGTTCGGGCCGAAGACGGGGAACAGGCCCTCCGTTTGGCCCAAAAACATCAGCCGGACCTGATTCTCCTGGACCTTCTCTTGCCGGGTCTGAACGGCCTGGAAGTCTGCCGCCGGTTGAAACGGGATCCGGCCATGCAACATATCCCCATCATGATGGTCACGGCCAAAGGAGAAGAGATGGACCGAGTCGTGGGCCTTGAATTGGGTGCTGACGACTACGTGGTCAAGCCCTTCAGCATCCGGGAAATTATCCTGCGTATTCAAAAACTGCTGGACCGGCGGGAAAAGCAGGAGGCCTCCTCCTTTCTTAAAGTCGATCCCCTGCTCTTAGACCTGGAGGCCCATACGGCTAAATTGAGTGAAAAAACTCTGGAATTGACGGCCACGGAATTTCGTCTGCTGGTCCATCTCATGGGTAACCGGGGAAGGGTTCAAACCCGGGAAATCCTGTTGGATCGGGTTTGGGGTTATTCGTTTGAAGGCTATTCCCGGACGATTGACACCCATATCCGAAGAATTCGGAAAAAGTTGGGATCTCATCAAAATCTAATCGAGACGGTCAGGGGGGTCGGCTACCGTTTCAAGGGCTGAACAATATGAGTTTTCGCTGGTACACCAAAATCCTGTCGGCCTTTTTTTTAGTCATCGCGGTCGTCATTATCCCTGGTTCCCTCTACTTGGGAGCCAACTTTAAACATTTCCTGATGGACCAAAAGGAGGAAGAACTCAAGCGCGAACTAAAATTAGCCGCCTATATGGTCTCAGAACAGATCGGCACCGGCCGGCAGAATTCGTCCAAAATACGGACCTTGACCAGCCAAATCAGCCGTAGTCTCCAGAGAAGGGTGACCGTCATTTCTAAGGATGGGAAGGTGTTGGGCGATTCGGGATTAAGCCCTGAAGCCGTTGATAGGCTTGACGATCATTCTTACCGGCCGGAAATCATGGAAGCCAAAGCCAAAGGATACGGCCACAGTATCCGTTTCAGCACCACCATGCAGGCCAATGCTTTATATGGTGCCGTGCCTATTTTTCAAAATGGCAATCCCACAGGGTATGTGCGCTTAGCCCTTCCTCTGAGTCAACTCGAGAAAAAAATAGCTGATTTGCGCTGGAAGCTGGCTCTGGTTGGGGGTTTTACCGGCTTGTTGGCCGTCCTCCTCAGCTTCTTTTTGACCTGGGAGATAAACCGTCCCCTGCGAGAGATTACCGACATGGTCAAAAGGATGGCCGACGGCGATCTCAATCAGCCCTTCCATCTCCTGCCCAGGTCGGAATTCGGTGACCTGACGGCTTCTCTGGAGCGCATGGCCAAAGAGCTTTTGGAAAAAATGGAATTGTTGGATACGGAAACCGGTCAATTAAAGACCCTGCTTTCCAACATGCAGGAAGGGGTTATGATAACGGATGACAAGGGACGGACCATCCTGATGAATCCTTTCCTCGAAGAGGTCATCGGTAAAAAAATTTCCTGGAGGAAACGAACCGTCCAGGAAGTATTCATGAACAGCGAATTGCAGGATGCTGTTGAAACGGTCATGAAGGGCGACCCCTTTCAAAGATTACAACTGACCGTTGGGCGGGCCCCGCAAAGGCATTTTGAAGTTCAGGTGATCCCTTTGACCTTCAGCGACCGGCGCCGCCGGGCCGTGGCCATACTTCATGAAACCACGGAACTCCGGCACCTGTTAAAGGTCCGGCAGGATTTTGTAGCCAATGCCTCCCATGAACTGCGGACCCCATTGACCTCGATCAGCGGTTATGTCGAAACCCTGCTTTCTTTGGCTCCGACAGACCCCCCTGAATTCCAACGATTTATATCCATCATCCAGAAAAATGTCAGACGGATGAACCTCTTGGTTTCCGATTTACTCGACCTGGCCAAGTTGGATGCCAAGGAACTGACTGAAATAAACCTAAAAAAAATCAGGGTGGAAGAGGTTTTGAATACCGCCGTGCAGATGGTCGGTGAACAGGCTCGGGAGAAAAAAATTGCCCTTATCGTGGAAAAGGAAGACCTTCCCGAAGGGTTGATGGCTTCATGGGAAGAAGAACGTATTGTGCAAGCCCTGTTCAATGTCCTGGATAACGCCGTTAAATATACCCCGGAAGGAGGCCGGGTGCGACTGGCGGTGAACCGCGTTCAGCGTTCAGCGTTCAGCGTTCAGCGAAAAAGCGAAATCGACGAACGACGAACGACGAACGACGAACCTGCTCATTTCTTGGAAATCTCGGTGGAAGATACCGGTATCGGCATCCCCAAAGAGCACCTGTCCCGCATTTTCGAACGATTCTACCGGGTGGATAAGGCCCGGTCCCGGGAATTGGGAGGCACCGGTCTGGGCCTTTCCATTGTCAAACATATCGTTGAGGCCCATGGAGGGACCATTCAGGTCCAGAGTATTTTGGGCCAGGGTTCTACCTTTACTATCCTTCTTCCCTTGAGCAAGGACCTGCCTGCTGAAATTTCTTCCCTCTGACTTCTTCCCTGTTATTCATTAGTGATTGGTTTTTGTAGTTTTGGGGGGTCACTTGAATCCTCGAATCCTCGACCCCTTGAATCCTTCTATCATCGCCAACTCTTTCGGAAAGGATCCTTTATTTTTTTTCTTGACAAAAACCCCCACTTTAAGTAACAGTAATAATCCTTCAATATTATTACCGTAAATTATACGGGTGCTTTATGGACTTGTTATCTCTCTAAACTTTAAAAAAGTCCTGCAACACGGTTCAATTCGGTTTTATCTTTCGGCTTCACCACAGATTTAGTTTTTTGCTCTAAACCGCGACTGGCAACTGATAAGAGGATCCTATGATGAGACATCAACGATCCGTTTGTGGTCTGCCGGTATTCCTTGTTTTACCCGTATACCTCTTTTTTCTCGTGTATCTTTGAAACCCAAAGGATAATTTTGTCCGCCCTTAGGTGACTTATCAAGAGCCGATAAGGACCGGGATATGAAATGGGAGTTTCAGAAGGTGCCGCTACGAAGCCTCCATGGGGGGTCACCCCCTTGTGGAGGCTTATTAATTTCAAGACTATCTCTTGACACCTTATCAAACTTTTCGACTGGTTCAATTACCTGAAAGGAGACAATACAATGCCTTACCTGATAACCACTTCCTTATACCCGAGCGATAAAGCCCCTGAAGTAGCCAAAAGGTACCTTGAAGCGATAAGTAAGTATCCCCCTGATGAAAATTTGGCCACCCAGGTTGTCCCGGCCGCTTTAAAAGCAACCCATGAGGGCATAAAGACCATAATGGTTGAAGAGGTTAAGAAAGGAAAACTGGAGGAAGCCTATATGGTCGCGGTTTGTAGGATGGCGATGTTCCAAAGTTTACAAGATTTTGAATACCGTATAGATCCTTATGTTACAGTTGAAGAAGCCTTTGGATTGATAGGCATGAGTCCGCCCGCTTAGTCATATTTCCTTTGTCATGCGCGCTATCTGAGTAGACCTAAGGCTGAGAGTCGGGGGCAGGGCCGGAAACGGCTCTGCCTTCTCGCTTTGTCAAGAAAGGACAGAATTTATCAGGAGGTGGAAAATGACAGATCCCTATGCCGGTAAACCCTGGTTGAAGTTCTATGACCCCCACGTGCCGGAGAAACTCGACTACCCCCAGAAGTTATATCCGGAGGTGTTCCGGGAAGCGGTGGAAAAGGACCCGGATAAGGTTGCTGTCCACTATGCCGGAACCGCTATCACTTTCGCCGAAATAGACAGGATGTCCAATAGCGTGGCTAATTTTCTTAAGGCGATGGATATCCAACCCGGCGAAGTGGTCGGCGTCAACCTGCCCAATATTCCCGCCTATTACATAGCCATAATCGGCATCCTTAAAGCCGGCTGCGTACTCACCGGCGTCAGCCCGCTGCTTACCCAGAGGGAGCTTGAATACCAGCTTAATGACGCCGGCGCAAAAGTGCTGGTGGCCATGGACCTGCTCTGGAATAACGTGGGCCCGGTTGTCGACAAGACCGGGGTAAAAGTGGTGGCCTTTGTCGGGGTAGCCGATTTTCTGCCCTCGGATAAACCGTCCGCCCTTGGGGAACTCCCGACCATTCCGGGTGTTTCAATACATCATTTCTCGAACATATTGAAAGACTTCCCTGCGGCTACTGCGCCGGTATTGCAGATGGATCCTGATGCAAACTGCCTGATGCAGTATACCGGGGGGACTACCGGTCCATCCAAAGGGGCCACGTTGACCCATAATAATATGGTCCATCATATTATTCAAATGGCGACCTGGAGTAATCATAAAACCGGCGTCTGGCTTTCTGCCTTCCCTCTGTTTCATCAGGCTGGCCTGACGATTGGAATGTATTGCCTGGCTTGTGGTAATACCCTGGTGGCCATTCCCAATCCCAGAGACCTCACGTCTATCATTAACGCCATAAAAGCCTATAAACCTACCATCCTGGTAAACGTACCGACTATATATATTGAGCTCTCCCGGCAGCCGGCCTTCAGGGAAATCGATTTTTCAAACCTGGAGAACTGCGTCAGCGGAGCGGCCCCCTTCCCCCCGGAATTCATAAAAGATTTTGAGTCGGTCGTTGGTGAAGGTAAAGTCGTGGAGGTTCTGGGCATGACGGAGACAAGCCCCATATTGACCTCACAACCCTATTGCGGCAAGAAAAAAGCCGGCTCGGCAGGAATACCCTATCCGGATACTCAAATAAAAATTGTTGACCCAATAACCAAGGAGATCGTGCCACAGGGAGAACCCGGCGAATTGGTGGCCAAGGGACCGCAGGTATTCACCAAAGGATACCATAATAAACCGGAGGAAACGGCCAATACGCTTCGCGACGGCTGGATCTATACGGGAGATATCGTCCGCATGGACGAAGATGGATACATCTGGATGGTCGACCGGCTTAAGGATATGGTCAATGTATCCGGCTATAAGGTATTTACCCGTGAGCTCGATGATATCATTTCGGAGCATCCGGCCATAGCCATGGCGGCCACCGTCGGCATCCCGGACCCTGTTCGTCCGGGTTCCGAGATCGTAGCGACGGCCGTAGTCTTAAAACCGGGAGTCGAAAAAAGTGAAACAACCAGGGCTGATATCATCGATTTTATCAAAGCCCGCGAGGCCCCTTACAAGGTCCCCAAGAAACTGGTTTTTATGGATCAATTGCCCATCAGCACCATCGGCAAAATTCTGAAACGGGAGCTTCGGGAAATACTGAACCGACAGGAGGACCGTTGATTAACCCTTCAACTCCTACGGAGATGCTCAATTGATAAGGGGTCAAAGACCGATGCTCTATCCGATAGAAATAGGGATCGCCCAGAGGATTTTGGCTATTGTCCAGGAAGAAATGGCCCGCTACAAAGTCTCCTGTCTGAAGACTATTCGACTGGTGGTGGGTGAAGCCGTGCCTGTAAATCCCCAACGACTGACCTATTGCTTCGAGCTTGTCAGCCAGGATACTCCCCAGGAAGAGGCGAAACTGGAGTTGGAATTGGACCCCCTGGCCTGCCGGTGCACCATCTGTGCAAAGTTTTTTTTTATCGAGGATGGAAAGCATCTTTGTCCCAACTGTCATTCGAACAAAACCGAAATCATCTCGGGGGAAAAATTTTTAATCAAGGAAATCGTGGCGGGATAAAAATAGTTTGGGCAAAAAAAGCTGATTCATTCGATATTCGAAAATTAATCCCTGAAACTGCTGAGCAACTCATTTAGCGCAAGCTACGCCAGGGGAAGGTGCTGGTAAAAGATGAAATGGGAGATTCAGAAGGTGCCGCTACGGGGCCTCCATGAGGGGTCAGCTCCTTGTGGAGGCTAACATCATTAAGCCGGGTAATGCTTTCCAAGAGTTGTAATATCCTTGTTATTATTAAAGAAGGCTAGGGCAAAATATTTCCAGTACGGGAAAAATCTTAAATTTCGGAAGGAGGCAATCATGGCAGACCGGGTGCTTTTTATAGGATGGAATCGTCCTGTCAACGGGCGTGAAAAGCAGGCGCTGGAACTTTTTCAAAAGGCCATGCAGTTTTATGGCAAGCTACAAGCCGATGGTCTAATCGAGCGCTTTGAGACGGTATTACTGGCCGCCCACGGGGGCGCCCTGAACGGATTTACCCTGCTTTATGGCAATGCCGGAAAGCTGGCAGAAGTCCGTGAACATAAAGATTTTGTTCAGATCGTCGTCGAGGCAGAATATTTTTTAGAAGGCTTTGGAATTATCCCTGGCTATACGGGTGGAGGCCTAATGGATATTCTCACTCAATGGTCGAAACTCATTGGTAGCTAACTTTCGGTACCATAAACTTGGGAGAGGCAGGGCCGATTATGTCTGCCTCCCCGCCATAAAAAAAGGAGACCCGAATGAAAACAATCCGCTATCTAGCTGCTGGTCTTTTATTACTCTCTGGTATATTGCATGCAATACCAATAATCACGACGCCGTCCGATTCCAATGCCCTGCCCATGCTGGTCTTTGGAATCATTTATTTTACTATCGGAGTGCTTCTCCTCCTGAATCTCCGGTTTTCACCATACCTGGGCATCTTTCCTCTCATCGGCCTGGGAATAGGGTTCTTTGTGGTGGGCATAATGAACTGGACCGCTATGCTGACCTTTCTGTTTGCCATCGATGTGGTGGTGATTATCTGCTGTGTTCGTCTAATCCTTAATCAGAAACCGGCCATGGCCGCTGCTTAAATAGACTCCCGGCCTTACATCGGCCGGATCGTTAGACTTCAAATGCCCTCTCAATCTAAAAAGAGAAGGCAAATGAAAAAAGCCATACCAAACCAAAGGAGGATTGATCCATGCAACTTCAAAAGATCGGTGGCTATGCGTCAATAGTGAACGGACTCCTGCTGTTGTTCTTCCTGGCGGTCCTTATCTTGATACTCCCTCGTCTCGGGCTTGTCGAGCCAAGCGATTGGGTTGACCCGGTCAAGGGTATCAATGCTGCCGGCAAGTCTCCGGCCACATTTTTCTTAATGAATATGGACTTTGTTTTGCTGGGCATTACCTTTGTGCTCATGGCACTGGCCCTTAGGGAGCGAATGGGTGCGGAAACGCCCAATCTTATGCGGCTGGTCATCATCGGCGCATCAATCAGTGCCGCTCTCTGGTTCAGTGGCGGGTTGATCGGCATCATGTATATCTTCAGACCTTTTTGGACAGATTTTGTCATAGCGAGTTTGCACTTTGATACTGATCTGAGCCATCATTGTTAATCCCATTGCCGTATAAATTGTACTGTTTCCTCCGCTGCATGGTCAATTGTTTTTTTTCTTTTCTCTTCTGTAGAATGGCCTCCTTTCTTCCCGCATAGACATCATTGGGGGATACGTTGTTCAATGCTTCATGCGGGGTAGCGTTATAGATTGCTATGGCCTCATCAATTGCCTTTTTGAGCTCATCGGGAGAGCAGTAAACCATAAGGCATAGCTTCTCCTTGATCCTCCGATTGAATCGCTCAATCTTCCCTCTGCCCTGAGGATGATATGGGGTGCCGAAGATATGTCTTATCCCATGGACGTCCAGATACCCGGCAAGGACCTTTGAGGCAAAGCCTGAGCCATTGTCTGTGTAAAGTTTCGGCATGGCGGCAACCAGATGCCCTTCTCTTCTGGCGTTCTCTATGCCCATCTCCATTATGTCCGATACGCTGAATCCTGTTTCATCAGGCCGTAAGTCATGAGCTATTATTTTTCGTGAGTAATCATCCTCAACAGGGATGAGCTTGTAGTATCCCCATCCTATGACAAAAAGGCTTGTTCCGTCACACTGCCAAAGTTCATCAGGATGAGCGGTCTTATGCCTCCACTGTTTCTCAGCCGGCATCTCCGGAAGTGGACGGGGAGCTATCAGGTTATTGTCCCTCAGTATCCGATAGACCGTTGATTCTGACACTGAGAAGACCTCTTCATCGCTGATCTTCACAGCCAGAAGCCTTGGAGAAAGCTCTGGAGTAAGGCGAGCAATTTCAAGCACCTGCTCGACCTCAACCGCTCTCAGTCGGTTCCATATACGTTTGGCTGAGGGTTTTGTCTTGGTAACGCCTTCTATCCCCTGTGACTGATAGGCCTTCCGCCAGGTGTAATAGGTAGACCTTGGTATATCCAGGTCTCTGAGCGCCTCACCCTTCTTGCCTTCCTGCTTCTCTATCTTCACGATCAGATCCTCTCTGCTCTTCCCATCCATCTTCCGGTACCAGCCTTCCGCTACGGATTCAGACTTTTTTTAAAAAGCTGCAGATGCAGGGCCTGTTCTCCTACCAGCTCTTTCAGCCTGCCGTTTTCTGACCGGAGTTCCTTGACTTCAATATTGTTTGCCTCTCTCAGGCTGTCACCCTTAAGGCGCGCCTTGCCTGCTTCCATGAAATCCTTGAGCCATGAATAGTAAAGGGCAGATGAAATGCCCTCTCTTCTACAGAGGTCTGAGATGGGTTGTTCCTTTCGGAATCCTTCAAGTACAATCCTGATCTTGTCTTCTGAGGAGAACTTCCTGCGGTTCTTAGTCCGAATTTCCCTGATGAGTTTTGCCGCGCTTCCCTGCGGTGCTCTTTCTTCCTGATCCACTTTCTGGGCGATTGCTGTTTCCATCCTCTTGTTCCTTTCTATGGCTATTTAAATTATAGCCACTTTTGCCCAGACCAGCTATCTAAATGCAAACTCCTTTAATGCTAACTTTGTCCAATCGTGGCTGAAGACGCACACGGCATCACCGGCTTTCCGCCGATCATTAGCGCCAAAGACATCTCTGCTTACCGGGCGATGAATGGTGTAACTTTTGGTTTCGGTATTGCGGGGGACCACGCTTTCGGCTGGGCATTTCTATTGAGTGGCTGTGCTGCGCTCAAAACCGGAAAACTCCCACGCCTGCTCGGTTTTCTTCTCATTCTTATGGGGATCGTCTGGATTCTGGAATTTTTTTCCTGTGGAAACTCCCTCTATGGTCCGCTGGTGCTTGTGGGACTGTTGGTCACTTTGGTAGCCGAACTATGGCTGGGCGTGGTGCTCTTACGGAATAAAAGTTAAGGACCGCTGGCGCCGGAAAGGGATACCCCGCCCGGTGGAAAAATCACCGGCGGACCTGCAAGCTGAAGTCTTGATCGGAGATGGAAATGAGGGAGGTTCTAACCCGAAATGAAAGGAGAAAATAAAATGTCAAAAGAGTTAAATGTGCGTTGGGGCTGGCTGAAGTTTATGTATATCCTTACTATTGTAATAGCCGGCGGCGCCGGATTGGGCATGATTTTTTTCCTGACCTTTGCCGCCTGAGTTTTGGAATGCCAAAGCAAGACCCGATAGTATTTGGAGTTACGGGCAGTGTTTATTTGGCCTTTGGGATTTTATCTGTTTTAGGTCTACGGTCTCCCTCAAATTTGTGCCTGTTTTGTTACTACAACTTTGCTATAAGGTAATATGGTTTATTGGAGTCATTTTACCTTTTCTTTTTTCAGGATCATTCCCGATGTACGGAATATCCATTGTTATCATATTTGCCCTCTTTGTCATCGGAGACCTGATTGCCATACCTTTTTCTTATGTTTTCGCAAAACAGTGAGACATATAGGGACCAACGACTTTGTGGCCTTCACCCGGATCCAGAATATGACCGGTCAGCCGGCCATGTCCGTGCCTCTTCACTGGAACGAGGGCAACATCCCCATCGGGGTGCAATTCGCCGGACGGTTTGGGGATGAAGGCATGCTTTTTCGCCTGGCGGCTGCAATTGGAGGAGGCCAGACCCTAGGCCGACAGACGCCCGGCGATCCACGCCTGATTCATAACGGCGTTTGAATATTAGGGGTTAAAACCCGAGATTGTGGAAAGCTCAGTCGGAAAGGATCTGAGTAGAAAGAGTATCAAATTCTATGCGGCCAGATTTGGGACAGATGAATATTTAACAGGCAATAGTTTGTCAAGCGAAACGTGCTTTGAGGCATCTAATATTTCTATCCCAACAATCTTTTCATCCTCCCCGATATCGAGAACAATGTCTTCCGTAATCCTCTTGTTAATTACATCCTGCTTTCTGTCATCAAGCCGGATATAAAGGAGGTCTATCTTGTCTTTGTAGATAATATCCATGTCATTCTTTCCATTGTCCGTAATAAACATATACGGTTACGGTAATAAAAATTTCTTTTTCTGTAAGAAAAAAGACCTCAACATGCTTTTGTTCAAAATACCGACCAAGACGAATCTGTTTAAATTCATAAACCTTGGCTTTCCCTTGCCTTTCATATTTGGCTGGTATGGGAATGCCCGTAAAAATGACATCTTTTATCTCTTCTTCATTTGTGCCTCGTTCTAATGCACGCTCCAATATATGAGGATCTATCTGGATTTCCATTTTGATAATTTTTAACAATAATATCATATTGGAAATCATACTACCA
>CAWIRY010000088.1:0-4739 GCA_963838485.1 uncultured delta proteobacterium | reverse complement strand
TCATAGGTGCATAAAAAAAGTACAAAAACAGGCCTAAAAATGCTTGAAGGTGGCTTCCTTATTGGTTAAAGTGAGATTTGCACATCGCAGAAAAACCAAAACAGGAGGCCACCCCAGGTGAAGTATAGCAAAAAGGATATTTTTAGTCGAATGTTTAAAATTCCGGTCATCAAATTTGAAAATCATCAGCTAACCTCCTTTGCCGGGCTGGTTATTTATCAGCCCTTGCTCCGGAGCTTGAATCTCAAAGCGCAGCTAAAAAAATGTTTTGATCATCTGAAAGTTTCTGAGATATTCGGCCATCATATTATTATGATGCTTTTGATCTTTCACCTTTTACTGGGTTTTCGTAAGCTGAGAGACCTGGATTATTATCAAGATGACCCCTTAGTCAAGCGTTTGTTGGGTTTAAAAAGGCTGCCGGATGTTTCTACCGTTTCTCGCACCTTAAGAACGATTGATAACCCGGCTATCGAAAAAGTCCGGCAGTTATGCCGGGATCTGGTTATCGCCAGGCTGCGAAAGCTGGCCCTTTCCCGTCTGACGCTGGATTTTGATGGATCGGTTCTTTGGACCTGTCAACGTCGAGCGGAAGGGACGGCGGTCGGGTATAACAAAAAGAAAAAAGGGGCCCGAAGCTATTATCCATTATTCTGCACCATGGCCCAAACCGGACAAGTTTTTGATGTATTGTTTCGTTCCGGAAATGTTCATGACTCCAATGGGGCCCAAGAATTCATCGAACAATGCCTAAGACACCTGAAAGAAGCTATTCCCGGCGTGATCATTGAAGCCCGGCTGGACAGTGCCTTCTTTAGCGATGAAATCGTCAATTTTTTAGAAGAACAAGGTATCGAGTTCAGTCTGTCGGTACCCTTTGAACGGTTTGCCGAATTAAAACAGATCATCCAGGAACGCAAGCGTTGGAAGAGGCTGAATGATCGATGGTCCTGGTTTGAATCTTTTTGGAAACCCAAGAAATGGGATAGCCGATTTCGGTTCCTTTTTATTCGTCAACGAGTCTCCATAGCCTATCGAGGACCGATTCAACTGGATTTGTTCGTTCCTCGGGAAGAGGGCTATGAGTTTAAAGTTATGGTCACCAACAAGCGGATCAAGGCTAAAAAAGTCCTCATGTTCCACAATGGCCGCGCAGACCAGGAAGGTACCTTTGGGGAGTTAAAATCTCAGGCCCAAATGGATTATATTCCGGTTCGTCGCTGGGGTGGGAACCAGTTTTATACTATGGCGGCGATCATGGCTCACAATTTGACCCGCGAATTGCAAATGGTCGCTCGTCCCAAAGAAAATGGAACCACCGAAAAAAGATCCCCGCTATGGCGTTTTAATGAGTTGAATACCTTACGTCACCTGATCATTCAAAGAGCCGGAAAATTAACAAATCCCCACGGTGAATTGACATTAACCCTTAATGGAAATGAAGCAGTCCAACGGGATTTCTTCCTGTTTCTTGATGCTTTTAAAAAGGCCGCTTGATTAGTCACCCCAAAATTTGCACTTTTTTTATGCAACGTTCGGGTTGATTGTCTACTCCCATGATCGCGAGACGGACGAGAAGGTCAAAGAAAAACGGATTGGCCCTCAGGATTTCGTCTTCGTACCCAGCATGGAACCCCACAGCATGATCAACCCCAGCGACACGGCGGAAGCGGCCTTCCTCTGTTGCATCGCCAACGTATATGAGGAGTGACACAGGCCCAGGTTTAGCTCTCCTCCCATTAACCTCCGACAGCCGGGAGTAAAACTGTAGAGGATTCTCCATCTCCTACTGCCTCATCCGGTTTCCGGGGCCTTCCCGACAGACAAAAGCGGCTTAGGCAAAGAGGGCAGCATCGGTTTTTTTTTCGGCGTAGGGTTGAAACCCCGGATAACGCCGGGATAAAATTTCAATCAGTTCCCGTAGGGTGATTTCCCTATCAACGGTAATCGTTATTTCTTTTCCTGCCAGATCTTCAAAAGGACCTGAAAATCGAATAATCATTGAAGGCCGCCCTGTTTTAATGCCTGTTCCCTGCTTAATTCAAGGCAAAGGTTTATTATATGGTGCCGCGGGTCAGCGCTCGCTGTCTATGCTCAGTTGGTATCCGCAAGACCGGCGGATGATTAGATGGGGCTCCAATAAAATTCGCTGCGGGGATTCCTCCTTCCCCTCTATGCGGTCGACAATCGTTTTCCCGGCCAACCTGCCCATCTCTTTAAGGTTCTGGCTGACAGTGGTCAACTGAATCAAGGGATGGGAAGAGATTTCGGCATCATCAAACCCAGCCACGGCCACATCTTCCGGGACCTTAAAGCCCAACTCCCCCAGGGCCTTCATGGCCCCGAGGGCGATGGCATCATCACCGCAAAAGATCGCCCTGGGAGGGATTAAAAGGGACATGAGTTGCTTGGTCGATTTATATCCCGTCTCCTTGGAAAAGGAACCATGCCTGATAATATCCTGGTCGATTTTTATTCCTTTCTCTTTTAAGGCCTGAATATAACCCCGGTAGCGGTCGGTGCTGGTCGAAACCGAGTTGGGCCCGCATATCATGGCGATTCTGGTGTAGTCATGGTGGATCAGGTGATTGACCATCAAATAGGCGCCGTACCGGTTATCCAAGACAACATAGTCGCCTTTATTTTTTCTGAGCTTGCGATTGACCAGCGCTACCGGAAACCCGTCATCGATAAGCTTCTCCACGGTTTTGTCCTGAAGTTTACAGGAGGCAAAGATAATCCCTCCCACCCCCATCTTGATCATGGAATCGATCAGGGAGTCGGCCTTTTCAGGGTCGTCGTCGGTGCTGGCCTGAATGACCCAATAGCCGAGTTCCTGGGTAGTGTCTTGAATGAAGCGGGTCAGCTCGGCATAAAAGGGATTGCGAAAATCATAGACCAGAAGCCCTATGAGGTTGCTCTTTTTCCGACCAGGCCGCGGGCCAGGAAATTCGGGGAATATCCCATTTTCTGGGCGATTTTTAGAACCTTTTCCTTGGTCTCCCGGCTCATGCGGGGATGGTTGTTCAGGGCCCTGGAAATGGATGAAGGGGTCAGGTTGGCGGCCTTGGCGATGTCCTTGATGGTAATCCGCTGGTAATTCATGAAGATCTTTCCTGCTTTCGTTCCAAAACCTTTAATTCGGTTTCAAAGATATCCAGTCCCTGCATGAAAAGGGCCTCGGTGATGACCAGGGCGGGCAGGAACCGGGCCACGTTATTCCAGCGGCCCCCTTTCCAGAGGATCAGGCCTTTCTGGAAGCACCTTTCCTGCAAGGTTTTGAGGATATCCGGTGCTGGCTCCTTGCTCTTTTTGTCCTTGACAAACTCCGCACCGATATAAAGCCCCCGGCCTCTCAGATCGCCGATAAACCGGCTCTTTTGCGCTATCTTCTTGAGTCGGTCCATGGCCTTCCGGCCCAGATCATTGGCCCGCGCAATCAGGTTGTTGTCTTCGATAAAATTGACGGCGGCCAACCCGGCGGCGCAGGAAAGGAGGTTGCCCCTGAAGGTACCCACATGGGCGCCGGCCGGCCAGGTGTCCATTCCTTTTTTGATCACTACCGCCGCCAGGGGAAGCCCTCCGCCCATGGTCTTGGAAACGGTCATGATATCCGGGGTCACGCCCCAATTCTCGCAGCAAAACATCTTTCCTGTCCTGGCAAACCCGGTCTGGATCTCATCCATGATCAGAATCAGACCGTATTGGGTGGCGATCCGCCGGACTTCTTGCAAATAACCGTCCGGAGGGACGACGATCCCTCCCTCCCCCTGGATCGGCTCGATCAGGATGGAGCCCGGGCTGGTGGTCCCGGAGCCAGGGTCCTGGAGGACATGCTCCAGATATTTGGCGCACTGGAGGTCACAGGCAGGATAGGACAGGCCCAAGGCACATCGGTAGCAATAGGCATAGGGAACAAAATAGACTTCCGGCATCAGCGGGAGGAACCTTTCCTTGGACCCCTTTTTACCCGTAGCCGCCAGTCCCGCCCCGGTAACACCGTGCCACCCTCCTTCAAAGGAGATTACTCCCGGCTTTTGACTGTGAAATTTCCCCAGCTTGACCGCCGCCTCGACGGCATCCGCACCGGTGGGGCCGCAGAGAAAGACCTTACATTCTTTTTTCATCTCCCCCGGGGCGATCTCCACCAGTTTTTCCGAAAGCCTGACCCGGGGAAGGCCGGGAAAATCCAGGGCGTGGGTCAACTTTTCGGCTTGTGACTTTATGGCCTTGACCACCTCCGGATTGGAGTGGCCTACATTGAGAACCCCTACGCCCCCGCTGAAATCGATATAGTAGTTTTGGTCGGCGTCCATGACCGTGGCCCCCAGGCCCTTTTCCGAAGCCAGCGGCACCTGGCAGGGGTAAACCAGGGCATTGGAGTCCACCTTTTTTTGACGTTCCAGCAGCGCCTGGGCCTTTGGCCCCGGGGGTGAAACCACAACCTTCGGCGCATGAGAAAAATTATAGTCTCTAAAATAAGTCTCGTCTTTCTTGGCAGGTTTCATTTCATTCTCCTTATTTGAGGATTCATTGATTTTTCCCAAAAAATATCACTCTCCGGGCCCCGATTCATTCACCTTTAAGCAGGAGGGCCGATTTGTGCAAACGTTAACATTTTTTTATCCTTAATCCGAAAGGGTGTCAAGAAAAATCATTGACATCTCTTTTAAATACAGTTAATTAAAAAGATAAAATCATTTCTTTGACCAACCTTGAAATTGTTAAGCCTTTAACTG
>CAWIRY010000087.1:0-4342 GCA_963838485.1 uncultured delta proteobacterium | reverse complement strand
AGTATTACTATCTTATTGAAATCCAGCCAAGACCCTGACCATGGGAGCGTTGAGGAGCATTTAAAAAAATTTTTCGAAGATGGTTGGAAAACCGTCTCTATGACGCCAGTAATACCTTTACTTGGAGAATCTGAGCGGTGGGAAACACCGGCATGGCTTGCAGTGCTTCTCGAAAAATAACACTAAAAAATCATTTTATGGACTTGTCTTTGTCAGAGTTCTGTCAGGAGATTATTAAGGACTGATAATGATAGCTTCCTTACTTTACTTTAAAATTAAAATCTCAATACCCTTCAATCCCAAATTTTATTAATCTCGTCTTTTCCCAATACCAAATCGACTCCCTTTGTTAAGAATTTGTTTTTAGGTATCTTTTGCAAACAGGATAACTAGAACATCGAAACCGTGTGAACCCTTTTCCCTTCTGATAGAAATACATGACTTTTCCACAATCGGGGCAAAGAGGTTTATCCTTCCATTCTTTTCGACTCGAACCAGGGGTAAACTGTCTTCCACACAATAGACAAATGTATCGCTGCCTTCCTGTCCAAGCCCTTCCATACCGATAGGTGCGTCGGTCTGACAATTCGGGCATCCCACTAAAAACCCTTCGGTCTTTTTCATGGCTTTTATTAAAACTTAGAAATATTACAATCTTATGACGGTTAAATGGTATTTATATTAAACCTTTCATGTCCGCACGGGAATCCGGGAAGCATGGAAAAAGGATTCACGAGGTCAAGGGGTCAAGGATTCTGGCATTGACGAAGCATTAGAATACCGCCGTAGGGGCGTGTTTTAAACCCGCCCCTACAGAGCCCCGACAGATCCTATGAGGGCAGGAACCAGTTGGAAATGGAGAGGAAATGAGTTGAAAACAAGGCCTTCAGCTTAATTTTAATAAAAATGCTATTTTCCCGTCATCAAACCGCCACATAAGAACATTATCTTGTTCTTATGAAATGGACCAAAAAGAAGCTAAACTCACAGGAGGTTTACCATGAGCTATTACATTCATAGTATTCCCGGCAGGTTGCGAGTGAAGACCCCTTTAGTAAAAGGGAACCAGGAAAAAGCCAAGGACGTGGAGGGTTTGTTGAATTGTTGTCAGGGGGTGGACAAGGCCTCGGCCAACCCCTTAACCGGGAGCATCGTGGTTAATTACGATTCCACGGCGGTCGATGACCGATCCATTATCGACTTACTTGAGGATAAAGGCTATTTTAAATCGGACAGGGCTTTAACCAATGACCAATATATTCATGGCGCCGCTTCCAAGGCCGGCCATCTGGTCTGGAATGCCGTGTTCGGGTCCTTTGTCGGTCTGGCCCTGGAAGGGACCCCTCTCTCCTTTTTATCGGTCTTGGTCTAAGACCCTGCCTTTTTTCTTCTCTCTTTGAAGGCCGATTAATCGGCTGTCTTTCCTTTTTTTCTAAAATCCGACCTCTGCTTTGATCGCCTGTGTCTTATCCCTGCATGCCCTAACAAGAGCTTCTTTCATGCTAAAATTTACCGAAAAAACCTTTTTAGCAAGATTATAGGAGAGGTTCTATCCCGATTGCAATTAAAACAAGACCTGCTATGACTGTTGCCTTGTTACCTATATTCCACTCTTTAAAAATAAAAATCGCTTTTTTTTGAAAACCTTTTTATTATCGAGGGCCATTAAATATTAACGTTTTTGAGGGGGTCAAGGGCCTTTCAACCGGCCTTCCAGCCAGCGGATCACTTCCCGGTAATCGGTGGCCCCATTGGACCAGGGGGCATACTGAAAAATAGACATCCCGGAGGTCGGGGCTACCGTTAGGGAAACGCTTTCCCGCACCACGGGGGCTACCTTCCCCGGGAAAAGTGTGTCCAATTTCTCCATGATCTCTCGGTGGATTATTCTACGAGGATGGGACCGGCAGGGGATGACCGCCCCGATTTCAAGGAAAGGGCTATCCCGTTGAACGGCGGAGATGGTTTTAAGGATCTGGTTTATCCCGTTCAGGCCCAGATAGTGGACTTCAACGGGAATAAGGATATACCGGGAAGTCCGCAGGGCCCCCACAGTCAGGATTTCCTCTCCGGGCGGGCAATCGATTATTACCCGGTCCCAATCCCAGGGCGTGCGCTCCAGGCATCTCCGCAGTAGTTCCAGCCCGAGGGCCCCGCTGAAACGCTGGCGTGCCTCCCCCAGTCCCGGTCCAGAAGGCACCAGATACAAACCGGGCATTCCGGTTTCCGCTACCGGCAGCGCGGTAGAGGCGGCCAGGGCCTTTATCTGATCCAGGCCATCCGTTGCATCGCCCAGGGACAGACTGGCGCTGCCCTGCGGATCATGATCGATCAATAGAACCCGGTGACCGCTTTCCACCCACCCGGCGGCCAGGCTGACCGCGGTCGTCGTCTTGCCCACACCGCCCTTGTGATTCATTACGGAGAAAATGATGGGTTTCATGTTGGTCCTCAGCTAAAAGTTAACAAACTTTTTGAATTTTTATCATATGTATTTTGAATTTCATATAGCGCTCACCATGATCCATAAACCAATAGCGTTAAGAAGTTACATGCTTATTACCGATGACCATTGTCTACTTAAAAATCCTGTCATTAGAGTACCCGAGAAAGCAGCAAACGCTGAAATAATAAAGGTAATTACAGCAATACAAATAATTATCGGAATATTTATTTTTATTCGTCAAAATTTAACACCTTTGACGATAGAAATCAATTGGATATGGAAAGGAAGAGGGTAACAGAACACCGTTTTCAGCTTAATTTTAATAGAAACAATATATCCCCTTCATCAAACCGTCATATAAGAACATTATTTTATTCCTATGAAGAGGTCTTTTATATGGGAGCGTCTGATCAGGAATATCTTATTTGAATGTATGGATATGTCGAAAGAAAAGACGCCGGGATATTTTAAGAGAAATGAATGTTTTTATAAAAACAGGACAAGTTAAGCAATTAGAGCAAGCGATCAAGAAAAAAAGACTATTTCGTCTTAAACTTCGGTAGCGTTTGTCAATGGGTGTAAATTTGGAAGTTCTTTATAGGGCGACCTTCCCAAGTTTCATTTTGAGCCTGGAGCAGGGTGAAGAGGATACGGATACAGGACTCCTCCGTGGGGAACTGCTCCATGACTTTGACGCGTCTTTTGACCTCTTTAAAACTTCTTTCGATAAGGTTAGTCGTTCGTATATGCTTCCAGCGGTTAGGAGGATGACCCATATAAGCCAGACAGTTATCCAGGTCCTTTTCCAGACAATCCACCAAAGCTGGGAAAACAGATCGATATTCCCGGCAGAAACTTTCGGCTTGGGCCTGAGCGTCCATGAGGTTCAGGGCATAATAGATGCGATCCAATCGGGCCTTGACCAAAGGCCACTCGCCCTTGGGACATTTGACCTTGAGATTGCCCATCTTGTGGAAAAGGCAGCGTTGATGCTCACTATAAGGCAGGATCGTTCGAATAGCCGCAATCATGCCAGGACAACCGTCCGAGGTGACCGACAAAACTTCCTTGGGGTTCAGGCCTCGACGGACCAGATGAGTCAACAAGAATTCCCAGGCCTGCTGGGATTCCCGCTGGCCTTGGATAAAACCCAGGAACTCCCTTTCTCCCTCCTCAGTAATCCCGATCGCACACAAGGCGGCCTCTCGGCCCAAACGTTTCCGCCGGACCTTGAAGTAAGCCCCGTCCACGATCAGATAAGCGATCTTTTTGGTGATGGGCCGATTCAGCCAGCGGACCAACTCTTTTCTGACCCGCTTGTTCATGCGGCTAACCTCAGCCGGGCTGATTTCCTCTCCCCACAGGAGACGAGAAATCTTGCCCACTTTCCGGGTAGAAACGCCTCTCAGAAATATCTCCGAAACGACTTCTTCGATCCGCTCGTCTTGCCTCCGGTAGCGGGACTGGACCTGGCTGTAGGAGATCCCAGCTTTTCGCCCCCGGGGCAGAGACAAGTCATCGATCAAACCGAAACGGTTCCCAGCTTCTTCGTCCGATGCCCGTTGCGCTGGTCCCGTCGGTTATCGGTACGTTCATAGCGTTTGGCGCCGATATAACGCAAGAATTCATCTTCGGCATAGGTTTGCAGCATGGCCTTTACAAACCCCCTAACCCCCAACTCGACGTGGTCCAAGAAGGCGCTGAGGTCTTTAAAAGGGCTCCCGGTGTGGACTGTCTCATTAATACTTTGGGCTTGATCAATGGATTCTCTTTTTGCTAACGTTCGCATAGGGCTTCTCCTTCCTGTTTGGGGTCCCCTAAGACCCCTGGGTTTTTGGTTCACCAGGAAGGTTAAGCCCTTATTTTTTAAACATCAACCAATTTACACCAGATAGG
>CAWIRY010000086.1:0-13736 GCA_963838485.1 uncultured delta proteobacterium | reverse complement strand
CAAAAAATAAGTTGACAAAAACAAATATATCTATTAAGCTACTCCCGATTTAATGATATCGAATCGGGAGGTGGCAAATGAAGGCATTGACTTTAACCAACACCCAGATAACTCGCCAACGACTTCTTGAGATGGCCGAGGACGTCCCTGGGGCTTGGGCTGGTATCCGAATAGCTGCATTATTATTGCTTTTGTCGGGTTGGAAATCGACCAGCATAGCCTCCTTATTTGGCTTATCAAGATGGAGCGTGGTGAAATGGATCTATAAAGCCAATGAAGAAGGAGTGACGAGCGTACAAGACAAACAGAGGTCAGGGCGGCCGCCCCGAGTAACCGACTCATGTAAACAAGCCCTCGATCAGGCTCTGCATAAGTCACCGAAAGATTTTGGTATTGCGCGTGCACGCTGGGATGGGATAGTGGTTGTTGAATATTTGAAGAAATTCCACGGGGTAACCATTCGTCCACGGCGGGCACAACAGATACTTCATGAACTGGAATACGTCTTGAAACAGCCGGCCTATCGTTTTGTTCAGGCTTCGAAGAAGGGCATAAAGGGATTTCGTATCTCTTTAAAAAAAACTCCTGATGATCCAGAAGGGAATTAAAAACCGGATTATTCTTTTTGCGGATGAGGCAGGGTTTTGCTTGCACCCGAAGCTTGGGAGAGTCTGGTTTAAGAAAGGTAAAGAGCAACCTGTTGTTTATACACGCAGCCAGCATCAAAAACGAATAAATGTTACGGGTTGGGTGGATCCGGTAAATGGTAGACATGGCATAATGAAGCACGAAAAAGGCAATACAAACAGTTTTATAAACTTTCTCTCTCATATTGCAGGACATTTTAAGGATAAAATTGTTGATCTGTGGGTAGATGGTCCCCGGTGGCATAAGGGGGAAAGAGTCAGAGACTTTTGTAAAGAACACAAGCACATAAAAATCCATTACTTGCCGCCATACCATCCCGAATTAAACCGTCAAGAAATATTATGGAAAACGATGCGATACGAAGAAACAACTAATGTTTATTTTGAAACTATAGAAGATCTGGAAACTGCAATCTTCAAAAGATCACAACGTTGGAAACCAACTAAAATACTTTCACTATGTCAACTTATTTAATACGTTTAATATAGTCCCGACCTGGAAATCTTAAACGAACTGGATCGGGTGACAAACCCCTTGAGTCGGTTCCTCCGAGGATTCAAAAAAAATGCTCCCGCAACTTTTGATATCGCCAATTCACAAATCGAAAATGCTGTCTTTGCCTGCTGTCAGAAACCTGATGCCATCAGATTTCTAGATCTTGTCCGAGCGATTGGCAGGATGGAAAGGCTATTGGCTCTTCGTGATCGGAACAAAAACCCAAAATTAAATACTCCTTTGTTTGGCCTTTCCCCACGCTGGATTTTTCTTTGCGATGACAATCAACCAGAAGTCCGCTTAGCTGCCGGGGTGGCATCAATTTATGGTAGGGGGAAGGTTGGCCCAATACGCACTCAAATGGCTGGGGTTGATCCATTGAACCCCATACAATGGAGTCGTAATAGGAATGATTGTTATTGGTATGGGAGCAGCCTCTCAGAGCGACTTGCCGGGGTATTGTTGCGGAGGTCCATGGATTCCGAAAGGGCTGGTATACCAGAATTCCCGGTCCAAGCCTATTTACCACTGGATCCTCAAGATGTGATGCCCTTCCTTCTCCAGGAATACGATGCCACAAAACTCGAAGAGTTACTCTGGGGATTTACCCTGGTTGACTGGAAACGTACCGGGACAAGAGCGTTAAAAATGCGATGGAACACACCTGTTATCGAGTACCCACTGTCGAGAACCTGGGCCGTCATAAAACTACTCCATCTAACAGGCCCGGTAAGGGATGTATCCTTAAAGAAAGAGCCGAGGATTGCCCAATTCCTCAATGCCGGGAGGACTCCAGAGGCCGCCAAGTTAGCCGTCCATCGTCTAAAAATTGCCGAACTTCGTCCCTTTGAGGTTGAATATGATGAACAGGTTGATCCGATAAAATTGCTGGCCAGTCTCCTCATTCCCACCAAAAATCAGTGGCAATTGGAGAGATTAGTATTACAGGATAAAACAAATAACGGATGAAAAAGGGGGAAGAATCATGTTTGAAAAACTGGCAAATGCAAAGCGACTCTTATTGGAAGCTGACCTCATACCGATACAGGGGGAGAGGTTCCAACCCACCGGATTCCCAGACTTGGGTGCAGCTACCTACCAACTTCCTGATGGGACTCGAATGCTCTTGGTAGAATCCACCCAGTCGATTGCTAATCATCTGGAGGCCACGATAATTAATTCGGAAAACGATCTCGATGAAGAATTTAAAGGCCTTTCTTACATCAAAACAAAGCTGACCAAGGCAGCCGATACCTATACAAATTCTCTTATCGAAGCCCACCGGATCAACTCTCCCTTTATTATTTCGGATAAGAATTTTCAAGAAATGTTTGTTAAGGATGCCCTCTACGAACCCAACAAACCTATCAATTGGCAGAAAGTGGCCAATGCACTGTTTAAATATGATGTAAACTCATTGTTGCACGGCACCTTTATGGCAAACCTGGGGGATGGTCGATTAAAAATACCCAGGGCACTGAGCGGATTTATTGAGGCCAGGAATATCCGGGAGGTTGTCTCTGGGGGTGTCAAGTTTAATCCGATTGACCCAACCGGAAAATTAAGGGCAGAAGATTTTGACAAGGACGTTTACGGAAATGTCCCCTATCAGCGGGTAGAATTTACGGCTGAGAAAATTACGGCTTATTTCAATGTTGATGTGGGTCTGCTGCAAAGCTATGCCTTGGGGAAAGAAGCTTTCGAACTGCTTCTGGCACTATCACTGTATAAAATCCAGACCTTTCTTCTAAAAGGTACAAGACTCCGCACAGCTTGTGACTTAAAGGTTAAAGGAGAATTGAAAGCTATCGAACCAGATGATTTTATAATCCCGGCCAGAGAAGAAATCCTCGTTCAAATAAAAGAGAAGGTCACAGCCTGTAGGGCTATGTTTGCTGATCCCCCCGTAACAGAGATCACAATGCCCACAGTTAAAAAAGAAACTCAATCCAAAGAAACCGAATAGATAAATGGGGCTGATATGTTAATTACTTGAGAGTCCCGAGTTCTCTATCATTAAGATAACTTAATTTTGCCCTCCTTTGCAAGCTGGATTTTCCATTGGGAGTGTTCAATAGCCAGATCAACCCATTGCTGTATAAGTTTTTTAAAGCGCTTGAAGGTTGCAATTTGTGATTTCAGGTCTTGTACGAATTCAGCTTTGACGTATTCGGTTTTGCTTTTCATCCGATAGGTATAGCTGATCTGATAGAACCCGCCTTTTTTTTCTTTAGGTTTCTGATATTGGTACGTCAGTGACCCCGGCCTCATCTCCCCGATTCTCCCCAGTTCTTCTTTGATTTTAGCAATTTTTTTCTCGATTTGATCCAGTTTTTTATGCATAGGCCCTCCTTTTTTGTTACCTTATAGCATATATATGCTATAATAACAAGAAATTTCTTGCCAGAAAGGAGAAAAAGATGACCCTTTGGATTCAGTGGTGGAAAATTGTCCGACAGTTACGTCCCGCCTTTAAACGAGAAAGAACCTTCCTGTGGTTTGCCCTCTGTCTGGTTGGTCTAACCGTTCGCCCCGATCTGCGAGGCGTTACCAGCCTCATACGGGCGATAGGCTTGAAAGTCATTTTCTATGACCGGCTCCTCGATTTTTTTCATAGCCCGGCCGTTGTACTGGATTCCCTCGCCACTCTTTGGTGTCAACTCATTCTGACGGTTTTGCCCGCCCCATTCCTGCCTAAGGTCAATAACCGGATTATTTTTATCGGCGATGGAATCAAGTTGGCCAAAACCGGTCGTAAAATGCCGGCGGTTAAAAAACTGCACCAGGAATCCACTAACAACAATAAGTCGGAATTCATTTTCGGCCACTCCTGTCAAGCCATCGCCCTACTGGTCGGATGCGCTCAAAGCTTCTTTGCCCTCCCGATCACCTGCCGCATCCATGAGGGGGTTGTCTTCTCAAACCGGCAGACCAAAACGTTATTGGATAAAATGATCACCCTGGTCCATTCCTTGTCGATTTCTATTCCCTTTTATCTGGTTTTAGACGCCTATTACGCCAGCAAAGTGGTGGTCCATGGTTTACTTAATAGAGGGGACCATTTGATCACCCAGGTTCGTAGAAATGCCGTAGCTTATTGGCCTGCCCGGCCAATAGACGAGAAAAAAAGAGGCCCAAAGAGAAAATACGGAGAGAAGGTCAAACTCCGGACACTGTTCAAAGATCTTTCCAACTTTATCGAGGCACCCAGTCCGGCCTATGGAGAAACCCAGGTCACGATACGATATCGTCATCTCGATCTCCTTTGGCGGCCGGTAGGCATCCTGGTCCGCTTCGTCCTGGTCATCCACCCCCAGCACGGCTCCAAGATCTTTATGACCACCGATCTGTCCCTGTTGCCGATGGACATCCTTCGACTCTATGGGTTCCGATTCAAAATCGAAGTCTCTTTCAAGCAAGCATTCTATACCATCGGAACCTATGCCTATCACTTCTGGATGGCGGAAATGACTCCTCGCCCCAATAAATCGGGCAATCAATACCTGCACCGAAAGACCAAATCGTACAGAGACCAGGTTCGCCGAAAAATGCAAGCTTACCATTGTCACATGCAACTGGGCATTATTGCTCAAGGCTTGTTGCAGTACCTCTCTATGACCTGCACCAAGGCGGTTTGGGAGTCTTTTGGTTCATGGCTCCGCACCATCCGTCCTGGAATTTATCCATCGGAACAGGTAACCGCTCTGGCAATGAGAAACTCGCTTCCTGAATTACTCGTCAATTCCCCAGATGATCAAATCCTGGTGAATTTCATTCGACAAAAAATCGATTTGGACCGGAAAGAAGGATTGCGCTTGTTGGCAGCTTAATCAATAGAGGGTATTTCTTGATTCTATCGGTAATTTCGGGTAGAGTAACGGCGAGTATTCGGTACTCTAAAGTTAATTATCGAATTGAAATTTCCGGCAGGAAGGTATCACGCAACTCCTTGGGGAAGGAATGTTAACGAGGGGGTACCTGAATGGCCCCCATCACCCTATCGTCTGGCAAGGGCCTTGGTAGACATCTGGAAGCGTAGGAGACCTGAATGGTCTGATGATCGGATCCTGCCAATCCTGAGAGCCCTTAGTCCTCCTCCCCTCTTCCATCTACCTCCAGCCTTAACCTCCCATACTCGTTCTTATTTGAGCAGTAACGAAAAGGACATCAATAAAAAGCAGCTAATTTTTGATGCCTTCATCGCTGTGGCGAAGGACCAAAATGTACTGATGGGTTTTGATCAGGATCTGGTAGGAGCCAACCTTGATGATTTGAACCTGCTGTTATCTGAAATGAATTATCTGGGTCGGTCAGAATCTTGGGTCAAGGCCAATGTTGCCGGTGAAGTTGATATGATCGAATGGATCTGTCTTCCATCGTCTTCTGCCCCATCAGGATCTGATAGCGAATTGGTTAGAGTGGCCTGCCTCGCTTCTCCTGATAACTACGACCAACTACCCAATAAACCGAAGAAGAATTGGATAGAAGCTCTGGGCATGTCTACAAGGGATTGCCTAAAAGAAGGTTGGAGTGATCCCCCCGCCCTGATGTGGGTGGACTATCAACGGCCTGTTGAATATGTGCGGTTCCTTGGGAGGAAGCCTTCGCTCTCTCAAAAAAGATTTCGTTTTGCCAAGTATGCCTTGCATTCAAAGGTGTTGCCCAGGATCCAGGAAACGGTTCCATTTGCAGAAAGGGTTAGGGGACATCTCATGGGGATTCATAAGCGTATCCAGGAAGATGATCCAGCAATGGTTTCACCTCTTTTTTCCGGGAAGGATCCAAATGGAAGGCCACTCCGTGATCATCCCCACGCCTTTTATCTCCCCTTAGATGAAGATGGTGATGGACGATTGGACCATCTAATGGTCTGGGCCTCAACACCGTTTAACCAGTCCGAACTTATGGCCCTTGACCGGTTAAGGTCTGTGTGGCAGCCGGATGGGTGTCCTGATGTCAATTTTGTGCTCGTTTCATTATCTGCTGATAATTTCGGAGAGAAGTCATCTTCATGGGTTAGTGCGACACCATTTATGACCTCCAGGCACTATCGAAAAGGTCGAGGGCCATACGATAATTGGTTAGCCGAAGAAGTGATCAAAGAATGCAGGTTCCATGGAATGCCTGTACCGACTGAAATAAAATGGGTCCCCAAAGCCGTACGGGGCAGCCGTTCCATCCATTGGTTTGAGTTTGCCAGGCGTAAGAAAGATTCCTTGCACCTCCGCACTTATGGATGTAGTTTGAAATTCGGCCAACCAGTGAATGGCCCTTTTTCTATAGGGGCTGGATGTCATTTCGGAATGGGACTATTTGTGCCGGTTTAGAATTAAAAAGTGCGAACCATAAGTACCCGAGGAAACCTGGGGAGGTTCGCAATCTTGCGATTTTAATGGGTTAGATGGTTCTTTGAAATCTTAGGGACTTTGGATGAGGGTCGCAGGGAGGGGTTCGCATTTTTTGACTAAAAATCTTATGGCTATCAATACATTATATAAAGACAGTTACACCATGGTTAAAAGCCATGGCTCCATTGAAGCACACTTATGGCATGGATGGGCAGCCGGGAACTGGTTACACCATGGTTAAAAGCCATGGCTCCATTGAAGCTTAACACAGGTTTTGCATTTGGTCTTTAGCCCATGTTACACCATGGTTAAAAGCCATGGCTCCATTGAAGCGAGACGATGGGTCATAAATGGGAAGATCGGAATAAGGTTACACCATGGTTAAAAGCCATGGCTCCATTGAAGACCGTTATCCAGCCTTACCCGCAACTCGCCGAATTGTTACACCATGGTTAAAAGCCATGGCTCCATTGAAGCATCATCCCCCATTATGTCAAACCGGGGACGTACGTTACACCATGGTTAAAAACCATGGCTCCATTGAAGGCCCGAAGCCCTGGTCGAACCCTGCATTAAGGCCGGTTACTCCATGGTGAATAACCATGGCTCCATTGAAGCTCGATATTGGCCGTGCCAAGTAATTTCTGGGCCTGTTACACCATGGTCAAAGACCATGGCTCCGTTGAAGCTTGGTAGGTGGTTGATTTTCAAAGAGTAATATTGAAACTCATTGCAATTACAGCAATTGCAGGGGGTGCATTAATATTAGCTGATCCTAAATTTGGAGAAAAATCATAAAATATTGAGGTGAAGGAATAACCGATTAACTTCCTGCTGATTAGTATGTCCCAAAGAATTTGACTGGAGAAGATGACGTGGCCGAAAAACTTGACCCAAAAGAAGTGGTGGACCATAAGAAAGAAGGGATTGGATTGCGTTTTAATATTCCAGCAGGTAACCCCCGGTAAAAGGGGAGCATTTAACATAAGGAGATGACAATGAAAGATTTAAATTACATGACCATTGCTGAGGATAACATCAAAAAGATCAAAAAAGGGGCTTTTTTGACAGTAAAAGCCGGCAACGCGATCAACACCATGACCATTGGTTGGGCTTCTTTCGGATTTATCTGGCAAAAGCCGATCATGATGATAGCGGTGCGGTCTTCGAGGCATACCTTTGGTATTATGGAAGCAGCAGAGGATTTTACCGTTACCGTACCGGAGGGTGATATGGATAAAGAAACTGCTTTTTGCGGTTCAAAATCAGGCCGGGACCTGGACAAGTTTAAAATGTGCAACCTGGAAATAATGAACGGCAGTAAGGTGGTTTCACCAATTATTAAAACCCCAGGGCATCATTACGAGTGTAAAATAGTCTACAAGTCCGCTATGAACCCGGCATATCTGGACAAAAATGTTGATACGTCTCTTTATCCACAAAAGGATTACCACCTGAACTCCAGCGACATTTTGTACACTAGCCGCATATCGTAGTCAAGAGCAACCTTCTTTTTCTGGTTTTCATCTATATAATAGTGGCCTGAAAGGGATAGATTTATTTTACCGCGAGGGAAAATAGTACTTGCTTTTCCAGTTCTCATAGTGTATATTATATACACCATGAGCTTTGTCCGAAAAATACGCAAGAATGGTAAAACTTACCTGGCAGAGGTCGAAAACCGGTGGGTGGACGGTAAATGTGTTCAAAAACATATCCGCTACATTGGCAAGGAGGCGGATGGACGAACCATTCTGTCCTCTTCCCTGTCGGATATCGTGGTGGACGAGGTTAAACTCTATGGACCATTGCTGGTGTTGAACCATCTGGCTAACCAGATCGACCTGCCCTTGATGCTTGGCCCACGGGCAAGCGAAGTTCTTTCGCTGGTCTACGCGCACTGTCTCGATTACAAAAGCGTTAACCAGATGGAGCGTTGGTTCCAGAGGACCGATCTCTCCCTGCTCCTCAATATCGAGGGGGTTACCGAACAATCGCTGCTCGATTCGCTCGACACGCTGGAATCGATAGAGGCCACCGAGGTGCAACGACGGATTTTCGAGCGCGTCGTGCAGGTCTACGGGATCCCTCTGACCGGCATCCTTTACGATGTGACGAATACCTATCTTTATGGCAAACGTTGCGGTCTTGCCAAACTGGGACACGACAAGGAGGGCGTAAAGGGGCGCCCACTAATCCAGGTTGGTCTGGCCGTCACCAAGGATTCGGGCATTCCAGTCTGTCATAAGGTACTGGACGGTAATATTCACGATGCGAGACTGTTTAAGGATTTCCTCACCGATCTGCGGCCGTTCAAAATATACCAGGGGCTGGTCATCTATGATCGGGGCATCGCTTCTTCCGAAAACATAGCTCAGGCAAAGACGATTGGGTGGGAAACCCTATGCGGTTTGCCCATTCGAGGCCATCTGGTTCAGATCGTGCGGGAGATGACAGAACGTAATCTATTGGTGCAGTTGGAGAATCGGATTCGTCTGCGAAAGAACATTTTTTATGGGGTACGGATCGAATACCGAATGGGCGAAACACCGGGGTGGCTGACAATCTGTTACAATCAATCGCAGCAACGGGAATTGCGGGAATCGCGCTACGACGAAATTGAACAGGCTCGCGACCTGTTGAGCCAGGGGAGAGCCATCAAGGCGGGGATGGAAAAATACTTCACCCATGGTAACGGATTGCGAAAGTCTGTTCTGGCCGAAGCAGAAGAATTCGACGGTTTTTTCTGCCTGTTCTCAACCACTCCTCTGCCCCTCGATCAAATGGTTCGACTCTATTTCGACAAAGACCTGATAGAAAAGGCCTTTCGCACATTGAAAGGCGTTACCCGTCTGCGCCCCATACGCCACTGGCTGTACAACCGGGTCAAAGCGCATGTGTTTATCTGCTATCTTGCCTACCTGCTGCTCTCGCTTCTCCAGTACAAACTGCAGAAGCATAAGATTTCGGCTGAAGAAGCGTTGATAGAATTGGATTCGATGTACAAGGTGTATCTACGAGACGAGAAGAAAGGTTTCAAGGTCTCGCGAGTCGTCACCTTGACCAAGAAACAAGAGGATATCCTGAAAGCCGTAGATCGTAAAATTTTGAAATCCTAGTGTATAAAATTCGGTGGAATTAAGGTTACCATACCCTTTACTTTGGCGAGATACTGGCCTGCTACGAAACCGGCTACTATTCAAAAGGTAACCCGAGGACACACGCGCGAGGCGGGACGTTGAATTAGTTGAATTTGTATTTTATGGGCCGATTGACCCCGAAAGCATCGAAGCCTTAGACCATACAAGGGAAAGTGAAAAAAAGGTTTCCCATTTCCTGTGATGGAGGTTCCCTTAGATATGATTTATTCTAAGCCCTACCAGGACAGGGATTAGATCGGAGATTTTGATATGTCCGAAAAACTCGACCCAAAAGAAGTGGTTCACTTTAAAGAACTCCTGATGAGCAACGTCTATGAACAGGAAGCTTTGATTAACCTTTTGGAGAGGAAGGGGATTATATCCAAAGCAGAACTCTTTGAAGAAATAAACCGACTAAAGAATAAAACACCACAATAGGAGGCCCACCCTGCTAACTTGGTTAAGTTTAAGAGCCTGGAGGAGGCCCGTAAGGCCGGTTATGTCCCCTGTAAGGATTATGTTTCCCCTTGACCAGTAGAATTGAATCTGGACCGAATCTGGTCATATTCAGAGGCCATTAAAGACTATGATTGAATTACCTTTATTAGACGATGAATACCGGGAAGCCTTTCTCTATCTGCTTGATGAAATCAATACCGTCATTTCGTGTTCTGATAATAAAGAACCTTGGTTTCCCAAAGACGAGGAACGGTTAGAATTGAATTTAAGGGTTTATACCACTGGCATCTAGATTCTGATAAGAACACTATCCTCAATTTTCCCTGGCCGAAACCCGGAGAGATCCCGAAGGTGGCGGCTGACTTTTTAAAACCTACAGAGAAAGAAAAAAAGAAGGTTCGAGCTTTTATCAATGATAACGATGGTCCCGATATGGACCCCGTGACTGAAATGATAGTCCAATTGGCTAAGGATCTGATTAAGGAGGTCCATTGAATAAAGGTTGTAGGATGGTTATAATCCAAGAAAAAGACAGCGGGGATAGATAAGGTCTATGAGGTCTACAAGAAAGGTAAATAGTGGAGAAAGATTAGAAGCCCTTCTGAGGGCATTGGTGGGGGTCAAAGATAAGAGGGAGGAGGCCTTTATTTTGCTTACCGCGGTCCCGGAGGACGATCTTCCCGAAGTGGTCCGGTATTTGAGGAAGCTTAACGGGTTGGAAGATCGATCCTCCCCGTGTACCCTGAATTGATATGACTGTTGGAGTGGACATGATATTTTCTAAGATTATCTCAGGTGGCCAAACCGGAGTTGATCGGGCGGCTTTAGACGTGGCCTTAGAACTTGGCCTCCCCTGTGGGGGCTGGTGTCCCAAGGGTCGAAAGGCTGAGGATGGGCCAATTGACCCACATTATCCCCTTAAAGAAACGAATTCCCCCAATTATCCGCTCAGGACCGAGAAAAACATCAGGGAATCAGACGGGACCCTCATCTTGACCAAGGGACCGGTTAACGGTGGAACCGCCCTCACAGTTCGGTTAGCCATTGAATATAAAAAGCCCTACTTGATAATTGACTTATACAACAAAATTGATCCCCGTATAACCAGGGAGTGGGGAGAGGAAAATAAGATTAAAATTTTGAACGTAGCCGGCCCAAGGGAAAGCAAGCTTCCGGGGATTCACGACCAGGCGGTCGAATTTCTAAGAAAGGTTTTAAATTTAAACGATTAATTTCGTTAAATTATGAACCAATTAAACCATGATTGAGTTACCCTTATTAGACGATGAATACCGGGAAGCCTTTCTTTACCTGCTCGATGAAATCAATGGTGTCATGTCATGCTCAGATAATAAAGAACCCTGGTTTCCCAAAGACGAGGAACGGTTAGAATGGAGCTTAAGGGTCTATGGGCGGTGGCATCCAGATCCAGACAAGAACAGCATCCTCAACTTTCCTTGGCCAAGGCCTGGATATATCCCTAAAGTACCAGCCGATTATTTAAAACCCACCGATGAAGAAAAAAAGAAAGTCAGAGATTTTATAGCTGATAACGAAGGACCTGGGATGGACCCCTTGACCGAAATGATAGTCCAACTGGCCAAGGATCTAATTCACGAGGTCCATTGAGACAAGGTGACTGGCAAGGGAAAATCTCATAAGCTGGAAAAAATCCGCAAAAATGTTTATCTTTATTGTGCTTTTGAAGGTATAGTGACGGTGGTGCGCAATAACATAGACAAGCCTGCCTTGGCGGCCTTGATGAAGCTTCGACCGGACCAGAAGATCGTTCTTGCCCAATCGATAGGATATCCCAAGAAATGAATAGAGAAATGATTATTCCATGGAAGACCTATGAAGGATATTCAGCTTCCCATGTTCAGGCTGTTCCTACTTGGATCCACCACCACTAACCGGAAGGTATAAACATGAGAGGATACCTGTTTCTAATTCTCATAGCTTCAATCATAACGGCAATTGGGATAGCTCCGGCCATAGGCAATTCTGATTGCGTCGAGCCGATTCCCGAACTTTTTCAGCGAGTCTCACGGTCCGTCGTTTCTATCTCGGCCTTGGCATTGGATCCTTCTAAAATCAGCGGTCGGATCAGCACAGTGTCAGCTTCAGGATTCATCATCGATAACGAGGGTCTTGTCCTCACAAACTCCCATGTGGTTTTTGATCGCCAGGCAATCAGCGTAACCCTTGGTGATGGCCGCAAAGTTGAGGCCAAGCTCCTGGGGGCGGATCCGATCTTCGACCTCGCCGTCCTTCGCATTCCAGTTCCTCGCGAAGGAAACCCCGTGGCGGTCTTGGGGGATTCAGATTCGGTTCGGATCGGTGAGGAGGCCATTGCCATCGGCAATCCTTTCGGCCTTGAGCAGACTCTCACCCGCGGGGTCGTTTCAGGGCTCAACCGTATCCTTCCGGGTTTTCCTTTGCTGACACTTCCACTCATCCAGACCGACGCATCCATCAATCCAGGGAACTCTGGCGGACCGCTTATGAACCGGTGTGGCGAGGTAATCGGCATCAACACGGCGATTTTAGTCGAGGCGCAAAATATCGGGTTCGCCATCCCCATCAATGCTACCAAAAACGTCATTCCAGAGTTAATAAAACATGGTCGGGTGATCCGTCCATGGTTGGGTATCAGCGGGAAACAGGTCAAGAAAGAACTTATGGAAATTATTAATCTACCCTTGGTGGAGGGGTTTCTGGTTGAGACGGTTGAACCAGGGAGCCCGGCCCAGCAAGCGGGAATGAACGGGGGCGCGCTATCCGTTACGATTGGAGGAACGGAATTCTTACTGGGGGGTGACATCATTACCGAGATCAATGGACAATCACTCAAGGATCCGGAGACCTTTCTCAAAGTGATCTCGTCGTTGAAGGTCGGCGATAAACTTGGTCTCACCCTGTTTCATAAAAAGGAAACACGCCACGTCGAGTTGACCCTTCCTGAACGTCCTATCTTACCAGGCGATATTCGCATCGGCCCCTCAAGCACCCTGCAACCGATGAGAGGTCGATCTCCAAGCTTCCCCCTTCAGTAGGGATGCTCCTGCGAACAAAGAATAACGAAATGGACCCCTTGACCGAAATGATAGTTCAATTGGCTAAGGATTTATTGCAAGAAATTCATTAAATGAAAGAGGAGGATAAAAACATGAAAATTTTAGCTTTTAATGGCAGCCCCAGGAAAGATGGTAATACCACCATTCTCATAAACCATGTTTTCGATGAATTGAGAAAAGAAGGGATATCAACAGAATTAATCCAGTTAGCCGAAAAGAAAATTCATGGCTGTATAGCCTGTTATAAGTGTTTTGAAAATAAGGACCGGCAATGCTCTGTTAAAGAAGACGACTTAAACGAATGCATTGATAAGATGATTGGGGCAGATGGGATTATCCTGGGTTCCCCGGTCTATTTTGCCGATCTCACTTCAGAGATGAAAGCCCTTATAGATCGTGCCGGATTCGTCTCTTTAGCGAACGGTGGGTTGTATAGAAATAAGGTCGGGGCTTCTGTTGTTGCCTTACGTCGAACGGGAGGCATACAAACCCTTGATTCCTTGAATCACTTCTTCCTTGCCGGGCAAATGATCATTGTAGGAAGGGGAATCGGCATAGGTAGAGATAAA
>CAWIRY010000085.1:0-35911 GCA_963838485.1 uncultured delta proteobacterium | reverse complement strand
TTAGGCCCGCGGTCAGTTTTCTTGCGCGACCAATCCGGTCCGCAAAGCGAAACGCACCAGACCCGGGATGTCGAAGATGTTCAAGCTAGCCATCAACCTCGCGCGATGGTACTCGACCGTTTTTTCGCTGAGCTTCAGGATCGGAGCGATGGCCTTGGTGGTTTGGCCTTCGGCCAGCAGTTGGAGGACTCTCGCGCTGGCGCGCGGTCAACTGCTCGACCGGGGTGCTGGCGTGGGCGATTCGCTGAGGGGGAACTTCTTGCGCAGGACGGGCTCGAGATTTCCCGGCTGAGATAGATTTCCCCGGCGGCGACCGTTGCTAGCGCCGCCTGCAACTCCGCAGTCGCCGCCGTTTGAGCAGGTAGCCCGACGCGCCCACCTGGAGAGCGCGCCAATAATACTCCTCGTTGTGGTGGCGGGAGAGGATGACGACCCGGACTTGCGGAAAGGCCTTGACGATGCGTTCCGTCGCTTCCAGGCCATTGAGACCGGGCATGGAAATATCCATGAAGACCACGTCCGGGCGCCGGGACTTGACCAGCTCAATCGCCTCCCGCCCGTCGTTGGCCTCGCCGGCCACTTCCACCCCGGGAATCTCCTTGAGCGCATCGCGAATGCCGGCGCGCACGATGGGGTGGTCGTCGGCCAGCATCACCCGGATCGGTTTGGCCGGGACATTGGTTTTCATATCAAGTGCTTCAGCCGGCGCGCCACTTTAACGGGAACCAGGCGTGGACCTCGGCGCCTTGGCCCGGGGCGGACTCTGCATTCAAGCCCGCCATCCGCCAGGGTCGCCCGTTCTTCCATGCTCAACAAACCCAGACTGGCGCCACGCCGGCTGTTCCCGGCGGGCCGCCACATCAAACCCGACCCCGTCATCCCGCACGAACAAATGGAGTGCGCCCGTCTTGTTCTGCGCAATTCCACCATCACCGTGCGGGCCCGGGCGTGACGCGCCATGTTGGTCAGTGCCTCCCTGGGCCACGCGGAAACATTCGGTTTCGATCATCGGATCCAGGCGCTCCTTCCAAAGGGTCCGCGCGGAACTCCGCCCGGAACCCGGCCAGGGCGGCCTGGCGGTTGGTGTACCAGCGCAACGCCGGCTTCCAGCCCCAGATCGTCGAGCATGGACGGGCGCAAGTTGAGCGAGAGGTCACGCACTTGTTCCTGCACGCGCTCGACCACTTGGAGGCTCTCCTTCAACCGCCGCGCCAGGGCTCGCGTCCGGCGATTGCAGCATCGCTTGCAGGTCCAGTTCGGCGACCGTGAGGGCTTGGCCGATTTCATCGTGAAGCTCCCGGGCGAGGTGCCGGCGTTCGGTCTCCTGCACTTCCACCAGCCGGCGGGAGAGCACCTGAAGTCTTTGGGTGGATTCCCTGAGTCTGCCCTCGGCCCGCTGGCGCGCCATTTCGCGCTGCTGCAAGGCTTCGGCCATCTGATCAAAAGAAAGCATCAGTTGTCTCAATTCATCCCGCGCGCGGGGCAGGCCAGTGCGAGCGCTGTGATCCCCCGCGGCCAGCCGCGCGGTGAAATCCACCAGCGCCTGGATCGGGCGCAAGATCAGGTAGTGGCTGCCGATCCAGCCGAGCACGAGGACCAGGCCGGCCACTATCCCCACTGACGCCAGGTTGCGCATCATCACCCGGTTCGGTTCGGCGAAGAGGACCTTCTCGGGGATACTCAAGAGGCTAACCACGTCGCCCGCCAAGAGCGCGCTGCGGGTGGACGTGAAATCATACAGAACCCGAACGCCTTTCGGGTCCACCGCCTCCATGACGCCGTTTTTTTGAGCCAGAATGGCATCTAAAGTCGGCTTTTGTGGCAGAGGGTCCGCAACCAGCCACTTTGCCAGCGCGGGATGACGAACGAGGATCATCCCGTTGGTGTTGATCTTGGTCCAGGCGGCGCCTTCCGGCAACATCTTCTGGAGCGCATAATCCGAACCGTTCAGCCAGGCCAAATCCAGCGCGGCAAAGACCACGGCCTGCACCTGGCCGGATGGATCGAGAACCGGGTAGGCGAGATTGACGGTGCGCGCGCCGGTGATGCGGCCGACCTCATAGTCGCCAATGGAAAAGGCGCGTGACGAAAGCGCGCGTTGGAAGTAGAGACGGTCGGCCAGGTTGGACCTGTTCGTCGCTGGGAGGGCGCTGGCCGCGACATCCCCGTTGGTCTTGATCACTCCCAGGTTGGCATAGCGCGGGTAGTCTGCGAAGAGCGTGCGCAGCAAGTCATTGCACTCGCCCCAACGGCCCATTTGCACTTGTGAAGACGCCGCCACCACGCGCAGCAGTTGTCGCGTCCCCAGGATCATCTCCTCCTCTTTCCGGGCTGAAAGCTTGACTATGTCTTGCGAGCGTTGCCTCAAAGCCGTGATCTTGCCTCGCCGCTCTTGCTGTGCAATGTGGAGGGTCAGCACCACCGGCGGGAGCGAAGCCAGCACCACCAGCAGGAGCAGGCGGAGCCGCAAGCCTGAAAAAAGCTGATTCATAGTGCGCATGATGCCCTCCTGCTTCAAATCGCTCAGTTTTTGACCGTCAGCTTGTTCTCGACCCTTTTCGTGCCCAGGGCTTTGCCGGCGGCCTCTGCGGCACTGTTCCTCTGAGCGTTCGTGTTAACAAGGCCGCTTAACTGGACGACCCCATCGGAAGCTGTGACCTCGACTCCGTCGTATTTGTAATCGGGGCTTGCCGCCAGGGCCTCCCGGACACGCTCAGCCGTGCGGCTGTCTTCAATACGCTGGTCCGTTATCTGATTGCGGTCGCGCTCGCCCGCCCGTGCGTCGTCAATTCGGCGGCCGGTGTTATGAATGCCTTCGCCGGCGTTTTGAACGTCCTTGCCAAAGCCGCGGGCAGTGTTGCAGCCGACCCCGACAATGGCCAAGGAGGCGGCGGCGAAGAGCAGAGGAACGATGCGTTTATTGAATGCGCTCATGCCAGTAGGCTTAGCAAGTGCGGGGCCGTTTCTCCTGACACGGCCCCAACCTGCTGCCGTTTAGTCACTTGCGCCTTTGCGGCCCCGGGCATCTGCTGCCACCGGCCCGACGGCATCGTGCAAGTTGCCCGGCTTTGGTCACGCGCGTCATGCAATTTGCGCAGAACATCCTTAACCTGGTCAAGCAAGCCTGGCCGCTGCCACAAACGGTGGCGAGTGCCCTTCAGCAAAAGCGGCAGCAACTCACCCGCCACGAGCCGCTCCTCCACTTTCCACTCGCTTCGCAATACCCCCGGAGCGGATCAAGATCGACCGGCGTCGAGGGCCGGACCGATGAGCGGCGCGGCCCTCTTGGCTCTGCAGCCTGTTGAGGCGTGCCGGCCCGTCAGGCTCCTCTGCGTCCGGCAAAGAGGTTGAGGACTATCATGACCAGCGCAACCACCAGCAAGAGATGGATTACCCCTCCCAGCGTGTAACTGGTCACGAGACCGAGCAGCCACAGAATGATCAGGACCGCCGCAATTGTGTACAACATATTGTTTCCTTTCGTTTTGATGTTTCTTTGTTTACCAGCAGGACATCTCTAACCTTCCAAGGGTCATTCGTTCACTGACAAATCGCCTCAAGGGGCGATCTTGTCGCTCAACCACTGGCGGGCCTGCTGGAAGCCGTCCTTCAACTCGTTATAGGCATTCTTGGAGCCGGCCTTGACGTCGTCCCAGGTGGATTCGGTGGCGGTCTTGACCTTGTCGAGCTGCTGGTTCAGTTTATCCGCCTTGTCGCGCAACGCCTGAAGCTTGGATTTCGCATCGGCTTTGGCGGCGTCGCTGGCCTTTTCGACCTTCGCCGAGAGTTCGTCCAGGTCCCGGTTCAGCGCGGCCAACTGGGCCTGCATGGTTTCCACAAACTCCTTTTTCTGCGCGTAGGTGTAGTCCTTCATGTCCAGCGCGGCCTCTTTGGTTTCGGTTTTGACTTTGTCCAACTGTTTCGCGGTGGTCTCCCGATTTTCGGTTTCGGACTTTTCCGACTGGCCGCAGCCCACCGCAAACGCGGAGACGGCGAGGAGAGTGATGAGTAAGTGTTTATGTTTCATAATCGTGATCTTGAGTTTCTTGCGTGATCGGGTGCGGCCCTGGAGCTATGCGCCCACAAGGCACTCCTGCGGGTTGGAATTTGAAGGCTGATGGTGGTCCACGGCCTCCGGGTTGGTTCGGTTGATGATCTCGCGGGCACTGGCTGTTTCCTCCTGGGTTCCGTGGGCGATCAACACGAACTTGCCAGTCTTGACCGCGGTTTCATAACGCAGAACGCTGTCCTTGGGGATGCCCAGGCTGTAGAGCCCGGCGCCAATCGCGGTCAGCCCCCCTACCACCACGGCGCTTTCCAGCGCGCCGACGACCCATGTGACGAGCGGCCCCGCCACCAGCAGTGCGCCCAGGCCGGGGATCCAAAAGAACGCCGAACCGAAGAGCAACGCCCACAGCCCGCCCCAGAAGGCGCCCTGCTTTCCCCAGTATCTCATTCGGTCACCCGTGGTGTAGTACCCGACCACGTGTTCCTCGGTGTGATAGTCGCGTCCGACAATCGATAGTTTCTCCATGTCGAAACCTGAGCGTTGCAGTTCCTTGACGGCAGCCTCGGCCTCGGCGTGCGATTTGTAGATCGCCACGACCGCATTGTTTGAAGTGATATTGCTCATTTTGCGTGCCCTCTCGTTGCGTAATTTGTTTTGACTCGTATCCACGGCAATCCGAGCCGCCTTCATGGGGAGCCCATTCATGCCTGTGCCCTACTCTTAGCGTGTGGTGTGCCACGGGCTCCGCGGCCTGGCCTGGGCTGGAAATTGAACTCGCGTTGATTGCTCCAGACAAGCTTGCAACTCCCTCGCCAGCAACAACCGCCGTTGGGCAGTTCCGGTCGGCACGCCTCGAAAAACGATCAGCGGCACGATTTGCGAGGGGCCAATCGAGACCGCTCCTCCGCCGTGCACAGTGCATCGTGCCTCGGCGGTGTTGCAGAAATCATAGATCACTTTATTTTCGGCGAACTCTAATAATCTCCAGGTGATAGTTGGCGTCGACGATCAACAGGGAACGACGGTACTGGGGAAAAGAAACCGCTTTCACATGTTCCCTCATGGCCTTTTCGATGGAATCGAGCTTGGCCTCCGTCAATCTCTCGATAATCGTCGGCACTAAAAAGGTTTCCAGGGCCTCCCGGGCAGTAAACAGCCTCTTCTGAGCTTCAACCGGATCGGCCTCACCCACGTAATAGCCTTTGTTCCGCTCCGAATAAACGATTTTTAAAAGCTGCAAGCGGTTGAGGGCCTGAATGATGGGAGTGATACTCATATGGAGTTTTTTGGCCAGTTCCTGATAAAGCAGCTTTTGGCCCGGCACGATCTCGTGATGATACATCATCTCCTTGATCTTCTGTAGGCCACGTCGACCGGCGATTCTTCCAGGCTGATTTTCTGTTTAGGGGGTGGTCATGTTCGAAATCGTCGGATTTCGGGCTCATCCCTTTTATTTTGGCCATTGAAAATCCCCCTTCACGTTTTAAATTAGGACGCAGATTTTCGCCGATACCCGGAGATCTATAAATTGAAAATTTTGGCAATCTGCGTTCATCTGCGCCCAAAAAGCGAATTCCCCTATTCTTTTTTAATTAATTTATTAATCAAATATTCTATGATATAAATTCTGGAATGATTGGTCCCGATTGTCAAGGAGAAAAAACTCGAAGGAGATCGCCGATGAATTTTGAATTAAGCGAAGAGATCAAGGAGATCCGGGAAACGGCCCGCCGTTTTGCCCACCAGGAGATTTTATCCCGAGTCCGGGAGGAGGGGTTTAACCGGGACTTGGTGACTAAAATGGGCGAACAGGGGTTTTTCGGTTGCGCTTTCCCTGCCCGTTATGGAGGGTCGGAGGCCGGTTTCCTGGCCCATTCGGTCGTCTGTGAAGAGATCTCCCGGGCCGATTCAGGGCTCAGGCCTTTATTCAACCTCCAGGCCATGACCGTCCCTTATACTATCATGGAATGGGGGACCCCCCAAGCCAAGGACCGGTATGTCGGCGACTTGGTCCGGGCCAAAAAGATCGGCTGCACCTGTTTTTCCGAACCGAACGCCGGCTCCGACTTGGCCTCTATCGAGACCCGCATCGAAGATCGCGGCGATTATTTGGAAATCAACGGGGCAAAAACCTGGATCTCCAACGGCACCGTGGCCGAGGTGGCCGTAGTTTACGGGACCCATGATCGGAAGCTTAAACACCGGGGGTTATGTGCCGTGGTAATCGATACCGCTCAGCCCGGCTGGAGCTTCCGGGAAACCCCTAAGTTAGGCGACAAATCTTCTCCTATTGCCGAAATCCATCTGGAAAACATCCGGGCCCCCAAAGAAAATCTCCTGGGGAAATGGGGGGAAGGGTTTTTGGTGGCCATGACCGCTCTGGATCGCGGGCGGATCAGCGTGGCCAGCGGGGCCGTCGGATTGGCTCAGGCCTGTCTGGACGCCTCGGTGGCCTATGCCAACCAGAGGGTCCAGTTCGGAAAGTTGATCCGGGAGTTTCAATTGATTAAAGGGCTGGTGGCCGAAATGGTCGCCCAGATTGAAGCGGCTCGCCTTTTGGTCCGGCAAGCGGCCTGGCTCAACGACCAGGACCGACCTTTTTCCCGGGAGATCGCTATTGCCAAATATTTTGCCGGAGAAGCCGTGGTCCGGGCCGCCGGTATGGCCATGGAGATCCATGGGGGAATGGGGTATTCCTTAGAAATGCCGGTAGAAAAATATTATCGGGACTCAAAATTGTATCAGATCGGTGAAGGGACGGCCAATATCATGCGTCTATTGATCGCCGATGACGCCCTGGGGATTAAAAAGGCCAACCGGCCCAGGGGTCACGTACCCAGTGACTTCCGGGAATTGGAATAAAATTTTCTTAAAAAAATGGCTGATGCTTGATACTTGATGCTGGATTCTTGATAAACCTTCGTCTCGGACTAATTAGTGTCCATCCGGAAAAGGCAATGTTCCGGATGGAGCGGTCAGCCGTCAGCTTTTAGCTATCAGCAAAATCCTTTACCATTAACGGGTTAGCTGAATGCTGATCGCTGAATGCTGTAAGCTTCATCCGGAAATTCGAATTTCCGGATGAGAACTAATTAAGTGAATCATCCAGCAGCCAGTATCCAGGATCTCTCGGCCAGGGGCGGATGATCTCGCGTTTTAGAAAAGTTAGAGATAAATTTGCAGAGTGGTAATTTAAGCATCCATAGAAGGAATTCCCATGACCGGATCAGTCCGTGAATATCTCCCCCATTCGGCCGGCTGTTTTTTGTGTGGCGATGAAAACGCCTGCGGGGCCCGAACCCGGTTTTTTGTCCAGGGCGACACGGTAAGGACCCGTCTCATCCTGCCCCAACATCTTAACGGCTACAAGAATATCGCCCACGGCGGCGTTTTGTCCGGGCTCCTTGATGAGACCATGGGCTGGGCGGCCACGGTCTTCAGCCAAAGGCACCCTTTTTATGTGACCGGTGAGCTCACCATAAAATATCTGCTTCCGGTACCCGTAAAAGAAGAAATCGAGATCATCGGCCGTCTGGTCAAGGACGGTGGCCGCATCGCTTATTGTCAAGGAGAACTGCTATACGATGGGAAGGAATGCCTCCGAGCCAAGGGGAAATTTCTCCCCTTAAGCGATGAGGCCAAGGCCGAAGTAATGTCTTACTTAAAGTTTGACCGGAGCCGAACATACCGGTCCCTATTCGGCCGGGTGAAGGGATAGAAAAGGGAGAAGTTATCAAACTGGATGATTGCTGATAACGGGAGCAAATGGACCTTTTTCTTCCTGGGCTGGCTGGGAATGGTCCTTTATTTCACCCAGCGCTGGATCTTCGGACCGGTTATCCCGGCCTTGATCAAAGAGGTTCAGATCAATAAAACCGTGGTCGGGACAATCGGCTCCGCTTCCATCCTGGGATATATGCTGACGTCTATCCTGGCCGGGTGGCTGTCGGACCGCTTCGGTCGAAAACAAGCCATCCTGCTGGCCCTCGAGGCAAAAAATCCGACCTCTCAGGGTCTATTTATCCTTCTGGCCGGTTTTATCGGCTCCGGGGTCATGGGCGCCCTGTGGACCTCAACCGGTTTGATCTTTGCCGATTTTAAAGGATTGGCCCTGGGTATCATTACCACCATGGGCTATGCCCTGGCCACCATGGCCCCGGTTTTAATCGGCTATATCGCCGATCACCATTCAGTCGGCCTGGGCCTTTGGGTGGTTTGCGTACCAACCGCTTTCCTGGCCGCCATGGCCTTTCTGAGTTCCAACTTAATCCGGTCTTCTTCAGATAAGGTTTGATACCGTCATTATCGGGCCGTCTTTCTCGGCTTACTTTGACAATCTCCTTTTTATAAAATCCCTGATCCGTTCATTGGCCTTTCGGGCCAGTGGGGTTGGAAAAAGATTAAAGGCATGGATACCCCCGGGGAACCGCCAGGTTATAACTTCCAGGCCTTTCGCTTGAATCCTTGACCCCTCGCCCCCTTGAATCCTGGTCGTGGAGCATGAGAATTCAACCTGGAGTATAAAAGGGTGCGGGTAGCCGGTTAAGAAGAAAGACAGACATTATTTCTTGACAAGCCGGTTTCCCTTTCATATAAAAAAGTTAACCAACTTTTTCTAATTAGTTAACAATTGGAGGTCTATTGGAAAATATTATCGCCTTTTTTGGAGAGAAGGTTCTGTCGGGAGAGACCCTTGATCAGACCGAAGCCAAGCGGTTGGCTGAAATAAACGGACCGGAACAGATATTCGACCTCATTTTCTGGGCCAACAAAATAAGATGGAAACATAAAGGGGCGATCGTTGATTTATGCACCATTGTCAACGCCAAGTCGGGCCGCTGTTCCGAAGACTGTTCCTTTTGCGCCCAATCGTCCCATTATCCCACGGAAGCCCCTTATTATCCTCTGCTGGAAGTTGAGGAAATGCTTGATGCGGCCCAAAAGGCCTTGGAGAGCGGGGCTGGGCGGTTCGGCATCGTCACCAGCGGGCGCTCCCTGTCCAACCCGAAAGAATTGGACAAGGTTTGCCAGGTGATTTCCACTCTCCAGGCCCAGGAACGAATCAGCCCCTGCGCTTCTCTGGGTTTGCTTACCCCGGAGATGATCAAGGCCTTAAAACAGGCCGGTCTGGTCTCCTATCATCATAATATTGAAACAGCCCCCAGCTTTTATCCCTCCATTTGCACCACCCACCCTTTTGAACTCAGGGCCTTGACCATCCAGGCGGCCAAGGAGGCAGGCTTGCGTATTTGTTCCGGTGGCATATTCGGCCTGGGAGAGACCAGAGAACAGCGGGTTGAAATGGCTTTTACCCTGAGGGCCTTGGGGGTTGATTCGGTGCCGATTAATTTTTTAAATCCCATACCGGGCACGCCTCTGGAAGGCCGTCCCTCCTTACCCCCCCTTGAATGCCTACAAACCATTGCCCTGTTTCGTTTCATCTTACCCGAGGCCGATATCCGGACCTGCGGCGGAAGGGAAAAGGGACTTCGCACCTTGCAGCCCCTGATGTATCCTGCCGGCTGCAACGGGACGATGATCGGGAATTATCTGACGACCGAGGGCCGAAACCCAGAGGTGGATATCCAGGAGATCAGAGACCTGGGATTGGTGCCAAAGGGCTGAATTCGATTTTTACAACTGTCTGATCAAGGCCACCATGTCGCGCACGGCCCGGTCCAGCCCCACATATAGGGCTCGGGCGATGATGCTGTGGCCGATGCTGTATTCCTCGACTTCCTTTAGACCATGAAATCGTTTGATGTTGTGGTAATTCAGCCCATGTCCGGCGCTGACTTTCAAACCCAGATTAGTGGCCTCTTGGGCCCCTTCAACGATGCGGTCAAAGAGCCGCCCGGCCTCTTTCTCGGTTTTGGCATCGGCGTAATGACCGGTATGGAGCTCGATAATGTCGGCCCCTACTTCCTTGGAAGCCCGAATCTGTTCCGGATCGGCATCTACAAATAGACTGACGGCCATCTTTCCTTTGTGCAGCCGCCTGACCGTTTCTTTTAAGGATTTCTGCTGTCCCCGTACGTCGAGGCCTCCCTCAGTGGTCAGCTCCTGTCGCTTCTCCGGGACCAGGGTAACCATCGGGGGGCGGACTTTCAAGGCGATCCGGATGATTTCTTCGGCTGCCGCCATCTCCAGGTTTAATTTGGTCCGGACGGTTTCCTTGAGCAAAAAAAGGTCCCGGTCCTGTATGTGTCTTCGATCCTCTCTTAAATGCACGATGATCCCCTGGGCTCCGGCCAATTCGGCCATACCGGCGGCCATGACCGGGTCGGGTTCATCGATTTTTCTGGCCTGACGGATGGTAGCCACATGATCCACATTAACGGCCAAGCTGGGTAAGGGCATCCTTTGATCCTCCTTTTCATCTACCTCGATACGATTTAATATTTCCTCCGTTTTTAAATCCATTCTCCGGGCTTCGGATTCCGATAGTTCATGATCATAACCCATCAAATGCAACAGTCCATGGACCAGCAAAAACCGGGTCCGGTCGGCCAAAGAGATCCCTGCTTCCAGGGCCTCTCTTCGGGCGGTCTCAATAGAAATCACCACATCTCCCCAGAGAAGGGGGTTGACCTCCCCATAGAGACCCTCTTTCATGGGAAAGGCCAGGACATTAGTCGGGCCTTTCCGGCCGAGGTATTGCAGGTTTAACCGGGCCATTTCCTGGTCTTCCACTAAGAGAAGGCTGACTTCCCACTCAGGGGTTTTCCAGGAGTTTAATATCGGTCGACTGATCTTCCTGATCTCTTCCGGGCCTATCAGTCTCTGTCGATTGTTTATCAAGAGTTCCATTGGTTTTTTTCCTCGTACGTTCCTCCCTTAACCGGAAGTCCGGGATATTCAATCCGATGGTGAAAAATCCCGTTTAAAACTTTATTGAAACTGTCGGCAATCAGAGAAAAGGTCTTTTAAGGTCAAATCGCATTCGTCGAGTTGCCCGTCGGAAATGGCATTCTGGATGATCTTTTGTATCAGCCCCTGAATCCGGGCCGGAGTGGGATCGATCAACGTCCTGGAAGCGGCTTCAAATCGAGTCGGCTAACAAAACCAGTCCGGCCTCGCGGGTATAGGGGCTTCGGGCGCGGGGTAACGGAAATCTTCCATCGATACCTGACTGACGTCCCCCTCCTTGAGCTCCAGGGCCTTTTGATAGAAGAAGGAGATGAGGTTGGTTCCGTGGTGCTGGCTGATGATCTCTACGATGGGGGCCTCCAGTTTATTCTGAACGGCCATTTCCACTCCGTCTTTAACATGGGCGATCAGGATCAGACTACTCATGGAAGGGGCCAATTTTTCATGCTTGTTTTCACCGCCCATTTGGTTTTCGATGAAGTAGAGGGGTTTTTGAATTTTCCCGATATCATGATAATAAGCACCGACCCGGGCCAGGAGGGCATTGGCCCCGATGGCTTCGGCCGCCGCTTCCACCATATTACCGACGATGATGCTGTGATGATAAGTGCCGGGGGCCTGGACCATTAAATCCCGCAACAGGGGCTGGTCCATATTGGCCCTTTCCAGCAAGGTCATGTCCGTCGTATAACCAAAGATCTTTTCAATCAGAGGACTGAACCCGGTCACGAAAATTCCGGCCCCAATCCCCCCCAAAAAACCGAATGTGAGATTAACCGGGGTCTCAAGCTGGATCAATCTCCCTTGGATCATCTGGAGGGCCAGAACCCCGGCCATATTAATCAGACCCAGGATAAGACCCATCCGAATCAGGTCCCAGCGGTTATGGCAAATTCGGCGGGCCAGGGAAGACCAGAGTCCGGCAATGGCAAAATAAAGGGCCAATTCAGGATTCCCTTCCCAGAATAAAATTGCCAAAAAGGCCTGGACCAGGCCGAATAAGAGGGCCGGCAAGGGGCCCAACACCAGGCTGGTCATCATCGGAGCAGCGGCAATCGGCATGGCTAATAAAAGGCTGTGGGGATTGAGACGGGGAAAACCGGCCACCATGATCTGGGCCGAATAATCCGCGATCCGGATGCCTAAAAAGGAGAAGGCCAATAAAGAAGTCAGAAAGGTCAGGTCCCGCAGATTCCCGGAAAGGATCAGTCCTCCTTTGGTGGCTGCCAGATGGACCATATAGACGAACAAGCCCCAGAGCAAGGCCAAGCCCAGGGAGTTCAAGAGGGCTTCGACCCCTTTCTCGGTTCGAGTACCCATCTGGATCTTGGCCAATCGGGCCTCGGTAATCTTTTCCCCCTCCCGAACGAGGATATCCCCCTTTTTGATCTGGAAAAAAACAGGGCGAATTTCGGCAACCGCCTTGCGGACCCGGTCCTCGGTTTCGGTTTTATTAAAGGATAGATTGGGCACGATCATTTTTTGGGCCAGGCTGACGATCACCGGCCGCCAGGCCCTTTGTTTACCGACCAGGATAAAGGCCGCCCTTTTTTCAAGGCGGTCCCGGGCCTCGTCCAGGTCGGGAAAACGTTCAACGGCGTAAATTTGAAGTTCCTGTTGCGAGGGTAATTTCCGAACCACAATCCCTTTTCCCTGTTCATTCATCAGGGTCAGTTTGCTGTTAACCACCCCCAGGGACTGAACCGATTGAACCATTTGAACCAAGGCGTTTTCCAAAGATTCCGAAAACCGGTCTTTCGTCAAGGCCTGGAATTCGACCGGAGTCAGTTCGATCTCCCAAATTTTTTCCAATTTGAGCCGTTCTTCTTTTCGATTCTGCCCGAGGGTTTGCTTTTTCAAATCCTCCCTCATGATTTGAAAACCCCGATGGATCTTTTTTTGTAAATCGAAAGCGGTCTTCTCATTAAAATCATAGACGGACAGCACCGAGGCCCCGGCTTCCTGCCTTCTCAGTTCGGTGGCGATCTTGTCTTCAACCAGAATGTCCCGGGAGGCTTTTATGTCGAAATCGGCCACCTCGCCGACCTGGTAGGTTTTTGAAGGGATAAAGAGGCTGGGGGCGTTGACCAAGGCAATGAACAGGCAAAGGAGGAAAAGGAGAAAGAATTTTTCTTTCAAAAGGGAAAGAAAAAATTTCCAGGCCTTACGCACATTTTCTTTCAGGGAAAGCTTTTTGGTTTCCCCCAACCGTGAAATCCGGGAGATTTTTTTCTTGGGATCTTTTTCGGATTTTTCCATGAGGTCTTTTTTAGGTGTGTTCCTTCAGGGCCCTTCTTTTTTCCTCCAATTCTTCATAGGCCTTGATGATCTTCTGAACCAGGGGATGGCGGATGACATCTTTCTTGTTGAAGTGGATGAAGGCGATGTCCTCGACACCGGTGAGCAGCCGTTGGGCCTCGACCAATCCCGAAGTCTTGCCTTCCGGCAGGTCGATCTGGGTGATATCACCGGTGATGACGGCCTTGGAACTGAAACCTAAACGGGTCAAAAACATCTTCATCTGTTCCGAAGTGGTATTTTGGGCCTCATCCAGTATGACGAAGGAATCGTTAAGGGTCCGTCCGCGCATGAAGGCCAAAGGGGCTACTTCGATAATCCCCCGCTGGACCAGCTTGGTGGCCTTTTCAAAATTCATCATGTCATGAAGGGCGTCATATAAAGGGCGCAAATAGGGATTGACTTTCTCATAAAGATCTCCGGGAAGAAAACCTAATTTTTCCCCGGCCTCCACCGCTGGACGGGCCAGGACGATACGGATCACCTCATTTTTCATCAGGGCGGAAATGGCCATGGACATGGCCAGGTAGGTCTTCCCGGTGCCAGCCGGCCCGATACCGAAAACAATATCGTATTTCCGAATGGCCTCAATGTATTCTTTTTGGTTTTGAGTCTTGGGGGTAATAACCCTTTTTTGAGAGGTCACATAGACGGCATCCAAAAAAACTTCCTGGAGGCCGGCTTCCTGATTCTCCTGGAGAAAACGGATAGCAAAATCTAGATCATTGTCATAAAGGGGATACCCTTTTTTTAACAGCCCGTACAATTCGGAAAATAATCTTTGGGCTAAAAAGACATCGGGCTCATCTCCTCGGATTTGGAGTGTATTGCCCTTGGTGGAGATCTTCAGCCCCAGCCTTTGTTCCACCATTCGGATGTGTTGATTATGTTCCCCGAAGAGGCTTTGGGCTAATTGATTGTTCTCAAAACTCATCCGTTCCGTGGCGGGAGCTTCTTTATATTCAAAATCCAATGGGTTTATCCGGGTCCTTTCTTCTAAGAAGCAGGGTTCAGGGGTCGAGGGGTCAAGGATTCAAGTGAAAGGCACGGAATTAAAAATCCTGGAACCCTTGAATCCTGGAACCCTTTTTCGAACTAATTATAGCATATTTTCCATAAAGGGGGACTTTTTTCCTTTTTCTATTCACGGTTTTCTATTCACTTGACTAATGGGCGGCCCTCTGTTACCAAAAGGCTATGAACTTCCTGGACATCGGAATCCTGATCATTATTGCCCTGACGACCATCCGGGGCTTTTTTAAAGGCCTTATTCAAGAAGCAGCCGGTCTTTTGGCAACCATTTTCAGCTTTTATTTGGCCTCCTATTATTATAAGGATCTGGCCTTAAAGGCAGCCCGCTTCCTGTCCAACCATCACATCCTATTGGAGATTTTTTGTTTTATCCTAATATTTCTGGTTAGTTTATTATTATTCCATTTCTTGGCCATGATGGTCAGGGGGGCCATCCGATTAGTCCTTCTGGGTTGGCTGGACCGGATCTTAGGAGGCCTATTCGGTCTAATCAAAGGAGCGGTCATTATTTTTTTCTTAGTCACCATTCTCACCGTGTTTCAACCGAAAAGCGCTGTCCTGGTTAAAGGTTCTCGTTTTTTCCCTCCCATTCTCTCCTTTACCGGAAAAATAACCTTACTCATTCCTCATAAAATTCAGGGCGATTTCTTAAACAAAAAAAGACAACTCCAGGATTATTGGGAGGGGAAGAAACGATTTATTAAAAAAACAGGAAAGATCAAGGGCGATGAAGAAAGCCGATAAGGGGGGGACCCGTTTACAGGATCTGGAGGACTTAGTGGCCCGGCTACGGTCTGAAAACGGCTGCCCCTGGGACCGGAAACAAAATGCCGAGAGTCTTAAGGTCTACCTCTTGGAGGAAGCCTACGAGTTGGCCGACGCCCTGGATCGGAGGGCCGTAAAGGAGATCAAAGAGGAATTAGGGGACCTCTTGTTTCAGGTCGTTTTTTTGTGCCGGATCTATGAGGAAGAGGGTCAATTTGATTTGAGCCGGGTCGTCGAGGCCATTTATCAAAAGATGGTTCGTCGTCATCCCCATATCTTCGGCGATAAAAACTGGGAAACTGCCGAACAGGTTGTTCAGGGCTGGCAGGATATCAAGGCGGGGGAGAATAAGGGGCAGGACCCCTTTGAATCCATCCCGGTCAATGTACCGTCATTACTCAAGGCCCATCGAATTTCTCAAAGGGCCGCTGGGTTAGGGTTTGATTGGCCCCACATCAACGGGGTATTGGAAAAGGTCCGGGAGGAATTGAGGGAATTAGAAGAGGCCATTGGGAAAAATGATCCGGAGACAGCCGGAGAAGAGCTGGGGGATGTGTTGTTCTCCCTGGTCAATGTGGGAAGATTTTTGGGAGTTCCGGCCGAGAACGCCCTGCGAAAAACCATTCAAAAATTTTTAAGACGTTTTCGCACCATGATCAGCGAAGCCCGGTCCCGGGATAAGGGCACCTCATCACCTTGGCCGTCTTTGTCAATAGGGGAGTGGGAAGAATTGTGGGGCAGGGCAAAGGAATCGGGATAAAAGCTTGGTTTGACTGGGGCCGCGGGCCGGCTTTAGGGGGTCGGTCCCGGGGAATCTTTTTTTTCTTCTTTGAACTTTGTGGGGGCGGCATTTTCTCCCACATCGCTTACACTATTTATACTGCTTTTAAACTCACGAATACTTTTTCCCAGACCCTTGCCGATTTCAGGCAACTTTTTGGCCCCAAAGATGAAAAAGACAATAATCAAAATAATAATTAATTCTTGGTTTCCTAGACCGAACATCGGAGCTCCTTAAATTAGAGGCCATCAAGGGTTTAATGGGAAGGATTTTTTAGAGACCGGCGAGTCCTAATGGCCGCAATGGTCAAGGTAACCCCCAAAATGCCCAAAATCAGATAGGTAAGGCCGAGAAAAAAGGCATAACCTAAATCCCAGGGGACTTGCCAGGGTAAAATACTCCAGACACTATGGGTAGTGAATGTTTCCGTATGTAAACCTCCCAATAGTAAAATGTCTATTTTTTATAACAGAAACCAAAGAGTCTGTCAACTTTTTCTTGACAGAAGGTCCGGTTTGATTATATGAATTGTTTATTGAACATGGAGCCAGCGTATTTCCCGTCCGACGGGACGGACTCCACCTTTGGGGCCGGGAGCTTCAAATTTTGGGATCGATTAAGATCGCTCTTAAGATAAAAAGATAAAAGATAGAAAAGTTCTTTCGATAAATAAGGGGGAGGGAGGTGAGTCAAAAGATGAAAAAAGGCCTGGTGATCATGTCGCTTATAACGGCGTTTATCTTTTCCTTAGGGTTGGTGGCCTGGATTTATGCCGCCGATAAACCCCCGGATACGGTTAAGATCGATAATGACAAGTCTTTGTTCAAGGACGGCAAACGGACCAAGCCGGCGGTGGAATTTTCCCACCTGAAACATGTAAAGCAGCACAAAATCGCTTGTAATGAATGCCATCATGTTTATAAGGACGGCAAAAACATTTGGAAAGAAGGGGACAAGGTACATAAATGCAGCGAGTGCCATAAGGCAGTCGAAGAAGGAAAGAGGCTGACCCTTCAAAATGCCTATCATAAAAATTGCAAGGATTGTCACACCAAAATGAAGGCCGAGGGCAAGAAGACAGGGCCGACTCTCTGCGCCCAATGTCATGTCCAGAAGTAAGCAGTCTCAGTTAAAAACAAAGGGCCTGCTGGGAATCTTTCCAGCAGGCCCTTTGTTTTAGGCCTCGGTTACCGTTATCGCTTTAAATTCACAAACCTCGATACAGCTTTCGCATCCCAGACATTCATCGGCCTGAACGGGAACGGCTTTCCCGTCTTGAAGCTCAAAAACATCTACCGGACAGACCTCGACACATTCTTCGTCGCCTACGCACTTATCCGGGTCTACTTCGACCTTAAACATAATGTTTCTCTTTCTTGTTTGAATTTTAAACCAAACGGGTGTCTTTGACTTTCTAAGAAAAATAAAAAAAGTTGTCAAGGGAAAAACATTGAACTTCCTCAGCCTCTTAACCCATGCGGCGTAAGGGAAAGGAGGATCAAAGGTCCTCTCCCGTTTCGTTTTCCATAGGACGTCTGCCCTTTTAAGGGAGGGTTTATTGGGGGAAGAATCAGATAATATGGACCGCCGGGCGGCAGTCCTAAGCCGGATAGGGCTTTTTGAAAATCGACGATCGAACCTTCTTGGGGGGAAACCAGTAGGGATCTTAAAAGCCCTTCCGGAATATTTGAGACAATAGCCCCTGTTTTAAAAGGACCACGGGCCTCTAATTGTTTTTTGAAATTTGACGAACTTAAGGGACCCAAGTCCGGCAAGGGGATTGAGACAGGCGGTTCTTCATCCGGATCCAGGCCGTAATGCTCGGTCCACGCCCACCGCTGAGTAGTGAAAAGATTTAAAGGTTCAGGGGCTAATTGATCCTTTAATTCTTTCCAGGCGGTCAGGGCCAAGGGACAGGGGATCTCGATTTCGTTCTTTCTCAAAACAGACGGGACAGGGGGGGACCAAGTCAATGCCTCTTCCGGATTTTCCTGCCAGCCCATAGTCAGGTTTTTTTCCTGCTCCTCGACTACGGCCACCGAGGCCCCCATTTCCCATTCCTGCATCATCCATTCGTGAATAAGGCAGAGGAGGGTCTGGCCGTCAATGGCTGAAGGATATCCAGGATCATTCTTGAAAGTCACTCCTTTCAAAAGACCGACTATTTCTTCCTGGGTTTCCATGGCCTCCCGGGGAGTCAGTCCTTTGAGGTATTTCAGGAAGCCTTGGTCCGGAAGGCCGGCAATATAGGTTTGGACGGCCCTCAGGTTTCTGTCCTTTATCCGGATTTCCTCCCGGGACCGCTCCAATGAGCGGATTTGAAGCAATCCCTGGTCCATCAAGGGGAGATACGATGGCGGCAAGGGTAAAGGAAAAGGGTGCAGCAATACGGCCTGGTTACATAACAGGATCGACCAGGCCAAGGCTTCTTCTTCGATCAAAGTGTAGGGGTAAATCAGGGCCGGTTGGATGGATTTAGGATTTTCGTACATTGGCAGCCTCCAAAAACCCCGCCATCTTTTCATAAGGCTGGGCACCAACCAGGACACAACGGTCCAAGACCAAGGTTGGAACGGCTTGAATGCCCATTTGACGCGATCTGATCCAGTCGCCATCAACGGCCCCCTTAAAGGTCCTCTTCTGCAAGACCTCTTCGGCTTCTTTTCCAGGGAGACCGATGGATTCGGCCAATTTGGTCAGCTCGGCAATTTTTCCGATATTGATGCCTTTGACAAAATAGGCCTGGAAAATCGCCTTGTGGAATTGATCTTCTTTACCCTTGGAAACGGCCCATTTGGCCAGTTCCTGGGCTAATCGGCTGTTATAGGTCATTGTACGATCGCCAAAGGGCAGTCCGGCATCCCGGGCGGCCTGTTTCAGCCTGGCCATAACCTGATCGAGGTCCGGACGTCCGGCGAAAAGCTGTTCAAGGGTTTGCCCTTCATCAGGGGTTTCGGGATGAAGGGGAAAGGCCGTCCATCGGACATCAATTTCATAAGTCTTTTGTAATCGATCAATACGCCCGGTAATGAAATAGCACCAGGGTCAGACATAGTCTGAAAAAATTTCCAGGACTGAAAGTGTGTTCATGAGTTTCCTTTCATGGAGTAATCAGCGATCAGCTTTAAGTTTTCAGCAAAACCCCTGCAAAAACCGATTTGGTTAAACGCTGATCGCTGTACGTTGAAAGCTGCATCCGGAAATCTTGATTTCAGGATGAAAGCTATTTGGGTTTTGGACCAACGCTCACCTGGGCCAGGTCCAGGGGTCTTATCCACTTGATGAAGGCGGTCTGCACTTCGTCGGCCGTGGTGGCCAGATAACGCTTGGCAGCCCTCAAGGGCTCATCCAGAGGTAAATCTTTGAGGGCTAACTCCAGGAGCCGTTCACCGATGCCGCTGACCCTGGATTCGGAAAGAAGGATTCTCCGAAGCAGCAAGGTTTTGGCCTGCCGGAGTTCTTCCGAGGTCACCGGCGTGGTCTGCATTTTTTTTAAATTCTCGACGATCATGGTTCTGGCCTTGGGGACGTTCGGGGGATCACAGGCATAGCTGATTTGAAAAATGGCCCGGGTCTTGCCGGCTTCCAGGTGAGATTCCACGGTGTATACCAGGCCGGTTTTTTCGCGAAGGTCCCGGTATAACCGGGTGGCATAAAAGGCCCCGGACAAGACGTTGTTGCCCACTTGCAGGGCATAATAGTCCGGTTGGGAGCGGGTCACCCCAAGGGTTTGGGCCAGGATCACCTCATCCTGCACCCGGCTGGCATCGGGAACCGCCTTACGGGAGGCCTTATTAGGAGGGACAGGAGGAAGATCGGTCCGCGGCTTCGGGCCAACGGCTTTCCACTCCCGGAAATATTTTTTGACGATCTCCGTTGCCTGTTTGGGGGTTACGTCTCCCAGTATAACGATGGTGGTCAGATCGGGCCGAAAGGTCTTTTGGTAATACCTTTTAACATCGGCCAAAGAGACAGAAGCCAGTGTCTTGGGTGTGGCTTGACGAAGGGTCGGATCTTTCTTGGGGTAAAGAGAGCTGAGAAGGGAGCGCTGCACTAAATATCCGGGGCTTTTTAATTTCCCCGCGGTCAGTTCGATATTTTCTTGCTTGACGACCTTGAAGGCCGATTCCGGCAAGGCCGGATGAAGCAGATTATCGGCCAATAACTGCACCCCCTTGTCAAATTGATCTCTCAAGACCTGGAGGGAAAAGGTGCTGCCGGCCTGAAGATCAGCGGCGATGTCGTCAACCGCTTTTCTGAAAGCCAGCCGGTCCAGGGTGACCGTCCCATAGGTAAAGAGGTCCTCAAGGATATCGGACACCCCTTCCTGGCCCTTAGGGGTCTGTAGATCCGGTTTGTTTTTGACCCGTCCGAAAAGGCTGACGGTTCGGCTGATCTTCTCGGGCTGGATAATCAAACGCAGACCATTGGGCAGGATGGTGACCTGGGGATTCACCTTGAAGACGGGCAGGGATGGGGGTTTCAAAACCTTTTCCGCCCAGTCCGGCAAGCTGACCGATTTGGTTTCTTTGGGGGCAAAAGACTCCCGGCCGTGAAAAGGCTGGGAGGAAACGACTTTTCCCTGGGATTGGGGTGTCAAAACGGCCGTGACAGCGGTATCATCAATCAGGTAGGTCCTGGCCACCCGATTGACATCCTCCACCGAGACCCCCTTAATGGCCTCAATGTCGTCATCCGGAGAAAGACGGCCTTCTACGGCCAGGGCCTGGGACCAGGCAGAGGCCAGGCCTTCAACCGAATTTTTTTGAAATTCGGCATCGGCCACCTGGCGGCGTTTTGAGGCCTCCACCAGTTCTTCTGAAAAGCCCTTTTCGCCATATCGGGCGATAATCTCCTTCAAGGTCTTGATCAGGCCCTGGCCGTCTTTCCCCTGGGGAAAGGCGGCCAAGGCATATCCCATTCCTGCCTGGGGAAGGACGGTCGTGTTGAATCCGGCCATCAAGGCCTTTCCCTTGGGGACCAGTTCAAAGAGGCTGCTCCGTTGGCTGTCTAAGATATCGCCCAGGACCTGTGCGGCGGCGAAATCCGGACTGCCGTATCCGGGGAAACGATAAGCCACCACGGAAAGTCCGTAGGACAAATCGGTGTTCAATCGGATCATCTCCGGTTTGAGGGGCTGGAGATGGATTTCAGGCCGGGGAGGCACAGGCCGCGAAGGGATGGTCTCGAATATTTCTTTGACCATGCCGAGGGTCGCCTCCGGATCCACATCACCGACGACAATCAGGATGGCGTTATTCGGGCCGTACCAACGGTCGTAAAATTCTTTAAGCATGGCGCCGGTGGTTTTTTGAAACGAGGGTCGGGTCCCCAGGGCATCGTGGGCATAGGGGGTCCCAGCAAACATTTTGGAAAGGAGGGTGCTGTAGAAGATATACATGGGGTTTGAATAATCCTGGGCTACCTCCTGTTCGATGGCCCCCCGTTCCTGTTCCCATAATTTCTGGTCATCCAGCACATCCTGCATCCGGACGGCCTCGATTTTAAGGGCCAAGGCCAGGTCTTCAGCCGGCACGGTCAAATAGTATTGGGTGACGGTCTGTTGCGTGTTGGCATTAAAATTACCGCCCATGGCCGCGATGAGGTTGGAAAGTTGTGCGGCCGACAGACCCGGGCTACCCCGGAACATCATATGTTCCTGGGCGTGGGCCATTCCGGGAAAGCCCTCCGGGGCTTCATTGGAGCCGGCTAAATAATTGACCATGGTCGTCACCACCGGGGCCAGTTGGTTCCGAATCACCACTACTTGAAGTCCGTTATTAAGGGTGGCCCGAACCCTATCGGCGGCCGCAGCCGTCTCGATGACGGAAAGCACCGAAAGCAACGCCAGCCACAGACAGACCCACAAAATCAATTTTGATTTTTTTCCCATTAGTTCCTTGCCTTACAATTTTTCAGGTTTTGTTTAGCCGTCAGAGAAAATCGCCTTCATTATTGACAAACGCGTAAAGAATTCCCCCCGAAGCCGTTTCCCCCAAGGAGGCGGGGGGGCTTGGACCCTCAAAGGCGGGAAGGAAGGGCCATGGTGGCTTCGCCGACGATCAGCCGCTCGCCCCTATGGTTCTCGCTCCAAATTTCGCATTCGACGAGGTCCTCCCCGGCGGCGTTCCGCTTGGCCTTCACCCGGCCCTTGATGACGTACGGCTCTTCGGCGAATGCCCGGCCCCTGTTGATCCAACTGATTTTCCTCAGCCTTCCTTCCGGCCCTGCCCAGTCGGTCAGGTATTGGCCCAAAAAGGCACCCTGAAGCGGACCGTGGACCAGGACAGTCGGATGTCCTTCGCTCCTGGCGTAATCCTGATCGTAATGGATTCGGTGTACGTTCCAACTGACGGCGCTGTACATAAAAAGCTGGGCCCGCGTGGGGACCCTGGCCATGTCAGGCATCTCTTCTCCCACCTGCACGTCCTCGAAATAGCGCTGCCGACGATTCACGCCGCCCTCCTCACCAGGAAATCCCGGTCATCCGTTCCACTGCCACCAGATCGCCATCCTGGTTTGAATATCGGTGTTCGTAAACCGTGAATACCAGGGTGCCGGAACGGCCTTCCCTTTCGTAGATCTCGGCGATCTTGCTTACTCGGGTGACCCGGTCCCCGACTCGAATGGGCTTGAAGAACCCGACCTCGTTTCCGCCGGCCATGGCCCTGGTCACCTTGAGCGGTGGCCCTAATCCGGTTTGGGGCAAGCCGTCCTCTTTCAACCGGTCCTGGGGATATTCCGGAAGTGTCGGGATGTCAAAAAACATGGGTGGCGCGATGATTCCGCCAAAGCTGGTCTGATTGGCAAACTCCTCATCCAGGTAAAGGGGGTTCAAGTCCCCAACAGCGTAACAAAATCTGCGGATGTCTTTAGCGTACACTTCTCTGGTGACCGGCTCGGACTCTTTTCCGATGAGCGCCAAGGCCTCATCGGTGATCGGGGAAGACTTGGCCATAGGGCCCTCCGTTTTTGAATGGATCGTTAGAAAAAATCGTACTCCGCTTTTATTAGGAAGAATATAAGATACGCCTAAAGATGGGTCAAGGAGAAAAAAAGAAGCGGTGGTCTTCGATTGTCATAAAAAAGGGGAAATGAAAATACTTTCATCCCCCCTTTTGTTTTGCTTTTTGATAATTAACGAAAGGTTATAGGGCCTTTACATTGACCGCAGACGGGCCTTTTTTACCCTGCTCGATATCAAAGCTTACCCGCTGGCCTTCTTGTAAGGTCCTGAAACCCTGCATACTGATCGCTGAATGGTGGATAAAAACATCTTTATCCTGACCGTCAACTTCAATAAAGCCATAACCCTTGTTTTCGTTGAACCACTTTACGCGTCCTTCTGGCATAGTCATATCCCTCCTCTTGAAGTATTTCTCAAGTTGGGGGCCGACTTGCCTAAAAAAAAAGCACCGAGGAGAAGTTCTCCGATGCCTGAGCCCGTCGAATTGTTCACCAACTTCGACCGTCATCCACGCCAACCTGGGTCAATGACGGATTTAATGACTGATAATTGTAATAGCCTTATCTAAGCAAGTCAAGATTTTTTTTAAAATATTTTTTCCTTGTTAGTGGAATATTTTTTTATAGGCCTGGCTTATCTGTTTAACCAAGGGAAGGATATTCCCCCGGTTTAACTTGAGGTATTCAAACCAGCTCCTTTTCTGCCGGTATAACAAAAAAGGCCAAAACTTTTTGGGGATATATTTAAAGAAAAAATACCAGTCGTTGAAAACCGTACTTTCCAGATACCGACGGGGAGGTGGGGTTCTGCTCCCCCCCTGCTTTTCCATGATATGGAATACAGCCGCCCTTGGCTCATAGAGGATCTGATACCCATGCTTTTTGATCTGAAGGGCATAATCCACCTCTTCCCATAAAAAGTTGCCCCAATAATTCAGGTCGAATTCTCCGACCTCCTGAAGGACCTTATTCCTGATGGACATATTACAGCCGTACAAGGTCGGGACCAGACATCTTTGATTGGTGGTAAAATTCCGGATGTATTTCCCGCTCGGGGTGATTCGAGCCGCCCAAGGCAAGTCATTTTCCTCACAGCCGTCGTAAAGGACCTTGCCGTTGACGGCCCCCAGAGGTTCATCCTGATAGTTTTCCAGATGCGTTTCAATCAAGGTGGGATGAAAGAGGACATCATCATCCAAGAAGAGGACGATGTCCCCCCATACTTCTTTCCGGGCCAGGTTGCGGGCCGCGGTAGTGGACGGAAAGGGCAAGGGCAAGATGCGGATCCGGTCTCGGTTTTCCTTCAGATAATTCCAGGTCTCCGGCTTATGCCCCCGGCTTTGATCCACAACTAAGATCTCCAATGGAGGCCTGGTCTGATCTTTTAAGAGTTTGAGGACATGGATCAAGGACTCTTCGCGGTTTAAGGTGCAAATGACAACCGATACTGTAGGGGTGACCTCAGTCATGACTTTATGAGGCTCAAAAACAAAGCCTCCATTCGATCGGTAATTCGACCGATTTCAAATCGCTCCTGCACCTTGAGCTTTCCTCTTTCTCCCATAGTCCTTCGGAGGACAGGATTTTTTATCAGTCTTGTCGCTGCGGCGGCCAGGCTGAGCCGATCGCCGTAGGTTACTAAAAACCCATCTTCCTCCTGATCGATCATGTCGGCGACAGCCGGTATGCGGGCCCCGATGACCGGTTTTCCTTTGGCCCAGGCCTCCAAAAAAACCACTCCAAAACTTTCAACCCGGGAAGGAAGGATGAGCAGGTCACAAGCCGCTAAGAGGTCCATTTTTTTTTCATCCGGGAAATCATCCAAAGAAATGATGCGGGAATCTTTAGAAAGGGGATGGTCGCCGTATAAGGTCTTAAAATAGGGGCTGGACTGACCGGCTAAAATCAAAACCGAGCGAGATTCCTCTTTCCAGATCAAGGGCATGGCGTCTAAGAGGATGTCGATACCCTTATCTTGCACCTTGCGGCCCAGAAAAAGGAGCAGGGGTTCGTCGGTGAGACCGTAGGTTGAACGGAAACGATAGCCGTCCCCCCCTTCCAGAAGGGCAAGGTCAAGCCCTTGTCCCAAGACGTGAATCTTGTCGCCCTGAAGACCCTGTTGGACTAAATAATTTTTTTCGGCCTGGGTATTGGTCAATATGGCTGAGGCCTTGGGGAAGATCCAGCGGATGATTTTTACCAGGGAGGCATTTAAGTCATTAAAATGAAGATGGGGTTGAATGATCCACGGGCGGCCTATTTTTTTAGCGGCCGCCGAAGCATAATAAATGGACGCGGTTGGGAAAGGGACGGCATAGATAAGGTCCGGGTTGAGTTCCTGGGCTGCCTTGATCATCTGGGGAAGGTAGGGGACGTGGGTCATGAACCAGAGGGTATCTCCACCCATAAAACCACTGCGCAGGGCCAAGGCCCCTATTTTGGCTAAGACGAACCGTTGCCTTGGAGAAAGGAATAAACGGATAATATGAATTCCCTCTTTGAATTCTTCCCTTGGCAGGGAAGGATTGGCTTGAGGCTTTCCAAAATCTTCCAGGCGGATTTGATTGGATGTGACCACCGTTACCCGATGTCCCTTTTTAACCAGCCTTTTGGCCAAATCCAGGAGGGCGTTTTCCGTCCCTCCCCTGGCCGGGTAAAAGAGATGGGTCAGGGCGACAAGATGCATGGTTTCAAGTCACCCGTCGAGATTGTTTATAATCGGGATTTGAATTTCCGGTTTTTGGGAAAGATCGGTGAAACACTTAATGAACCCAAAAAATTTTCCTGATTTTTGAAGCCTGGTAATTTTGAGCCGATAGTGGCGTCCCTCTTCAACGGTTTCTAAACGATATCTGATTTTCTCGGTAAGTCCGTTTTCTATCTTTTGGATATGAAAGGGGTGTAAGGTGGCCAGGATATCGATGGTTTTTTCCTCCTGCCCCGGCCCCTTTCCCCTGAATTGGATGGAAGATGTGGGGAGTAATTCAATAAAAGGCCGGACCTTTCCATGAAAGCTCAAGGTTACATTTGGCCTTTGCGGGTCGTTGCTGACAATCGTGGCTGATTTCCAGACCTGTCCATGATACCCTTTTAAATTCACCGTTAGGGTGATTTTCCCTGCCCCTCCTGGGGAGACGGCCCGGTCAAAATGGGCCACGGAACAGCCTCAGCCGGGTCGAACTTGATATATTTCCAGGATTCCAAGGCCTGTGTTTTTTATCAGGTAGTCGTGGGATAGGATACTCCCTTCTTCGATCTCCCCAAAGTCATAATCCAGGGAAGGTGCTTGTAAAGAAGGGGCTATAGGAGCGGAAACGGCCAGCCCGGTCCCTAAAAAAAACAAGAGAACCCCGAGGGCTTTTTTAGACCAGTTTATCATTTGGGAAACCTTGAAGCGACTTTGACCTTTCACCTTTGACCTTTCACCTTTGACCTTTCACCTTTGACCTTTCACCTTTTTAAGGTATTCATGGTCAATCCGGCTTGTCAAGAAAAAAAGCGGAATCAGGCCACCCAAATCTTTTCTAAATAGGGGACATTGGCGTTGTCAATGGAAAACAGCGGACGGTTCTTCTCTATGTTCCAGGGGACAAAATAGGCCAAGTCTGGAAAGAATGATGGATCGGGGACCCGAATGTAGGTTTTAATCCAGTTCATTATCTCTCTTATGACTTTAGTCAGTTTTTGATCCAATAACAGGTGCTGATTGAGAAACCGGAGGTCCGGATTTTGTTTGAGTTGATTAACCGCTTCCTCCCAGTGAATCCCCTCTATCTTTTTTCGTAAAATATAGCCGTTTCCCCGGTCATGAATCCAGAGAAGGGGTGGATTGATTTTGACTTGAGCCTGCTGGATCCTGATTTCTTGAGTTTTCCTCCCTATTTTATGGACTAAATCTTTTCTTTTCTCAATTTCTTCGAGGAGGATAGGAGAGATCCGCTCAAACATAAAAAGGTGATCCGGGAGGGCCAGTTCCCGCAAACGGGTGGGATCGAAACCAAGCTCCAGAAGGTCGGCAATGGTCAGACTAAGAGGCTCGGAACGTCCTTTTTCCTTCATCCATTGTTTTAGATAGGGCCTTTGATATAAGGGCAATTTTTCAATGGCCAGGGTAGGATTGGCCTTTATGGCCTGGGGTAAAGACGTCCATAAAGAACGGTCTCCGGATAGTTTAAAATCGTGGCCTTCCGGAGCAAAGTTGAAGGGTTGAATGGGCAGCGAGCAGATATGGGAAGCCAGAGTGATCTGTTTTAAGGATTCACCGCCGGTATAGCCCAATAATTCCTGGATCCGTCTTTGAAAACCCAACAATCGGGTGGCAAATTTGGTGAACATAAAACGCATCAGGGGGGGACTGTTTCCAGACTCCTGCTCTTTTTGAAAAAGCCTTTCCAGGGCCGAATAGAGGTCGTTGAACTCCCGGATGGTTCGTTGGACCATCAATTCGTTGTCCTGCATCTCGATCACGGGCCTTTTTTTCTTGAGATTGAAAATCAATTTGGAAAGCTTGAGTTTAAAAGACTTCGTTTTTAAGCTTGTGGGGCTGTAGATCATATAATGACCTTGATCCAAGCCTTCGCCGGTACCAATCAGATTATTAAGGGGAACCCAGCCCAGTTTGGTATAAATATCAAAAGTAGGGTCTTCAGGGGGGATGATATTATCCAAAAGACCCAGTGCCCCCTTTTCTTCAACCAGGTCACGAAAGGCCTCCAGTATCCGGTTTCCCAATCCTTTTCCTCGTAAGGAAGGGGCTACTTCCACGTAGACCAGATAATAACAGGGAAGGGGTTTGCGCAGATAAAGCAGGTTTAAATAGGCCAAAACCTCCTTTTCCTGGGTATAAACCTCAAACACTTGAAAAGGTTGATTGGGACCGTCTGGCCTGAATCGTTGGATCCGGCTCCCCCTGACCGTTGAACGGGCCAACCGATCCAAGGGATTAAATAATCGGCTGGCAGGTTTCAGGGCCGAAGTCCGGGGGGTATCCCAGGTCATTTCTATCAAAGACAGGGTCTCTTTGAGTCCCAGGCCGGCATCTTTAAATTTTTTTTCAACCTGTTTAGGTGAAAGATAAAGTGATTTTTTTTCCATCGTTTAAAAAAAAAGGCCCTGGTTTAAAAGCCCAGGGCCTTTAAAATAACCAAGGGCAGCGCCTTCGGCGACCGCCCTTGGTTTGTTGGATCTGAAGGTTTATCCCTTTTGACCCAGGCAGCCGCCTGAACTAAAATAATAAAAGAAATAAGTCATGGCCTTTTCACTTTTCTTGTCTGGTGATTTTATGGAGGGCAACAACTTCTGTTAAGGTTTTTTTATTAAGCGCACATGCGCCCTTCGGGGCGCCACGAAGAATGAAAATAACCGTAGAGGCGGGTTTTAAACCCGCCCCTACAAAGCCTCGACAAAGATTAAGGGCGGTTTGAAATCTATTTTCGTATTAAACCGGCATGCCCCGCAAGGGTCGTGAAACCATGAATCATGAAAATAGGTTTCTCCGAACTCCGAACTCTTAACCCCGGACTTTATTTTGGTATTATATGGGTGCAGGCCATTGAACTAATTGCATAACACATTGATACATCATCTATTTATAAATGGACAGTTTCTTACATACCCCCCAAAATACCCCCAAAAAACATTGGCTATACCCTTTTTTATAGGGTACTGGCCATGGAAAAAACCATTAACCGAAACAAAATATATTAACCCAAGGGCAGCAATTAACGCAACACCAATCTTGATCCAAGATTGACACTTTCGTTGCCTTGATCAGAAGCGGCCCGGACAAAGTTGGTTATTTCAAGGGAATTGGCGTCGGGGTGATTTAGGGCAAACTTGACCCCTACTTCTTGGAGTCCTTCATTTCCTGGGGCTGCCTTGACGATGGACTCCACGGCCCCTGGACTAAGCTCTCTATTTCGGAATTTGGAGTAAGTATAGTTAGAGGCAAGTCTTCCAATGGCATACCCTTGGCCTTCAAGTCCTTTCTGTCTCGCCAGGTCTGGGGAGTATTCTTTGTCGAGTCTGAAGTATTCGGCGTGGTCATATAGTAACGTTAAAAGGAATGACAAGGAATAATAGACCACTACCAACAATGATCAACTTCGGTAATGACATGACGCACCCCCTGTGTTGATTTTCTGCCGCAGCAAGTCATATTTATAGCTGTAGTTTTATTCTATTAGTGGTCAGACGGTCTGTCAAGTGTATTATTTCCAGGATCAACGGTTCAAATTGGTAAAGGCATATATATATAACTTTTCTTTTACAGTTGTCTGAGGGTTTAGTAGGTAACCCCATGTAATTATTGAGCCGTTTTTTGAAAATCTCAAAAACGTAGTGCCACGGATAAATAGTATTTTGTTTGACAGAAGTGAACATAATGGTTATTAATGAAGTGTCCTATAAAGGAGACTTCTTATGTTTGCTCGTGTCAAAAAATCCGGGAACAATCAATATCTCCAGATTGTCGAGAATCGCCGTGAAGGCCGGAAGATCCACCAACGGGTCCTGGTTACCTTGGGCCGCATGGATCAACTTCAAGCCCGGGGTGAGATTGAGACCTTGATTAGATCGCTATCCCGTTTTTCGGAAAAAGCCCTTTTGATCCTCTCAGGCAAAGCGGATATCCAGGCCTCAGCGAAGAAGATTGGCCCCGGTCTTATCTTTGAACGGCTGTGGAAAGAACTCCAAATAGGGAAAGTGATTAAGTCCCATCTGGGTGAGAGGAAGTTTGAGTTTAGAATGGAACGGGCCATCTTCCTCACCGTTGTCCACCGTTTAATGGTTTCCGGTTCTGATCGTTTCTGCGACAAGTGGCATCGGGATTATCGTTTAGAGGGAGTAGACCATCTTTCTTTGCATCACTTATACCGGGCCATGGCCTTTCTGGGGGAGGAGATGGCCGATCAGCAAGACCGGACCCCTTTTTCTCCCCGCTGTATTAAGGACTTGATGGAAGAAGATTTGTTTCAGGTCACTCGTACTCTTTTCACTGGCCTGGACTTATTCTTTCTGGATACTACTTCCCTCTATTTTGAAGGGGAAGGGGGGCAGACCCTGGGTGAAAAGGGACACAGTAAAGATCATCGTCCAGATCTGAATCAGATGGTGGTTGGCACCCTTATCGACGACACGGGAAGGCCGGTTTGCTGTGAGATCTGGCCTGGAAACACGGCGGATGTGAAGACCTTGGTCCCCGTAGCCGACCGTGTCCGCCATCGGTTTGGGGTCGGCTCTTTTTGCCTGGTAGCTGATCGGGGTATGATCAGTAAGGAAACGATGAAGGAACTGGAAGATAGAAAGCTCCCCTATATCCTGGGCGCTCGAATGCGTCTGGTCAAGGAAATCAGGGAAGAGGTCCTCTCCAGGGCGGGACGCTATCAGGAAGTCGTTCCCGAAGGGATCTCTTCCAAAGACCCGGCTCCGCTTAGAGTCAAAGAAGTTTTCCTGGAAGGCAAACGCTATATCGTCTGCCTTAATGCCAAACAGGCCCGCAAGGAGGCCTGGGATCGCCAGGTCATTTTAGAGGCCCTGAGAGAGAAGCTGAAAAACAATCCCAAGGCCCTGATTGGCAATAAGGGATACCGGAAGTATCTCACTCTGGACCGGGATCTCCTGACCATCAATCAAAACAAAGTAGACGATGAGGCCCGTTTTGACGGCAAATGGGTCCTCCAGACCAACACCGACCTGCCAGCGGCCAGGGTGGCTTCTGAAGTACAAGGAACTTTGGCAGGTCGAGCAAGTCTTTCGGGATATAAAGTCTGTGTTGGAAACCCGACCCATCTTTCATCAAAAAGACGAAACGATCCGGGGCCATGTGTTTTGCAGTTTCCTGGCTTTGGTCCTGAGGAAAGAATTGCAAAACCGTTTAGAGAAATCAGGATACTCTTTCGAGTGGGCCGATATCAAACAGGACTTAAAGGCCCTTCAGGAAGTCACCCTTACCGACCAGGGCAAGCAGTTCGCCATTCGCACAGAATGCCTTAAGACTTGCGGCAAGGTCTTCCAGGCTGTGGGGGTGGCTATCCCTCCCACTATCCGTGAATTATAAGATTTTCAAAGAGCAAAATGTAGTGCCAAGAACATTTTGAGGACTTCTATGTCCCCGTTATTGCTAAGTTTGTTTTTTACAAGTGTTAAAGATCAGTATAACTATTTAAAAACCAGTTTAGTTAAGGCTCCGCTCTTGCGCGTAGTTGTTGCCGGTAAATACCAGTCAAACCATTTTCTTGGCCGGTGGCCCCTTTCTCTAAAGTAGAGTAAAAATAGAGATTATGGGCGGTCCCTCGCGTGCGGGCGTATCGGTCAAGGGACATTGCGGAAGGACAGGGCGACCACCAAAAGGCCAAAGCGAAGGCCGGTACGGGAAAACCCTATCCGTTGAGCATGGCCCTTGTCATTGAAGGGGCGAAGGGAAAAGACGGTCAGGTTTTGTTTTTGCGAAAGGGGGCGTTACCGGATGGCCGAGACTACAGGCTCGGGATCCCCGCGAAAGCGGGGTGAGTAGGACCCGACCGGCGCGAAGCGGCGGGGTCGCTCATAGAAAGCTGCTGATGGTTTTGAGAAAAAAGCTATTCCGTAAATATATTTTTTATCACTACTGTCCCAACGTTATTGAAATAAAGTCAACTGGTTACGAGCAGGCACCTCTAGAATCGGGATGCGACCTGATTGGAGGGCTTGTAAAATAGGGATTTTTTCGAAAAGATTGACGCTCAAAATCTGTAAAATTGTGTAGAGGCTCGAATCCAAGTTTAACCGTTTCTTGATTATGGCCACGAGCACATATACCGAGATGGCCGTCCATATTTGGGTCTTTACGGCATTTTCTGAATAGCCATAGAATACCTTGATCCGAAGGTGTTGCTTGATCCATTTGAAAAACAACTCTACTCGCCAACGGCATCGATAGAGTTCGGTGATAGTCAAAGCGGGCAGAATAAAATTGTTGGTTAAGAATACAAGATGCTTGTTTTTTTCGAGGTCGAAGAAACGGATGCGTCTTAGTTTTTCCGGATAATCTTTCTTGGCATAAAAGTTCATCGGGACAATAGTTTGATCGCATTGAAGTCCAGACGACTTGTCGATGGGGTGAGAATAAAGACGGTTGAAATTGAAATTGCTTTTGGTCCGAGTTACAAAGAAGGCCATGGATTGATGGATTTTGTAAAGACGTGCAAAATCGACATAACCACGATCCATGAGATAAATGGCCCCTGGTTCTTTCCATAGATGATCGAGGATTTGTATGTCGTGGACTTTTCCGTGAGTAATAAAGATCACGGTAGGAATACTCCCTCGCAAATCCAGGAGGGTATGCAACTTCACGGCCCCTTTTCGTTTGCGGAATTTTGCCCAAGGGAAAAGGGACAGACACAGATCGATGGTCGTGGAATCCAGAGCGTAAACAGTTTGATCCAATTCGAGACCGAAATCTTCGTTGGCATAAAGAGATCGGGCGATATGGATGAGCACTTGAGCGAAATCGGCATAAATGCGCCAATCTCTGACTTGGTTGGCGTTGGCCAGAGTATTGCGTGAGACTTGGCCGCGAAAGCCCAGGTGATATAGTTTCGGTTGGGGCACTCTCAAGGAGGCTTCGATATCCCGAAGGCTTTCTCGATAAGTCAGTTGAGCAAAGGCCAGGCACAGAAATTGATCCCAACAAGAGAAACTTTTTACCTAAATTGAGCGATTTTTTAGATTGGAAATAATACGACTCATTTTTCTGAAAATATTTACAACCCAAAGACCATAATTTTCTATGCCGGAGCTTATTTTTTAAAAATAAACAGGAAAGATGTGATTAAAGGGAGACCCAAAAGCATCTGAGGGTATTTTTGGGCACACCGCACCATCGATATTCTATGACATAATAATGAGCCGACGGATTTCTTAGGTCTGTCCAATAGGTATGGGATTTTCACTTTTTATCCATAAATGATAAAAATTAAGGGCCTGCCAGGCTGCTCGGGTAATTTTAAGGGTAATTCTATCAGCATGGTGAATAATCTTTCCAGCCACATCAAGAATTTTTCGTCTCAAGGTGGTAGCGTAGCTGCTCACTGCGACTACCGGCGCACAAACATCTTCTTTAAAAGCCTCATAAATAAAAAAACCTATCAGCAGGGTAAAATAAAAGGCCGCATTTTGGTGAAATCGTTTAAACGGAAGCTGTTGGCTGCCAAAATCTTTCAAGGCCCGGTTAACCAACTCGTCTCCCCCTCGATCATGATACGACTCTACAATTCCTCCCGAGGTCAACAGGGTGCTCATTCCAGCCTCAACCAGCTCCTTATCCAGTTCTATCTCTCCACCCAGATTGGTGTAGATGATGGTATCCGGACGGGCAAAGTTCAGAAGCATCTGCCTGTCTTTGTACAGGGGACGGCAAAAAATCGCTCTTCGGCCCCGATCCCAACTATCCCGCTGGTCCACAAACTCCACATACTCCCAGACTTGTTCTCCATTTTTATAGGAACCCCAAGTCGAATGGTCTATCTGGGCTACCCGGTTCTTGATATCTTCGTAAAGCTTTCCTCCACAAATATATCCCACCTTCAGCGTTTCAAAAACTTTGAAGATCTTCTGATCAAAAAAACCACTGTCCAATCGAATGATAATCGGCACCTCCGGTCTATATTTTTTCCGGATAAAGGTCACCATGCGACGGACCATCTTCTCGACATCCGTTCCGTGATTGGAGTGCTTATCCCCGCTACGGAAAAGAGCATCGACGATAAATCGACTCCAAGTCATCTGAAGCGGTTGGAATCCTTTTTCTTTCTTATAGGTCGGTTTGACTCCTTCCCGGATCGTAGCCTCATCATTGTCCATGACCATCGTATCGATACCCAGGATGATCACCGCGGGTTTTGCTATTTGAAGCCGCCATCCAAAAAGTCTCAGCAACACTTGGCGAAATAAATGGGTCCAGTGAAACAAAAGGGATTGATAAAATCGCTTGATCGCATGCGAAGAAAGCATTTGGGAGCTATCGGTCTCAATGGTCTGGGCATAGCCCTCGTCTTTTTTGAGCGTATCAAAATAAACCAAATGCCGACTGGTCCCATCCAACAAAAAACAGAACAATTGCTTAAATATCTCTGTAATGGCTTGCCCTTTACCACTCTTGCGCACCGGGCCAAAAAACTCCTCCAGGTATGGAAACAGGCCGATGTTTCTCAAATAACGAACAAACAACGTCAATCCCGCTCGACTCGTCAACACGTTATCCGTTACTTCTACCTGATCGATTTTGGGGTTGCTTTTCTTTCCATCCGTAGTATGATTCATCTTTCCTCCCACCCATTGGGTTACTGGGTCTTCAAGAGTGTTGTTTCCCGTTCTCTTGTTATACCAAATAGTTGCCCTTTTGGGTGGGTTTTTTTATGCAAAAAATAGATTTTATTAGGTTTTATTTTGTAATGGCCATCGTACTGCTCGACACATTTTCGAAATTCGTACGCTGGCAGGAAATCCATCAGTTGAGCGAAAATTGTTTTCCCGGAATTCATAGGCCATCTCCTTCTCCATTTTTGTAGAAGTATGACCATATTTAGAAATTTTTTTCAAATCGATAAATAACATTTTGGCTTATAAATATCGTAATTTTATAAACTTAGGCCCCGTTAAAAATTAAACGTTGGGACAGTAGTGATTTTTTATATAATCGTACCTATCGCCACGCTCAAAGAAGTCCGCTTCAAGACTTGTTAAAATCGCGCCGCGCGCTGACTCGCTGCCCAACGAATAAGGATAGATTGTGAGAGCGAAGCGAACCACAATCTTATCCGTTTGGTTGAACGAGCCCGATTACATTATATAAGGAAATATCTTTTTTTAAGAAGGAGATTTAAGAGAAGCTTAAACGCGATGCGTCTTTTTCAGGACGTAGGAGTGCCTTAGCATTGAACATGCTTATTAAAAAGCTTAATTATTTCATAAAATTTTAAGCCTCCTGATGGAAGTTACTGCCAGTCCTTGCCAGAAAGGGAAGTTACCCTGATTCCTGTGCAGGATAACGAAAACCAAGAATAATCATTGGGGTTTGACAGCAGGAGCACTTAAAAACAGGTCTCGGCCGCTCTTTGATAACTTTAAGAAAAACCCGCAAAATCAATTGGACAACAGTCAGCAGTTTTTTTGCGTTACTATGGAGAAACCCATAGTCCCTGACCCGGCGAAATCCCCTGGGCAGGACATGCTGCAGGATGAGAAACAAAAACTCTTCTCCCTTAAGGGTGCGATATCGCGTGTTACCGGTTTTGCTTTCAATATATCGAAAGGTGATTTGGCCCTTCTGATTTGAAATGATATTATTTTCACTGATAACCCCGCGATATAGATATCGGGATAAATATTTCAGGGCGCTTATCCCTTTTCCAACCGGGGAGCAGTCAACGACCCATTCTCCGGGAACGTTTCTGGGAATGGACAGCTTGGCTTTATTTAATTCTGCCAGGAATCTGGCCCGAAAAACTTTAGCCATGGCCTTTAAGTTGGACAATACTTGTTTTTTTTCTTTTTCCACTGGCGCCTTTTTTTATCGACACCCCCGCCAGGTACCACCGCATGAACATGAGGATGGTAGTCCAGTTTTCGGCTGTTCGTATGCAAGACCATGGTCAGGCCGATTTCCGCTCCAAGGTTTTTTGGATTCAAGCCAAAATCCTTAAGGGTGCTGGCGGCGCAGGAAAACAAAATAGAATACACGGTTTTCTGATGATCCAGGCCAATGACCTTAATTCACGGGGCAGTGTAAAGGTCACCATAAAATAGGGAACCGGCAACAACTTGGCCTGCTGCCGGTCAATCCACTGGTTGACTTCATGGTTTTGACATTGCGGACAACTGCGGTGCCCGCAGGAAAGGGGGCGCCATTGGGCATGGCCACAACTGGGACAATGCACATAAAGTTCACCGCAATCAGATGTACGGCAACTGCGAATGGCCTGGATCGCCTTCAGATGACCGGGTAAAACAGTATCGCCATACCGGGTTATAAAGGCATCATAATATTGATTAATGATAGAGGCCAGTTCCATGATCACACCTTCCTCAGATCGACATGAAGGCTGTTGATCAAAGCATTAATGGCCGTTAAGCTGTCTTTTTCCGTGATATCCGATAGGTGAGCATAACGGGCAGTTGTGGTAGGGCTGGCATGGCCAAGCAGAGCCTGG
>CAWIRY010000084.1:0-14028 GCA_963838485.1 uncultured delta proteobacterium | reverse complement strand
CTGCAAAGTGATTTTCGAACGGGTTTATTTAAAGTACCGCCCGGAATATATGCAGGAAAAAAGGTTAAAAGATGCGGCCAAAGAACACCGCCTGCTTTTTGAGGCCCTGAAGAACAAGGACGTTAAAAAAACCAGACGACTGATCAAAAATCATATCCGGGCCGGCAGGGAACACATCGTCGGCAGCCTTTGGCAGGACAGAAACCTGAAATTATAGACGGCCGGCGCATAACCTTCCCTTCCGGAAATTAAGCCAAGGCCGCAGAAAACCTTCCTCAAAATTTTTCCTTGTTTTTCCTTTGACACCGGGGACCTTAAAATCTACAATGCCCAAAATGAGGACTTAATCTTCATTTAAGTCCCGAATAAAAAACGAGGAGGCCAACCGATGATCGCAGTCATAGCCCGGATCCCGGTCAAGGAAGAAAAACTGAACGAAGCCGTCGAGGCTTTCAAACAATTGATGGCGGAAGTGGCCAAAGAAGAAGGGAACCTTTATTATACCCTGAATGTTTCCAAATCCGACCCTAACACCCTGGTGGTTATAGAACGGTACAAAGACAAAGAGGCCCTGGCGGCCCATTCCTCCACCCCTCATTTTAAAGACTTCTCGGCCAAGGGCAGAGAATTTTTCGCCGGTAAACCGGATATCCTCGTTTTGAACGAGTTGGCCTCGGCTTGATCCGGCTTGTCTTTAACTGAAAGTCTGGGAATGGGGTTTAACTGGTTGTTTATTGCATTAGCTGACTAAGACCGGATAGAGGCTGCCATGCTGACCGATGATCAACTCCATCAATATGCCGAGGTGCTCTTCTGGGGGTTGAAGACGGCCCGAAAGGACCGGTTCAAAAAGAAGGACCTTATCCTGATCCAATACGATCCGGCGGCCGTCAAGCTGGCGGAAATCCTCTATGCCGGGATACTCGACCGGGGGATGAATCCGGTTCAGCGCATGGGCCTGACCCTGGGGATGGAAACCGATTTTTATAAAAACGCGAAAACCGGCCAGCTTGTCTTTATCCCGCCGGGAGAAAAAGAATTATACGAGAACATCAATGGCCGGTTTTTCCTGAGGGCCCCTGAATCGCTGACCCACCTTAAGGACATCGATCCGGCCCGGATCGGAAAGGTCCTGGTTTCCCGAAAACCCTTACGGGATATCCTTGACCGACGGGAAGAAAAGGGGGCCTATAGCTGGACTCTCTGCACCTTTCCCACCAAGGAGCTGGCCGGCCAGGCCAAGACGACCCTCCGAAAATATACCGACCAACTGATAACGGCCTGTTATCTCGACAAGGCGTATCCGGTCCGTGAGTGGGCTGCCATACATAAAAATGCCGGCACCATTAAAAAATGGCTGAACAGCCTTGAGATCAAAAGCCTCCAGATAGAAACACCCCGGGTGGATTTGAAGATAACCCCCGGGGAAAGGAGGCGCTGGAAAGGGATCTCCGGCCACAATATTCCCAGCTTTGAAGTGTTTTTTTCGCCCGATTGGCGGGGGACCGAAGGAAACTATTATGCCAACCTGCCTTCCTTCCGGAGCGGGAATTATGTTGAAGACCTGCAGATCACCTTTGAAAAAGGCTCGGTGGTCAAGGTGGATGCCAAGACCGGCGAAGATTTTACCCGAAAACAGATCGCCATGGACCCGGGTGCTTCCAAGGTGGGGGAGTTTTCCCTGACGGATAAACGTTTTTCACGGATCAACCGTTTTATGGCTGATACCCTTTTCGATGAAAATTTCGGCGGGGACTATGGGAATTGTCATCTCGCACTCGGGGCCTCCTACACCGACACCTTTGATGGAAATCCGGCGGAGATGACCAAAGAATTGAAAAAAAAGCTGGGGTTTAACGATTCCGCCCTTCACTGGGACCTGGTGAATACGGAAAAAAAGACCGTGACGGCCCATCTAAAAACCGGGAAGAAACGGATTATTTATGAGAAGGGGATGTTTAGCTATTAGATGCTGGGGGTTACGAGTTAGGGGTTGCGAGTTAAGAAAGCGTAATCTTTTATTTAACAACACACACGGGCAACAGGAAAGTTTTATCTCTAACGTTGACACACTTACGGGTTACGGGGTGCGAATTAAGAATGTGTCATCTTTTCTCTATTAACTCGTAACCCACAACTCGCAACAGAGAAAATTTTTCCCAATGGTGAACCTTGAATACGCTTCTCGCCGTCGCCGATCGATTCAAACCTCAGGGTAAAATCTTAGACATCCGGGTCCATGGAAACGGAAATGTCAACGACACCTTCCTGGTAACCCTGGATGGACTGACGGAAAATCAATTTATTCTGCAACGCCTCAACACAAGGGTTTTTAAGAAACCCGATCTGGTAATGCGGAACATCAGGATTTTCACCGAGCATATTCATAAGCACCGTCAATCTCCTTCTGGTCTCACAGACCGCCGCTGGGAGGTGCCGCGCCTGCTGCTGACGGGTGATGGCCAAGACCACATCATCGACGCCGACGGTTCCTTCTGGCGGGCTTTCAGTTTTATTGACCATGCCCGGACCTTTGATACCGTCCAAAATGTCCAGCATGCCCGTGAAGTCGGTTATGCCCTGGCCAGGTTTCACGGTCTGGTCAACGACCTGCCCGTTGACCGATTAGCCGACACGCTGGAAGGGTTCCATATTATGCCGGGCTACCTGGATCGCTATGATCGGGTCCTGGCGGGATGGCGCCCGAAAAAATCCCCCGAAGTGGACTATGGCTTGCTTTTTATCACTAAACGCCGAATAGGGACCACCATCCTCGAAGAGGCCAAGAATCAAGGCCGGCTGCACCTCCGCCCGATCCACGGCGATCCCAAGGTCAACAATGTCCTGATCGACCGGGATACTTGGCAGGCCATCGGCCTTGTTGACTTAGACACCATCAAACCCGGCTTGGTGCATTATGATCTGGGCGACTGCCTCCGCTCCTGCTGCAATCCTCTGGGAGAAGACCCCGAACATTGGGAGCGGGTTTGCTTCGAAACCGACTTTTGCCGGGCCATCCTTCAAGGTTATCTGCCCGTAGCAGGGAAATTTCTTGAAGAGAACGACTACCAATATCTGTATGAGGCCGTCCGCCTGATCGCCTTTGAGCTGGGACTCCGTTTTTTCACCGATTATTTGGAAGGCAGCGTCTACTTCAAGGTCGGATATGAGGAACAAAATCTTTTCCGGGCCCTCGTCCAATTCAAGCTCACCGAGAGTATTGAATCCAAGGCAGCGGACATCCGGGCCCTGATACGGGACCTGAGATGAAGGCCCAAGACTTTACCCTCCAACCCTTTCCCGGGACGGACAGGGCCAACACGCCTATGGCGGGAATAATCCTGGCCTCCCAAAATCTCTAAAGCTTTGGATAGATAGGCCCCTAAGACGAATTTAATTTATAACAAGGAGGCAGTGATGACCAAGAAGAAGGTGAACGACAGAAAGATCCGGAAGGTGGTCAGAAGCAAACCCACGATCGAGGGGGCGGGGGTTCACCTGAGAAGGGCCTTTGGCCAGAACGAAGTTCCCGAACTTGATCCATTCCTGCTTCTTGATGATTTTCGTTCTGATGACCCTCGCCTTTACTTGAAGGGCTTCCCCTGGCACCCTCATAGAGGGATCGAAACGATAACCTACGTTCTTAGCGGTCAAGTCAAACACGGAGATAGCCTGGATAATAAGGGGGTCATCGCCCCGGGGGATGTTCAATGGATGACGGCTGGGAGCGGCATCATTCACCAGGAGATGCCTAAGGGGGATGCCTCTGGGCACGTGGGTGGCTTCCAGCTCTGGGCAAACCTTCCGGCATCGCACAAGATGATGGGCCCTCGTTATCGCGGGCTGACGAAAAATCAGATACCGGAGATCTCGGTCAAAAACGGGGTGACCATCAGGATCATTTGCGGCCGGATCGGGGACACAAAGGGTCCCGTTACCGATGTCGTCATCGACCCCGAGTATTTCGATGTGACTATCCCGGACCATTCTAATTTCATCCACCGGACCAAACCGGGCCACACCGTCTTCGCCTATGTCATAGAAGGAGAAGGCTATTTTTGCCGGGAGAAGAATCCCTTCACCTATGAAATGGAAGGGGCCAACTACTTCGATATGGAAAGGAACTCCGCGATCGGCAACAACAGTCTCGTGGTCTTCGATGACGGGGAACAGATCGTGATTTCCACTGAGGGGGAAAAGGTGCGCTTCCTGCTTGTCTCCGGAAAACCAATCAATGAGCCGGTCGCCTGGTACGGACCAATAGTGATGAACACCCAGAAGGAATTACAGATCGCCTTCGACGAATATCGAAGAGGAACGTTTATAAAGCTTGGTCGAGATTAGCCCGAGGCCTTCGGCAATCTCGGTCTCCAGTCAGACCAGCAGCCGATCGGGTGATATCAAGGAGAGGGAAAAAATCAAAATTGAAGGAGAAATACCATGGAAAAAATTGAATGCCCGGCCGAAAGACTATATTACCCCATGCCCTGTTCGCTGGTAGGGGCGACCGTGGCCGGCAAGCCCAACTATCTCACCGTGGCCTGGTTCAGCATGGTCAATCCGAAGCCACCCTATGTTATGGTGGCCATGAACAAGGCGCACTTTACGAACGGCGGTATCAAAGAAAACGGCACCTTTAGCCTGAATATTCCTTCCGGGGAAATGGCCGAAGGCACCGATTATTGCGGCCTGGTCTCTGGACGCCAGGTGGATAAATCAGGGGTGTTCGAGACCTTCTACGGGAAGCTCGGGACGGCGCCCATGATCAAGGAGTGTGCCTTTAACGCGGAATGCAGATTAGTGAAGACCGTCGATCTGCCCATGGAAGAACTTTTTATAGGCGAAATCATCGCCGCTTATACCGAGGAAGGCTATCTCACCGATGGGATTCCAGACCTTCGGAAAATGAACCCAATGGTCCTGATGCTGCCTCAAAAAATGTACGCCGCCATCGGTCCCGATATCGCCCCCGCCTGGAAAGCGGGGAAGAAATTTCCACGGAAAGGTTAAAGAAAAGAGAGGGAGAGCCCCCGGAGATCAGTAACAACGCCGATTTTCAACCAATGAAATTTTTTGATCGGATCGAACAGGCCCTTTTCCTGGACCGGCCGAATCGGTTTCTGGTGCGCTGTCTGCAAGGTCGGACGGAGATAAAGGCCTTTTTGCCCAACCCCGGCCGGCTTCAGGAATTGCTGCTTCCGGGCAGCCGATTATTGATGGTTCGAGATACGGCTTCACCCCAACGACGCTATCCTTATACCGTGGTGGCCGTGGAGCGCGACGGAATGCCCATCATGCTCCACACCCACAAGACCAATGCGGTGGCCGCCTATCTGATCGATCGGCACAAGGTCCCCGGTCTGGAAGGGGCCCGGGTCATCGGAAAGGAAATTCCGGTCGGACATTCCCGGTTTGATCTGCTGGTAGAACATCAGGGGGAAAAGATCCTGATGGAGGTAAAGTCCTGCACCCTGGTGGGGGATCAAACGGCCATGTTCCCCGATGCCGTGACGGAAAGGGGAAGCAGACACCTTCGAGAGCTGGCCGGGCTGTCGAAGGAAGGCCGAAAAACGGCCGTTTTTTTCGTCATCCATTGGCCGAAAGCCAGATTTTTTCTACCCGATTATCACACCGATCTTACTTTTGCCCGGACCATGCTGGCCTGCCGGGATCGAATCCGTTTTTTCGCCGTAGCGGTGAAATGGGGAAAAGATCTCTCCCTGAGTGCCGGGGTCAAGCCCTTGCTCATTCCCTGGGAGATCATTGACAGGGAAGCCCGGGACCGGGGAAGCTACCTGTTGATCTTGAGGTTAACCGAGAGAAAAAACATACCCATAGGGAAACTCGGAAAAATAACTTTTCCGCCTGGGTATTATATTTATGTGGGCTCGGCCATGGCCAATCTGTCTGCCCGGATGGAGCGGCACCGCCGCCTTCAGAAAAATTGGCACTGGCATATCGATTATCTGAGGGCCGAGGCCGAATTTCATTCGGTCCTTCCCGTCCGATGCTCGGATTCCCTGGAATGTGCCATGGCCGAGAAGATGAAAGAAATCGCCGAATGGACCATCCCCGGCTTCGGGTCCTCTGATTGTGCCTGCCCGAGCCATCTTTTTGCCCTGGCCTCAAACCCCCTCCATTGCCGGGCCTTCATCCAACTGCTTCAATATTTCCGGATGGACCGCCTTGGCCCTTTTTTATAAGACATCGCTTTCCTCTTTCCCTTCCCGACTTTTAGTGAGTGCTCATCCGAAAAAGAGTTTTTCGGATGAGCACTATCACCGATCCGCTTTCAGAAAAAAGGCTTGAGAAAAATGGCTTATGCTGACTGCCGCAGTCTAATGGCTGTTCGTTCCATCCCGAAGCCAGGAGTTTCCGGGTAAAAATCAGTTACGGTTTTCTCTTCGGTTGCTTGTCCTGTTTCTTTTTAGCATTTTGACCCTGTTTACTGGCCTTCTGTTTTTGTCCCTTGTCCTTGTCCTTCTTGCCTTTGTCTCCCATGGTCTGTCTCCTTTCTTTTTATTTATTTTTTTCCTGCAGGGCCTTCAGGGGCTCCCAGCAAGCATCGATCCAGCCTTGCCTGATCGAGGTATCATGTTCGTCTGGTACGCCGCGCTTTCGTTTGAGCCGCCCTCAGCTTCAGATGGTTCCATGGCTCCCGTGGAACCCGGTTTTATTTTTCTTTTCTGACTTGAACGGCCCTACGAGGCCGCCTCGTTGAAAAGCGCCGTCCTCCCGCCGTCCACCACCAGGTCGTGGCAATTGACGAATCGGCCCTCTTCGCTGGCCAGAAAAAGGGCCGCCGTGGCAATGTCTCTGGCCAGACCGGCCGTCCTCAATGGGGTGGCCCTGGCCAGGTTTTTGATCAATTTTTCCATCTTCCGTTCATTGACCGCCGGGTCGAGGGTATTGGCCTTTTCGGAACCGCCCCAAAAGATCGGTGTGGCAATGGCCCCCGGAGAGATGCAGTTTACCCGAATGCCGAATGGACCGAGTTCCACGCCGGCTACCCTGGTCAGGTGCGTCACGGCCGCCTTGGCCGCGCTGTAAAGGTATTGTCCCTGACCCGTCCGTATGGCCGCGACGCTGGAGGTGTTGATGATGCAGCCTGAAGCCTGGGACTTCATGACCGGCACGGCATATTTGATCCCGAAGACGACACTTCCCAGCAACAGGTTCATACTGTACATAAAATCCTCCGGGGTGACGGTCTCCAGGGTGCCCCGGCTGGGCCCGCCGGCATTATTGAACAGGCAGTCCAATCGCCCGAAACGGGCGACGGTTTGATCGATTAAGGCCTTTATTTCTTCTTCGTGGATGACATCGGTCCGTTGATAGACCACGTTTTTACCCAAACGGTCGGCGATGCGGATCCCTTTTTCCTCCGAACGGCCGGCGATGACGACCTTGGCCCGCTCAGCCGCAAAGACCTCTGCAGTGGCCTCCCCGATACCGCTGGTCCCGCCGGTGATGATGGTCACTTTTCCCTCTAATCGTCCGCTCATAAATCATCCTCCTATGAAAAATGTCATAAAAAATTAACATATAACCCTCCCTTCGGCAATCAAAATCCTTACCCGAGCCGACCCCCGACTTGAAACTTGGCTTCGACAAAAAAATGCCTCTTTCTTTGGCCGGGAAACAAAGGGATCTGAATTTTTTTTGACGAAAACATCAAGAAGGATTAACATAGACAGCATTGGATATTTTTGAGGTCAATTGGCAAGGGAGATTTTAATGAAGCTGAAGCAATTATCCATTTTTCTGGAAAACGCCCCCGGGCGCCTGTATGAAGCCACTCAGGCCTTGGCCTCGGCCGGTCTCAACATACGGGTCCTCAGTATCTGCGACACCTCGGACTTCGGTGTCCTACGTCTGGTGGTCTCCGATCTCTCCACGGCCCGCCGGGTAATCATGGAAAAGCATCTTCCGGCCCGGGTGGATGACGTCATCGTCGCCGAGATCGAGGACACCCCGGGCAGCCTGGCCAGGGTACTCTACCTGTTCAAGGAATCCCAGGTGAACGTCGATTATATGTACGCCCTGGCCGGGACCGGAAACATATCCGGAAAGGCGGTCCTGGTCTTCCGCTTCAGCGACAATGACCGGGCCGTTGAGATACTGCAAGGCAACCACATCAAACTCCTTGATGCTGAAGCCCTGGGAATTCTTGAACAAGGAATCCTAACATGAATTCCGAAAGCAGTTACCAACCCAAGAAATTTGCCGTCATCGGCGCCGGCCCGGTCGGCGCCATCGTGGCCGCCTTTCTGACGAAAGGGGGCTATGAGGTCACCTTGTGTGATGTTATCCCGGGTCTCCTTGCGCCGGCCCTGGATCCCGGCATCATCATCGAGGGGGCCGATACCCTTCAGGCCAAGGTGGCTAAGACGACCACCCGCATCGACGACCTGGTCAAAGATCCCCCGGATGTGATTATGGTCACCGTCAAGGCCACGGCCCTGCCTTTGATCGCCTCGGCCCTGGAGGGGTTTGTGGCTGAAGGACGTTACGTGGTCAGTTGGCAGAACGGCATCGATACCGAACTGGTCCTGGCCCAAAACCTCGGGATCAAACCGGTGATGAGGGGTGTGGTCAATTACGGCTGCGTGCCGATCAAGCCGGCCCATGTCCGGATCGCCTTCCACCATCGTCCCCATTTTCTCCAGGAACTCGATTCGCAGTCCAGGGAGGCCGCCATAGGGATTTGCAACGTCTTCACCGAGTGCGGACTGGACACCGTCCATACCGATCAGATTAAAAATATGGTCTGGCGTAAGGCCGTCCTCAACGCCTGCATGAACCCCATCTGCGCCGTTACCCGCAAGACCATGGTGGAGACCATCATCGACCCCATCCTCTTCAACCTGGTGGACGCCCTTATCAAAGAAGGGGTGGCCGTGGCCCGGGCCAATGAATTTGCCCTGGGCTCGGACTTCTATCCTTACTGTGTCAATTACATCAAGAATGCCGGCAACCATAAACCTTCCATGCTTCAGGACATCGAGGCCGGCCGCCGGACCGAGATCGATTATATCAACGGTAAAATCTGCGAATACGGCCTCCAGGCCGGCCTGGCCACCCCTTATAACACCATGATCCGCGGCCTGGTCAAGGCCCTCGAGCCCAAGTGAAAAATACAGGTAAGAGGCATGAGGCACGAGGCGAAAGGTGAAAAACTATTCCTAAATTATCGCCCCCATTGCCTATAGCCCGACTTAGAAAAGTAATCTAAGGAGATCTCAGGATGAACCTTTATGGACCACCTCGCAGGCATGGCATCCGCAAACCGGGCAGGTAATCGTTTCACCCAGTTGGCTCTCCTGAACATCCTTACTCATCAACCGGTCTATGAACACTTTGAAACCGTGACCGCATTCCCGGCAGAGGGCATCCGTCTCCTCCATTTCCGCTATTTCCCGGCTGTTTTTTTGTTCCATAGGTCCTTTTCCCTTTTTTAGAACGGATAAATTTTCTTTTGATTTTACCTGGGAAGAATTAAGAGGGAAATAAAGGCAATGCCTGACCCCTTGAATCCTTCCATCCTCACCCACCTTAGGTCATTTGCTCCGTTTGGTCTTTCCGGCCTTGCACGATTTGAGCCTCCTGATCAGTGAATCATAATCCAGGGTATTGAGGACGTCCTTTTTCTCCACCCATCCCCGGCGGGCCACGGATACCCCGTAGGCCATAAAATCATATTGGCTGAGTACATGGGTATCGGTATTGATGACCAAAGATACGCCGTAATCCCTGGCCATTTTCAGGTGCAGATCGTTCAGGTCGAGCCGGAGGGGGTAGGCGTTGATCTCCATGGCCACGCCGTAACGGGCCGCTTCCTTTAGCACCGCATTCATATCGATGGCATAAGCATCGCGCTCGCCGATCAGCCTACCTGTGGGGTGGGCAATAACGCTCACGCAGGGGTTGCGGATCGCCGACAGTATCCGTTCGGTGATCTGTTCCCGGGATTGCTTGAATCCCGAGTGGACGGAGGCCACGACAATGTCCAGCCCGGACAGGGCCTCATCCGACAAATCGAGGCTGCCGTCCGACCGGATGTCCACCTCCGTTCCCTTTAATATTTTAAAGCCGGTCAGTTTTTTATTGGCTTTGTCGATGAACTTGATTTCTTCGGCCAGCCTTGTTTCATCTAAGCCGTGAGCTATACCGAGCCCTTTGGTATGATCGGTGACGGCGATGTACTGGTAGCCTTTTTTCCGGGCCCCCTGGACCATGGCCTCGAGGTCGTGACTGCCGTCGGACCACTTGGTATGGACATGGAGGTCTCCCTTGATGTCTTCAAGCGACACCAGGTCGGGCAGCTTCCCTTCCAGGGCCGCTTCGATCTCGCCGGTATCTTCCCGGAGTTCGGCGGGGATGAGGGGCATCTTGAGGGCCTTATAGACGTCCTCTTCCCTTTTTCCACCGATCCGCTTCTCCCCCGGCTCCTGAAACACCCCATATTCATTAATCTTGAGCCCGGCCCGCACGGCCATTTCACGCAGTTTGATATTGTGCTGTTTGCTTCCGGTGAAGTACTGGAGGGCGGCGCCATAGGAGTCCTCCTCCACCACCCTCAGGTCCACCTGGATTCCTTCGTCTGTAATGACGGAGGATTTCGTCGGCCCGTGCATCAGGACCCGGCTTACGTGGGGGAGTCTTGTAAAGACCTCCATGACCTTCTCGGGCTGCTTCGAAGTGGTCAGGATATCGATGTCATTGACGGTTTCCTTTCGCCGTCTGATGCTCCCGGCCACCATGATCCTGTCGACCGGTGCGCTACCCTTTACCTGGTTGACGATGTCCTCGGCCAAAGGCAGCACCCTGCCCAGGGGCCGTCGTTCCGTCCCGCGTTTGATCAGCTCGATGCCTTTCAGGATATTCTCTTCGGTTTTTTTTTGGATGCCCGGAAGGCCGGCCAATTGGCCAGTACGGGTAAGGGCCTCCAGTTCATCGATGCTTTTAATCTTCTTTTCTTCATAGAGCATCTTGGCCGTCTTCGGTCCCAAGCCGGGAACGCGAAGCAGTTCGAGAACCCCCTGGGGAATTTGTTTTTTCAGCTCTTCGTGCTGGGCGACCTTTCCCGTGGTCAGATACTCCTGAATCTTACCGGCCAGATCTTTTCCGATACCGGGTATCGATTCCAGTTCCTCCCGGGAGAGGGTGGCTACATCTTTCGGAAGACCATCGATATTTTGGGCCGCCCGGCGGTAGGCCCGGACCCGGAAGACATTCTCTCCTTTGAGGTCGAGAAGCTCGGCTATTTCGTCGAAAATTTTGGCGATCTGCTGGTTTTTCATAAGACCCTTCATGAGATGCCCGCTATCGCGCGGCGGAAGACTTCATCAGCGTGAATTCCTTTCGTCTTGCCTTCACGGAACTCTTTGAGGCGGCGCTCAGCCTCTTCCATCCAGAGCTGTTCAACTTCGGAGTCAAAGGGCTCATCTAAACTTAAGAGGAGCTTGCCAATTGAGCACGTTCTTCAAGGGTTAACTCCATCGTCGTGGATAGAATTTCATCGCTTTTCTTGGACATACCCTGATTCTCCTATCATTAATGTTGGTGCCGCTGCTGCGGCGCCGGCCGGGACAGGGCACACCGACAGGGGCAACGCCGCGCTTCATCAGCGGCGACTCCTATGCGGTCTGATGCAGACGCAGGTTTTGCATAATTTTTTTTTATATCCGGTCGTAATCTTCTGGTTCTGAATCAGGAACCTTCTTGAGTACTTTTTGAAATTTCTTCAAACTTGCTCTTTTGGCCCTTGCTTCAATGTATTCTTCAGTCAATAGTGCGGACATTTTTTCAGCGGCAGCAGAGGCTACGAATTGATTAATGGAAATTCCATCTCGTTTAGCCAATTGTCTTATCTGTTCATGGAGAGACTTTGGGATACGCAGACTTAATGCACTCATGATATTACTCCTATTCCGGTAAGGAATTCTCTTGGATCAAGAATTTTCAAACCGAATTTATAGACGTTTTTGAAATGACGTTTATTATACGTTATAATTGCATCGCAACCACCTGCCACTGCAACTTCCAGGACCAGGTCATCGGATGGATCAGGCAAGAAAGGCCGCCAGAGGAAAAAAATATCTTGCCGCTCTCCCACATAACAAAAAAAATCTATAAAATCACCGATGTCTTTTTCGGCAATAAAAGAGGAAAGCTTTCCTCTCTTTAATACATCTTCATATTCAATAATCATAGGAACCGATATCACTATCGAAAACCTTTCAGACGGCAGAAGAGAGACCAATTTGTATGAGGCGCCACGTCGGGATTTTAAAGCCGCAAATAGCACGTTGGTATCTATAACGATTTTCATGTGGTATTATATATCATACCATTAAGTTGCGGTCAAGTATTGTTTTTTGGGGGAGAATGGCGAAGATGCCGTCGGCGAGAACGGGCCAACCACTGACCCATTCGGGCGCTCTCAACCCGGTCGTTGTCCAACGGTGTGGTTGGAAATCGCATTTTCAAATTATTCCATTTTCAGATGCCGTCGGCTACTGCTTTCGGCATTCTCTTCGATTCAGTCGGCGCCCTATAGTCTGGTTTCATTTTAGAATCAGTCTCCATGTTTTCCTCCCAGGTTTGGTATCTGATTTTGCCGGAATGAAAGCCGTTCGCAATGGTAGCAAACGGAATTTTTGTTCTGTTTCTTCGAGAAGCCACTCGATCACTGGCATCACTTTTGTGGTTCCCATTGAATACTCGCGGTTCGTGGGAAAGGGAAAAAGGACCGTGGTACGGCCTTATTTATTGTTTACATTTTACCAAAGAGCAGAGCTCATCGATAAAGCCGACCTGACCTTTTAAAATCTTTTTTTTGGCCTGGTCTATGGAGAACCAGGTCGCCCGGTCAACCTCCGGGAATTCCGTGTGCTTTCCGGACCCGGGCGGCCATTCCATCGTAAAGGTGTTACTCTTTATGGCCTCGGCCCGGCAATCGTCTTCAACGGCCCAGGCACTGATTATCTTTCCTCCCGGTTGTTTCAGCGGCGACAAGGGTATAAAATCACCTGCCGCCTCGTGGCCGGTCTCTTCTTTAAACTCACGCCTGGCTGCGGTCAATGGGTCTTCTTCGTCGGTATATTCCCCCTTGGGTATCGACCAGGCCCCTTCATCCTTTTTGACCCCAAAAGGGCCTCCCGGGATGAACCAGAAACACCTCAAGCTGTAAGTTCCGGTAACGAACCATGATCAACCCGGCGCTTTTTTTAGCCATTATACGCCTCCTGTAGGCGGGCAAGGGAAACCTACGTACCTACCTTCCAACGTCGAAGCCATTGATCAACGCCCGCCCGCTGGTCAGCGGCAGCAGCGTAGTCATCATGCGAATGAGGGTGGACTTCCGCGCCATTGGGCCCCAGCAATCCGAAAATTTCGCCCCGGTGTACGTTGAAGGAAACGTCATCCACCGCGGTAAAGTCGCCATACTTCTTCGTGACGTGGTCCACCACAATGGCATCGCCGTTGGGCGCCGCATCGCAGGCCGCCGTGGGCTTCGATTTGGGACTGAACCAGCTCATGGCGCGCCTTTCGTCAGTTGTTGGGGAAGCAAAACTTCAGCGGTCATTCCGGGAACGAGCGCACCGTCGGGATTATCGACCTTCAGCTTGAGGCCAAGGGTCTTGATGTCGCGCTTGCGACGGCTGACGTCGCGCTGGGTGGCGAAGTCGCTCTCCACCGCCTTGAAGATCACCGTGCCCTCGATTGGATTCCCCGCCGGCAGGCGCACCGCGAGTTTGTCGCCCATCGACACGAAGCGTGCTTCCGTCTCCGGGCTTCGGCGCGCACCCAGGTGTCGCCGAAATCGATGATGGTGACGATTGGCGTTCCCGGATTCACGACTTCGCCCTGACGCGTGGCCCGCACCGAAACCGTTCCCGTCACCGGGGCGTAGATTCTCGTGTAGCCGAGGCGGGTTTCAGCCTCGGCGAGTTGGGCGCGCGCGTTGGCCACCTGAGCCTGGTCTGGCGGCCACGTTGCTGGCCGCAGCGCCCTGCTGGTGGA
>CAWIRY010000083.1:0-9980 GCA_963838485.1 uncultured delta proteobacterium | reverse complement strand
CTTAACTCCCGAAGAAGATCAAGCCTTAAAAAAATCAGCCGAGGCGGTAAAGGGGCTGGTGGAGGCCATGAAAAAGCTGGAGATTTAACAGGAAACCTTACTCCATGAGAATTTCCAGTAGAAGGCATTGGCGCCAATGCCTTCCCACCATCTGGCGCCACCAATGCGGCGTTGACCCGTGGCACGAAGCTTGGGGGCCGAAGGCCCATGAAAGAAAGTGAAAACGGTGTCCAATGGCTTGGTTGGCGACGCTGCTGGGGAATGCGCTCGCTGGCCATGTCAAGCCATGCCGGCAGGCCGTAGTTTCGGCACGCAAAGGCTGGCATTGAGCAAAACATTGACCTTGGCCCCCTTCCCTTTTAGGGATAAGGCTTGATCCACAGCCTCTTGTAGCGAGGGCATGGGGCGGATGAAGGTCCGGGATAAAAAATTTGGATCCAGGTCGGTAACTCCCCATATCTGTCCTCCTTGCTCGAGGAATTTCAAGGTGCGGATGATCCGATGAAAGCCCAGTCGGTATGGCTGGTAGATTAAAAATCGGGCCTTTTCCGGGTCCCCGGTTTGGACCATCAATTTTTGGAATTCAAGCGACCCCGGTCCTTGGGGACAGGGCATCACCAGAATAAGAATGCCATCCTCTTTCAAGGCCATCTTGCCGTGTTCAATAGGCTTTTGAGACTGGTAGAGATCGATGTCCAGGGGAGGAAGGGCCACGCTGATCAAGATATCGGCCTTTTCCTGGAAGGGAAGGGTAAAAACTTCATCGGCCTTTTGGGCGGCTAATCTTAGGGTTTCCTGCATGGAACCGCCGTAGGCGGCGACCAAATCATGCTCCGGGTTCAGGACCAACATCAAGGAAAAGATGGGTGGTATTGACAAAAGGCGCATGGCTTCTTCCTGATCTTCATGAACTGGGTTGCCTTCCAGCCGAAGGGGTTGGGCATTCAGATCCATGGCCAGGGAGTGATTGGCCACGATGGAGGAATGGGCCGCCACTCCCGGCAAAATAGCCTTTCGTCCCCCGGTATATCCGGAAAAATAATGAGGTTCCACTGAGCCGATGACTAAGAGGCGGTCGGCCATCATGATTTCCTGATTGATCAGGACCCGGGTCCCCCGGGAGGTTTCTCCGAGGAAAATCATGCCCCCTTCCTGCCGGCAGTCATGAAACTGCACCCTGTCTTTAACTTCCGGCCAGAGGGCCCCGAAGATGGTTCGGCATCCCTCCTCACTGCTCTTTTTATGGGTCCCGGTGGCCACCATGATTTTCATGGGAAATGGGGAAATCTCAGACCAGAGTTGTTCTAAAACCGGCCCGCTCGGGGTCGGCCGGGTTTCGTCGTTGACCAGGATCATTAAGAAACGGCAGCCCTTTAAAAATTCTGGTAAAGACAGAGAGTCCAGCGGTTGGGCAAGGGCCTCTTTTAATCCCCTTTCCAAGGAAACCGAAGGAATCTTCCGGGGAGAGAGCAGTTCACCCCAGTTCTCCCCGGGAATTTGGAGGGGAAGGGTATTTGGTCCGTAGGGGATGGAGAGGGTTTTCATAATAAAAAAACGGTATAAGGTTTACGGTCTAAGGTGCACGGTTTAGGGCCTTTCTTTGAACCTTGAACCTCGCACCTTGTACCTTAAACCTCTTATTAATCAGGCTGCCTTTCGTGTCTTCTTTTTCAGGCGGCTGATCCGCACTCGTAACCGATTTATCGATTTCTTGTCGTTTTTCTCCCGGACCTCAACTTTCTTGCCCCGCAGTTCCTTTATCTTTTCTTTCAACTGGCGCATGGACCGGTCCCCTTTTTTAACGGGGTTCTCTTTAATGCCTCGGGCCTTTTTGATGGCCACCAGGACTTCCTCTTTATTCATCCCGTGAACACCGACAATATCAGGAATGGTTAAGGCCAAATCCCGCAGTTCCTTGGCCGTCATTTTCTCAAGGGGTTTTTCTTTTTTTTCCGCCTTTTCTTTTTTGCCCATAATTCTTTTTCTCCTTTATTTTTTACGAAAATAGATTTTATACTGCTCTTGATCTTTGCAGGGGTTCGAGGCGGGTTTTAAACCCGCCTCTACGGGGGGTATTTTTATGCTTCTTGGTGCCCGCTTCAGGCGGGCATGAGAGCTTAGTTCAAAAATAGGGTTCGAGGATTCGAGGGTTCAAGGGGTTTAATTCCCATGCCCTTCACTTGAATCCTTGACTCCAGGACCCCTTTGAATCTTTATTCATGTTCCCTGACGTCCCACAGGGGGCATGAGGGTTTCTTATGCCTTCTTGGTTTCCACTATTTCCGCCAATTTCATAAAAGGCTTAAACAGATCGATGGGGATCGGGAAAAGGGTGGTGGAATTATTCTCCGATGCCACTTCCCTCAGGGTCTGGAGGTAACGAAGCTGCAGGGCCATGGGGTGATCCTCGATGATGGCAGCGGCCTCGGCCATGCGAGCGGCAGCCTGGAATTCCCCTTCGGCATTAATAACCTTGGCCCTTCGTTCCCGTTCGGCTTCGGCCTGTTTGGCCATGGCCCGTTGCATCTCCTGGGGCAGGTCGATCTGTTTAACTTCGACGGTCACCACCTTAATGCCCCAGGGTTCGGTATGCATATCCAGGATCTCCTGTATTTCCGCATTGACCTTTTCTCGTTCCGACAGGATCTTGTCCAACTCGGCCTGGCCGCAGACGCTGCGCAAGGTGGTCTGAGCCAACTGAGAAGTGGCATAAAGATATTGCTGGACATCGACCGTGGCCTTGACGGCATCGATGACTCGAAAATAAATGACGGCGTTGACCTTGACCGAGACATTGTCGCGGGTAATGACATCCTGGGCCGGCACATCCATGGTGACCGTCCGGAGATCCACCTTGATCATCTTATCAATGATGGGTATCAAAAGGATAAGTCCCGGTCCCTTGGCCCCGATGACCCTTCCCAGGCGGAAAATGACCCCTCTTTCATATTCATTTAAAATACGAACGGCACTGCTCAAAAAAAGATCCCTAAAACAACAATGACAGCCAGGGTGTACATAATGCTCTCCTCTTTTAAATGATGGACGGTTGATTTCGGATTACGGGCAAATAAAAATCTATTTTTTTTTCACTTTTAAAACGAGATGTTCGATCCCTACTACCTCTACGACGTCATTGGCTTCCAGAATCTCATCGGATTGGGCTTTCCAAATTTCCCCATGGACAAAAACCCTGCCCGGATGATCGGGGGTAATCCTTTGTTGCACCCTCCCCGATTCCTCCAGGATCCCTTTATCCCCGGTCTGAGGCTTTCGGTGATAAGCTTTGACGGCCAAGGAAATGGCCAAGATAAAAAACCCGGAGATAACCAAAACAGTCGTAATCAGGACCTGAAGAGAAACCCCCATTTGCCCCTCCGTTGTTTTGAACAACATAAGAGAGCCGAGGGTCAAAGAAATAATCCCGGCAATGGTCAAAAGACCATGGCTGATTACCTTGACCTCGGCAATAAAAAAAACAATGGCCAAAAGGATCAACAGGACCCCGGCGTAATTGACCGGCAGGGTCTGTAAGGCAAAAAAGGCCAGGATGAGGGAGATCCCGCCGATCACTCCGGGGAAAAATCCCCCCCGGGTGGATCAATTCAAAAAAGATTCCCATCATGCCCAGCATCATCAACACGTAGGCCAAATTGGGATCGCTGATGGTCCGGAGGATTCGATCACGAAAATTTTCTTTAAGGTGAATTATTGGATGATCCTTGGTCCTGATCACCTTGGTTGGCTTGGAAGTGGTCACTTGCCAGCCGTCGGCCTTTTGCAAAAGATCCGTCAGGTCATTGGCGATTAAATCGATGACCTTGAGTTCAAGGGCTTTTTCAGCGGTGACGGATTCGCTTTTGAGGACCGCACTTTCCACCCAGTCGGCATTTCTCTTCCGTTCCTCGGCGATACTGCGGACATAGGCCACCATATCCTTTTCCACTTTTTGAGCCATGGTTTTTTCGATGTCTTTGCCGCCAATGTTGACCGGATGGGCCGCCCCGATATTGGTTCCCGTGGGCCATGGCCGCCAGGTCAGCAGCCAAAACAATCACCACCCCAGCCGAAGCCGCCCGGCCCCGCTGGGAGAGACATAGACGATCACTGGAATTTTGGCATTCAAAATCCCCTGAACAATGGACCTCATGGAAGAATCCAGTCCGCCGGGGGTATCCAGTTGGATGACTATAGCCGCGGCCTTGTCCGTTTCCGACTTAAGAATGGACCTGTTGATGAACTCGGCCACCGGCGGGTTGATTGAACCGGCAATGGTAATGACATAGACGGGAGGTTTTTGCTCCGCCGCCGAACCCGGGGAAGCAAAAACAAAGGTGCATAGAATGAAGATGATCAGCGTAATAAGAGTTGGGAATTCGGAGTTCGGAGTTCGGAGTAAAGAATGCGAAAGACCATAAAAAGAAAATAGCGAACCCCACTTCCGTCGTCCCTTGGTTCTGCTCCCAACTCCGAACTCCAAACGCCGAACTCTTTTATTCCAACCCATCATATTCCCTCCGAACTTTTTTCAGATCTTCCCAGGCCCCCCGTTTGGCACCGGGATTTTTCAAAAGAAAGTCCGGGTGATAAGTAGCCATGAGATGCCTGCCCTGGAAATCCAGCCAGTGGCCCCGCAAGGAGGAGATCTTCTCCTTTGACCCGGTTAGAGTCCGGGCCGCACAACTCCCCAAGGCCACCAGAATTTTAGGATCGACCAAACGAATTTCCTCTTTTAAAAAGAGCTGACAGGCCTCCAACTCATCATCCAGGGGCAACCGGTTTTCCGGAGGCCGGCATTTGATCACATGGGTGATGTAGACCTCCTCCCGGTTTAAATTAATGGCTTGAATCATTTTGGTCAATAGTTGTCCTGCTGGACCGACAAAAGGTCGGCCTTGTTGATCTTCGTCAAACCCCTGGCCTTCTCCTATAAACATCAAACGGGGCTCCTGATGCCCCTTGACCGGGCACGGCCTGACGGCGAGTCTGGAAAAGAGGACATTTCTGGCAGCGGATAATCCCCTCGGACAGGGCCGTCAAGGAGTTGTAATTAAACTGGGAGGCCGGCTTTAAGTCGCCGAATTTTTTTCCCTCCTTGGTGGGCCGGGGTAAAAAAACTCTTCCTAACCTTTTTTGGAATTCAAGATATTCTTTAAGTTGTCCTACAAACCGGCCGATGTCGGGTCGATTAAGACCGGAGGAAATCATTATTTTTTTGGCCTCTTCTTTTTACAATGGTATCAAAAATGAGGCCGGCCACTTCTTCTTTGAGCATCACCGGCAAAGATTTGGTCTTGCCATCCGGGAATAGGAAAAGGACCTGATTCGTATCACCACCAAAACCGGCACCCGGCTTCCCTATGGGATTGGCCACAATCAAATCCAGGTTTTTTTCTTTCAACTTTTGGAGGGCATTTTATGGAGTCCATCGGTCTCGGTGGCAAATCCTACCAGGAATTGATTTTTTTTCTTTTGACCCAATAGATGGAGGATGTCCGGATTTCGAATCAGGGTCAACTGAAGGATGTCTTCCTTTTTCTTAATCTTTTGGTCAAAGGCCTCTTTGGACCGATAATCGGAAACGGCCGCGGCCTTAATGACGATGGAGGCCGTTGGAAAGGCCTTCAAGACCTCTTTTTTCATTTCCAGGGCCGAGGTGACTCGGATGGTGGAAACACCGGGAATGGCCTCCAGATGGGTCGGTCCGGTGATCAAAGTCACCTGCGCCCCCCTCCTCTTAGCCGCCCGAGCCAGAGAAAAGCCCATCTTCCCGGTAGAAGGATTGGAAATAAACCGGACGGGGTCGATAGCCTCCCAGGTGCAGCCGGCGGTAATAAGAACCTGCTCCCCCTTTAAATCATGAGGAGAAAGGAGGTCCTGTATTCTTTCAATAATGATTTCCGTCTCGGGCAAACGCCCCGGGCCCCATTGCCCACAGGCCAAAGACCCGGCCGAGGGTTCCAGTATATGATTCCCAAATCCTTTTAATACGCCGAGATTGGCCTGGACAACCGGATTTTCATACATGCGGACATTCATGGCCGGACAAAAGAGCTTGGGGGCCGGACAGGCCAAAAGAAAAGTGGACAGAAGGTCATCCGCCAGCCCATGGGCGGCTTTGGCCATCACATTGGCCGTGGCCGGGGCCAGGACAGACCAAGTCCGCCCATTCACTTAACTGAATATGATCCATGGCACCGGGGCGATAGGAATCAAAAAGATCGGTATATACCCCATGGGGGGTCAAGGCCTGAAAGGTCAACGGGGTAACAAATCTCTGGGCATTCCGGGTCATGACTACCGCCACCCGAGCCTCTCTCTCGGACAAACGACGCAACAGTTCAACGACCTTATAGACCGCTATCCCGCCGCTGATTCCTAAGATGATATGCCGATCTTTCAGGGCAGAACTCATCGGATGGTTTTCCTTATTCGATATTCGATATTTTCATTGGAAGCATCTATTGTCAGTCCTGGGTGGGGATCATCCAGACTTCAGCCCGGGTGTTAATCATGCTTTCTTCAATAAAAAAGACACTCCGTTTATTTTTCTTTTCAAAATACAAAATCGTCTTGGGGGGGAGCTTAAAATTACCTTTTAGCTGCCAGTTGTCCCGGGCCATAGAATCTTTAAAAAAATCAATCAGCGATCTTACCTCTACATAGCCATTGAACACCAGGACCCCGGCTGAGACGGTGGGGGATTGAAAGACCTGGGAACTTCCGACATCCAACTTGAGCTCGTTAGGGATCTGAATGTCATCAAAATCATAATAACGGCCCTCCGGACGGTCCGCCTTTTTGCTGATCTTGGGGGCCGGAGAGGCCATTGGGGCCGATTCCTTCTTTTCTTCCTGCAGGACACTGCCGCAACCCAACAAGAAGCCCATCAAACCCAACCCAACCAGCATCACCCCGAGGACCTTAAAACCCTTTTTGAATATCATCGTCCCGCTCCTTTCTATCGCTCATGATAATAGTGTAAAAAAATTATCATTCTCCTTTCGTTAAGTCAAGAGAAACCGGAATATCGAAGGTCCAAGGTACAGGGTTTAAGGTTTAAGGTACTACCGTGTACCTTGCACCTTTTAATCCCTGAACCGTATTATTTACCAGGTCAACCCATGGATGACCCCATGACACCGGCAGGCCGTTGCGACCCAAAAAGGCCTGGGGCTTACCATGGCCTGGTTCCTGATCCTTCTTAATTCTCCAAAAGGATACCCGCCCGTTCCCGGCGCCAATTGTCGGCTTTCGATAACCTCAAGACCCTTATTCCGGCCTCTTTGATCGGCTATGAATTGCCAAAGCGGGACCGGTCTTTTTTCTTTGGTTTTAAAACAATGATGGATTGGGGCCGGACAATTTTCAGGACAGACAAAAGAAGCATAGCTTAAGAAAAGCCCCTGCTCAAAGAATTCACAGTACGGCAGACCGTAGCCGAATTCTTTGGGGGGTGAAACGGTCTCATGCCCCTTGGGGGTCTTTAAATTTATGTCCAGCCATTTCCAAGCCAGATGAACGGGCAAAGCAGGAATGACCCAATCTTCATCCTTGATCCAGTCTTGATATTTCGTTAAAAATTGAGGGCCGTCAGCCAGGACGCGGATCCCCGGCAGGGTTTTTTTTTGGCCCAGGACTTCCGGTGAATGATCGATTATCCAGATCCGGTCCTTTCCCCAAAGAGACGTTACCCGATCCAGGGCCTTTTCCCCAAATTTACCAAATCCGACAATAAACACCTGGGTCAATGACGGCCTCTCGGGAAGATCCCGATCACCGAAGGTAGCCTGACCGGATCTCTGAAAAAAAAGCGGGGGGTCTCTTTTCCTTCTTCCTGACCAGTGAAAAGATATTTAAATCCCTTGACCTGGACCATTAATCGGGTACGATTGCCCCCGTCCAGGTTCAAAATAAATTGAAGGCCCAAGGGCAGGCCTTTTAAATAATAGCCCAAGTCATAAAGGGTAAAGGAGGGTTTTTCGGTAATCAAAATATAAAGGTTGCCCAACCGGTCCTGGCCCACTACCGTTCTATTGGCCTGAAAATTACTTTGATTGACCCGGACTTGCCCTTTCGGATCCAGAAGAACGGGAAAAGATTGGATCCCTTGATCATAGGCGGAAATTATTTCCTCACTTTTATCGTCCTTCAGATCAATCAAAGTCGCCTTGGGAAGGCGCTCGAAACCCTTTTTGGGTTCGGCCAGGAACATCCCCTTCATATGCCGGTTTCTGAACGGCCCCAGAGAGATTCCGTTAACCACAATCCTTCCGGCAGGTTCGAAATTTTCCTGATAAAAACCACCATTACATATAACCGTCGCCCCCGTGGCCTGTTGCCATTCCTTGATTGTTTTGGGTTCCCGGTTGAAAAAAACCCGAAAGGTCCATAACTCCGGTTCGATGCGGAGGATGGCCATAGAATTGACGACAGCATTCTGAGAACGGATCTCCCAGCGCAGGAAAGAAAGGCCTGGAGAAAGGGCCTGCCAAGGGATCGGCGGCGGATTGGGTTTCTCCTGCCCCCGAAGGGTGGAAGGGAAAAAAAACAGAAGAATCAGGATTGGTAATAGGCTTATGGATTTCATGTTGCGAAGGAAGGTCGGCCTTGAATAAAATAATTGGAGGCGGCAACCGGACTCGAACCGGTGAATAACGGTTTTGCAGGACCTAAGTGCCGCCATAACTTATTGATATTATTAGCCTCAACTTTCTAAAATTGCGATAATATTACGTCAATTTGCAACCTATACGCAACCTTTTTCTTTGGTTTGCAAAGGGGAGTATGAAAAGATAAATTTCATAAGAGGTAGATCAAACCGGTCTACCCCTTTATTTGCTTGACTCATTAAAAATTTAATAACTATTCCAGCTTTCCGCAAGCGCCACCTACCCCCATTGCCTCCTTTTTCTTCTATAAATAACGATAAGATACTGTTTTTATTTGACAAAAATAAATTTATTTGTTACTATAAAAAACAATTTTAAGTCAAATTGGAGTGGGAGGATGAACCCGAAGGTAAGAATGATCAAAAAGGTTATTGAAGACCAAATCAAGCTGTTTGACGCCCCCTTCGTCAACGACTACCCGGAAAAGGATATCATTCAGCAGATAATCCACGGGACCAAGGGGACTAAGTTCGATCAAGCTCTATCAATACCTGATGGAAGCCTTTCTCTACACCGGGGGAAGTGATCAGTCGAATATGGGCCATTACCGCAAGCAGAAAGTCAAGCCCAGCTTCAATAAAATTAAAAAGGCCCTGGCCTCGGCTGCATGCCCCAAATTGGTTTCCTTTGATAGCTTTATTGACTGTGGCTACCGGAAGACAGCCCGGACCTGCAATAACCCTCAACTGCTGGAAACCTGCCCTTTACCCAAGTTTGATATGAAACGTGGGGGGCTCAACCAAATGGTCTTTTCCCTCTATTTCTTCCTTCGGGATGTCTGCCGGAATGATTTCTACCACTTCGTTACAGGCCATTTTGACCCAGGGGAATTAAAAGCAGGCCAAGCCAATAAACTGATGCAAACTTTTATTGAGAAATTCAGCCAAGTCTATAATGTCGGCCCGAAGCTGGTTGACATGGCTTTTTCCCATTTATTCTTTACCCAATACCCTGGCTGGGATTATCGGGCGGTGGGGGCTGAAATGGTGGCGATTGATACCCTAGTCCATAACTTCCTCGCCCGAACAGGGACTTTGGATGAGTACCAGAAAAACCATAATTATGGTCCTGCCTGCCATACTTCAAATGGCTGCTTAGGGGTCATAGAAGCGATTGCCAGAGAGATTGATTGTCGCAAATATAACCCAAATTACCCGGCTTATTTCCCCCGGCTGGTTCAGCTTTATATTTGGACTTATTGTTCGATGGATGGGGAGAATATTTGCAACGGGAATAAATGTAAGGAGGGGAGGCCGAATAGGGAGTGTGGCTTATATGAAGGGAAGTGGTGTTTACCGGTTTATATGC
>CAWIRY010000082.1:0-25925 GCA_963838485.1 uncultured delta proteobacterium | reverse complement strand
CGTTACGGTTCTCTCTCACTGAGGATCAACAAAGGAAACGGTAACTTAGCTGACGGCTCTTAAGAATAGGCCCGCTCGCCGTGGGTGCTGATATCCAGGCCCACCTCCTCTTCCATGGGGGTGACCTTGAGGCCGATGCTCATATCCCAGGATTTAGCCACCGCGAAGGTCATCCCGAAGGCGAAGGCCATGGTGACTACCGTAGCCAGGGCCTGTAAAGCCAGTTGGGCCGGGTTTCCGAAGAACAGCCGTTGGCCCCGGCCACGTTCGCCTCCAGGGTGGCAAAGAGCCCGGTGGCGATCATTCCCCAACTGCTGGCCATGCCGTGGCAGGCCCAGACGTCCATGGAACCATCCCAGGAGCGGTTCTGGCGGAAGCGGATGGCATAGTAACGAGAGAGGCGCCGCCACTGCGCCGATGACCAGGGCGGCCCGGGGGGTCACAAACCCCGCAGCCGGGGTCACCGCCAGCCGCCCACCACCATGCCGGTGGCGATCCCCAAGGGGCTGGGCCGGCCATCCAGCCATCCCAGGATCATCCAGACCAAACCCGCAGTGGCCGCCACGGTGTTGGTGGTCAACAGGGCGTTCACCGCCACCCCGTTGGCTGCCAGGGCGCTGCCGGCATTGATTCCGAACCAGCCCACCCACAGGAGCCCGGCTCCCAGGATGGTGAGGGTGATGTTGTGGGGCTCCATGGGAAACTTGCCGAACCCCTTGCGGAGGCCAGTAGCCAGGGCGAAGGCTGCCCGTCGTATCTAATTTATCACGACCTATCCATGGAGAGCCTACGTCAACCGATTTCTCTCTATGATTATCATGGGTGGGATGTTTTTATGCGCTATCCGGTTACGGGCTATTACTTAGGTAAATCCATAGGCACAGCCGTTTTGATGTTACCATTTTTTTTACTGGGTCATCTGGCTGCACCCCTTTTGGGATCTGCGCCTGATGGCTTTTCCATTGTTTACCAATTCGCTATAGTCCTCGCGGCTGTCTTTTATATGTTAGTTGGACTGGTTCTCCTTTTTAAGATCTTGATCAGATATTTTCACCCCAGAGTAGTCATGGCTACACTCCTAAGCCTATTTCTGGGGACCAATTTCCTCGCTTACGCAACGACCGCTGTTTCTTTAAACCACATCCATTCTTTTTTCCTGGTCTGCCTCCTGCTTTACTTAGTGCCTCGCTGGTACGCTGATCCGTCTCGAAGTAACACGATGTTTTTAGGCTTTGTGGCCGGTATGATCACTCTGGTTAGAAACAACAACGCTTCTCTTCTTCTGTTCCTGCCCCTCTATGGAATAATCAGCCGGCATGCCTTGATGGAAAGGATCCATTTTTTGTGGCAAGCAAGAACTAAAATTTTCCTTATGTTGGGTGTAGCCGCATTGGTCTTCTCCCCTCAGATCATAACCTTGAGGATAGCTGCCAATCAATTTATGGTTAGTCCCTATAACCGACCAGGGGAAAAATTTTATTTTCTATCTCCCCAAATATTTAAAGTTCTTTTCAGCCCCTATCATGGGCTTTTTATCTGGTCGCCCATACTGCTTCTTTCAGTTTTAGGTCTTTTTAGAATGAAAGGCCCTTTAAAATCCTACTGCCTCCCCATAGTTGTCTGCATCATCCTCCAATTATACATTATTTCAAGCTGGTGGGACTGGCCTCTTGGATGGGGTTTCGGCCAGAAAACTTTTGTTGATACTACAGGCATGTTCGCCCTCCCCTTGGCCTGTTTCTATAGCAGTCTAAAAAAAACATTGGTTAAAAGGTTTGTTATTTTTATAAGCATTTTTTTTATCGCCTATACCTTCTATTGTTTCATCCAATTTTTTCAGGGGGTCCTTCCTGGCGAAATGGTCTCTCCCATGACTTGGCCGCAGTATAAAACCACCTTGCTTAATCCGGATGGATTTATCGAACTTTGGCAATGGCTAACGAACCCCACGTTTAATGATTTCAGGTTATCACGTTAATTTTGTTATAAAAATTATTAAAGGGACTCCTATTCCCTCGGTTATTTTACACATTTTACATTGACAGTACTAGGGCCTTATTCTATAGTTTTCACTGATTTACCTTAAATTTAATACATGGAGGGAATATTGCCGGGGGAAATAAGGCCAAATCTTACCATGAAAGCCTATAAGAATATATTATTAAATCCCGCCGAGTAGAGAGGAGGCGCGTAATTGTTTAGGTCAATGACTTTCAAAGTATCCACCTTTTCAGGTTTCGTGACAAAAGGTCATCAGACCATGCAATGCGTTTCCTCCTCTCCCTCTAAAATTCCGTACGTCGGGTTTTCCCCAGTACGGCTTCAAACCGGAATTCAACTGGAACCTTCGTCAGACCACCAGAGCTTAAGCACCGGGCCTGCATACCCTCTGAATATCCTGACTTATATCCAATCACAGTCCAGTTTCTTTTCTTCTATAGCCCTTCCGGGCAAGTTTGTCGAAGATCAGACACTGAACAATCCAGTCCAGAGGCCCTTGGCTCCCCGGCCGGTTATGTTGTCCGGCCAGATCTCAGCTTATTATGGCCTCATCCGAAACTCTCGATCCATCCCATCGATTTATGGATTATACGATGGGGCTTTGCCCTACGGCCTGGTATGGGCTGGTATCGAGAGGCTCCCCAATTTACTCTGTATATCCTTTCCCATCGTGCCGCCTCTTGCACCCCGGTGGACCGAGAGGGTGCTTTTGACTGTTCCTTCCCCTCTCGTAGCAGCCTTCGCCATCTCTGCACAGGCTCGGCATCCACAACCCCATGCCCGCCGGTTCTCGCATGGGAAGCGTAACGAGGCTATTAAGTTCGCTTTACGCTACGGCCCGATGAGATTGTTAGCCCCACACCGGCAGGGGCGTTTACTTCCGAGCTTTCGGTTGACGGAGTCGCCTCCGATGACCGTCGGATATCGCTATATAGGTAAACAGCCAATTCCTATAACCGGACTTTCACCGGTTGGACATACAGCCTTATGGGCTGCGAGCAGGAGTTCGCTCACTATGGAAATGGCTTGAAAACCCTAAGGTAGATAATAAACGTTTATGGGGGAATAGTCTCGCTGATTAACTTCATCATTTTACCTTCTTGGAAGCTATTTAGGCATTGAGGAAATGATAATGAAAATTAATTCCCGAAAAGAATGGGTCAAAGATTTATTCCTCTATGCTTTCCTTGCAATCTTAGTTCTTATTAAATTCTGGAACTTTCTTATTCCCAAAGATAAATTTTATTGGATCGGTGACTTTCTTGAAGTTATCCCCATGCGGGACTATTTTTATCACCATTTAAAACAGGGAACCTTGATTCTCTGGAACAGCCACATTGCCGGCGGAATGCCTTATCTGGCCGCAGATTATGGTGCTTTTTACCCGATAGATTTCCTTATCGGAATTTTATTCCCAAACTTTTTTGATCCTTACCGACTTTCGATCGTCCATGCCTTTCATTTCTGGCTGGGAGGAGTCTTTACATATCTCTATACCCGACAAATGGGCCTTTCACGGTCCCCTGCTTTACTCAGCTCCATCTGCTTTATGCTGGGAGGTTTTTTACTGGGTCATGCCGGACATCGGAATGTAATTCAAACGTTTATCTGGCTTCCTTTAATCCTTTATTTTTTGGACAAGGCCCTTATGCGACAAAAGGTCTATGGGGCCGCATTGGCCGGCCTTTTCCTGGCCATTTCTTTTCTGGCCGGCCATGCCAATTTTTTTTATTTTATCCTCTTATTTCTAAGCTTTTATTTCCTTTTTAGGGTTTACCTGGGAATACGGGAAAGGTCTTTTAAACATATTGCTGGAGACACTTTCTATTTTCTCATCATGGGCTTTTTTTGCCTGGGAATCTCAGCCATCCAGTTGTTACCTATCCTATTCACCAGCCTCAACACCCATCATGGGTCTCTTCCGTTTGAATGGAAAGCCCAGTTTGCCTTTCCTCTTCTTAACCTGGTCCATTTTTTAATCCCCGACTATACCCAGTGGACGGCTACGGATGTAGGGGAACAATATGGCTACATCGGACTATTGCCCTTGATCTTCGCCTTCTGGGGTATTTTTCACTCTAAGGATCCTCGGATCAAATTCTTTGGTCTGGTCGCCCTCTTTTCTTTTATCGCTTCTTTAGGAGAGCTCACTCCCTTATATAAAATCCTTTACAAGTTTCTCCCGGGCCTCAAACAATTCAGAGTTCCTGCCAGATTTAATGCCTTAATCATTTTTCCCTTGGCCATCCTATCTGGATTCGGATTTCAATACTTTTTGGAAGACCGGGAACATAGGAAGGCGGTGGTTAAATCCTTCAAGACCTTGCTCTATTTCTCTTTTCTAGCCGGAATTAGTGTATTGCTCATCATGCTATTCATTTTGTCTCAGGATTCCAAGGACCCTTTCTTTGGTCCGTGGTCCTTATTGAAAAAAGATTTTTTTTGGTTTTTACTCCTCTGGGGGATTTCTTATCTTTTAATATCTTTAAGGAATCGGAACCTCACAAGTGAATTTTTAATAATTTCCTTTGTCCTCTTTATCAGTTTAAATTTGATTTTTTTAGGCCGGATCGACGGGGCCTACTCAAAAACAAATCCGGCTCTTATTTCCACCCAGTCTCAAAAGGTTTTAAAAGAAATCAAAAAAGATCCCTCCCCATTTAGGGTGAACAATTACCAAGGATTATTACCGCTTCTATATCAGCAACCAGATGGGTTCTCCGTTTATGACGCAGGTAATTTTCTGGGCTACGTTGGGATGGTGGTTCCCCAAGAATATCTGGAGATACTTTTCTCCTCAGAAGAGAACCCTATGTTGTTGGACCTTTTAGACGTCAAGTATTATGTAGGATCTAAGCCGAATACCCATAATGGATTAAAAATTTGGAAGATAGGAGGAGAATTTGGGAATAAAGAACTGGAATTAAAAAATTCAACAAGGATTTCCCATCTGGCAATAATCTCTTATTTATCCCATTCCACATCTATTCCCCAAGGGACGATTGTTGCTCAAGTCAAATTGGTAAAAAAAGATGGGTCGACTCAAATTGTTCCGATAAGGGCCGGCATCGAAACAGCCGAGTGGGCCATTGAACGTCCTGGTTTAAAATGTTCGCATCAAAAGGCTCAAATCAAAGAGTCTTGGGAGATAGGCAAGGAGGGTTACCAAGGACAAAGTTATTTTTTTACGACGGATTTTCCAAAACCCATCGAGGTCTCCAACATCCGCCTTCAATATCTTTCCAGACAAGGCAGTTTATTGATTAAAAAGATATTTATTAATGGAGGGGAAGTTGAAGGCTTGCTAAAAGAACATTTCCAGTTTATCGCGCCGAATATTTATAAAAACCCCTCTTGCCTTCCAAGGGTCTTTATGATCGGCAAAGCCAAGGCATTCATTGGAGAAAAAGAGCTAATGGAACAGATGGAGCAATTGGATCCCAGAGAAACTATTTTGTTGTCCCAATTGCCGACCGGCTACCATGAACCGGTAAACCCTTCTTTTTCTGATCAGGAGGCTTCAATAATTCAGTATTTACCGGATCGAATAACCATTATGACAAAAGCTCGAGAGGATAAATTTTTAGTCCTCAGTGATACCTATAATCCTTTTTGGAAAGCGACGATTGATCAAAAACCTTCTCCAATTTTAAAAGTCGATTACGGTTTGAGGGGGCTTTATGTACCCAAAGGAGCGCATCGGATTGTATTTTCTTTCTATTTTTATCCATTTTATTGTGGGCTAACCATCACCTGCGCCAGCTTGTTAGTTTTCTTTTTCTTGTCCTTTGGAGTTATTAGGCGGAATTATCGTCAGGGGGAAAAACATTCCGATGGCCTCTAAGGATAATTCTCGCCGCGCCTTAATACTCATCTCTCTGGCTATTCTTATTGGCCTCCATTTTCTCATCAGATGGATCATGGCCCGCTCCCCTTTCCTGGCCGAGTCTTATTACGACGAGGCCGTTACCGGGGAAATGGCCTTGCGTATTCTCAAAGGAGAACATCAGCTTTTTTTTTGGGGGCAGCCTTATATGGGAGCTCTCGAATCCTATCTTAACGCCATAGTCATTCAATTTGTCGGACCCTCGGCCCTGGCCCTCCGGCTGTCGGACACCCTGATTTCCCTTTTTATGCTTTTTCTGGTCAATAGGATCGGGGCACTGGTAGGAGACTGGAAGGTCGGGCTTCTGGCCTCCGCCTATTGGGCGCTGGGCCCTTTATATCTCAGCGTCATCGGCTTATTGGCCACCGGTGGACATGTGGAGGCCTGTGCCTTCGGCGCCTTGATTATTCTGTCTATTTCCCTTCTGATTTTCAAATCGCCTAAAAACTCGGGATTGTTGGCCGGGCTGATCGGAATCATTGGCGGGCTGGCCTGGTGGTCGAGTCTCTTAGCCGCCCCTTTTTTGCTGGCCGGGGCTCTGGTTTTGGTCATAGCCCGACCCCGCCTGCTCCTTGGCAGGATTCCCTGGATGGGTTTGGCCGGTTTTCTTATCGGTTCATCGCCTTTTTGGCTCTGGGAATTCCTGCACGATTTTTCTACCTTTGGTTTTTTTGAAGGCCATGGGGTCGGTATCTTCAAACAGCTTTGGTCAGGCCTTTACATGGTCCTTCGTTTTTCCTTCTTTCAATCCTTCCTGGGGGATTGGTGGGATGGGCACAGCGTTCTGCCTTCGGTCAATCCTGTTCTGGGCTGGGCGATTTTCACCCTCATCTATCTGCCCGCCTTTTCCATTTCCCTGGTGGTTATTTTCCAGTGGAATCCGGAGGGTCGTCTCTCTTCAAAACCCTTTCCAGGGACCGAAGGACTTGGTGGTTGCGGTCTTTTGGGTCCTGATCCTGGCTTTTGCCACCAGCGAACAGGGGGCCAGTGGTTCTCTCCGCTATTCTCTGTCGCTTTATGTGCCCATGACCATCCTGGTGGCTCTCTGGCTGGAAAAAATATTTAAGTTTCGCCGGGCCCTGGGTACGGCCACTCTGGTAGGCCTGCTGGGATTCAACCTTTTTCTTCATCACCTTTTTCTTGATGAATTCAAAACCATGCCCTACCGCCCGATAGTTAAGCTGATCAAGGCCCTCAAAGACCGTGGGATTCGCTTTGCCTATGCTGATAACCGCATATCGCAAGTCCTGACTTTTGAAAGTGGTGAGGGCATCATCTGTGCTGATTATTTCGGACAGCGCAATTTTAATTATCTCCGGATGGTTGATGCCGCACCGGCCGATCAGGTAGCCGTAGTGACCCACCGAAAGCTGGGTAATCCCTATCCGGAAACCATGGCCGCGGCCCTGAAACTCCTGGGGGGGTCTTCTAAACGCGTCGACGTTGGGGACCATGTCTTCTGGTATGATTTTAAGGAGCCGACTGAAAATCTCAGGTCATTACCCCCAGAGAATTGGCGGATCTTCGCCAGTCAAGAGCAAGGGCAGACTGAATTAATTAAAGACCGCGATATCTTGACCTCTTGGAAGATCCTGAAAAAGGCCGGAGACTATTTGTCCATAGACCTGGGGGGGACGAAACGGCTGGCCAGGATATCGATTCTTCCCGGTCCGATTGGATTCGAGGCGCCTTCGGGATTTAAGCTGGAGATATCCCCGGATGGAAATAGATGGGAAAAGATAGCCGAACTCTCAGCCAATGACATGCTGACCGGTCTCTATTGGTACCAGGGGCGGCCGCGGCTAGACCAAAATCCCCGTCTCCAAATTTCCTTTGGCCCCCGTCCGGCGCGGTTTGTCCGCATGACCAACCTCACTACCCCGGAAAACCCCCAAGAACCCTGGACCATAGCGGAATTGTTCATCTACGAAGTCTCTCCTACCCCAGTCAAACCATCAGAAAAAGCAGTGGAGGCTTACAATCAAGCAAATCGGGCCTTGAATCATTGGATGGATGACCCTACCGGACCCCATCCACTATTCCCAGGAGTTAACTTAAATGTGCGGCGAAAACAGGTCAACTGGCAGACCGTAATTCAATCCTTGCAACAGGCCATACAAGAAGCCCCGAATTGGGAAGATGCCCAGCAACTATTCGGGGAGGCCGTGGATTGGGGAGGGCTATGGAATATAGGGGGAAAACAAAACAAAAAGAAGCCGTTAAATTATAGTACCCTGTTCCCTCAAGAAAAGTTGATTCCGATCTCTCCCGCGCATTTCGGGGTCTCCTCGAATGTCAATAATGCCGCAGCAGGCTTGGCCATTGATGGAAATCCTTTCACACGCTGGGGCAGTTCCAGAGGCCAGGAACCGGGGATGTTTTTTCAAGTCAATCTGGATGCCGATTATGCGGTCAAGGGCTTCTCCTTATTTTTCGGCAGTTCGATCAATGACTACCCACGCAATCTTCAAATAATGGGGTCTCCTGACGGAAAACATTGGCAGGCTATCCAGGGCACCCCTCATACCTTTTATGCCTTTGCAGAAAACCAGATCTATAAAAAAACTTATTATTTTTTCCCTCCGGTTAAAATCCGCACCCTTAAACTGGTCCAGGAAGGAAGAGACCCGGTTTACTGGTGGTCCATCTATGAAATAGAGGTTTTTGGGGAAAAGGGATAAGCCATCCATGCGTATCCTAAAATCCAATTTGTTAGCTGATGGCAAGCTGTTTAATGATGGACGTCCGGTTGATCTGATCCAAATTGAAAACGAGGGGGATTTTGATCTGTTATTGTATAATATTATCAGCTCCGGGTATTACGACAGCTCCTATTTTGACAGCCACATTGATTATAAAGAAGGAGAAGTAAAATTTGATTCTTTTTATCTCTCTTCGATTCTCAGATTTTTTGAGCCAAAATCCCTATTAGAGTTGGGCTGTGGCCGGGGCGATGTGTTGTTCTTATTGAGCTTGGACAACAAGATCGAGGTTCAAGGGATCGAGTTCAGCCGGGATGTCTTAAAAAAAATTTGGCCCCCTCTCAGCGACAAGGTAGCTCATGGAGATGTCCTGGAAGTCTGTAAAAAATATGACTCCCAAAGAATTACCTTTGACACCTTCTGTGCCTTTGACTTATGGGAACATCTTCATCCCAAAAAACTCCATGACTATATTGAGTCGGTGGTCTCTCTGGCCGAGGAAGATGCCCTGTTTTTTTTTAATATTCCTGCCGTTGGGGAAGATAGTATTTGGGGGGAAGTTTTCCCTTTGGAATTGGAAGAGAACCGGGATAAATTTAACCGCAGGCTTCCTTTTGATTACTTAAATGCCGAATCCCTCGACCCGGCCATACCGGCCAACGGCCATTTAATCTGGGCCCACACCGAATGGTGGCAGAAACAATTCGAAGATCATGGGCTGGTCAGGGCTGAAGCCTTGGAAAGAAATATACACCAATATTTCGATGAGCATCTTTTTTATGCCAGAAAGAGTTTTTATCTTTTTCATTTGAATACACCTGAAGCCCGGCGTCGGATAAATAAACTGAAAAAAGAAAGTTTAACTTTATACAGGAAATGGAAATTATGGGTTGCCCAACAAGAAGATATTGGACGCTTTCTAAAACAACAACCAAAATCTTTTATTGATCTTGAGGAACTTAAGTTAACCATCAACCACGCTGAATTTTATATGATCCTGGACCTGAAAAAAAGGCTTAAAAAATGGACCGGGAAATTTCAAGACCGGTCAAAAACCGGTCATGGCGGAAAACTATTCCAATCCCTTTCGGACAAATTGGTCGATAGATGTCTCGATGCCTACATTAAAATTTTTAGAAAACGACATTATCTCATTCAATAAAAAGGATTTTATGATCCGGCCCAAATCATTACCCGGAAGAGTCGGGGTATATTTATTGTTGGCTTTAATTTTATTTGGTTTGGCAATCCTCATTACACATTTCGGCCCCCGGTTTATCTATCGCCATTGGGGTTATCTCTGGTTGAAGAAGTTTGAGAGCAATCTGACCGAAAAACAAATTAAGGAGATCCAAAACGGCCTTCAGGGATTTAAGGGCAAGATCGTTTGGTCATCAAATAGGACCGGTAATCATGAAATTTTTTTGATGACCCTGCCGGATCTCAAGATGGTTCAATTGACCCATAATCCCCATGTGAATACTTTCCCCCGTTTTTCTCCGGATGGAGACAAGATTGTCTTCTGCCGCAGCCAACCGCGCTGGGTATCGCAACGGAACCTTGAGCTTTGGGATGTCTATCTTTTATCCTTGGTTAATAACAAGGAAACTTTATTGGTTAAAAATGCCTTTAAACCACAATGGATATCCAATTATCTGATCAGCTTTGTTAGAAAAAATAAATTAATAATTAAAAATCTGGAACTGGGGGAAGAGAAGGTGATCTTAGACGGAGATCAACCCTCGGTTTCGAGTCAGATAGACCAGCCTGAATTTTTACGTCGGGACCCTAACTTTTTGGCAATTTCATTTGGAGGAAAAATGAACGGTGTATTTATTTGGAATAAAGTCAAAGACACCTTTTTGAAAATCGGCGAGGGGTGCGAAATCACCTGGGTCCCTTCAGGTCAAGAAGTAATTTGGGTGGACAGAGGCGGAAACGGGGGAACCTGGCTGTTAAAATCTCCGATCGTAAATCCCCGGCCAAGCCTTTTTATGGATCTTCCCGGCCGCTACAGCCACGAATATTTCCCCCGCCTTTCTTCGGATGGCCAATGGTTGGTCTGGGCGGCTACGGCCGAAGGACATGAGCCGGATGTCGTCGACTATGAGATTTTTTTATGGAAGGTGGGGACCCCTTTTGATAAAGCCGTGCGCCTGACCTACAACCCGGCCAACGACAATTGGCCGGATATTTTTCTTGAACACTAATGAGATAGCACCCGGACCTTTTTCTTCTGGCCAACCCAACGAATCAAAATAACCAGTAAGGCCCCTCCTCCTAAGGAGTAATCCACCACCTGGGTAAAAAAATGCATGGCAAAGGATACCAGGACGGCCTGGGAAAGATGGATCCCCTGGGTGGACAAGACCGCTCCCAGCACTCCCTCATAAAACCCAAATCCAGCTAACCCGCTTATGGGCGAGCCGGCGGAGGCCTCCGAAGCGGCCAGCCCCAGGAGGACCACCCAGAAGGAAAGATGGATCCAGTGCCCGAATAAGGCTTGTAGGACCGCGGACAAAAGAAGATAAAGGTAAAGGTATTTAATGGTCCGAATCAAGACGGAAAGACCCAGGGTGAACCAAAAGATACGGGCTTGTTTGAGCGTTAAAAAAGACAGGCTTAAATCTTGGAATTGCCTGTCCAGGTCTCTTAACCGGGCATATTTCCGCCACCAATGGGCCTTCCTGCCGGACCATTGGGAAAGCAACTTAATTAGAGGCCCCAAAAATATAATCAACGTCAAGGCCACTATTAGAATCAATAGGGCTGTACCCCATAACCAGGGATAATTTTTATGTGAGATCAGTCCTTCGGCCAGGACGGCTACGGCCACCAGGGGGGCCATGGCCAATAAATCGAAAAGGAAAGAATAAGTGAAAGAAGACAGGCAAGGAGAGAGGTCTACTTTGAAGGCTTTGTTTAAGAGGATGATATAGGAGAGACTGCCAGCCCGGGCCGGTAAAAAGTCCACCAGCATATTGCGGACGCTGGTGACCAAAGTCAGGTTCAAAAAAGAAGGTAAAACGGTTGACCGGCCGGATTTTAGCAGGAGATGATAGCGGAAAGTGCGCAGTAAAAGTCCGAGACCATACAAAGCCAGGTACCAGAGGAGAAACGATGGTCGTAGATGAAAAAGAATGCGCTGCCACTCTACGGCCTGATTTTGGGAAAAAACATAATAAAGCAGGGTGGCAGTGATTAGGCCCGAAACAGTCAGGATAAATATTTTTTCCATATTTGTCTGTAAAAGTATTTAGACACCTGGACCTCTAAAAAAAACTATTCCAACCTGGTTGTAAAAGCTCAATTTAAAAGTAATTCTACTTTTTTGTCAAAGTCTTTTTTCTTTTCCTGATCTTGGCCGTTTTCCCTACGGGACTTTTTTCGGCAAGCAGGGCGCGGCTTGACAATCCAGGAAGGCTAATATATAAAACCTGCACGGAGGATTGTTTCTCATGCTTAAGCGAGAGGAAGTTCTGGTGGTCATTCCGGCTTACAATGAAGAACAGACCATCGGCGAAGTGATCCGGAGGACCTTGCCCTTTGCCGATGTCTGTGTAGTCAACGACGCCAGCCGCGACAACACCGAGTCCATCGTCCGGTCCTTCGAGAATGTGGTCTGCATCACCCATGAGAAAAATACGCATATTCCTCAGGCGACTTTGGACGGCATGAAATATGCTCTGGACCGCGGAGCCGCCTACATAGTCACCATGGACGCCGGCCTTACCCATAAGCCCGAGGAACTGCCCGGCTTTCTGGAATTTCCAGAGTGTGATTTGGTCATCGGGGTCAGAACGAAAACGGAGAAGGTCCCCCTTTATCGGCGTCTCATCAGCCGGACGGCCACCCTGCTGATGAACCTGGCGGTGCGGCCGGCGGAAGGCCAGCTCCTCGGGTCACGGCTGCGTGATGCCACCTCAGGATACCGGAGATTTTCGCGCCGGTCCGTAGAACTTCTCCTCAATCGACAGATGAAGGCCAAGGCCTTTGACTTCCATACGGAGTCCCTGGCGCTGATTGCCCGGAACGGCCTTTCGATCGGGGAAGTTCCCATCTCTTATGAATTCTCAAAAAGCTCTTTCAACGCCCAGGTCTTGAAATTGAGTATCCAGATGTACCTGGACCTTATCATAACCGGAAGAAAGTAATTGACCTCGATCCCACAACCCTTGCCCGCATTTTCCAACTCCCGGCGAAGAATCCACAGCCATAAAACCTGGGGTATTTTAATCCTGATCGCCGGGACTTTCCTGTCCATCCTTTTTTTTTATTCCTTTAAATTTGGCAAAAACATCACCGGCTTTCTGGTTATCGGGGATTATTTTAAGGCCCCGCAGATCTGGACCTCCCAAACCCTGATTCATAAAGGCAGCGTCGGTTATGATGGACAATTTTATTACTATATCGCCACCGATCCTTTTATCTTGGGCCATACCTTCGATCATATCGATTTCCCGGCCTACCGCTATCAACGCATCATCTACCCCCTGACGGCCTGGCTGCTGTCCTTTGGCCAATCGAAGTTGGTCCCCTATATGATGGTGGCGGTGAATCTCCTGGGGATCTTACTCGGGACCTATTTTATCATTCTCATACTCAAACATTATGGGCGTAGTCCCTGGTACAGCCTGTTTTATGCCTCCTTTTGGGGGTTTTTACTGTGTCTTTTGCGCAGCCTGCCGGAACCGTTGGCCATAACCTTTGTAGTAATCGCCGTCTACTTTTACCTAAAGGGAAAACCCATATGGCAAAGCATTTCTTTGACCTTAGCGGCCCTAACACAAGAAACAACCCTGATGGTAACTATGGCCTTTCTTTTTTACTTATTGGGGAAGAAAAATTTTCGAAAGACCCTTTATTTGCTCTTACCCCCTCTGGCCTACTTCCTTTGGCAGGTCTATATCTATATCCATTTTCAGACCTTTTCTTTTCTCGGAGGCACTCAAAATTTTGGCCCCCCCTTTTGGGGGATAATAGAAAAAGTCCTTTCCCTGGGACAGGGCGGCCTTTCTTTTGAAAAACTGGCCGAACTCTTGTTCCTCCTATGTATCCTTTTCCTCATTATGGTCGCCTTTTACGAAGTCTTTAAATATTATAGTCCACTGACCGTTTCCTTTTTCGGCTATGCCCTCTTGACCGTCTTTTTAAACAGATTGATCTGGGTGGAACCCTGGTCTTATGCCCGAGCCACTTTAGGCCTGTTGGTTTTTAACCTTTTGATCTTTACAAAAGAGGGGAACCGTACTAATCTGTTTTTCCTGATCCTTGCCCCTATAATCTTTTTTCTGTCGTTATTATCGATGAAACTTTTATAGCTCTTAACTTTCTACATTATGGCCAAAAAAAAAATTAACACCCCTTTAATTATCATAAGCTTCTGTCTCTATCTCCTGGTTGCCGGATGTTCCTCCTCACATCGAACATCCGAACCTGCTTTACCGAAATGGTCTCAACATTATCTCATTGGCGCTTATTATTACCTCTGGTATCCTGAAAACTGGCGGGATGGTTATGTAAATGGACTCTTGACCCCTCCGCAATTACCGGCCTTGGGGGAATATAATTCCTCGGATCTTAAAACCATTGAGCAACACATCTCCTGGTCTTCTCATTACGGGGTTAATTTCTGGGCTATCAGTTGGTGGCCGGACCACCCTGAATTAGACCGAATCATTCGGCATAAGATCCTCCGGGCAAAAAATATCGATGATATAAAGTTTTGTATCTTTTATGAGACCTCGGGGCTCGGATTGGCGGATGAAAAAATTACCTTTACGCCGGATAAGATAAAAAAAATAGTCTCCGACTTTAAATATCTGGCTTAAAATTATTTCTCTCATCCCTCTTATCTGAAAATTAAAGGACGGCCGGTGGCCATCATCTATTTAACCCGAACCTTTAGCGGAGATTACCTCCAGGCCATCAGCAACCTTCGAGGGAGCCTAAAAAAATTGGGCTTTAATCCCTATCTCATAGGAGATGAGATCTTTTGGTACGTCATCCGTTCAGCCCCTCTTTCCCCCTCGCCGCATCCTAATATAAGCCGGATACGATTATTCGACGCTATTACGGCCTACAACCTGTATGACTGGGCCAAGCCGAAACAGATGGGTTATGGAGGCACAAGCACCTTTCTTTCGGATGTTCATGACCTCTATCAGGAATACCAATCAGCCATCCATAACGAAGTTAAATTTATCCCGGCCATTATTCCAGGTTATAATGACCGGGGAGTCCGGCTTTCCGAAAATCACCCGGTGATCCCCCCGTCAATTCAGAGAAGGCGACGGAGAGGGCTTTTTTTCAGCCAGGGCCCTTAAACAAACGGTGGTCCCATTTGTCGATCCGGATTTCCCCCTGGCCTTGATTACCTCCTTTAATGAATGGAATGAAGGGACCCAAGTCGAACCGACCGTAGAATCGTCCGCGACCCGGAAGGATCGAAGCCCCTCCAAGACCGATTATACCCAGGGATATGCCTACCGGGGCTATGGAGAGCAATATCTTTCCATCCTCCAGGATACCTTTGTGGCCATCGGCGGACGGGTGGTAGAGAATAAAAAGGGGGAAGACCCATCCCAAAAGTCAATGTGAAGGCCTTTAAGGGAGATCAATTAATGGCTGCCGCCCTGACCGATAGTCAAGGATTTTTTAATCTCTCTCGGTTAAACCTGCCTGCCGATGACTATGAGCTTAGGTTAAATAAATCCGGTTATCAAGAGATCAGAACCAAGATAAGGACAGATGAGGAAAAGACGACCAATCGTAATTTTGGACTGCAGAAAAAATAAGGCCATTCAATCTTGAAGAACCTATTGAATTATTCGAAACATAGATGCCCATCCGGGTTGTGGATACTATTCATTATACTATTGGGAGGAATTCTTCGCCTCCTTTTTCTCGTTACCCCCACTATGGATTCGGATCAGGCGGTAACCGGCCTGATGGCCCGCCATATCTTGGGGGGAGAATTCCCCTTCTTTTTTTATGCTCAAGATTACTGCGGTAGTATCGAGGCCTATCTGGTCTCCACTATCTTTCTCTTTTTTGGCGCCACCCGCTTTACCTTAAATTTAACCATCTGCCTGGAATCCCTTTTTTTTATCCTCTTCATTTATTATTTAGCCCGATTTATTTTTGATAAGGAAACCGCCCTCCTTTCGGCTTTGTTTTCGTCCCTGGGCTCCTATTATCTGATCTTTCACTCGGTTCTGGCACGGGCCGCCTACATCGAGATACCGATCATCGGGGTCCTGCTTTTTATTCTGACCCTCAAAATCATCTATCGCCAGGAAGGGAATAACCGGAATGTTTTTGTCCTGGGGTTTTTATGTGGCCTGGGGATATGGACCCATTTTTTGATTGTCTTTTATCTTCCCCCTATCTTCCTTTTCTGGTTCATCAAAGACCGATGGTTCTGGGGGCGGCGTTCCTTCCTCTTTTTTCTGTTGGGTCTGATCCTGGGCGGACTGCCTCTCTGGGTCCATAATATCGCCCATCCTCTGGTTACCTGGCATTATCTATTGGGTACTGCCGGAGGAGGTGAACCGACTCTGACCTCTTTAAAGGACTTTTTTCTTGTTCGATTTCCGGAAGCCTTGGGGGTGAGGAACAACGACACCGAAAAATTTTGTATTCCCTATTTTTCTTTTGCTCTGTATATCCTTTACCTGGGTTTGTTTGTGTTCCTTTTTGTGTCCAGGAGAAAAGGTTTCTTCAGTCTATTTAAATTGAGAATAAGTCAAAGTAACGGCCTGGATCTTTTGCTCCTTTTTCTGTTTCTTTTTCCGATTATTTTTTCCCTGAGCGGATTTGCCTCGGCCCATACCACCCGTTACCTCCAGCCCATATTTGTCGTTCTTCCTGTCTTGTTTGCCGTCTTTACTAAAAAAATTAAGTCCTTTTCCGTAGTCCTGGCCTCCCTTTTTATCGTCCTTCATCTTTTTTCCAATGTCTATGGCACGATTACCAGACTGCCCCTGGTTTCCCAAAAGGAATTTGTCCAATATCGACAAGCCAGGAAAACCGACCGAAATCTGTTTAAATTTCTCAAGGCCAAAGGCATTAAGGATGTTTATACCCATGACTACTGGAATTCCTTGCGGTTGACCTTTGACTCCCAGGAGGAGATCCTCTTTGCCCAACCTGTCGGTGAACGTTATCCCCTTTATTCCGACCTGATCGACCGGGACCGCCGCCCTGCTTTTCTTTTCGGTGGAGACAATAAGGATTTTGAAGAGACCTTAAAAAATATCGGCGGTTCGTACCGTAAAAACCAGGTGTCGGGATACAGTATCTATCATGATTTTTCTCCTCCTCCATACCGATTTAATGAACTGGAGCCGGCTAACTGGAAGGCAGCGGCCGATTCTAATTCAGACGCAACGATGAATATCTTCGATCGGGACCTGACTACCCGTTGGTCTGCCAATACACCCAAAAAGTCCGGACAGGTTCTCCAAATCGATTTAGGAAAAGTCGTTCCCGATTTGGGACGAGTTACCCTCCTGTCCGGAAAGGCAGAAGAGCTGCCTCTGGGGCTTCGGCTGGAAATCTCTCGGGATGGACAAGAATGGCAAATAGTTCGTGAAGCTCACGGGTTTTGGGGGGACTTGTTCTGGTCCGGGCCTCATCCATTTTATCGTCCTTACGAGGGTAGAATGGACATTATTTTCGTTCCTCAGGGTGGACGGTTTCTTCGACTCACTCAGCTTGGCAATGACGCCTCTTATTTTTGGTCCATCGCCGAATGCTTTATCTACCAGGCCCATACCATATCCAAGCCGGTGGCCTACGATATGACTCCATTGCTTTCATATCTAAAAAAGGTTCCCCCTACCAAAATCTATACGACCCCTTGGATCCAGTCCCAGTTACCCCTGGATTGGCTGGCAAAACAAAGGGCCTTAACCCTTGAGGCGGATAATGAAGGCCTGGTGCAGACTCTCTCTAATCCGGTCTTTGTGGTTCAAAAGGAAAATGCCCTGGCCTTGGCCTATATTATAAAAAATGATTTTAAACGACCTTATCGAGAACAGGAAATCGGCGGGTATTGGGTTTTTTCTTTCCCCGCTTCTTCCGATCGATATCGGCTTCTTTCCCCAAAAAATTGGCGATTTCAAACCAATTATAATCCTCAAAAAGCATACTTGGCCGCTGATGGCAAGATAAACACCCGTTGGACTACGGATAGGCCCCAAGTGCCGGGTGCCTTTTTTCAAATCGATTTAGGGAAAGAGGAAAGAGTCGCCCGAATAAGACTTTTGGTGGGAAACTCCCGAAACGATTTTCCCCGGGGATATTCGCTCCAATCATCGGCAGACGGCAAGACTTGGGATTCACTGAACACAATCATTAGCCCTGTTTCTCTTCATTGGACCGGAGAAACTCTTTTAAAGGGCAGTGCGGACCTGGATGTTATCTTTCCACCAAGGCCGATGCGCTTTATCAAAATCGTCCAGACCGGCAAAGACGATGTCTATTATTGGTCGATTCATGAGATAGAGATATATAAAAGAGAGGGCAAGTAATTATGATGACGCTCCAACCGGCCTGGAGAAGCTACTTCGTCTTTTATGTGGCCATTCTAATCTTTGGGATTGGCCCCACTATCAATCCAGAGGCGGGGATAAACAAGCTTCTTGGATGGGTTATCTCCATATTTTAATCTTCTTAGTTATTTACCGCCAAAAAACCACTTTTTACCGTATTGCCGAAGAGGGGGCCCAACGTGAAACATCCTTTTTCGGTCATGTCTTTAAGAAATCGTTACCCTTAGGAGGGATATCCGGCATCGAGGTGCGTCGCGGTATTATCCATCGTCTCCTGGGAATTGGCCATTTACAATTCCGCTCCCAGGACTCCGGGCGGCCGGACCTTTGGTGGTTTGGGGTTAAAGATCCCTTCATGGTTAAAAAAAGGGCCGAACAGGTCCTTGGACGGTCCAGGGTTTAAGGTCCATGGTTCACGGTAATTTCCCTAAAACCAATCTCCTTGGGGTTTTTACCTTGGACCTTAGACCTTGAGCCTTGAACCTTTTTTATGATTTTGTTTCCAGAAGATCTTTTAAGGCCTTATCCAATTGGTCGGGAGAGGCAAGGCCATCAAACCGTTTATGGACCTTTCCATCTTTACTTATAATAACCGTAACCGGAACGCCGGTAATAAAATAGTGGTCAGCCACTTCCTCCGTTCCCATCAATACCGGATAAGAAATTTTCATATCCTTGACAAAAGTCTTAAGCATGAAAGGGACCACGTCCTTATCCAAAGATACCCCCAGGACAATCAATCCCTTATTCTTGTTCTGCTGATGGATTTTTACCAATTCAGGAATTTCCAGGCGGCAGGGGGGACACCAGGTGGCAAAAAAATTCAACAAGATCACTTTCCCTCGGAAATCAGACAGGCTCACCTTTTTAGAAGATAAATCCTTTAAGGTAAATTCTTTCGCCGGGCGGACTTTTTGTGCCGCAACGGGAGAACCAGACGACCAAGCGACCCCAATCCCTATTAGCAATCCGGCCATTATGAGGGGCAACCATTTCTTTCTTAATTTCATTGTACTCTTTTACTCCTTCCAGTTTTCTAATTTTTCAATCAAGACCACCAGATGCATAGCGAATCATAAATCCAAAATCTCCCTGACCTTCTCAATCAATTCTTCGTCCTTATAGGGTTTTTGGACCATCCCCTCTACCCCTTCCTTGAGGATCTCCCCCACCTCGCCGTCGGTACTGTATCCGGAGGATAATAACACTTTTATTTTCGGATTGATCCCCTTTAATTTCTGGAAGGTCTCCTTCCCCCCCATACCGGGCATGACCACATCCAGAATCACAAGATCAATATCCTGCTCTTGTTGTTGATACAACCGGATGGCCTCTTCCCCTCTGGCCGCTAATATTACCTTATAGCCTACATCTTCAAGGATGTCAGCCCCTAATTGACGAATAATATCTTCATCGTCTATAATTAGGATGGTTTCCGAACCTTTCTGCGTGACAGTCGGATGCAAAACCGGAGATTCCGCGGGAATCACCGCTCCAGTTATGGACGGCAAAAAAAGTTCAAAGGTAGTCCCTTGGTCGGGTCCGCTTTTAAAATCGATATACCCTCCATGATTTTGAATGATCCCATAGACCATGGACAATCCCAAGCCTGTCCCCCGGCCCGGTTCTTTAGTGGTAAAAAAAGGTTCAAAGATCTGGGATTGGATCTCCGGGGGTATGCCGGTTCCGGTATCCGAAAGAGTGATCCGGACATAATCCCCTCCCTTCCAGCCCCGTTGATTTAAATAAATCTCCCGGGGCAGGATTTGATTGCGGGTTATTAATTTCAAGGTACCGCCGGAAGGCATGGCATCCCGGGCATTTAAACAAATATTGATCAAGGATTGCTGCAACTGGGCCTCGTCTCCTTCGATTAAATGCAATTGGGGATCCAGTTCCACCTGCAAGGTAATCTGTTTGTCAATGGTCCGGCCCAGAAATTGAATCAAATCCTGGATCAGGGCATTGCAGTTGATGGGCTTAACCTGATATTTCCCGCGCCTGGCAAACCCCAGGAGCTGTCTGGTCAACTCTGCGGCCTGTCCTGCCGTTCGTTCAATGGAGTTTACCACATGATACAAGGGATCTTCAGGAGACATCTTTTTCTTGACGAAAGAGGCGTACCCTAAAATTCCTCCCAAAAGATTATTAAAATCGTGGGCGATACCTCCGGCCAGATTCCCGATGGATTCCATTTTCTGGGCTTGGAGGAGCTGCTCTTCCAATTTTTTATAGTCCGTAATGTCGCGGGCGATGACCATGGCCCCAATCATATTCCCCTGTTCATCTAAAATCGGTGCCGAGCTCCCGGAAAAATAACGGACCTGGCCGTCTTTTCGGAAATATTGCCAGCGTATATTCTCCACGCTCTTTTTGCGACTTCGGACTTCCTTAAAAACCTGGATCAAAAGAGGATGGTCTTCGACCGGTGCAAAATGGATAAAAAATTTTCCTAATACCTCGGATTTCTCGTGCCCCAGGATTTTTTCCCAGCGGGGGCCCACGTAATTGATAGCCCCGTCCAGGTCGAGTGCAATAATAATATCCGGAATACTCTCCACCAGAGAGCGGTACTTTCGCTCCGAAGCCCTTAACAATTCCTCGGACAGGTGCAATTTTTGGATCGCTTTCCGATATCCGGATCCCATTTTCTTGGAGGGTTTTTTAGTTGAATTCAAGCCCTCAATTTTTTCTGGTTTTGGACTGGCAGACTTCGACATAGAAGATTCCCTCCGCCTTGGATAAGGGATAAGAAAAAATTTCAACCGGACTGTAACTATTTTGTCCTATAACCTGGAAAGAGTCAAATTTTTCTGCACCCCCCTCTCCCTTGATGGGAGTGGGCCTGAGCGTAGGGAGAAAAGCGAGGATTTTGATTCAGCCGGCAATCCGGGTGTTCAATTCTAAGGAATGGAAATGGAGCGGGTTGGAGGCCATCGGCCAAAGCACCCGGACTTTTATGTCCGCTAAAGAAGAGTCAATCCCTTTTTGAACGATCGTTTCTCGTTGGAAAATGGTTCCTAAAGTGCCGGTTTTTAGTCCCGTTTCAGTTTCTCCGCCCAACTCCGAAAAAGGGAGCGTCTTTATTGCTTCTAATTTTTCCTGGGCCAGTTGAAGGGCCGCTGTCCGGTTTTGGCTGTGTTTACCAGCTTTCATGGTAGAAATCGATAAACTGGAGAGAGACAGAAACCCGATACTTAATATGCCAAGGGCCATAATAAGTTCCAATAAGGAAAATCCGTTCCTTAGTTTTGATTTTCTTGATAAATCCCGACCTCTAATTCCGGAAAAGTCCAGGATCGCCAGGTCATAAGTCCAGGAATTCAATAAGGCGACGGCCTGGAGAAAGGATGTGGCTTTTTTAGATTCATCATCGGAGGAGATCCCCAAGCCGTCTTCTGTCATGACATTTAAGACATCCGGATTATTCCATTCCCCCAAAATTTGTTTATCCGCAAGATTGTTATCGCTCATGAAACCGTCCCCCCCTCTTGGTTTTTCAAAACACTTATCCAATTAATCGCAAGATTGATACCAAACCTCAAAACCCTTTTCAGGGAAGCGATAAGCGCCTGTTTCTAAGGAAAGGGGTCTTTATTTTTATAAATTTATCATCCGCTTAAATCATAACGATCAAAAGCCGGCCGATTGGTTTTGAATCCCGGCCGACCCATAAGGCCCTCACCTTTCCAGGATCGGTGGGCAAGGAATTCTCAAAAAAAGAGAACCTGTTTCACACCGGAGGGTGAAAAAAATTAGGCTTGACTTTTTAGGGGTTCTTGGTATGATTCCTCGCATCCATCATTTGATGGAAGCAAGTATTGGAGAATCCTCGACGATGGCCACTCCCTTGGAAAAAGCCCGCAAAGATCCAGATTCAATGAAGGCCAGGATCCTTACAGGGGCCCGCAGGAGTTTCGGAGAATACGGCTTCCACGGCACCACGACCCGGATGATCGCCCGCAAGGTGGGGATCGACATTTCCACTCTCTATTACCATTGGGGGGAGAAAGGGGACCTCTATGAGGCGGTCATCCTGGATATCAACGAGGACCTTCATCAAAAACTGCAGGAAGTGGAATCGGTTATTCACGGCCTTCCTTTAGAGAAACGGATGGACATCTCCATCGACATGATAACCGACCACCTCTTTCAACATCCTGAAATCTCCAATCTGATCCTCTTTCGCTACTTCGGTAAAACCCGGCGGGAAACCAGCCTTGACTTTAAGGTCCCCGAGTTTATTTCCGGTATCGCCCGTTCCATGGGACTGTGTCTGGACAAGAAAAGCGTACCTACCCGGATTAAGATGCAGGTCCTGGCCATGATGAACGCCATTCACAATTTTATTTCCGGAGAAAACTTTTTTCGGCCCATGCTGAAGATCGATAGGGAGGAATATATGGCCCTGACCAAAGAAACTTTAAAATTTATCCTCATTCCGGCCTTTACCGGGCGCAGGACTCAAGGCTGAAAGGTCAAAAGAATTAGGAGGGAAAAAGAATGGCCCTTAATCTGGAATCCATCGGTAAAAAAATAGGTCCCTTCAAAAAAGCCTATACTTGGAAAGATCCGGTGTTATACGCCCTGGGAGTTGGGGCCGGCTTTGATGACCTGGCTTACTGCTATGAGAAGGACCTCAAGGTCCTGCCCAGCTTCGGCATCGTCACTCTTTATGATTTTATGCCCCACCTGGCCGCGGAAAGCAATGTCAACCTGGCCGGCATCCTCCATGGAGAACAGGAACTTATCTTTTACAATCCCATTCCAACGGAAGGGACCCTGATCACCGAAGGGGCCATTACCCACTATTACGACAAGGGAAAAGGCAAGGGCGCCCTCATCATAGCCGAATTCGATACCCGTCATTCAAACGGCCAAAAACTGTTCACCAGCATCGTAACCGTTTTCGCTCGCCTGGATGGCGGATTCGGCGGACCGGAAGCCCCTAAAAAGGAAATATCCTTCCCGGAAAGGGCCCCGGATTTTGAAGTCGAGGCCCGGCCGTCGGGCGACCAGCCGCTGTTGTATCGCCTTTCCGGTGATGTCTTCGCCCTCCATGTGGATGAAGATTTCGCCAAGATGGCCGGTTTTGAAAAACCGATCATGCATGGATTGTGCACCCATGGCTATGCCTGTCGGGCCCTTATCCAGCGACTGATCCCCGGAGAACCGGAGAAGGTGCGCCGTCTGGTTTGCCGTTTCCGTCGCCCCCTTTACCCCGGTATCCCCTTCAAAACGCTGATCTGGAAGGAAGAAGAGGGAAAGGCCCTTTGGAAGCTGGTCAATGCCTCCACCGGAGAAGTGATCATCGAGAACGGCATCTTTGAATGGGGTGATCTCCCTAAGGGTCAAATCCCTGAAAAACAGGTGCGTTTTGACGATCGGGTGGCCGTGGTTACCGGGGCCGGGGCCGGCCTGGGCCGGGTCTATGCCCTGGAATTAGCCAAGCGGGGGGCCAAGGTGGTGGTCAATGATTTGGGCGGTCCCCGGGACGGATCGGGAGAAGGCTCTACCCGGGCCGCCGACCAGGTGGTGGAAGAGATCAAGGCCCTTGGCGGACAGGCCGTGGCTAATTATGATTCCGTCTCGACCCCCGAAGGGGGACAGGCCATTATCCAGACGGCTATTGATGCCTTCGGAAGGGTGGACATCCTGATTAACAACGCCGGTATCCTCAGGGACAAGACCCTGGCCAAGATGGAACCCGAATCCTGGCGGGCGGTCCTGGATGTGCATCTGAATGGGGCCTACCATGTGACCCGTCCGGCCTTTTTGAAGATGCGGGAAAACGGCTATGGCCGGATCATCATGACCACCTCGGCCGCCGGGCTTTTTGGAAATTTCGGTCAATCCAACTATTCGGCCGCCAAGCTGGGGCTGGTGGGTTTTATGAACACCTTGAAGCTGGAGGGGGAAAAACACCATATCAAGGTCAATACCGTGGCCCCCATCGCCGCCACCCGCTTGACCGAGGACGTCCTTCCCCCGGATCTCTTTGAAAAACTCAAACCCGAATTCGTTGCCCCTTTGGTCCTTTACTTATGCTCCGAGCAATGTCCGGTCAATGGGGCTGTTTATAATGCCGGGGCCGGTTTTTTCAATCGGGCGGCGGTGGTATCTGGTCCGGGAGTGGTCATCAGTGACGGGCAGACGCCCCCTTCACCGGAAGACATGGCCGGGCATTGGGATCAGGTCCTTTCCCTGGACAAAGCCAAGGAATTTGTCAGCGTCACACCGGCTTTAGGAGACATATTGGCCACGGTGACCTCCAAATCTCAAGGCCAGGGGCCGCAGACCAAGACCACTCCAGCCACACCTTGAACCTTACACCGTGGACCTTATACCTTTCACCTTTAGCCTTTCACCTTTTTAAGGAGGAATCATGATAGGCATCACTTCCTACGGCGGTTATCTTCCCAGACTGAGACTCGACCGTATGAGCATCTTCCAGACCATGGGCTGGTTCGCCCCGGCCATCGTCATGGTGGCTCAGGGGGAGCGCTCCTTCTGCAACTGGGACGAAGACAGCCTGACCATGGCCGTCGCCGCTTCCCAGGATTGCTTAAGGGGAGTCAATAAAAATACGGTGGACGCCCTCTACCTGGCCTCCACCACCCTGCCTTTGCCGACCGTTCCAACGCCGGTATCGTCCAGGGGGCCTTAAATCTTAAGGATGACCTGCAGAGCCAGGATTTCACTTCCTCCCTTCGTTCCGGTACCAGTGCCCTGATCACGGCCTTGTCGGCCATCCAGGCCGGGGACAGAAGGCAGGTCCTGGTCACGGCTTCGGACAAAAGGGAGACCAAATCCGCCTATTTTTATGAGATGTGGTTCGGGGACGGGGCCGCCTCCTTGTTGGTGGGCGACAGGGATGTCATCGCCGAATTTAAAGGCTCTTATTCGGTCTCCCTGGATTTTATCGATCACTATCGAGGGACCCAGAACAAATTCAACTATATGTGGGAAGAACGGTGGGTACGGGATGAGGGCTATTCCAAGATCATCCCCGAGGCCGTGACCGGTCTCTTCAAGAAGCTCTCCATCTCCATAGCCGACGTGGATAAACTGGTTTTTCCCTGCTTCTTCAAGGCCGAGCACCGCAATATCGCCAAAAAACTCGGGGCCCCGGCCGATAAGGAACCGTCCTGTCCAGTGATTCCTGTAATCAGAGCACGTTGCAAAGGGCCTCTTAGTCCGAGAGGATCGAATCCCGAGTAGCCAAGCTCAGTTTACATTTTTTCGTTTCCTGAGGTCCAGTGGCGACGCGAATGGAAAAGGAACGACGCCCCTAACCGTAGCGACGGGGCCACACTTCGAAAGGGACAATCAGGCCGCGGTGGAATCTGAACTCAACGTTGTGCAATTTGGCGTCGGAACCGAGTGAAAGGAGGAATCGTCGCGGATACGCCAAAGGCGAGCCCATAAGCCCTCTTCGGACCGCTGTGCTTGCCCATTTCTCAGACAACGGTTATTAAGATTAACGTCGAAAAAATACTGCGTCACCGTTAGGTAGGTCGCTAATGGACCATTTATCCCACGCAACCGGCACAGTTCGCACAACCAAGTGCCGTCAACGACTAGAAGGGAACGTGATATATCGCGGCGCTTCCCACAGTAGCAATGAGTGTACCAGCGTTCAGCGCGCTCTTGACTCCGCTAGTCGGAACGAACAGGATGTCCTCGTCCCGGACAGAAACGTCGGGAGCCTGGCCACGCAACAGTCTCTTCAGATCTATCTTTTGCTCTTGGAACCCATTCCCAGTACGACGAAGCAGT
>CAWIRY010000081.1:0-13292 GCA_963838485.1 uncultured delta proteobacterium | reverse complement strand
ACAAGGCCCCGAAGGGGGCCATGCCTAATAACATCATGGAATAAACCGCCATGACCCGTCCGCGTAGCTTATCCGACACCAACGTTTGAATCAGGGTGTTTGAAGCGGCCATTTCGGTTATCATGAAAAAACCGACCGGAACGAGCAGGGTGGCAGAAAGCCAAAAGGAGCGTGACCAGGAAAACAGGATAAGACAGACCCCGAATCCGGCTGTGGAAAAGGCCACCACCCGTCCTAAACCGCGCACACCCCGCCGGGCCGCCAGGATCAGAGCGGCGATCAGAGAACCGAACCCCGAAGCCCCCATCAAGGTTCCCAGTCCTCTCGCCCCCCCATGGAGGATCTTAGCCGCAAAGATCGGCATGAGCACCAGATAAGGCATACCCAAAAGACTGACCAATCCCAGCAAAACCAACAAGGCGCGAATCGGTCCGGTTTTCCAGACATACCCGAATCCCTCGACGATACTGGACAAGGCCGAGCCGGTGCGAAAAACCTCTTTCCGGGTTTCGATCTTCATCAATAACAGACCCAGAATTACAGCCAAGTAACTGACGGCATTGGCAAAGAAACACCAGCCTTCTCCAATGGCCGCCACCAGCACCCCTCCGACTGCCGGCCCAACGATACGGGCACTATTAAACATAGAAGAATTCAAGGCAATGGCATTGATCAGGTCTTCTTTGCCGACCATCTCCACCACAAAGGCCTGTCGGGCCGGAACGTCAAAGGCATTCACCAAACCCAGCAGGGCGGCTAATAAATAGATATGCCCAACCTGAACCCGATGGGTAAGGGTCAAAGCTGACAGGACAAAGGCTAAAAGCATCGAGGCCGTTTGGGTGGCCACCAGGATGCGGTGACGATTGGTTCTATCGGCTACCGCCCCGCCGATAGAGGAAAACAAAAAGACTGGAATTTGCCCTGAAAAACCAACCAATCCTAAGGAAACCGCAGAGCCCGTCAACTTATAGACCAGCCACAACTGGGCCATGGACTGCATCCAGGTTCCGGTAAGGGAAATGAGTTGCCCGCCGAAGAAAAGGCGATAATTCCTGTGTTTAAAAGCCCGCAGGAGAAGTGACGGTCTCGGTCGGGACCCGGCCCGCCCATCCTCGGTCCTCTCCACTTTTATATTTAATCCCTTAGGCGGGTTTGATTTTTTGAAACGCTTTCTCATCGATCCTCATTCATCCCATTGAACCGGTGCACATTGGTTTTATAGTCATTAAAACGATTGATCCGGGCAGATTTATGATGGATGATACGACTGGGCTTGAGATTGGGTCTTTTTCCGTGAGAAATGGCTTAACTTTACGTTTTCGGTTGAATCCTGGGTCTTAGAACCCGGTGAAGCCCGCGAATAATGTCAAGGCTTCTATCTTTCATTAACCGTGAAGGGGGATTCTTTTTCCATCTATTTCCAGGGTGGTTTTGGAATAAGACATTTTTTTTATGATCTTTCCGTCTTGAAAATGGATCACATCCAATCCTCGCCTTTTTTCAGGTTTTCCTTCATAGCCTTTTTCATGGGAAGGCCAGGAAAGCTCCCAGCGGTAAAGGACCTTTTGTTCCTTTTCGTCGACAAAAATATCTTCCTCATGAAATTGAAAATCCCCATGATCGGCAAACCAGGGTGCCCAGGCCTTTCTGAGGGCCTCTTTTCCTACGGCCTTTCCACCGGTCCAGTTTTCAAAGACCACATCATCGTGAAAAAGTTTCATCACTCCCTTCAGGTCATGGTTGTCCCAGGCCAAGTTCCATTCCTCCATGGCTTTCATGATCTCTTCTCGGGTAATGGCCATAAGTTCCTCCATTGTGTTAAAAGTGCCCTTCCTTGAGGGAGTGTGGACGGGAAATTTCTCGCACCGACCGGGTTTATTTTCTATTGCGGTCTCGGCAATGTCAAGCAAATTAATAAATGCCCACTTGACATCCGGCCGCCATAGTCTGTCCCAGTTCCCGGCAGCGGGAAAGTACCGCCTCGGTGATAGGCCCTTTGGAGACGACTGGTGGTTGGACCTTTTTGAATTGATAACCCAGGCAAATCTTCTCGATATGGGCCAAGGCCCCGGTGCCGTCGTTTCCGGCACTGACAAAGACAGCATAGGGTTTGCGAAAAATCCTTTTGTGGCCTCGAAGCTTTTCATAGGTTCGGTCAAAAAGGTCTTTAACCGCCCCGGACATGGTGCCGAAATATTCCGGAGAACCGATGACCAAACCGTCACAGGCAATGAGGTCTTCTTCAGCGGTATCAAAGGCCTTTTTAAGAATAACCTGGACTTCCATGATTTCCTTTGCCCCTTCGGCCACGGCCACGGCCATCTTTTGGGTATTCCCTCCCTGGGAGTGATAGACGATTAAAATTTTAGCCATTTTTTTCTCAACCATTTTATTTTTTAGGGACCCTTTCGGGGGCAGCGGAACTTTTTGACAGAAAACTTTTATTATGATAAAAAAATATCAAGCTTTTTGCAATTATCATTTAGGGCCGTTTTAAATCCTTGATCCACGGTCAGGATAAAACCGGGGACTTTAAGGCAGTTTATGAACACTGGCGCCGCAAAAGACAACATTGTTGAATTACCGGAGCTTCGGGATAAGATCCGTGTCTTTCGGAACCGTACCCGGGCCGGTGAAGTCCTGGCCGGGATGTTACCGGCCTTTCACCGGACCGAGACCATCATTATGGCCATTCCTTCCGGAGGCCTTCCGGTGGCCGTGGTGATCGCCAAGAAACTCGACCTCCCTCTCGAAGTGGCCGTGGTCAGCAAGATTACCCTCCCCTGGAACACGGAAGCCGGTTATGGGGCCGTGGCCTTTGACGGCACCATGCGTTTGAATCAGGAGCTTCTGCTTCATCTCAACTTAACCGAAAACCAAATCGGAGAAGGGAAGGATAAAACCCTCCGCAAGGTCATAAGGCGGGTAAAGCGTTTTAGGGAAGACCGTCCCTTCCCGGATGTTTCTCAAAAAACCATGGTACTGGTGGACGATGGACTGGCCTCGGGGTTCACGATATTGGTAGCCGTTGAAGCCCTCCGTAAGGCCGGGGCCCGATCTCTCATCGTGGCCGTACCTACGGGCAGTTGGAATTCGGTCTTAAGGGTCTCCGGGCAGGTGGAAGCCTTGTATTGTGCCAACATCCGGCAGGGATGGCAATTTGCCGTGGCTGATGCCTATAAAAACTGGTTTGACGTGGAAGAAGAGGAGGCCATAGAAATTTACCGGACATTTTTAAAAAATCAGGCTTAATGAAGATCCTGATTATCAGGAGGTCTCATGAAAAGGCACCCCTTTAATCCTCAAATGGATCGGCGGAAGTTTTTAAAGCTTGGCCTGGCCGGAACGGCCGCTACGGCCATCGGCACTGGACAAATTTCCAGACTGGCCGCGTTCACAACCCCTTCTTCCCCTGAGGGCATTACCCCGGTGTATAGAACCCTCGGCCGGACGGGTCTTAAGATCTCCATGGTCAGTTTTGGGGCCATGCTCACGCCCGAACCCGAGGTTATCCGGGCCTCACTGGATTATGGGGTCAACTATATCGATACGGCCCGCCGTTATATGAACGGTAAGAACGAAGAAATCGTGGCCAAGGCCATTAAAGGATTCCGCCCTAAATTATTTTTGGCCACTAAAACAAAAGGCGAGACCCGGGAACAAATATTTCAGGATATGGAAAAAAGCCTTAGGGCCTTAGACACGAATTATGTAGATGTTTACCAATTGCACAACCTGACCAGCAAGGACAAAGACCGGGCCTTTGATCCGCAAGTCCGGGAAGCCCTGAGGGAACTTAAAAGACAAGGCAAGGCGAGGTTCTTCGGGGTTACCACCCATACCGATCAGGCCATGGTGATAAACGCCATAGCCGATGATCCGGAAAAATTCTTTGACACTATCCTGGTCGGTTATAATTTTAAAAACGGGATAGAGTTAAAAGAGGCCATTGCCCGGGCTGCCAATAACGGGATCGGTATTGTGGCCATGAAAACACAGGCCGGAGGCTACCAAACCAAGTTCCCTCGGTCCGATCAGCCCCCACCAGGCGGCACTCAAATGGGTGCTTCAGGACCCGCATATCGCAGCCGCCATACCGGGCATGAAAGATATGACCATGCTCAAAGAGGATTTATCGGTCATGGGTATGAAACTAACCCTGGCGGATCAAAAGATCCTCGGGCTTTATGGAAAATCCATTGATCCCTATTACTGTCACCTGTGCGCCCAATGCGAAGGGACCTGTCCTCAAGGGGTGGCCATCAGTGTTATCAACCGCTGTCTGATGTACGCCGAGGCCTACGGGGAACCTAAACTGGCTGAGGAAACCTACAAAGAGATCCCGATTCGGGCTACGGCCTCCGCGTGCCTTTCCTGTTCTTCCTGCGTGGCTCGGTGTGTGCGGGATATCGATATCGAAGGAAAGATGTCTCAAGCCAGACATCTTTTTGCATAGAGGAAACGAACTATTCTTTCATGATATCTTGTCCTCACAATATTAATTTTGATGAATTCGTAAAGACCGTCATTCCCGCGCAGGCGGGAATCCAGTCCGTGCGTAATCAGTTAAAACCACTGGATTCCCGTTCCCCGATTAGGACATTCTGGGACAAGCTTCACGGGAATGACGGAAAGAGAAAATTTCGGACTTTTTACGAACTCGTCATTTTAGGCATTGTTCTTTTCCTCATTCTGACCCTGCCTTCCCTGGCCTGGCCGGAGGGGCCTTCCGTAGAAAGCCTGTTGCCCTCTCCGGGTTTTTCCGGGGAATGGCGTATGGACGGGCCGGTTAAAACTTATAACCGGGATGATTTGTTCACTTATATCGACGGAGAAGCGGAGCTCTATTTCCCCTATGGTTTTGAACGGCTGGCCACGGCCTTTTATACCAGGGAAGGAGGAGATCCCCAGATCGGCCTGGCAGCCGATATCTATCAAATGGGTTCTCTGCTCGACGCCTTCGGTATTTATTCTCAATATCGCAAACCAGAAGCCGAGTTCATCCCCATGGGGGGAGAAGGCTTTGTCAATCCTTCCCAGTTGCTGTTTTACCAGGATCGCTTTTTTGTACAGTTATCGGCTTCCGGAACGGCCCAATTGGACCGTTCGGTCTTCGAATCCTGCGCCCGGGCCATTTCAAAGGCCTTGCCCGGCCCGCCCAAGAAGCCCTCGGAGCTGAATCTTTTAATGACCCCGTCCCTGATCCCCCAAACAGAACGCTACTTTCCAGAAAGTCTGTTGGGATACTCTTTTTTTCGCCGGGGGTTGATCGCCTTGGCCTCACAGAACGGAAAAAAAATCCGGATATTTGTTATCATCGAAGATTCAGCCCAATCGGCCCAAAAAGTAGTGGACCGGTATGTCCGTTATTTGAAGGACTCCAAGGTACCGTCCGACAGAATCCTTCATCTCAAAGATGGGAGCCTCTTCGCCCCTGATCCTCTCCACAAGGGGCTGATGCTCAGCCAAAAAGGGCGCTTCATCGCCGGAGCGGCGGACCTGGAAAATCCTGCTCAGGGCAACACCCTGATTGAACAAATCAGGGACCGCCTGCCCTGAATGTCCGGGGTCAAGGATTCAATTGAAAGGCTAAGGGCCCAGGGTCTTTTTAAACGCTTTCAAGACCCTCTCAATATCCGAAGTCGAGACATCCAGATGGGTGACCAGGCGAATCAGCTTTTTATTGACGGCATGGATCAGCACGCCTTGTTTTTTCAAGCCCTCCGACACCTGCTGGGCGGTCATCCCCGTTTTGTCCACATCAAAGATGACGATATTGGTCTCCACCTCATCGGGATTGACGGAGACCCCTTTGATTTCCGAAAGGGCCGAGGCCAATCGCTTGGCATTTTTATGATCATCATTGAGCCGTTTTATATGATGGTCCAGGGCATAGAGGCCGGCGGCCGCCAGGATTCCGGCCTGCCGCATCCCGCCGCCGAACATCTTGCGAAAACGATGAACCCGGTCGATAAAAACTGCCGAACCCGCTACCAATGAACCGACCGGGGCGCCCAACCCCTTCGAGAGACAAACCGACACGGAATCCGCCCAACTTGCGTATTCCGCCGGCGTGATTCCCGTGGCCGCAGAGGCATTCCAGAGTCTGGCTCCGTCAAGATGGATCGCTATATTTTTTGACTTGGCCATCCTGGAAACTTCGGCCAGCGTCTTTAATGGATAGATGGACCCGCCTCCCCGGTTATGGGTGTTTTCCAGACAGACCAATTTCGTCACCGCGAAATGATGGTCGAGGGGTCTAATGGCCTCTTCGACCTGCGAGGCTTCCACCACGCCGCGGACTCCATGGAGACAATAAAACTGAACCCCTGACAGGACGGCCCCGGCCCCGCCTTCAAAATTGAAAGGATGGGAAGATCCTTCGAGAATGACCTCATCGCCGGGCTGGGTGTGGGATTTGATAGCCAACTGATTGGCCATGGTCCCGGAAGGAACGAAGAGGGCCTTTTCTTTTCCCAGGATTTCAGCCACCCTTTCCTGTAGGGCATTGACCGTCGGATCTTCTCCGTAGACATCATCTCCCACCTCCGCCTCGGCCATGGCCTTCCGCATGGCCGGTGTCGGCTTGGTAACGGTATCACTTCTTAAATCGATAAAGGCCATCACGTCTTCTCCGTTATTGGGTTATTGAGTAATTGGGTCATTGGGTTGCGGGTTAACTTAATTACTTATTGACTTATTGACTTAGTGACTTAGTGAGTAAATGAGTAAATCTAAGGGCAGGCCCGGCCCTTTAAATGAAAAAAAAATTTCAATCCTTTTTTTATCCGGTTGGAAAATATTTTCGGCGAAAAAAAGGTGCCAGCTACCCGCTTATTGATCTCACCCAGGGTCGGATAGGGATGGACGGCCGAGGCCAGAGTGGAAAGCTTCACCCGGCCGTTTAAAACCGCCACCCATTCGCTGAGCAGCTCTCCGGCCTGGGGACCCAGGATTTGAACGCCCAGGGGTTTTTCATTCTTATCCAGGATCATCTTGATCCTGCCTGCCTTTTCCCCTTCGGCCAGGCTTCGGTCATTATCGATGAAGGCTTCCGTCCAGACCCTGTATTCCACCCCGGCTTTCCTGGCGGCTGTTTCATTCATCCCGATACCGGCTAATTCCGGGTCGGTGTAGGTGCACCAGGGCATAAAGGTATAATCCGCTTTCCTGGGAAGATGGAAAAGGGCATTACTGATCACAATGCCCCCTTCGTACCCGGCGGCGTGGGTGAATTGAAATTCGCCGGTCACATCCCCGGCCCCATAAATATGTTTCTGGGTGGTCCGTAGTCGCGCATCCACTTTCAAGCCTTTTCGATCAAAGGTCACGCCGATTTGGTCCAGATTCAGCCCTTGAAGATTGGGGTCCCGGCCCAGGGCCACCAGGATTTTTTCCGCTGAAAGGTGTAGTTCCTGGCCTTGGGCGTCTTTTATGACCACCCCCCTTTCGTTTCCCAATTCTCCCACTCTAACGACAGCGGCATTCAAATAAAAAATAACCCCTTCGGAACGCAAGACCTGCATCACCTCATCGGCCAGATCCTTATCTTCTTTGCTCAAGATCTGCCCGCTCCGCTGGACCACGGAAACCCGTGTCCCCAGACGGACAAAGGCCTGGGCCATTTCAATGGCCAGCGGGCCGGCCCCCAGAATAATCATGGACTTGGGTAGGTGCTCCAGGAAAAAGATTTCTTTGTTGGTGATAAAGGGGGTCATGTCCAGACCTTCAACCTGCGGGACACCCGGCGAAGATCCGGTGGCGATGACCCAATGCCTGGCCGAGTAGGTCGAACCGTTTATTTGGATGGCCCGTTCATCGATAAAAGATGGTTTTCCAAATGCCACCTTGACGCCGAGGCCGCAGAACCTTTCTTCGGAATCATGCTTTTGGATAGCGTCGATGACCGACTGTATTCTTTTTCTGACCTCCTGGTAGTTCACGGGAGGGACCTCGACCCGAGAAAGTCCATAATCCCCGGCCTTTTTCATCACTTGATAGACTTGGGCCGTTCGGATCAGGGTCTTGCTGGGCACGCACCCGTAGTGAAGGCAGTCCCCTCCCAGCTCATTATCCTTTTCCACCAACAGCGTTTTAGCCCCCAACTGAGCGGCCCCGGAAGCCACCGTCAGGCCCGCGGCCCCTCCCCCGATGATACCCATATCAAAATCGTATTTGGGCATGGCATGCCTCTTATTAGAGCGTTTATTGAGTTTATTGGGTTTATAGGGTTCGTTGCGTTCATTGGGTTCTTCAATCGAATTTTAACTCAATCAACACAATTAACAAGATAAACTCAACAAACGTTTTTTTCTTCCAAGGCCTGCACCTTTGAAAGCCGCCGTAGGTGCCGTTCTTCGTGGGTAAAGCTGGCCGTTAGGAAGGTTCGGACTAATTCAGCGGCCAACTCAAAACCGATAACCCGCGAACCCAGGACCAAAACATTGATATTGTCATGTTCTACCCCCTGGTGGGCCGAATAGGTATCATGACAAAGCCCTGCCCGGATGCCGTGAATTTTATTGGCGGCCACCGAGGCCCCGACCCCGCTGCCGCAGATCAAGACCCCCCGATCGGCCTGGCCTTGACAGATGGCCTGGCCGATGGCTTCGGCATAATCAGGGTAGTCAACGGGGTCCTGATGGTGGGTCCCGAGGTCGGTTACATCATGTCCCAACTTTTTCAATAATACGGCCAGACCCTGCTTCATTTCAAAACCGGCATGATCGGAAGCGATGGCGATTCTCATTGACATTCCTCATTCATCTACAAATTTCCGTTTAGAGATTTATTATATCAGGTCTTCTTTCAGACTACAAAAAAATTGAACCCGCCCGATCTGGCCCCCTCCCCTACAGTCTATTTTTGTATGGCAAATATTTAAAAATATGCTATGGTGCTCATGTTTCTTTGTTGCTAAAAAAAATTCAGCAAAGATAATAAAGGGTTATAATTAAGCTGCTTTTGTGGCGAAATTAATCGAAGGACTTTTTAATCGGAAAGGAAGAAAAAGATCATGTTGAAATTTTGTAAATGGTTAACCTTTATATCTATCATAACCATCTTGATGCCCATCAGCCTTCAGGCCCAAGGCCAGGAAGTATTGGCCAAAATCGGAAACCAAAAGATTACCTCGGCCGATTTAAACAGGGTTATCGGTTTTTATGATCCGGAACACCGAAAAGTGATTGAAAACAACCCCCAACTGAAAGAAACCGTCCTCTGGCAGATTGTCCAAAGCATGGTAATCGCCAAAATCGCTAAGGATAAAGGTTTTGATAAAAGACCCGACGTTAGGGGACAGCAGGCTATGCTGATCAATAACTTTTTAGCCACCCAGTATCTGCAAAAAGTAATTATTGATAAAGTGACCCTTTCCGATGCCAAGGCCCGCTCTTATTATAAGGAACATTCCGAAAGCTTTAAAACCCCGGAAACGATCAGGGCCAGACATATTCTTATAAAAACAGATCCGTCGGCTTCCGACGAGGAAAAGAAAAAAATAAAGGCCAAGGCCGAAGAAGTCCTTGAAAGGCTTAAAAAGGGAGAAGACTTCGCCAAATTGGCTTCGGAAGTTTCCGAAGACCCGGGCACCAAGGCCAAAGGAGGCGATCTGGATTTTTTCCCCAAAGGGACCATGATACCCGCCTTTGAAGAGGCGGCCTTTTCTCTAAAACCAGGGGAGATGAGCGGTCTTGTGGAAACCGAGTATGGTTATCACATCATCAAGGTGGAAGAAAAAAAGGAAGCCGTTCTCGAGCCCTATGAGAAAATCGAAGAAAAGGTAAAAGATCAGGCCCTTCAGGAAATGAGGAAGGCGGCGGTCACTGATTTTGTAGAAAAGGCCTTGAAAAATGCCCGGGTGGAGATTCACCCCGACCTGGCCAACAAACCTCAGAAATAAAGGCGAGCATATAAAATCCAGGCCGTCTCCCTTGCTTAACTTGAGACGGCCTGGGTATTAAGAAATATTTGACCCAGTTTTTATTTTGCCCGGACTCGTCGGACCATTTCAGCCAGGTCCAGGATTTCCAGATTTTCTTCCTGCCCTTCTCCCTTAGCCCCATCGGTCAACATCTTGGCACATTGGGGACAGGCCACTGTCAGAATTTCAGCCCCTGTCTCCAGGGCCTCCCGGATGCGGACCCTGGCCGGGCTGTCTTCCCCCGGTCCGATGACGTCGGTGAAAAAATTCCCGCCGCCACCGCCACAGCAAAAGGCGTTCACCCTGTTCCGGCGCATTTCTACCAGTTCCAATCCGGGGATCCCCTTCAATATCTCCCTCGGGGAATTATAAATCTGATTATGCCGGCCTAAATAACAGGGATCATGAAAAGTCACCTTTCCCGGAAATTCGGAAAGGGCGATCCTTTTTTCTTTGATCAGTCTGGCCAGGATTTCAGTAAAGTGAAGGACCTCGAAATGTCCCCCGAGCTTGGGATAATCCCTCCTGAAGGTATTCAGGGCATGAGGGTCGAGGGTAATGATTTTTTTAATATCCCTTTTTTTGAATTTCAAGATATTTTCTTCGGCCAACCGGATAAAAAGCCCGGCCTCGCCCAGGACCCGGACCTCGTTCCCGTCACAGGTCTCCAGGCTGCCCAGTATTCCCATGGACACTCCCGCCTCGGACATCAGCCTTCCCACATTACGGGCCATCTTCTGGCCTACCTCATCAAAAGAGCCGACACAGCCCACATAGAAAAGATACTCCTGGCCGGAAAATTCCCGGAGTCCCAACCCCTCGGCCCATTTCCCCCTTTCCTCCTGGGGAAGCTTATAGGGGTTGCCTTGGACCAGGATGGCCTTGAAATAATCCCGGACCTGTGGGGGGACCTTGCCTTCATTGACTAATTCCGCCTTGGTTTCTTGAAAGATGTCCGGCAGATAATCCTTAAACCGGGGAAAGACGCACTGCTCCTTGCAGTTATCACAGGCCAGACAGGAATAAAGGATCTCGGCAAAATGGGGGCTTGTTTTTATTTCATCATTAAGCCAGGCCCTGATGAGCCACATCCGGCCGCCCGGTGAATAGGTATCCCAGCCGAAAGCCTTGTAAGCGGGACAATTGAAATCGACATAATCTGCTGGGAATTTACAATATCCGCACCGAAAACAACGATGGACGATATCGGCATGTTCTAAGTCATGGGCATATTCCATAATGGTTCTCCTCCCGGTTTCTTCGTACCACCCCTATGGGGCGGGTTCCCAGTTTCCCGGATTCATAATCCCCTGAGGGTCGAGGTTTTTCTTGATCATCAGGAGCAGCTTACGCGTGTTGGGATCCATTTTTTCCAGGGTCATTTTTTGTTCCCTGAAATTAGGCTTCCAGGGGATCCCGCCCATCTCCAGGGCAAAAGCCGTAGCCTCGTCCAGGGCCTCTTTGACCCGGCCCATCATGGCCGGATCGGCCCGATTAAAGGCAAAGAAGATGCTGAACATCATGGAGTGGCCCCCGGAGATGACCCTGGCCGAGCTGGCATAGAGGACGTCGTATTTGGCGGCCAGATCCAATACCTTGGCGGCATACTGGGGAAAGTGCTCGATCAGGGTGATAGGTCCTGAATATTCAAAGCCGCCGCCCTTGGGCACATCGGCAAAACCGGCGATCCCCCTCTGAGGCATTTCCAGGAGCATCTCTTTCATAAATTCCAATCCCATAAATCCGCCGTCTTTTTTATCGATGGTCTCCTGGAGGGCATCCCAGATCATCTTTCTTTTGAACTCCACCTCTTCTTCCGTATCACCGGTAAAATAGATGGTGATATGATAATTATCTTTAAACAGGAGGGGCCTGGGTTGAAACCAGACATTAATATCTTCCAGCATCTCCAGGTGTGTCAGTTTGTAGAGGATTTCCGAAACCAATTCCACCCGGTCGGTGACGAACAATTCCACTTCCCGCATTTTTTTATTGGGGTAGAGCTTCAGCCCCACCTTGGTCAGGATGCCGGTGGTGCCCAGCCAACCCAAAAAAAGTCCCGACAGGTCAGGCAGGGTGGGCCCTTTGGAAAACCAGTACGGCCCGATGGAGGGAGAGCCGATCTTGCAGAGCTCTCCGGTGGGTAGCACCACTTCCAGGCCGGTCACCATGTCGGAATTGAAGCCGTATTGCTGGGTCAGTCGACCCTGGCCATGGAGGGATACGTTGGCGGCTATGGTCGTGGTGGGAGGTGCATCCGGAAGGCTGTGCCGCAGATGTGGGTGATGATCCTGCAGATAGGCCTTGAGAACGCCCTGAGAGGTCCCCCCTTCCACAACCACATACCGGGCTTTTTCGTTGACCTCGACGATTTTATTCATCCGTTTCATGTCCATGACGATGCCCCCCTTTAAAGGGATAACCAGGCCGGTCAGGGCCATGCCGTTTCCCATGGGAACCACCGGAATCTTTTCCCTGTTGGCCAACAAGACGACCCTTTGCACCTGCTCGGTGGTTTTCGGCGCCACCACATAGTCGGGCAGGTGGGGTGAAAGTACCCCGGGGTCTCGGGAATAAAACCACAGTTCTTCAGGTCTATTGGAAACACCGTTAGCGCCGACGATCTCAACGAGAGACTTAAGTATTTCATCCATTGGACTTGACCTCCCTTTCCTTTTCTCCGATGGCCATCTTACACAGATCGATGATATGGACTGGTTTCAAGCCTTTTTTGGCCACTTTTCCGGATAAGGTTGATTGACAGGCCGGGCAATTAAAAACACAGTACTCGGCGCCGCTTTGGACCATGTCTTCGATGTTCCTCCGTTGCACGTCATCGGCCAATTTATAACCGGAGACCGATCGAAGTATTTCTCCGCAACAAAGGCTGTTTTCCCCTTGATACTCCCTTTCCAACAGTTCAACGCCGATAAAATCCAGGATTTTTTTCACCAGGGGGTGTTTATCGGGGATCAGCCTGTTCGAGCAAGGGCGCTGGTAGGCGGCTTTGATATTGAGGGGCTTTAGACGGTCCTTCAATTCCTTCAGTCGGTCCAATAGAAAGTCCATATAATAAACGGGCGTAAAGGGTACGGCCAGGCCGTAGGCCGGGGCTATGGAGGTATAGGTACCGTAACATTCATCATGGAGACAAATGACCTCTTTGGCCCCCAATTTAACAAAGTTATCGATAATCAGGGGAAGCCTTTCTTTAACGACCGACATCTTGGCAAAATGGGTGTGGACGGCCGGACACATGAACTCGGCCCCGAAGACGATGGCCGAAGCAACCTCCTTGAAGATTTCTCCGGAGCCCATTTCCCCCAGGGCCGGTATAAAACAGGAAGAGAGGGCCTTATCCTTA
>CAWIRY010000080.1:0-18393 GCA_963838485.1 uncultured delta proteobacterium | reverse complement strand
CTGAAAGAAGATTCGTCCTTAGCCGAAGAGGTCTTGATCGAGTTTGTGGCCAGTAAAATCGCCCGCTACAAAAAGCCCAAATTCGTGGTTTATGTGGATGCCCTGCCCAAGACCAAGGAGGGCGAAGTGGACCGGGAACAGGTCAAAAAGGAACACGGGGGTAAGTATTGATCTTGGATTTTTGACAAACTCAAAAAAGCCATCACCCGAATTCCGTCAGAATGACGAGAATGTGTTTTAGGTCAAACTTTAAGCCGCCCGGGAGAATGGCCGGACCTCCGCGTTGAGCTTGTCCTGCAAAAGGTCCAGCGCCACCTCCATATCATAATGCGACTGAAGATTAAGCCAGAATTGTGCCTCCATATTGAAAAAGCGGCCAAAACGGAGTGCCGTATCAATTGGAATGAATCTCTATTTTGATCTGTATAAGATATTCGAGGAGATATCCGATAATGACTTGCACCCCGTGTAGATCATGGCCGTCCGCAAATCGTTGGCATACTGGTTGAGAAGAAGGGTGACCCCTTCCGACCCTCCTCCCACGGAAGCGATGGCCATAGGCCTCCCCACCAGGACCGCCTCAGCTCCCAGGGCCAGCATTTTCAGGGTGTCCACCCCGCCGCGAATTCCGCCGTCCACCAGGACCTTGAGCTTTCCTTTCACCGCAGCGGCTATTTCCGGTAGAACTTCGGCTGTTCCGGGTGTATGGTCCAAGACCCGTCCTCCGTGGTTCGAGACGACGATGCCGGCGGCGCCTGATTCTACCGCGAGCAGCGCATCCTTTACCGTCATGACTCCCTTCAGAAGGACAGGCAATGAGATCTGGGAGATCACCTTCTTCCAGGCATTCACCGTCCAGGGGCCGGCGGGTTGCCCGGCTCGTTTCATATGGATGATACCTGCAGCATCGATGTCTGTCGCAATGACCGGCACCCTGGCCTCTTCCGCCCTCCTGACCCGCTCTAAGAAGGCTTTTTCTTCCCGTGGCTTGATGGTGACCACTCCCCATCCCTGATTTTTCCTCAAAATCTCCACGCCCAGGTCAAAAAAAATGGGGACCGGACCGTCGCAGGTAAAGCCAATGGAGCCGGCTTCTTTTCCGCCTTCGATCATCCCCTTCAGGTATTCTTCTTCCCCCATGGCGCCGCCCATGTTTATCGCCATGCCGGCCACCGGTGCCACCAGGATGGGCATCTTCAACAGGTGCCCGAAGAAATCATAGGACAGATCAGGACTGGCGGCATCGTGGATGGTGCAGAGATTCAGCTTAATACGGGATAAGCTGTCGAAGTTGGCCATAAAAGAAGAAGCCCGTGCCGATTCCTCCAATCCCCGGCATCTCTCCAGCACAGGCCCGGCCATCACACCGGGGGCAGACACGGCAAGCTCCCTTAAATCTTTCGCGGGCTTGTTGATATATCTCTTTCAAATCCATCGGGTGGTCCTCCTCTCCTTTCTCATTCGGTGAAGCGATTTAACAGGAAATCGGATAAACGATGGGACCATCGTCACTCCGTTTCTTTTATTCTCAAAGACCTTTACCTGCAAATTTATAAACCATGCAAGATTTGTTTAATAAGAATTTCCTTTTTGATGGAAAGAGTATAAGAAAAGGGAAAAACACGGTCAAGGAGAAATATAACCGCTATGTCACCGCTGTGCATTGACCTGTTGGGTAATCTCCATTAGAGTATTAAAATGGAACAATAAGGCCTTCTTTGGCCGCTTGATACCCTTGGGTGGATTGCCAAGCTTCGGTCTCGGTGGAAGCTGAACCATCCCTTTTATGTTCAATTTTTTCACATGTAGCAACATTTTCTTTTTTGTGGCTCCCTGGGCAAGAAAAAAATTTGGCTAAGGTCGTGATGACTTACCCCTTGATTTTAAGGCGGCCACGATCTTTTCCGGGGTGATGGGCAGGTCTTTGATGCGCACACCGATGGCGTCATAAATCGCGTTGGCGATGGCCGGGGCCGTGGGCACGCAGCCAGGTTCCCCGATCCCCTTGGCCCCGAAAGGCCCGGCCGGGTCCTGGGTTTCCACCACGATGGTCTTGATGGGGATGCGGTCCTTGCAAGTCAGCAGCTTATAGTCCCGGAAATTGGGATTCATGACCTCCCCTTTATGGATGATGAGCTGTTCGGTCAGGGCATAGCCGACACCCATGGCCACCCCGCCATAGACCTGGCCTTCCAGGAGCATGGGGTTGATGGCCCGACCCACATCATGGGCGGCCACATAGTTGAGGATCTTCACCTTGCCGCTTTCTTCATCCACTTCCACTTCCACGCCGTGGGCCCCGAAGGCATAGGTCATGGATAGATTGCCTTTAAACTCCCGGTCCAGGTTTTCATTGGCCGGGTCATAGAAATATTCGGCCATGATCATCTGCCCCTGGTTGCTGTAATGGGCCTTGCGTAAAATTTTTTCCAGAGGCAGGAAACGGTCCGGGCTTCCGATGACATAAGCTTTTCGGTCTTTCAAAACCAGATCCTTTACATGGGCCTCCAATTCCTGGGCGGCCAAAGTCAGAATCTGCTCCTTGATTTTTCGAGCGGCCCCATGGGCGGCGTTGCCGGCCACAAAGGTCGTCCGGCTGGCATGGACCCCCACGTCCCAGGGGCAGACATCGGTATCGTTGTTGATGACGTTGACATCATCAATGCGCACACCCAGTTCCTCAGCCACGATCTGGGCGATGACCGTATCCGATCCCTGGCCGATTTCGCTGGCCCCGGTAAAAACATCCACCCGGCCGAAGTCATCCATCTTGATGATGGTGCCGCAGCCGTCGGATTTATAGACCCGTGCCCCGCCGCCCACATGGATCAGAGAGGCCATACCCACGCCCCGTCTTTTTCCTTGGCCATGCTTTTCCTTCCAGTTTAAATCGTGGCCCACGGTTTTTAAACATTCTTCCAGGCCGCAGGTGGTTATTTTTAAGCCTTGCGGGGAAACTTCCCCTGGTTGATTGCTGTTGCGCAGACGAAAATCCAGGGGATCGATACCGGCCTGTTCGGCCAGGATGTCGATCTGGCTTTCTATGGCAAAGGTGGCCTGGGGATTTCCGTATCCCCGCATGGCCTGACTGTAGGTGTTGTTGGTATAGACACACTTGGCGATGTAGCGCACATTAGGGACCTTATAGAGGGAGGAAATGGGCATCATCATCACCGAAGGGGTGGTGGCCCCCCAGGAGGTATAGGCCCCGTTATCCAGGATCATGGTGATGTCCCGGAAGGTTAGGTTACCCTCCCTGGTGCAGCCCTGGGCGATATCAATGATGGCCGGTTGACGGGTGGAGGTGGCCTTAAATTCTTCCTGGCGGTCGAAAAGGATCTTGACCGGCTTGCGGGTCTTATGGGACAGCAAGATAGCGATGTATTCGAAGGCATAGGTATCCAGCTTGCTGCCGAAGGCCCCGCCGATGCTGGTTTGAATGATCCGAACCCGGGAGTCGTTTAAGCCCAGGCTTTTTAAAAATTCCAAAAAATCCTTCTGGGCCAGAGAGGGGATCTGGGTAATGCTGTATAAGGTCAGGTTGTTCCTCAAATCAAATTCGGCGATACAGCCGCTGGTGCCCATACAGCAGTGGGTCACCCAGGTGGCCTTAAAACGGTCTTGGGCGATGAATGCGGAATTTTTACGGGCCTCCTCCACGTCGCCGCAGATCAATTTCCAAGGCATCTTGAGGACATTGGTCTTATGTTCTTCATGGATAAGCGGCGCGTCTTCTTTCATGGCTTCTTCCGGGTCGAATACGGTGGGCAGGGGGCTGTATTGGACTTCGATCAGCTCCAGGGCTTCCCGGGCGATTTCAGGATCGATGGCCGCCACGGCGGCCACTTCGTCCCGAAAAGAGCAGACCTTCCCGGATTTGATCGGCGTATTGTCCTTATAGAATCCGAATTTCAAAGGAGGGACCCGGTCTCCGGTTAAAACAGCCCGCACACCGGACAATTTTTCCGCCTTGGAGGTGTCGATATGAGCGATGCGGGCGTGGGCATATTTGCTGTAAAGGATTTTTCCATAAAGCATGCCTGGAATTTTCACATCCTGAATATATTTGGCCCGGCCGGTGACTTTGTTGATGGCATCGATTTTCGGGATCCGTTGGCCGATGATTTTGAGTTCTTCCATGGGACTCCTTTAAAACCCTCGTGCCTTCAGTGGGTCACGAATCATATAGCTATCTCGTACTTCGTAGGGGCGGGTTTGAAACCCGCCCCTACCTTGCCTCTCTGAAGGTTAAAGGGGGTTAAAAATCTATTTTCGTATAAAGGGAAGGAACAGCCTTCAATTCTCCGAACCCTTAACTCCGAACTTTTTTTACTCTTCCCTGGGCATCACCGCCACCTCTTTTTCCTCATAGGCCCCCGATAATTGAACGGCTTGGATGATCTGGGTATAGCCGGTGCAACGGCAGAAGTTGCCGGCCAGGGCATGACGTATTTCATCTTCAGAGGGATGGGGATTTTCATCCAAAAGGGTCTTGGCCGAAAGGATCATGCCCGGAGAGCAGAAGCCGCACTGGACAGCCCCCTGGTTGATAAAGGCCTTTTGCAGGGGATGGAGAGAGCCGTCCGGCCCCATCAAACCTTCTATGGTCAGGATCTCGGTCCCCTCGGTTTCCAAAACCGGAAAGAGACAGGCATTCACAGCTTTTCCGTCAACTATGACCGTGCAGGCCCCGCATTCCCCGACGCCGCAGCCCTCTTTGGTGCCTGTCAATTCCAGGTGGTCTCTAAGCAATTCCAGCAGGGTCCAGTGGGTCTCCACCAGGACTTCCTGAAGATGGCCGTTTAGCTTAAAAGCAATTTTTTGCATTATTGGTTAATCCTTTCCAAACATTTCATCCCAAGACGATTAATGAGCACGCCGACCATTTCCCTCCGGTACCAGGCCTGGCCGCGGATGCTGTCGCGCATCTTGGTTTCCTTTTCAGCGATCCGGGCTGTTTCGGCCAGAGTCTGTTCGTTAACTTCCTTGCCGGTCAGGTACTCTTCGGCCAAATAGGCCCGGATAGGGGTCGGGGCGGCTACGCCCAAACCGATGCGAACCTTAAGGCAGGTCTTTAAACCTTCGGCCAAAGACAGGACCATGCCCACTCCGAGAATCGGCAGTTCCATGGCTTCCCGGCGGGTGTGTTTGATGTAGGCCCCGCTCGTACGGGAAAGCAGGGGGGGAATAAAAAATTCGCTTAAAATTTCTCCGTGCTCCATCAAGGTTTGTCCCGGGCCGAGAAAAAAGCTTTTTAAAGGCAGGGTCCGTTTTCCTTTCGGACCTACCAGATGAAGATGGGCCCCCAAAGTGAGCAGAGGAATGACGCCGTCGGCCGAAGGCACGGCATTGCAGATATTGCCGCCGATGGTGGCCACATTGCGGATCTGGACCGAACCGATATTTTCCATGGCATCGGTGATGACGGGATAGTGCTGACGGATCAAGGGAGATTTTTCCAGCATCCTATGAGTGGTCAAGGCCCCGATGTGCAGAACTCCCTCGGGATCCCGCCGGATATAATTCAGATCCGAAAGATGCCTTAAAGAAATCAAGTATTGAGGGGCGATTTTTTTTTCTTTGATCTTGACCATGACATCCGTCCCCCCGGCGATATACTTGGCCTTTTCCCCGTAGGATTCCATCAGGGAGACGGCTTCATCGATGGAGGTTGGTTTCAGGTAGTCGAAGGAAGGCATGAAAATCCTTTCGATTAAATTTAAGGCGCAAAGCACATGGCGCAAGGTATAGGGTCCAGGGTGTAAGGTTTAAGGTTGATATCTTTGCAAAACGTCTCCCCGGTCGTCACCCCGGCGAAAGCCGGGGTCCAGGGGGGAGGCGAATTCTCTGGATTCCGGCTTTCGCCGGAATGACGGGAAAAAGCAAACGGTGACTTCTTACAAAATCACCAAGGCAAAGATGCGAGGCCCAAATGGCCTTACCTTGTACCTTGAACCTTGAACCTTGTGCCTATGTTTTAATTATTCGACCAATTTCCATTTTCCGTTTTCTATGCGGACCATGATCATGGAGTCGGTGCCCAGGCCGTTGTGATCTTCCGGGGTCAAATTATAGATTCCGCTGACGCCGATATAATTTTTGGTATTTTCGATAGCGTCCCTTAATTTAAATTTATCGGTCCCCACTTTTTTCATGGCATTGGCTACGATTTCAATGGCATCCCAGGCATACCCGGAATGGGTATTGATGGGAAACTGTTTGTCGTAATGATAAACGTTATTATACAGATTGACAAACTCTTTGATCACCTTTTTTGGGGATCCTTGTCGGAAAGCTGGTCCCAGGCCATCAGCTTGGTGGAAGGCATCATATTGCCTTCGGAAGCCGATCCGGCCAACTCGATATATTTGGGATCAGGCAGACCATGGCACTGGAATAAAGGCGTTTTGATATTGAGCTGCTTGACATTTTTAGCCACGATGGCCCCGGCCGGCCCGATGGTCCAGCAGATAATGGCCTCTGGATTGACGCCCTTGATCTTGGTCAACTGGGAGGTCATGTCCGTATCCTTGGGATTAAAGGATTCATCGGCCACAATGGTCAGCCCATGCTTGGGGGCCAACTTTTCCAGCCAGCCATTGCCGTCTTTGCCAAAACCGTCGGAGGCGGTGATGAGGGCGATTTTTTTCAGGTTCTTTTTCTGGAGGTATTGATAAATTTTTTCAACCGCCGTAGAGCTGCGCTGCGGGGATTTAAAGACCCACTTATAGGTCCCCAGAGGACCGCCGCCCATGATGACCGGATCGCCGCCCACGGTCATAAAGGTCGGAATTTCCGCTTCTTCAATCAGTTTCTTGACGGCCATGCCCAGGTCGGTCCGGTCCGGTCCGATGATGGCCGCCACCTTATCCACATTGATGAACTTCTTGATGACCATGACCGCCTTGGTGGGATCCGATTCGGTATCGCCCAATACCAGCTCGATAGGCCGGCCGTTGATGCCCCCTTCTTTATTGATTTTCTCCACGACCATCTGGGTCACCAGCTTGGTCGGCGTACCGATGGCGGCTGCCGGTCCGGAGAGGGAATAAAAGGCGCCGATCTTGATCGGCTTGGCGGCCTGGGTTAGAGAAATACCCAGGACAAAAAAACTGATCAAAAAAAATATTCCGAATTTTTTCATGGTAGACCTCCGTAATGATAATTTCATGTTTGTCCGAAAATAGATTTTAAGGTTTTGGAATTGTGGCACAGCCGCCCCTGGCTGTGACCATTAATGACAGGCGAGGGCGCCTGTCCACCATAATCCGTGACTCCCGCTTTCTTCCCACCTCCTTTTATCAATTTTTGTCAAATCCTGTTATCAAAAACCCTTTTGGATTTTCGTTCCGACCGGGGCAAAGTCCCATAGTCGACAATATCAATCAGGGAGCTGATCAGGATCTGATGCTTGATCCGCTGTTCGATCTTTTCAGAAAGGGCTTTATCGTCGGCGCCTTCTCTTCCCTGTGCCCGTTCCACCCGGACGGTCATATAATCTTTACCGTCCACCCGACGGTTTAAATGGATTTGAAATTCGCTGCCCACTTCCGGGATCTCCGAAAGGATATGATCGATATGGGCCGGATAGAGATTGACCCCCCGGAAGATGATCATGTCATCGGAACGCCCCAGGATCCGGTCATGCATAGGCAGGATGTTGCCGCAGGAACAAGGATGATCGATCAGCTTGGTCAGATCCCTGGTGCGGTAGCGGATGAGCGGGGCGGCTTCCTTGGAAAGGGTGGTGACCACCATTTCCCCGGACTGCCCCGGGGGGCCGGCTCCAGGGTCAGGGGGTCCAGCAATTCCAGGATGTAATAATCGGCCCAATAGTGAATCCCCTCATGACGGGAACAATCCAGGCCGGTGCCGGGTCCGTAGAGCTCGGTCAGGCCGGGGATGTCAAAGAGTTCCTCCAGGCCCAACAATTCCTGGATCTTTTTCCGCTGGGCCTCGCTGCTCCTTTCCGAGCCGAAGATGATTTTTTTTAAGGCAATTTTAGCGCGCAACTTTCGTTTATCCACTTCCTCGGCCATCAAGAGGGCCATGGAAGCCGTACAACAGAGGACCGTGGACTGCAGGTCTTCCAGGAACTGGCATTGCAGATCGATGTTTCCCGGCCCTATGGGAATGGCCAGGGCCCCGAAACGTTCGCAGCCCAATTGAAAACCCACCCCGGCGGTCCAGACGCCATAACCGACGGCAATCTGTACCCGGTCTTTCCGGGTAAGACCGGCCATCTCATAACAGCGGGCGAAAAAATGGGCCCAGTCATCGATGTCTCTTTGGGTGTAGGCCAGGATCTTCCTTTTGCCCGTAGTCCCGGTAGAGGCATGGATGCGCACCACCTTTTCCAGGGAGACGGAAAGCAAGGGGAAGGGGTAGCCTTCCCGCAGGTCCTGGGCCGTGGTGAAAGGCAGGCGCCGGAGATCGTCCAGGGTTTTTATATCTTCCGGGTTGACCCCGGCTTCTTCAAATTTTTTCCGGTAGAAAGAAGACCCCTTATAGGCATGATTGACGGTCCACTTAAGGCCTTTAAGTTGATGAGCCTTTAGTTCATCCAGGGATTTAAAATCAGGCATAAAGGTTTGAGACAGGTTACCCATCAGTTCCTTCCTTGGGCCTTGTGCCCTGCACCCTGAGCCTAATTTCTTTCGTCCCCGTCCAGTCGACCTCATGGGTTTCGGGGTTTATTTCAACCCCATAATCGGTCCGGGCGCTTTCCAGGCTGACATAGCCTTGGCGCACATCGCCAGCCACCAACTCGGGCTCCCGTTCGAAGGGATGGCCGTAGCCGCCTCCGCCGGGAGCATCGATGGTCACCCGGTCACCGGGCGTGAGCTGGGTCAAGCCATAGGGATTTCCCTGGACTCCGTTGATGAGGAACTGGGCCCTGGTACCGGGCCGGCCGTCAAAGAGTCCTTCCGCCGGGTACCTAAACCTCCCCGCCTGGATTCCCAGGTTGACCGGCGGGATCGGGGCGTAGTGATCGTCGGGTATCCTGAAGACCTCTCTTTTCCCCAGGCCGCCCTTCATTTTTCCGGGTCCTCCCGAATTGAGGAGGAGCTCCCGCTTTTCGACAATGAGGGGGGTGTCGTTTTCAAATATTTCAACCGGGGTATTGGCGCCGTTGGCCGGGAAGATGTAGACATAATTCCCGTCATTGGCCGATCCGGCCCCCATGCCGCCACCCCGGATGATCACGGAATGCCAGGGTTTCCCGTCTTTCCTTTTTCCGTAAAAGACGTTCATCGCCGCCGGGGTGCCTCCGGAGCCGGCGATGACTTTTCCGGGCAACACCCCGGAAAGGGCCCGGTAGATGACCTCGGTCATGAAATGGCCCACCCCCATCCGGGCGGCCACGGCGGCCGGAAACAGGCAGTTGACCACGCTCCCCTCGGGGGCCGTCAGTTTGATGGGCAGGGCGCACCCCTCGTTATTGGGTATATCCGGGGCAAACATGCTTTTAATGGCCATGAAGACATAGGCATAGGTAAAATTATATACCACGTTACCGCCCCAGTTGACCTGCCCGGAAGAACCTTCGAGGTCCACGAGGATATCGCTTCCCTTGATCTCCACCTTGGCCTGGATAAGGATGTCCTCTTTTCCCTTGGTCTGTTCGATAATGCCTTTGGCCCGATAAAACCCGTCCGGGATTTTTTCGATCTCCTGGCGCATGCTTTTTTCGGTAAGCCGGATAACCTGTTCGGCCAGGTCATCCAGGTTCTCCAGGCCGCTCTCCCGGAGCATCTGGCCGATCTTTTCGGCACAGACGTAGTTGGCTGAAATCTGCGACCGAATATCCCCGGTCACCTCGTCAGGGGTGCGGACATTCCAGCGGATCAGGTCCAGGACCGATTGGTTGAGGACCCCTTGGTCATAGAGCTTGACGAAGGGGATGAAAAGGCCTTCTTCAAAGACGTCATGATTATCGGAGGCCACACGGCCGCCGATATCGGAATGATGAAAAACACAGGCGGTAAAGGCGACCAAATGGTTTTTGTAGAAGATGGGGCTCATGACACAGACATCATTCAAGTGGCCGGCCAGGGCCCAGGGGTCATTGGTAATAAAAACGTCGCCGGGACGATAATAGTCGAAGGGGAACTTGTTGACGAGGGCCTTCACCCCCAGGGCCATGGCCCCCGACTGCCCGGGGGTGGCAAAGGTCCCCTGGGCCAGTTCCCGGCCCAATCGATCGGTAAACATGCAGGTGTAGTCATGGGCATCTCGGAGCAAGCTCGAAAAGGCGGTGCGGGCTACACTGCCGTCGGCCTCGTCCACAATGGAGATCAGCCTTCGCCACAAAATTTCCAGGGTGATCGGATCAAATGTGCGGCCCATCAGTCACTCTCCTTAAGATCAATCCACAGAAATCCGAAGTCATCAGTGGACATACGGGCATCTTCGCCCACAATGAGGGTCGATTCCCTTTCCTCGATAATGGCCGGACCTGAAAACCGGGCTCCCGGAAACAATCTGTAGCGATCGTACACCGTATAGGGGATAAATTTTCGGGCCAGCGGGGAATAGGCCTGCCGCTGTCCCTTAACGGCCGTATCCAGGGACCGCCTTTTAGCGCCCTCAATTTTGGGCAACTTAAGGAGCCGCTCAGGCAGGCTGGCCTTCACCTTGAAGTTGATGAACTCCACCTCGGAGTCGGGGTAGGTCCGGCCGTAAAGTTTCTCGTAGGCTTCGTCGAAGAGGCGCCGAACCTCGGCTTTTTCGAGTCGGGTGAAATACCCGGCCGGCAAGAGGACATTGATTTCCGATCCCTGTCCGACGAAGCGCATGTCGAGGGACCGTTCGAAATGAAGCACCTCATCGCCGGCTTCCTTTTTCAGGATTTTGACCGAATCCGCTTCCAGGTCCTGGAAGATATGTTCCACTTCATCAAAGGCCACGTTGGTCAGGGAAACCTTGTGGCTCCGCAGGAGATCGAAAGCCCGGGGGCGGTGAAAAAACCCAGGGCCGAACCGACCCCTGCATTCGGCGGCACAAGCAAACGGGGGGCCCCCAATTTTTTGGCCAGGCCATAGGCATGCACCGGTCCTGCCCCTCCGAAGGCGACTATGGTCACTAACTTGGGGTTTCCGCCTTTTTCGGCAATATGGGTCTTGGCGGCCGCGGCCATGGTCTCATTGATAAGGTCGTGGATCCCCCAGATGGCCTGGATAAAAGAGACCCCGAGAGGTTTGGCGATCTCTTTCCTCAACGCCGCGCCGGGCCCCCTCCTTGTCGAGCTTCATCGTCCCGCCGAGAAAGTAATCCTCGTCCAGGTAGCCCAGCAGGAGGTCGGCATCGGTCACGCAGGGATCCAGCCCTCCCCGGCCGTAACAGATCGGTCCGGGTCCGCTCCGGAACTTTCGGGCCCCACCTGTAGGGTGCCCATCTTGCTCACCTTGGCCATACTGCCGCCTCCAGCGCCGATTTCCATCAGGTCGACGACGGGCACCTGGATCGTCAGGCCGCTTCCTTTCATGAATCTCTGGACCCGTCCGACTTCAAAGGTCGGGACCACACCGGCCACCCCTTTCTGGATCAGGCAGGACTTGGCCGTTGTGCCCCCCATGTCAAAGCAGAACATCTCCGAAATATTGAAATGCTTGCCGTAGTATTGGCCGGCGATAACCGCCGCGGTCGGCCCCGACTCGATGATCCGTACCGGAAACTCGGCCGCTGTTTCCAAGGAGGTAATGCCGCCGCTGGAAAGCATAATGAAGAGATTCCCCTTAAAGCCGATGGCCGTAAGCCGGCCGGCCAGTTTGGACAGATACCGTTCCGTCAGGGGCTTGACATAGGCGTTGGTAACCGTGGTGCTGGTGCGCTCATATTCCTTGATCTGCGGCAAAACATGGGTGGAAATGGAGACGGAAAGTGTTGTTGGTGCCTCCTGTTTGATGATCTCTTGGAGCATCAGCTCATGAGAGGGATTCTCAAAGGAATTGATAAGACAGACGGCAATGGATTCAACACCCATTCCGAGCAGGGTACGAACCACCTGCCGGGCCTCCTCCGGGTTAAGTGCCCTGATGACGGTCCCGTCGCTCCGGATGCGCTCGTCCACCTCGAGACGATACCTTCGGGGGATCAGAGGTTTGGGAAATTCGGAGAAGATGTCATAGGGGGCATAGCGCATCTCCCGGCCGATTTCCAGGACGTCCCGAAAGCCCTTGGTGGTGATCAGCCCTGTTCTGGCCCCCTTGCGCTCGATGATGGCGTTGATGACTAAGGTCGTTCCATGGATCAACTCATCCAGCCTGGACACAAATGCCGGCGTAGTTGCTCCCAGCATCCTCATCCCCTCCTCAACGGCATCCGAGGGGTCCTGGGGGGTGGTCAGACACTTGCCGGTCTTGATCTCCCCGGTATGATCATCCAGGAGGACAAAATCGGTAAAGGTCCCGCCGATATCACAACCCAACCGGTAATGCTTGTCTGCCATTCTTCCTCCCATGAAAAACGGTTCAAGGTACAAGGTTCAAAGCGCAAGGCACAAGGTCCAAGGTGCAAGGTCCAAGGCTTAGAGGGAGAATTGGGTTTCCTTGCGCCTTGTGCCCTAAGCCTTGTACCGTTATTTTTGTTTTAAAAAATATTCGGCTCCTCAAAGGTCCCGTAGGCCTCCTTGAACAGGCCGGTCATCTCCCCCACCGTGCAATAGGCCTGGCAGCAATCCACCAGGAAGGGCATGACATTTTTCTTTTCCTGGACCGCGATCTCCAAGGCCTTGAGGGTGCGGGTGACTTCCTCATTTGATCGCTCCTGCCGGAGGGCCTTCAGCTCCCGGATTTTTTCCACGGCCGATTCCTCCCGGTACTCGTGGAGGTCCACGTCTTCTTCTTCGCCTTCCACATATTTGTTGACCCCCACCTTGATCAGCTCCCCCTCCTGGACGGCCTTTTCAAATTCATAGGCCTGGCGGGAGACCTTTCTCTGGATAACTCCCTGGGCCACGGCCTTGACGATACCGCCGAGGTCCTCGACCTCTTTCATTTCCTCGTGGATTTTTTCCTCCATCTGCTTGGTCAAGGTTTCAACAAAGTAGGAGCCGGCCAAAGGGTCCACCGTATCCCGCAGACCCACTTCTTCCATGAGGATCTCCAGGGTCCGCAATGATAACAAGGCGGCCCGGGGTGTGGGGATGGTATAGGCCTCATCGAAAGAGCACAGGGCCGTGGTCTGGGCACCGCCCAGGGCCGCGGCCAGGCCGTAATAGGCCCCGCGGATGATGTTGTTTTCCGGCTGGGCCTTGGTCAAACCGCCGCCGCCCCCGCCAAACAGTCCCCGGAGATACATGTTTTTATCATTCTTGACCCCGTATTTTTCTTTTAAGTTGACGGCCCAGAGCTTACGGGCGGCCCGGAACTTGGCCACCTGTTCCCAGAGATTGCCGAAGATGTTTATGTTAAAGGAAAAGCGTCCGACGAAATCTTCAGCCGCATAGCCCCGGCCGATGACCTCATCGATATAGGCATTGGCAATCAGGATGGCATAGGCAATTTCCTGAGAGGAGGTAGCACCGGATTCCCGGATGTGGTAGCCGCAGACACTGACCGGGTTGCACTTGGGCAGTTCCTTGATGGCATATTCGATGGTGTCCCCGATAAGACGGACGGCCGGCTCGATGGGAAAAATCCAGGCCCCGCGGCCGATCATTTCCTTGAGGATGTCATTCTGGGGGGTGGCGCTGATCTGGTCCTTGGTGTAGCCGGATTTTTCGGCCATGGCCTGGAACATGGCCAGCATGATGGTCGCTACGGCATTGATGGTCAACCCGACCCCGATTTTGTCTAAGGGGATGTCCTTAAAGGCGATCTCGAAGTCCCGCAAAGAATCTATGGCCATTCCTACCCGCCCCACTTCGCCTTCGGCCATGGGGTCGTCGGAATCCAGGCCCATCTGGGAAGGGAGGTCAAAGGCCACATTCAAACCGGTCTGGCCGTGGGCGATCATCATTTTAAACCGTTCGTTGCTTTCGGCCGGAGTTCCGAATCCGGTGTATTGTCGGGTGGTCCAGGCCCGGCTGCGGTAGCCCAGGGGATGGATCCCCCGGGTAAAGGGATATTTCCCGGGATCGGCCAGGTCTTTTTGATAATCAAAACCAACGGCCTCTAAATCTTTGGGTGTATAAAAAGGTTTGACCGGGATGCCGGATTGAAGAATGACCTCTTCGATGCCGTCTTTCTTATTTTTTATATATTTGGCTACTCCCATGGGTCCTCCTAAAAAAGGCGTGAGGCGTGAGGCACGAGGTGAGAGAAAGAACCCTCCCTTTCTCTTCCTCAAGCCTTATTCCTCGTGCCTCGTGCCTATATTTGCTTTTATAAAATCGACAGGGACCGAAAAGGGCGTGCCCCCGGGGAAGACCCCGGCCACTCCCAGGTCCTTTAAGGCCGGGATGTCCTTTTTGGGGATGACCCCGCCCACGACGACCAATTTGTCCTGCAAATCTTTTTCCGAAAGAAAGCCCATTAGCTTTTTGCAGATCGGCAAATGGGCTCCGGACATGATCGACAGCCCGATGACATCCACATCTTCCTGCAAGGCCGCCTGAACGATGCTTTCAATTTGTTGATGAAGGCCGGTGTAGATGACCTCCATGCCGGCATCCCGTAAGGCATGGGCCACTACCTTGGCCCCTCGGTCATGGCCGTCCAGTCCGGGCTTGGCAATCAAAACCCGGATAGGGCGGTTTCTTTTTTCCCGAATCCATAGATCGACTCCCATCAATTATTGGATAAATCATGTCCCAGGAAGGCCCGCCGGACCTTCCCGTCTTCTAACAACTCCCGGGCCGTGCCGCTCATGGTAATCCTGCCGGTTTCGATGACATAACCCCGTTGGGAAATGTTTAAGGCCCCTCGAGCGTTTTGTTCGACCAACAAGATGGTACGGCCTTCTTCCTTAAGCTCCTTGATGATGCGGAAGATCTCCCGAACGATCATCGGCGCCAGACCCAGGGAAGGCTCATCCAGCAGAAGCAATCGGGGCTCGGCCATTAATCCCCGTCCGATGGCCAGCATCTGCTGTTCTCCTCCGGATAGGGTGGCCGCCCGTTGTTTCCGGCGGTCTTTCAGGAAAGGAAAGAGTCCGTAGATACGCTCCATGCTCTTGAGCCGTTCGGCATTTTTCTTCTGCCGGGAAGAGACATAGGCCCCCAATTCCAGATTTTCCTGAATGGTCAGGGGACCGAAAAGCTGGCGATTTTCCGGAACCTGAACGATCCCCAAGCGGACCAACTGTTGAGCATTCGCCCGGCTGACATCCTGTCCCATAAAAAGGACCTTTCCCTTACGGGCCGGATGAACCCCGGAGAGGCAATTGAGCAGGGTTGTTTTACCGGCCCCGTTGGCCCCGATCAAAGAGACGATCTCGCCCTGACGGACTTCCAGAGAGATCCCTTTCAGGGCCCGGTTCCCTCCGTAACGGGCTTCTAACTTTTCTATTTGTAACATCAGTTCCATTAATTTGCCAGAAATTAAGATCCCAATTTCCTCATTTGGTAAACTTAGTGGATTTCGGAAAAAGTTTGAAAGCACCCGTTTCGTCATTCCGGCGAAAGCCGGAATGTTTAGGTTCCGTGGTTTGGTCCCCGGCTTCCAACGGGAAGGTGTCTGGACCCCGGTTTTCACCGGGGTGACGTCTTTTTACCAACTTATCAGGCTTCGGTCCCAAGATAGGCGGTCAGGACCCGGGGATCTCTTTGAATCGCTTCCGGGGGCCCGTCGGCGATCTTTTGCCCGTAATTCAAGACCACAATTTTTTCTGAAATACCCATGACTAAGTTCATGTCGTGCTCGACTAAAAGAACCGAAATCCCCTGGGAGCGGACCCGGCGGATCAAATCGGCAATTTCCCGGGTCTCGGTCATGTTCAAACCGGCTACCGGTTCGTCCAAGAGTACCCAACTCGGGGTTTGAGGCCGAGCCCGGGCCATTTCAATCCGTTTTTGTTCTCCGTAGGATAAACCGGCCGCTGGCCACTGGCCCTTGGCTTCGAGATGGAAGAAATCCAAAATCTCCCAGGCCTTTTTTTCAATGGCCTTTTCCTCCCGGCGGACGCCCGGAAGATGGAATAAAGAGGCTAAAAATTCTTTTTGAGTTCGACAGTGCAGACCGACCATGATGTTTTCCAGAACGGTCATATTCTGGAAGATTTGAATATTTTGAAAGGTCCGCGTCAGTCCCATGGCCGCCAGGTGATAGGGCCGGCGTCCGCTGATTGCCGTCCCCTTAAAAAATATCCGGCCTTTTCGGGGTCGATAGATCCCGGAAATGATATTGATGGCCGTTGTTTTACCGGCCCCGTTAGGACCGATCAGGGCGGTAATGGAACCCTTGGGCAGGTCGAAACTGAGTTGCATCAGGGCCGTTAATCCCCCGAAATTGATGGAGACCTCCTGGACCTGCAAGATCGGATCGCTCATGATTCACCAGGGACCCCGGCCTGTTGAAGATGTTGCCTGCGGGTCAAGTACCGGTTATGGAGGGCGACGATCACCCCTTCGGGTAAAAAAATCAAAATAAGGGTCAGGATCAACCCATAAAAGATATCTTTATATTCATCAAAAAAATAAAGGATGTTCGGCAAGGGGGTGATGAAGAAGGTCCCGAAGAGGGTCCCCCAGATACTGCCCATGCCGCCGACGATGACCATGGTGACCAATTCTATGGAAAAGAAGATGTCAAAGGTTTTTGGGCTGATAAAGGTCAAATAGTGGGCATAAAGGCTCCCGGCCAGGGAGGCATATAGGGCGCTCAGGATAAAGACCTTGACCTTATACACTTCGGTCTTTACCCCCAGGGCGCCGGCGGCCACTTCGCTGCCATGCAAGGCCCGAAGCCCGCGGCCTACCCTGGAATGGACCAGGTTTAAGGCCAGGGCGATCCCGATAAAGGTAAAAAACCAGATCAGGTAATACATTTTTTGGTCGGAGTCAAAGACCAGGCCTCCGATTTTCAAATTGGGTATGCCCGGAAATCCCGATGGTCCCCCGGTCATCTGATCCCACTGGATGATGACGATATTGATGATGATGTTAAAGCCCAAAGTGGCCATGACCAGATAATGGCCGTGTAATTTAAGGGTGGGAATACCGATGATCAGAGCCAGAAGACCGGTGACGGTCATGGCCAGGACCATAGCCACCCAGGGAGAAAGCCCATAGCTGACCGTCAAGATGCCGGAAAGATAGGCCCCCAGCCCATAAAAGGCCGCGTGGCCCAGGGAGATTTGTCCGGCGTAGCCGATCAATAGATTAAGGCCCACGACAATCAGGGTATTCAAACCGATGATATTGACGACATTCAAATAGTAAGGGTTGGAAATAACCAAAGGGAAGAGGATGATGGCCAGGGCCAGGAATGATAATCTCAAGGTGGACCGACTTTTCCGAAATCCTTGGACCATTTTTCAGACCCGCTCCTTGTCTCCGTAGCCTAAAAGACCGCTCGGTTTCATAAACAGGACCAGGAGAAGGATGACGAAGGCGATGACGTCCTTATAGGAAGAGGAGATGGTCCCGGCCCCCAGGGACTCCAGGACACCCAACAATAAACCGCCGACTATGGCCCCGATACTATTTCCATAACCACCCAGGATGGCCGCGGCGAACCCTTTTAAACCGAGCATGACCCCGATGTCATAAGACAGGGTGGTGATGGGGACGATGATGATCCCGGCAATCGCCCCCAGGGCGCCGCTTAAGGCAAAGGAAAAAAGGATCATTCGATTGACATTGACGCCCATAAGGGCCGCGGCCCTGGGATTAAAGGAGGTGGCCCGCATGGCCTTGCCGATCAGGGTGTGATTAAAAAAAAGATGGAGGATAATGACCACCAGAACGGTAATAAAGAAGATCCACAGGCTTTGAGGGAGAACCGCCGCCCGCAGGATGATAAGAGGGGTGTCTCCGCTGAAGGGCGGCAGGGCCATCTGATTTTTCCCCCAGATGATCTTGAAGGCCCCGCGCATCAGAATGGAAACGCCGATGGTGATAAGGATCAGGACGAGAATGGACCGGGACCTCGCCGGCCGTATGGCCAGTCTTTCCACCAGGCCGCCGACCACGGTTACGGCCAAGACCCCCAGGAGAAAGGCCAGCGGCAGGGGCAGACCCAAACCCAGAAAAAAAGTATACATCATCAGTCCCGCCCAGGGTGGGACGTCAAATCCACCTGGGTAAAGTTGACGATCCCCCCATGGCATTGTGGACGATAGCAAAAACCCAGGGCGATCAAGGCATAAATGCTCCCGGTGGTCAGGCCGGAGATGATAAACTGGGCTAACTGGTCTCCAGTCGGCATAAGGACTAAATAATTCCTTTTTCCTTGAGGGTCTTTAAATCGGCCGGACCATATCCAAGCCTCTGTCCATAAATCTCCGGCC
>CAWIRY010000079.1:0-10913 GCA_963838485.1 uncultured delta proteobacterium | reverse complement strand
CCGGCCGTTTGGCCATCCGTGGAGAGGAGATAATACTTCCGAAGGAGTCCCGGGACATCTCGATACTTTGGGGCCGTGCTTAAAAAGATTTCCTGGCCCTTTTCTCGGCTGATTGGTTGAGGAAGTTTGAATTGAACGATGGCGGTAATCATGTTTTTCCTCCCTGGGCTGCTTAAAGGTTGCGGTATGGAGTTTCGTGTCGGGTTACTTCTTCTTGCGCTTTCGATTGATGATCATTCCTTTCAGCCATCTGGTCGAGTGATTCAAATTGTGGTTTAGTCATCGCAGTCTCGTTCTCGGAAATTAGTTTCACGGCGATTTCTTGGTTAGTGCTTCTGTAACTGAGATCAGGCCGTCTCGGAAAGCCGTTTTATTAGTGATTTGGAAGGACTTAGAAAGGGCATCGGACACAGGGCCACCCAGATTATCCTGATACAACCGCTACTTGCCTTTCTTTTAATCTTTTTGGTGGCAAGGACATTACCCTTCGAAGAGACATTTTTTCTGTTTTTTTCAGATCTTCGAAAATGGCTTTAAGATCATATCCGAAACGAGCAGCATGTTCTTCACGAATCTTTCTCACTTCTTCAACTATTGGGTCTTTCCACATTGTTTTAATCCCCCATAAGCTCTTCCGGAGTGGCAATAACAGGGGCCTCATACCCCTGAGTGATACAAATCAAAGTCACACCATTACGCATTTCAGCATTGGCGATATGACGGCAATTCCAGGTAATAAGATAATCCATCCCGTGTACTGTGGCCAAGGCAATATGAAGGGCGTCTTCCCTGGCTATTTCAGGAATGAGGCCTTTTTCCACAAAGGCCCCGGACAAGTTTAACGCTTCTTCGTTCAATTCCAGTAAAGGGATCTCTTCGAGAGCAGAAAGACGTTTTTGCGAGGCAACCTCATCTCCGGCACCGGCCTCACGGATCACCAGCTCAGATACAAATAAATCGAAAGCTTCACGGCGTGTTTCCCACCACTCTTGGGTAATTTGCTGGGTGCTGCTATGACCACATCCCTACTCGGCTTCGAAGTCAGATAGCTGACGATTGTTGTTTCTAAGTAGACTCTGGGCTTCATTAATGTATGCCCTGCTGGCAACTATGTCATCACCGAATTTGAAAAATTCAACTAAAATATATTAACAAAAATAAAAAAAAAATCAAATTAAATAGACATAACCAGCCGATTATTTTGTAACTTTATATTTGGAAGTTTTTCCATTTTTTTATTGACATAAAGAGGCTATTTAAAATAGAGTAAAATTACGTAAAGGTACCACTACGGGTTTAAAAGGGAAGACGGTTTAAGGCCGTCACGGTCCCGCCGCTGTATTCGGGTACGAAATCCGCAAGAGCCACTGTTTATCCCGAGATAAACGGGAAGGCGTGGAAAGTAGGAAGATCCGGAAGTCAGAAGACCTGCCTTTATGGAAGAATCTCCAAAGCGTTGGACACGGGGGGATTCGACTTAATGGATCAAGTAAGCTGGGTGCCATCCTTAAGTTCAGAAATTGGACTTAAGGATTTTTTATTTTGGACCTCCCGATAAATCAGCAAGCCCGTCTAACCCTTATTACCGGCCCGGCCCGCAGTGGCAAAACCCGCCTGGCCGTCCAATGGGCCAATAGCTTTCCTATTCCTCGAGCCTATATTGCTACGGCCCAAAATCTGGATGGGGAAATGAATGAGCGCATACGCAAGCACCAGGAGGAGAGAAAATCGGCCTTTCTGACCTTCGAGGAACCTTTAACCTTAACCGCCCAACTTGAAAAAATAGGGAAAAATTTCTCCATTGTGATTGTGGATTGTCTGACCTTGTGGCTGGGCAATTTATTGGGTGAAGCGGGGGAAGAGGGGCGGAGTATTCAGCAAACGACGGCTGACTTCCTGGCCTTATTAAAGAAGCTGGAAACACCGGTGATCCTCATCGGTAATGAAGTGGGCTGGGGAATCGTTCCCGATAATCCCTTGGCTCGGACCTTTCGGGATGTCAGCGGCAGGCTCAACCAGGAGATTGCCCGGATAGCCGATCAGGTCATTTTGATGGTGGCCGGGATTCCTATGGTGGTCAAAGGGAAATAGATGAACTCTTTTTTATTGGCTTTCCGGTTCCTGACCATTATTCCCTGGGGACATGGCCAAGAAATAAATTCCGATTCCGTGGCGGCCGCCGGTAAATATTATCCCTTGGTGGGTTCTGCTATCGGAGGATTGCTCTGGGTTTTCTTTTATGGGGTCAATCTTGTTTTCCCCACCCCGGTTTCTACCGGATTGTTAGTCGTATTTTGGGTGGTCCTGACCGGGGCCTTGCATTTAGACGGTCTGGCCGACTGTTTAGACGGCCTTTACGGCGGGACCGAATCCCGAAAAACGTTTGAATATCATGAAGGATGTTCATCTTGGGACCATGGGGATCGTCGGGCTGATAGCGATTCTGGGGATTAAATATTTGGCCCTGAAAGAAATCCTTGCTTTTCCATCCTTGTGGCTGTGGATCATCCTCATACCCATGCTCAGCCGTTGGACCCCGATTTTCCTGTCCTTCTTATTCCCTTATGCTAGGCCGTCGGGTGGTCTGGGGCAGGCCCTGGTTGAAGGTACGGGAAAAAAGGAATTCTTTTGGGCCACCCTTTTGGCTTGGGGTCCGGTCCTGGCCATAGCTAAGTTTTATGGGCTGGGATTAATCTTGATCGCCCTGGCTTGGGGATTAATCTGCGGTTCGTATTTTCTGAAAAAATTAGGAGGCATCACCGGAGACGTGATGGGGGCGGTCATAGAATCTACTGAGGTTTGGGGGATGCTTTATGTGTTAGGAGTAATTACCAATGTCTGACCAAAAAAAATCGACCCGTCTTTTTTTAGTCCGTCATGGAGAAGTGGTTAGTCAAGGGCACGGGAAATTTCTGGGCTTTACCGATCTGGCTTTGAGCCTTCGGGGGAAAAGACAGATTCAGTCCCTGGCCGAACACCTAAAAGGTATTTCCCTGGATCGGGCTTATGCCAGCGATCTGAAGCGGGCCGTAGATTCGGCCCGGTCGATCTGCCGGGGACGGGCCATCAAGCCGGTTATCCGTCCGGCCTTTCGAGAAATGAATATGGGTGATTGGGACGGGAAATCCTGGGATGAGGTCAAGAAAGAGAACCCGGAAATCAAAGCCCTTTTTTTTTATGACCTGAAAAATTTTTATTTTCCGGGCGGAGAAAACTGGATCCAATTTCGTGGCCGGGTCTTGCAGGGCCTGAAAATCTTGCTTAAGGAAAACCAGGGGAAGGATATCCTTTTAGTGGCCCATGCCGGAGTCAATCGCATCATCCTGGCCCGGGCCCTGGGGCTGCGTTTCAAAAATATGTTTTTTATGGACCAGGGCTATGCCTGCTTGAATATTATTGAGTGCTACGGGAATAGCTTTAAGGTGATCTTGATGAATGGGATATTCTATAAGGCATAGCCGGATGCTGGATTTTAAGATTCAAGATGCAAGATTCAACGTGGTGCGTGTAGAATGGAAATTATTCATTCGTTTAGCCCGAAACAAGAGGGGTTTATCCAGTATCCAGCATCCAGCATCGTTTCATCAGAGGCAAAAGATCTCGATTGTTAGAAAGCATGGATACATTTAGATAGGACCAGTTATGATAAACCACGGACATGGGGGGAATATAAAAGAGTTGGCCGAATCGGCCGGGCTTGAATACAAAGATATCGTGGATTTTTCAGCCAATATAAATCCCCTGGGACCGCCGCAGTGGCTTCGCCCTTTGATCAATTCTCAAATAGAATCCCTGAGCCACTATCCTGACCCCGCCTGCTCCGGGCTGACCCGCGCCATTGCCCAGCATTATCAGGTCAAAGAGGAGGAAGTCCTTGTCGGGAATGGCTCGACGGAATTGATTTACCAAATCCCCCGGGCCTTAGCCCTCCCCCGGGCCGTGATTGCCATCCCTTCTTACCGGGATTATGTTCAGGCCGCCGAACAATCCGGTATGACCGTAGAAAAAATCGTTTTAAGAGAAGAGGACGACTTCCGTCCGGATCTTCCCCTGCTGGAAGCCCAACTCAAAAACGATTGCCTGGTTATTTTAGCCCAACCCAACAATCCGACCGGAATAACCTTGGAGGTCGAGGCCATACGCCAGATGGCCCAAAGACATCCTTCTGCTTTGTTTGTGATCGATGAGGCCTTTGCCGATTTTATAGAGGGACTGGATAGCTTGACCAGGGACCGCCCTTTTAATGTGATTGTCCTTAGATCTTTTACTAAATTTTTTGCCATCCCCGGTTTAAGATTGGGCTGGGCCTTGGCCGATCCTGAAATAGCCAAAAAGGTGCGCGCTATCTTGCCGCCCTGGTCGGTTAACACCCTGGCCCAAAAAGTGGGCGAGGCGGCCTTAAGCGACAGGACCTACGCGGAGCAGACCAGGGCCCTGGTAAAACAATTGCGGGAGGACTTGCGGCTGGCTCTCGAAAGCCTGCCTGGGCTGAAAGTCTATCCGGGAGAGTCCAATTTCCTGCTGGTTCGAATCGACCTTAACCAGTTAAGTGCTTCCCAATTAGCCTCCCAATTACTGACTCAAGGAATGGCCATCCGGGTTTGTGAAAACTTTGAAGGATTGGACGGCCATTTCTTTCGGCTGGCCGTCAGGACAGCCGAAGAAAATGATCAACTCGGTCAAGCCCTTGCCTTGGCTTTGACCGGTAAACCGAAAACCCAAAAGACCAAAAGAAAAATCCCGGCTGTCATGTTCCAGGGGACCAGTTCCAATGCCGGGAAGAGCATCCTGACCACGGCCCTGTGCCGGATTTTGCTTCAGGACGGCTATCGGGTAGCCCCCTTTAAATCCCAAAATATGTCCTTGAATTCTTTTGTCACCCGTCAGGGGGGTGAAATGGGGCGGGCCCAGGTGGTTCAAGCCCAGGCCTGCCGTCTGGAGCCCGATGTGCGGATGAATCCCATCCTGCTTAAACCCAACAAGGATACGGGCTCCCAGGTCATTGTCATGGGTCAACCGGTGGGGAATATGGATGTGGACCGATACATCGAATATAAGGCCCAGGCCTTTCAAAAAGCCAGGGAGGCTTACGATGCCCTGGTCGGGGAATATGAGGTAATCGTTTTGGAAGGGGCCGGCAGCCCGGCCGAGGTCAACTTAAAGCACCATGATATCGTCAACATGAAGATGGCCGAATATGCCAATGCCCCGGTTCTGCTGGTGGGGGATATCGACCGGGGCGGAGTCTTCGCCTCTTTTTTAGGCACCTGGGAGATCCTTTCCCCTTGGGAACGAAAGCTGTTGGCTGGTTTTGTCATCAATCGTTTTCGTGGAGAAGCGTCTCTGCTCGGACCGGCGATTCAATTTACCAGCTATTGCACCGACCGGCCTATATGGGGAGTTGTTCCCCACATTAGGGACCTGGGTTTGCCGGAGGAGGATTCGGTGAGTTTTAAAGACGGTTTTTTTGACCTCCACACCTCCAAGGAAGAAGGGGTTGAAATCGCGGTCATCGACCTGCCCCACATTTCTAATTTCACCGATTTCGATTCCTTCCGGATTGAACCCGATGTGCGTTTAAGGATCGTTCGCTCGGCGGGAGACCTGGATCATCCTGATGCCCTGATCCTTCCGGGAAGCAAAAATGTCCTTGGGGATTTGTTGTTTCTGCGCCGGTGCGGATTGGATCGGAAGATATCCAACCTGGCCAAGGAAGGCCTTACAGAGGTCATCGGGGTCTGTGGGGGCTTCCAGATTTTAGGGCAGGAAATCGCCGACCCCCATGGGATTGAATCGGATGGCCAAACCCTTTCCGGCCTGGGACTGATGCCGATTAAAACCATCATGGCTAAGGAAAAGACCCTGACCCGAGTTACAGCCGATCACCTTTCTTCCGGTCTGGAACTTTTTGGCTATGAGATCCACCATGGCCTGACCGAGGGCAACGGTCTTAAGCCGATCATTCGACGGATCGGCGGAGAGACGATCGGGCTGGAATCACCCGACCATCGAGTCTGGGGAACTTATTTGCACGGCCTTTTTGATGCCGATCTTTTTCGCCGCTGGTTCATCGATCGCCTCCGTGAGCATCGGGGACTGGCCGCAAAGGGCCAAGTTTTAGCCCGTTATAACCTGGAACCGGCCTTGGATCGGCTGGCGGAGATCGTCAGAAGCAGCCTGAGGATAGACGACCTGTATTGCTTACTGGGTCTTAGGTAATGACAAAATCATTAATAACCTTAAAACACACCATTTCGTCATTCGTGAAAGCTTGTCCCCGAATGTCTTAATCGGGGAGGGGAATCCAGTATTTGGGATGGTTAGACCTGGCTGGATTCCAGCCTGCGCGGGAGTGACGACTTATTTCGAGTCTATAATAATGGTTTCAAATGATCTTACAAAAAAACCGAAGACCGCCAAGAAGACCGGACGTCTGTTGATCTTTACCGGTGACGGCAAAGGGAAAACCACGGCCGCCCTGGGCTTGGCCGTGCGGGCCAGCGGTCACGGCCAGAAGGTCTTTATCCTACAATTTCTAAAATCCAAGCGTCCGACCGGAGAAAGGCTCGGCCTTCGACATCTTCCGGGGATTGAGATGATGCCGGCTGGCTTGGGATTCCTGCCGGACCCTCAGGCCCCGGCCTTTAAATATCATCAAAGTGTTGCTGAAAGGGCTCTGACCACGGCCTTGGAAATCCTGAAATCCGGGGAATATAACTTAGTCATCCTCGATGAAATAGGGACGGCCATATCCAAAGGAGTCCTGTCGGAAGACAGGGTCTTGGAAGTCATCCAACAGAGAAATGAAAACACCAGCTTGGTGATGACCGGACGGGGTGTGAGCGAAAACCTCCAGATGCAGGCGGACACGGTTACTCAAATGAATTGTCTTAAACATGGTTTTCAACAGGGCTTTAAGGCCCAACCGGGGATAGAGTATTGAGAACCCTTCTGCCGAGGATGGTTATTGCCGGGACCAGCAGCGGAGTCGGTAAGACCTCGGTGACCCTGGCCCTGGTGACGGCCCTGCGCAAGAGGGGCCTGAAGGTCCAGACCTTCAAGGTGGGGCCAGACTTCCTGGACCCCTCTTATTTGAGACAGGCTTCCGGAAGACCCTGTTATAATCTGGATGGCTGGATGAGCGGTCGGGCCTACGTGGAAGAACTTTTTGAACGGAAAACCCGGGATGCGGATGTGGCAGTGATTGAAGGGGTCATGGGTCTTTTCGATGGGGCCGACCCGAAATCTTCTGAGGGGAGCACGGCCGAGATCGCCCGCTGGTTGGAAGTCCCGGTCTTTTTAATAGTCAATGTTCATGGCCAGGCCAGGAGCCTGGCCCCCTTGGTTCAGGGGTTCAGCCAATTTGAATCCGGGGTGAGGATCGAAGGGGTTATCGCCAACCAATGCGGCTCCGACCGGCATGGAAGTTGGCTAAAAGCCTCTTTGGAGGCCGTTGACTTGCCGCCCCTTTTGGGGGCTATCCCCAGGGGTGCCTTTCCAACCTTACCCAGCCGTCACCTGGGGCTGGTCACCGCCGATGCCCATAATTTGTCTCTTTCCATCCTGGACCATTTGGCCTCTGTTTTTGAAAAACAGATTTCCGTCGAGGCCATGATCCAAAAGGCCAAAAGAAGCCCGGCCCGGACCTTTTCGGGATTTGCCTTCTCCGAAGAAATTCCGAATAAAAAAATTTGTCTGGGGTATGCCTGGGATGAGGCCTTTCATTTTTACTACCCGGACAACCTGGATCAGTTAAAAGCCAAGGGGGCGGAGTTGGTCCCTTTTTCACCCCTGCGAGACAGCCATTTGCCGCAAGGATTAGACGGCCTTTATTTCGGGGGCGGTTATCCGGAGGAATATGCGAAAGTCCTGTCCGAAAACCAGGCCTTCATTACGGATGTTCGCTCCCTGGCCGCTTCAAACCGGCCGATTTACGGTGAGTGCGGGGGTCTAATGTATTTGTCACAAGGGATCGAGACCCTGGAGGGCGGACGAAAACCTTTGGTGGGCCTCTTACCGGTTTGGACCAAGATGTGCAGCCGCTTAAAGACCCTGGGTTATGTGGAGATCGGTCTTATGAAGGATTCCCTTTTCGGTCCTGAAGGAACGGTCTTAAGGGGCCATGAGTTTCATTATTCGGAGTTGATGGCCGATCCCTGTAGGCATCCTCAATGGCAGGCGGTTTACCAGGTCCGGCGTCGGAGATCGGAAAAAATATTTTTCGAAGGGTTCCAGAAAGGCAATATTTTAGCCAGTTATGTGCACCTGCACTGGGTCGGTCGGCCGGCCGTTGTGGAATCTTTTATAAATCAGTTGAGTGAGAGATCATGACCGGAAAAAAACAATCCCAGCCAAGTGATGGAGAGAGGATGTTTACCCCTTTGATCCGTCAATTTTACGCAGACCCTAAAACAGGCGAGGAGATTGAGGCCCTTTCCTTGTCCATCATCGACAAGGAAATCCCTGAGCCTCCCTTTGGTCCGGAGGAATGGCAAGTGGTCCGAAGGATGATTCATACCACCGCCGATATGTCGTTGATGAATGATGTCAGGTTCGGCCCGGGGGCCATCCCGGCGGCTGTTTCCGCCTTGCAAAAAGGGAGCCCTATTTACTGCGACTCGAACATGATCCGCTCCGGTCTTTCCCTGGTCCGACTCCGGACGGCCTGCGCTTCCTATTCGGAACCAATGATCCATTGTTATGTGGCCCATGAGGAGGTCGTCCAAGAGTCCCGTAAATCGGGTTGGCCCCGGTCCATCTTTGGGATTCGCAAGGCCAGGCCTTATTTGGAGGGTGCCATCGCCGTCTTTGGGAATGCCCCGCTGGCCTTGCTGGAATTGAACCGCCTGATCCAAGAAGAGCAGGTGATGCCGGCTCTGGTCATTGCCATGCCGGTGGGCTTTGTCCATGTGGTCGAAAGCAAGGAAGAACTGATGTCTTTAGGCATCCCTTACATAACCCTGAAAGGCCGGCGCGGCGGGAGTCCTTTGGCCGTCAGCGTCATCCACGCCCTTTGTGTTTTGGCCGGTTCAAAGAAAACATTCGTTCCTGTGTAGAGGCCGGTTTTAAACCGGCCCCTACAAAAATTTCTAAAGAGGAATCCCAATGTCTAAAGAAAAGAGTGTGAAAAATCAAGATCTCCCCAGTGCCCAAAAGGAAGCCATAATCCTCCTGGGCCATGGGAGCCGTGTGCCTGATGCGGCCAGGGACATGCAGAAAATGGTCGAACGTCTCAAGGAAAAACATGGCTATGCCATGGTCGAGATCTGTTTTATGTCCAGACTGGGGCCTCATTTCCCCGAAGTTTTTGAACACTGTGTTTCCATGGGTGCGACCAAAGTCCTGGTCATCCCTTATTTCCTCCACATGGGTCTGCATCTCTTGCTGGACATTCCCAAGATGATGCAACAGGAAGGGCAGAAATATCCCCAGGTGGAACTGGTTTTGGGAAAAGGACTGGGATATGACGAGTCGTTGGTGGATCTGGTCCACAAATGCATTCAAAAATCAAAAAGAGGAAAAGACGTCCGAGAATTGATTTTACCGCCAGAAGAAAATTTCCCGATCCCTCAGGGACAGTACGAATTCGTGCCTATGACCCCGGAGGAGGCGGCCAAGTACAAGAGAAAGACTCACTTTTAGTGGATTACAGCAAGATTTGTCTATGTTTTGCGGAAGATGGTGGCGTAAAAGCCGGACTCAATAAGGCCGAAACGGACACCGTTCTGCTCGTAGGGCTAACCTAAAGGTTTTAGGAGGTAAAATGAAAATGGTTCATTTGAAAATGTGCAGCGTTATGTCCGTGCTGTTTGGCGGCTTTTTGTTTGCCGGCAATGCCTATGCCATGCATATCTCAGAGGGGATATTACCCTGGGATTGGGCCGCCTTGTGGTTTGTCCTTGCAGCGCCGTTTATTGCTGTTGGATTGCACAGGTTGAAGAAACTTTCAAATAGTGATCTTTCATTTAAACCACTCGTCGGTCTCATGGCCGCGGTGGTTTTTATCATCTCCTGCATGCCCATACCTGTGCCAACTGCAGGAACGTGCTCCCATCCATGCGGGACAGGGATCTCGGGGATACTCCTTGGCCCCACGATAAGCATACTGATTACCGCTGCGGCACTTCTTATCCAGGCCCTTTTCCTGGCTCACGGCGGTTTGAGTACCTGGGGCGCGAACATAATATCTATGGGTGTGATGGGATCTTTTACGGGATATTTAACCTTCAGGGCATTACGCTCAATGAAGATAAGCCTGGCCCTTTCAGGCTTCTTGGCAGGATTGCTTGCGGATTGGGCAACATACATTACTACATCTGTTGAGCTTGCATCCGGGATAAGAGGCGGTTCACCATTCATACCTTTATTTTCAAAAATACTAATCGCCTTTATACCGACCCAACTTCCCCTCGGAATCCTTGAGGGAGCAATAACAGCAGGCATGGTAGTCCTGCTTTATAAAAGGCGTCCCGACCTTCTTGTAAAAATGCGTGTTTTAAAACCAGAGGAGGTGACGATATGAGGGGCGGTATTAAGAGTTTCGAGTTTAGAGTTCGGAGTTCGGGGTTCGGAATCCGGAGCTTTAAGACTGGAAAGTTTCCCAAGAACTGGCTGCTTCTATTTGTGACGGTGCTATGGGTTGTTTTTTGCCTTCAATCTTTTGCCCTTGGCAATGAAAAATGGGCCGGTATTGATGAGTCGGTGGTTAAGAAAGTGGCTAAAGAGCACGGCAGGGAAGCAAGAGATCCCCTGATAAACACAGACCAGGGAGACCTCCTTCTCTTTGTATTTCTCCTTGCGGGGGCAGTAGGGGGATTTGCCGCAGGATATTACTGGAGAATACTTATGGTGGAGAACGCGTCTAAAGTCAGCAGGCCGAAGGAAGTAATAAGGGGCTGATCTCACTTAGGTAT